>NZ_CP072014.1:3755604-4381539 GCF_017603825.1 Arthrobacter crystallopoietes
GCAAGGTGACCAGGCCCGGAATTCCTATGACGCCACCGATGGCCAGTCCCAGCAGCAGCTGGCGCATGGGCACGGCGAACGTGACAAAACGGGCCGGATCCAATGTCATATCGACGCCGGTGGCCACCATGGGGATCAGCGCCCAGCCCAGGAACGCTGCCGCACCGCCGAGGATGACGGCCATCCGCCCTATCCCCGGTTCGTGCGTAGCCAGCAGGATGAGCCCGGCGATGAGCAGCACCAGGACACCCAGCGCATAGAGGCCGCCCAGGATGACACCGACCAACTGCCAGGGGCTGCGCTTGAAGCCGTTGCGCAACAGGGTCAGCTTGAGCCTTACGAGGTGCGCAACCACTCGAGCCCCTCCGCCTGGTTCCGGCCGCCGACCAACTGCACGAACCGGTCCTCGAGGCTGGCGCCGGCCCGGACCTCGTCCACAGTGCCGGCCGCCAGCACGTTGCCGTTAGCGATGACGGCAACATGGTCGCACATGCGCTGGACGAGGTCCATCACGTGGCTCGAGACGATCACGGTGCCGCCGGAGTCCACGTAATCGTGCAAAATGTCGCGGATGTTGGCCGCCGACACCGGGTCCACCGCTTCGAAGGGCTCATCCAGCACCAGAAGTTTGGGCGCATGGATCAATGCAGAAGCCAGCGCGATTTTCTTGGTCATGCCCGCCGAGTAATCCACCACCAGCGTGCCTGCGTCATTGGTCAGGTCCATCGCCCGCAGCAAGTCCGCCACCCGGCTGGCCACGGTCTCCCGGTCCATCCCGCGCAGCAGGCCCGCGTAGGTGACCAGTTGCTCACCGGTCAGCCGGTCAAAAAGCCGCACGCCGTCGGGCAGCACTCCCATCAGCCGCTTGGCTTCCAGCGGCTGGGCCCACACATCGATACCGTGCACCCAGGCCTGGCCGTAGTCGGGACGCAGCAATCCCGTTGCCATGGACAATGAGGTGGTCTTGCCCGCGCCGTTGGGCCCCACCAGGCCGTAAAAGGATCCTGCCGGCACATCCAGGTTCACGCCGTTGACGGCGATCTTCCCGCCGAAGCGCTTGGCCAGACCGCGGACGGCCAGCGCCGGTGCACGCGGCGGAACTGCGGCTGCCTCGGCCTGCTGGACCGGCTCGGAGTAGTCAGATGGCGCAGGAGAAGCCGTGCCGGAATCGGCAGGCGGCCAGGCGTCGGGGGATGTCATGAACCCACGGTAACAACGCAGGTTCCCTGTTCACATCATCCGCAAGGACTAAAAATCTTCCCTCACGGCGGCACGCTCGTACTGCGGGGCCCAGGGCAGATCATGGCCGAGTTCGACTGCGGCGCGCTGCCACCAGTGCGGGTCACGCAGGGCGGCGCGCGCGATCAGGACGGCGTCGGCATCGCCGTCGGAAATAATGCGGTCGGCATGCCTGGCCGAGGAAATCAGCCCGACCGCGCCGACGGGCAGGCCCGTCCGCTGCCGGAGTTCTGCTGCGAGGGGCACCTGGTAACCGGGAGCCAGCGGAATGCGGACACCGGGTACGGCCCCACCGCTGGAAACATCGACGAAATCCACTCCGTGCTCACGCGCGGCCGCCGCGATCCGCGAAACCGACTCGGGGTCCAGCCCGCCCGGGGCCCAGTCCGAGGCCGAAACACGCAGCAGCAGCGGCATGGCATCAGGGATCGCCCCGCGGACTGCGTCGATGACCGCAAGCAGCAGCTTTGACCGCTTCAGCTCGGATCCTCCCCAGGCATCGTCCCGGTTATTGACCAGGGGGCTGAGGAACTGGTGCAGCAGGTAGCCGTGGGCACCATGAATTTCGATGGTGTCGAAACCGGCCCAGACGGCACGCGCTGCCGCATCCCTGAAGTCCGTAATGAGTTGCTGGATTCCGTCTTCATCCAGGGCCTCCGGTGCGTCCAGTCCGCCAAACGGTTCGCTGGTCGGGGCGAGGGTCCGCCAGCCGCCTTCCGAGCGTGGGACACTTCCACGTTCGACGGCGAAAGGCCAGTAGGTAGACGCCTTACGGCCGGCATGGGCGAGCTGAATGCCGATCTTCGCACCCGCTGCCCCGTGCCGGTGCACAAATTCCGTGATCCGGCTCCAAGCATCTGCCTGCGCGTCGGTCCAGATGCCGGTGTCGCGGCCGCTGATGCGCCCTGCGGCGCTTACCGCCGTGGCTTCGGTCAGGATCAGTGCTGCTCCCCCGACCGCGAACTGGCCCAGATGCATCAGATGCCAGTCGTTGGGCACTCCCGGGGCATCCGAGCCGTCCACGGAGTACTGGCACATCGGTGCCACCCATCCGCGGTGCGCCAGCTCCAGACCCCGCAGCGCTATCGGACTGAACAGTCCGGTTGTTGCGTCGGCAGCCACCGGGCCCGCCTTTAAAAGAGCGCCCGGGCCAAGGCCTGACGGGCTTTGGAAACCCGTGGGTCCGTAGCTCCGACAACCTCGAACAAGTCCACCAGGCGCGCGCGTGCCGCTTCGCGATCATCGCCCGCGGTCCGCGCGACAAACTTGACCAGCCGCGCGAACGCATCTTCGACATGGCCGCCGGAGACGTCCAGGTCCGCCACCGCCAGCTGTGCTGCAAGATCATCCGGGTTCTCCGCCGCGGCGGCGCGGATAGCTGCGCCATCGGCACCCTCCAGGCGCTGCATCAGTTCAACCTGCGCCAACCCGGTCTTAGCTTCGTTATCGGCAGGCTGCTCGGCCAGCGCCTTGCGGTAGGCGGCGGCAGCGGCAGCATAGTCGCCGGCTTCGATCGCGTCGAACGCCTCCTGGTGCAGAGGCGGCAGCGGCGGTTCGGCCGGGGCCTCCTCCTGGCCGTCGGCAGAACCGGCGCGCCCCGTCACTCCGTTGGCTTCAGCCACCTTGAGCAGTTCCTCGACAAACGAGCGCAGTTCCTCTTCGCTGGCGAGGCCCTGAAACAACGGAATGGGCTGGCCCTTCAGCAAGGCCACGGCCGCAGGCACGCTCTGCAGCTGGAACGCTTGCCCGATGCCGGGGCTGGCCTCCACGTCAACCCGCGCCAGAATGAACCGGCCGGCGTATTCGTCCGCCACCTTCTTGAACACGGCGGACAACTGCTGGGCGAGATCGCTGTATCCGGCCGTGAGTTCCACGATCACCGGAACCTGCGCGGAAAGCTGGACCAGGGAAGAGAAGCTCTCCTGATTGACGTCCACGATGTAAGGCACGCGGGCGCCGTTGCCGTCCTGACCGGCGGGCGCCGCCGAACCGGGCGCGTTGCCCGCCGGCTGCTGCGGCCGCTTGAGCGCGGACAGATCCACGGCTCCGCGGAGATTGAGGGATGACGGCGCAGGGCCCTGCCCTGAAGCTGGAATGCTCATGACATCACACTAATACGGATCCTCGGGGCCTTCCGAATTCTGTGGGCCGGTGTTCGGTCTTACTTCAGGCGGACATCCACCAGGTCCTGGGCCACGCCGATAACGGTGATCGGCTCCTTCGATCCTGCCGGCGGAACATAGATGGCTACGGACTCACCGTAAGTTACGTCCACGCCCTTCGTGGTGGACTTCTCCCCGGCCAGCGCCGCAAACTCTTCAGAGAGTCCGACGGTGGCTCCCGGCTCCGAAGGAACGCTGCTCATGACGTTGCGCATGTAGCCGTAGACCATGGCACCGCCGTCGGCGGTCTTGAGCGCCCGTACGGACTTTCCGTCGACGCTGCGGCTGAAGGAGATCTCCGCATTGTCATTGGACGCGACCTGATCCTTCTGGAAGGACGTGATCTGTTCGGCGAACGTATTCTCCGCGACGGCTTCCTTGTTCTTGCCGTCCGTCAGGTAGCCGGCCAGCAGGTCCAGGGCCTCCTGCGGCGCGTGCAGCAGGCCGTCCTTGCTGTCGGCCGGCACCGACGGGGACCCTCCCTTTTCGGTGGAGACCTGGGGGAAGGTTGTACCGGGCAGCATCTGCACGGCGTGAATCATCTTGTAGTTCTCCCGCGGCGTTGCCTGCGAGAGCACCACTACCTGCGGAACCGGGTTGTCGTCGCCCCGAGTCACCGCCACAACGGTTCGGGGCCACTCCGGGCCGCTGTCGACCATGGAGGTCAGAACCGGATCGGCGGCAACGGGCACGGGTGCAGCCACATCGCCGTTCTCCGCACGCACCTTGTAGTTGGCCTCGCGCAGTGCGAGGGCTGCGCCGCCGACCCGGGCGTTGAGTTCGCCGGCGTCGCGAGCAGCGTCACCCGCGGTGACAGCTCCGGCCACGGCATCCATAATGCGGTTCAACTGCCCGTCCAGCACGACGGGGTAGCCGGCCGCTGCCGTCTCGGGCGAAGCGGCGGGCTCGCTGGCGTGCGCCGGCAGGACCTGCGCGGTCAGCGCTGTTCCTGCGGCGAGCACGACGGCCAAGGCGCCGGCGCCGGAACGACGTGTAACGGCACGCGATTCAGCCGTTCCGGCAGAGTCACGCTGGCCGCCCCCTGCTGCCACACGGCGGCCGCCGACAGTTGCGGTCTCATTTAGGCTGTCGGTCGGCCGGTTACCCGGCCCACCGGCCGGGGCAGCTCCGCCGCCGCGGCGGGAAATGATGCCGATGGCCAGTCCGAGCACTGCCAGCAGCGCGCCGATAATGATCAGGGCGATGCTCCCGGGAGAAGAGGTGTCGTTCGGCCAGCTAACCGTCACGTTCGTGGGGGCGGGCTTGGTACCGTCCGCGGCCAGCAGGATCGACCACTCGCCCTCGGCCGGCGCAATCCACCGATGCTCGGTGCTTTGCTCGGCGGTCTCCTCGCTGACCCACAGGTCCGATCCTGCGGGGTTGGGAACCTTGGCGTCTCCCTCTACGGCGGTGCCCTGCAGTTGTCCGTCTTCTATGGCGGAAATTGAAGTATGCGCGGCCTCGCCGACCCAGGCGTCGACGTCGCCGGCACGGCCCACCGCCAGGAAGAACTCTCCCTCGCCTTCAACCGTGATGTCCACGCGTTCATCATCCACGCCCAGTACGCCGGGCTCGATCACCGTTACCGGTGCCGTTGATTCAGCCGCTGAATAGTTCGCGGAAACTGTCTCGGGAGGTGCCCAGACGGTTCGCAGCGCGATTCCGAGCACCACGGCGAGGAGGCCGGCTGCAATCAGGGCAACTGCAATTTTCAAACGCACAAAAATACCTATCAATCGTCGCTGCGGGGCATGACGCCCGCGTCAAACCGCGGCAGGACAGGGTCAATCCGCGGGTAGAAATGTCATCGCTCGTCATCGGCCGAGCTTTTATAACCCTATGGTAACGAAAAAGACTGTTAGAGTGCCTTCTTGGTGACAGCCGCCACCCGGGCAACGGCGTTCCGGCCCTGCCACCGTGGTTACTGCTGGCAACCGCTGATACTCTTCGAGAAAGTCCATCCCGTCTACGTTCGCGGGCTGAGGGAAACAGGTTAGTACGCGTGAGGGAGCATACAGGAAATCCGGCTGATGCCGAGGGCAACGACAACTCCGGTGAACCGGAGGCCGCGCTCCCGGTCCCGGCCACGACGCAGGCCCGCCGGAAATCCGTCCTCACCGCCCTCGGCCGGATCGGCGCCTCCATTCCGCGCGCCCAGCCGCGTCTCCGGTTCGAAATGCCACCGGAAGCCCGGACACCTGATGAGGCTGACGACGTCGAGCCGCCGCCTCCCGCCGCTGTCTCCGGCTATACCGCTGCCCACCATCCCATCCACTTCGGTTTCATGGCGACCGTCGGAGTCGGCATGGCGTTGCTGCTGTATTTCATCCTCACCAACATCGGTGAACTGCTCGGTTGGATCACCGCCGCGCTCTTCATCGCACTCGGCTTGGATCCGATTGTGCGGTGGCTGGAGAGCAAGGGCTTGCCGCGGCCGGCCGGAGTTGTCGCCGTCGTCCTTGCGTTGGCCGGGCTTCTGGCAGCGTTCTTCTCCACGCTCATTCCGACAATCGTCAATCAGACAACACAGATCGTGGCCAACGCGCCTAGATACGTCGACGAATTCCTGGAGTCGCCGGTATTCCAATCCATCGACGAACGGTTCCAGGTCCGCAACCGCGTGGATGAGGAAGTGGCCAGGTTCTTTGCCAACTCAGACGCGGTCACCGGCATCTTCGGGGGCGTGCTCGGCGTCGGCAGCAGGGTCTTTCAAGGTGCCTTCGGGACACTGATCGTGCTGGTTCTGACACTGTATTTCCTCGCCTCGTTGCCGGCAATGAAGGTCTGGGCCTACCGGCTCGCGCCGAGGTCGCGGCGGCAACGCGTCCAGTTCCTCGCCGAGGAAATCACCGGCAGCGTCGGCAGTTATGTGATCGGGCAGGCCTGCGTTGCCCTCGTCAACGCACTGGTAGCCTTCATCGCCATGTCCATCGCCGGCGTTCCATTCAGTGTGTTGCTGGCATTCCTCGTAGCACTGCTCGCCTTCATCCCATTGGTGGGCGGCATGATCGCCGGGATCATGGTCTCGCTCGTGGCGCTCACCGTGGACTGGCAGACGGCTGTGCTCTTTGCCATCATCTACTTCGCCTACCTGCAGTTCGAGGCGTACTTCGTCTCGCCCCGGATCATGCAGCGCGCGGTCGCCGTGCCGGGTGCCGTTGCGGTCATCGCCGTCATTGCCGGCGGACTGCTAATGGGCGTCCTCGGTGCCCTCATGGCGATTCCTGCAGCGGCGGCCGTGATGCTGCTGCTCAAGGAGGTCATCATTAGCCGGCAAGACCAGCGCTAGCCTAACGCGGGAATTCCTCGGCTAGCGGTAACGGAAACTTCGGGTCTTCCAGCAATGCGGGTGCCAGTGCCTCCGTTCGGCCAGCGCCGTTTCCGCACCGAAGAGCGAGTCCTGCCGCCATGCCACCAGGTGTTCCACGCCGGGGCGGATCATCTGCCCGCACCCCGGGCAGGTGTAGTCCTTGGCAGCGCTGCCCGGCGTTATCCGCCGCACGTTCCACTCCCCGTCGGGCGCGCTCTGCCGTTCCGGGATGCCGGCCCGGGCGCGGTCCAGGTCAAGCTCGGCGCCCTGTGCCCATTTACGTGACGCCGTCGCGGTGCGGCGGCGTGGACGGTTTGAACGGGGCATGGCTCAATTCTGCCCCACCAAACAGGGGCCTGCACAAACTAACGTAAAGTGGCCTACTGTGCGTTTAGTTATTGCCCGCTGCTCAGTTGATTACATCGGCCGTCTCCGTGCCCATCTGCCACTGGCAACACGCCTGCTGATGGTCAAGGCGGATGGCTCCGTTCTCATCCATTCCGACGGCGGCTCCTACAAGCCGCTGAACTGGATGAGCCCACCCGCCAGGCTCCGTGTCGAGGCTCCGGACGAAACGGATGCTGCCGGCGGAGTAGCCGAAGTCTGGCACGTCCAGCATGCCAAGAGCGACGACCGGCTGGTCATCCAGATCCACGAGCAGCTCCACGAGTTCAGCCACGAACTCGGCGTCGATCCGGGCCTGGTCAAGGACGGCGTGGAAGCAGACCTGCAGCGTTTGCTGGCCGAGCAGATCCACACTCTCGGCGAGGGCTACAGCCTGATCCGCCGGGAGTACATGACCGCCATCGGTCCGGTCGACATTCTTGCCCGCGATGCCACCGGCGCGACGGTGGCCGTGGAGCTCAAACGCCGCGGCGATATCGACGGCGTGGAGCAGCTGACCCGCTACCTTGAACTACTGAACCGCGACCCCTTGCTGGCCCCGGTGAAGGGGGTCTTCGCGGCCCAGCAGATCAAGCCCCAGGCGCGGGTGCTGGCATCGGACCGCGGCATAGACTGCCTGACCTTGGACTACGACGCCATGCGCGGCGTTGACGACAGCGAAGCCCGCTTGTTCTGAGCCTGTCCGGATCGACTTTGAAAGCCGGCACGGGCGCTCCCACAACCACGGGAGAACATTTGCTTAACAAACGATTGAATGCCCCCACAGGCCGTTGACCTGCCCTTTTGCGTATGTGATGCTTAACGCAGTCTTTGTGTATGTGTGTTTTTCATGCTCGCAGGACATGTTGCGAGTGTGAAGCTCCTCACGGTTTCGGTGACCAGCCGGGCATGAGGTCTTCCACGGAGTGACCCCGGTCCGGTACGAGGTGTGCCGGGCTAAAAAGTTCCACTATGAGGAGAAATAAATGGCACAGGGGACCGTCAAGTGGTTCAACGCTGAAAAGGGCTTCGGCTTCATTACCCCGGATGATTCCGACGGCGATGTTTTTGTCCACTACTCTGAAATCCAGACGGGTGGTTTCAAGACCCTGGATGAAAACCAGCGTGTGACCTTCGAGATCGGGCAGGGCGCCAAGGGACCGCAGGCCACCGGCGTAACCGTCATCTGATTTCGGATACCACCTCGCGGCACCGCTGCGACGGACTTGCACAGAGGTCCCCGGAGAGATCCGGGGACCTCTGACGTTAACGCAACCTGCCGGCCAGCGCGCCGGGCTCCGGTTCGCTCCCCTGCCGGGCCACGGCTGCCCCCAAGGTGCGCAGCTTCTCGTCGAAACGCTCATAGCCGCGGTCTATATGGTCCACGCCCCGGACCTCGGTCACGCCATCAGCTACCAGGCCGGCGATCACCAGGGCGGCTCCTGCACGGATGTCGTTTGCCACCACGGGCGCCCCGGAAAGCTGCGGCACTCCCCTGATCAAGGCATGGTGTCCATCCAACCGGACCACGGCGCCGAGACGGGCCAGTTCAGAGGTGAAGCCCCACCGCGCCTCAAAAACGTTTTCGGTCACCATACCGTTGCCATCCGCCACCGCGTTCAAGGCAACAACGAATGGCTGGAGGTCGGTCGGGAAACCCGGATACGGCAGCGTGGAGACGTTGATCGGGGCGGGACGGCCGTTGCCCTCAACGATAAATCCGTCCGCGCGGGTCGTGATGGTGCAGCCAGCCTGGGCAAGCTTGTCCAGCACCACGGCCAGATGTTCCGGCACCGCGTTGCAGACGTCGACGATTCCGCCGCACATGGCAGCGGCAAACGCCCACGTGCCCGCAACGATCCGGTCCGGAACAGTCCGGTGCGTGACAGGGCGCAAGCGTTCGACGCCGGTGATAACCAACGTCGGTGAGCCGATCCCTTCGATCTGCGCTCCCATGGCCACAAGCAACTCGGCGATGTCGCAGATCTCCGGTTCCCGTGCCGCGTTGTCGATGGTCGTGATGCCGTGCGCCAAGGTCGCAGCCATCATCAAGTTCTCAGTAGCCCCCACCGAAGGAAACGGGAGCCTGTGGTGGGCGCCGTGCAGGCCGTCGGGCGCACGCGCGACAAGATAGCCGTGGTCAATGACTATTTCCGCCCCCATCAGCTCCAGGCCGCTGCGGTGCATGTCCAGTCCGCGGGAGCCAATGGCGTCTCCCCCGGGCAGCGCTACCTCTGCCTGGTGGCAGCGTGCTACCAGCGGTCCCAACACCGATATCGACGCCCGCATAGCACGGACCAGATCGTAGTCAGCCTGATGGGCCGGCTCCGCAGGAACGTCAATGTGCACGCAGGAGGCATCGACGTCGTAATCAACGGTGCAGCCAAGCCTTCGCAGCAACTCCGCCATAATCCACACGTCCTGGATATTCGGCACGTTGGTGATCGTGGACTTGCCTTCGGCCAGCAGCACGGCCGCCATCAGTTTCAAGACACTGTTCTTCGCCCCGGCCACCTCAACCCGCCCCGACAGGGTGCTCGGTCCGTTGACGACGATCACATCTTCCATAGTCCCCATCCTAATGAGCGCTCCGTAAAGAACAGCGGCGCGGCTCCAGTGAGAGCCGCGCCGCGAATGCATTTTCAACGCCAGGTACCGATCCCTATCACCGGACCAGCCTCCAACCAGGAGGACAAACCAGCGTAAACATCGAAGCTCATGGCGAGCAGTAATTCCTGCTTGTCATGGCGAAGCATTACCACGATGGCCCCGGGTTGGATTTTCGCCCGCTCGGCCTCCGTAGGCTGGCGCCAGCCCTGCAGCTCCAAGGCGCTGCGCCGGAATCTGTAGCGCGGCCTGGGACTCAAGGAAAAGAGCCGCAGCCACTCCAGATGTTTGTCCGCATAACGACAAACCCCCATCTGCCAGCTGCCAGGCAGCATGCAGATGGAGGCGTCAAAAGTGCCAAGGGCGCGCCGCAGCTGATAGCGGCGCACCCCGAAGGCAAGCAGCGCCAGAAGCAGCAGCAGGAACAGTGCCGCCAGAATAGCGAACGTGTAACTGACTTCTTCCACTGGCGCCGCTAGCTGTACCTAAGCCGTGGCCAGGTCATTGACCGTGGCGTTATCCGCCACGATGACCACGCGGTTGCTGTCGACGGAGAAGAATCCGCCGTCCACGGTCACGTTGATCCGCTCGCCGTTGACCGGGTTGATCCCCAGTTCGCCGGGAGCCAGAATAGCCAGCACCGGCGAGTGGCCGGGCAGGATTCCGATCTCGCCTTCTGCGGTGCGAGCCTTGACCAAAGTTGCCGCACCGGACCACACGAAATGGTCCGCCGCCACAATCTCCACTTCCAGTTCAGCCGCTTCGTTAGCCATTGGCTTACTTGCTCTGTTCCTGGATCTTGGCCCACTGGCGCTCTACGTCGTCCAGGCCACCGATGTTGAAGAACGCCTGCTCCGCAACGTGGTCCAGGTCGCCGTCGCAGATGGCCTTGAAGCCCTCAACGGTGTCCTTGATCGAGACGGTGGAGCCCTCCACGCCGGTGAACTGCTTGGCGGTGTAGGTGTTCTGCGACAGGAACTGCTGGATACGGCGGGCACGCGCCACGACGATCTTGTCCTCTTCGCCGAGTTCATCGATACCGAGGATGGCGATGATGTCCTGCAGTTCCTTGTTCTTCTGCAAGATCTGCTTGACGCGGACGGCAACGTCGTAATGTGCCTGACCGATGTACTGCGGATCCAGGATTCGCGAAGTCGAGGTCAGCGGATCAACAGCCGGGTACAGGCCACGGGAAGCAATTTCACGGGAAAGTTCCGTGGTTGCATCCAGGTGCGCGAAGGTGGTTGCCGGAGCCGGGTCGGTGTAGTCATCCGCCGGGACGTAGATCGCCTGCATGGAGGTGATCGAGTGGCCCTTGGTCGACGTAATACGTTCCTGCAGCAGACCCATTTCATCGGCAAGGTTCGGCTGGTAACCAACGGCGGAGGGCATGCGGCCCAGCAGCGTGGAGACCTCGGAACCGGCCTGGGTGAAGCGGAAGATGTTGTCGATGAAGAGCAGCACGTCCTGGTTCTGCACATCACGGAAGTATTCCGCCATGGTCAGCGCCGACAGTGCCACGCGCAGACGCGTTCCCGGCGGCTCGTCCATCTGGCCGAAGACAAGGGCCGTGTCCTTCAGAACGCCGGCTTCTTCCATTTCGACCCAGAGGTCGTTGCCTTCACGGGTACGCTCGCCGACACCGGCGAATACCGAGGTACCACCGAAGTTACGGGCAACACGGGTGATCATTTCCTGGATCAGCACAGTCTTGCCAACACCGGCACCGCCGAACAGACCGATCTTTCCACCCTTGATGTACGGGGTGAGGAGGTCGATGACCTTGATACCGGTCTCGAGGATCTCCGTGGAGCTTTCCAGATCGGCAAAGTTGGGAGCCTTGCGGTGGATCGGCCAGCGCTCGTTGATTTCCAGCTCCGAGGCTTCAACGTCGAGCGGCTCGCCCAGCACGTTGAAGATGTGTCCCTTGACGCCGTCGCCGACGGGCACGGAAATCGGCGAACCGGTGTCGGTGACCGTGGTACCGCGGACGAGACCGTCCGTGGCCTGCAGGGAGATGGCACGGACGAGGTTGTCGCCGAGGTGCTGCGAGGTCTCGAAGGTGATGGTGTGGGTGTCGCCGTTGAGCGTGATCTCAGCGGTCAATGCGTTGTAGATGCCGGGAATGGCATCAGCCGGGAATTCGACGTCGACAACGGGGCCGATCACACGGGCAATACGGCCAGTGGCGCCCGAGCCGACGGAACCGGTTCCGTGCTCGATAGTTTGGGCAGTCATCTCTCTCACTTCATTCAGTTAGATGGCGTGGGTTAAAGTTTACTTTTGCCTGAGGCGCCTTCGACGCCGAAGGTCAGGGCGCGCTTAGAGCGTCCGCACCGCCGACAATCTCAGTCAGCTCCTGCGTGATTTCCGCCTGACGGGCGTTGTTTCGGAGCCTCGTGTACTTCTTGATGAGGTCCGAAGCGTTGTCGCCGGCAGACTTCATGGCCCGCTGACGGGCGGCAAGTTCGCTGGCGGCAGACTGGAGCATGGCTGCGAAGATGCGCGATTCGATGTAGCGCGGCAACAATGCGTCCAGTACCTGCTCAGGTTCCGGCTCGTACTCGTACAACGGCAGCAGATCGGATTCTGATGCAGCCTCTTCCTCCACGACTTCCAGGGGCAGCAGTCGAATGACCGTCGGCTCCTGGGTAACCATGGACTTGAAGCGAGTGTAGACAACGTGAATCTCGTCGACACCGCCCTCTTCATACGCAGTGTTGAAGTCTGCAAGCACGGCGTCGCCGATCTCGCGGGCAACCTCAAAGGCCGGCGCATCTGTGCCGCCGGTCCACACCTGCTCATAAGGAAGACTGCGGAAATCAAAGTAAGCCTGCGCCTTGCGGCCAACAAGGTAATGGCGCACTTCCTTGCCGTCTGCCCGCAGCAGTTCGGTCAGAGACTGTGCCTGCTTCAGAATCGAAGCAGAATACGCTCCTGCCAGACCGCGGTCGGAAGTCATAACCACGACGGCCGCGCGCCGGATCTGCTCCGGCTCGGTGGTCAGCGGGTGTTCGATCTCCGACTGTGACGACACAGCAGAAACGGCACGGGTGATCGCATTGGCGTAAGGCAGTGACGCAGCCACACGGGTGCGGGCCTTTCCAATGCGCGAGGCAGCGATCAGTTCCATCGCCTTGAAGATCTTCTGCATCGACGTGGTCGAAGCAATCTTCTGGCGGTAGACCCGAATCTGGGCTCCCATACTTTTCCTTTCCTAATCCTCGCTGATTGAGCGAAGTCGATTCCTATGCATGACGGCGTCTGGATTTCGACCCCGCTCAATCAACGAAAATGAATTAGCGCTTCTGCCGGACGATCTTTTCCTGATCCACGGCTTCCTCGGCCAGAGCGTCATACTCTTCGTGGCCGGCGCCGACAAGCTGGTTGTCGCCTTCCCCGAAGAAGCCCTTCTTGAATTCCGTGATCTGCTGATCAAGTTCCTGGACAGTGGAGTCCTCAAGCAGGTTTGTCTGCGCGATCGTGGTCAGGACCGACGAGCGGTGACGAAGATGCTGAAGGAACTCGGTCTCGAAGCGGTTGATGTCCTCGATCGGAACTTCATCCAGATGGCCATTGGTACCGGCCCAGATGGAGACAACCTGGTCTTCGACCGGGAACGGCGAGTACTGACCCTGCTTGAGCAGCTCGGTCAGGCGGGCACCGCGGTTGAGCTGCTGCTTGGTAGCCGCATCGAGGTCGGACGCGAACATCGCGAACGCCTGCATGTCGCGGTACTGCGCCAGTTCCAGCTTCAACGTACCGGAGACCTTCTTCATGGCCTTGACCTGCGCCGAACCACCAACGCGGGAAACGGAGATTCCCACGTCGACAGCAGGACGCTGATTGGCATTGAAGAGATCCGACTGCAGGAAGATCTGCCCGTCAGTGATCGAGATGACGTTGGTGGGAATGTATGCCGAAACGTCGTTGGCCTTGGTTTCGATAAGCGGCAGACCGGTCATCGAACCCGCACCCAGTTCGTCGGAGAGTTTCGCACAACGTTCCAGCAGACGGGAGTGCAAGTAGAAGACGTCACCCGGGTAGGCTTCACGTCCCGGCGGACGACGCAGCAGCAGCGACACAGCGCGGTAGGCTTCAGCCTGCTTGGAGAGGTCATCAAACACGATCAGAACGTGCTTGCCGCCGTACATCCAGTGCTGGCCGATTGCCGAACCGGCATACGGTGCCAGGTACTTGAAGCCGGCCGGGTCGGATGCCGGAGACGCCACGATGGTGGTGTACTCCATCGCGCCCTTCTCTTCCAGCGACTTGCGGACTGCAGCGATGGTGGAAGCCTTCTGGCCGATCGCAACGTAGACGCAGCGGACCTGCTTGTTGACGTCGCCGGACTCCCAGTTGGCCTTCTGGTTGATGATCGTATCGATCGCGATGGCCGACTTACCGGTCTGACGGTCGCCAATGATCAGCTGACGCTGTCCACGGCCGATCGGAATCATGGAGTCGATGGCCTTCATGCCGGTCTGCATCGGCTCGTGGACCGACTTGCGCTGGGTCACGCCCGGTGCCTGCAGTTCCAAGGCACGGCGGCCTTCGGATTCGATGGGGCCCATGTCATCCAGGGGCTCACCCAGCGGATCCACAACGCGGCCGAGGAAGTTATCTCCCACGGGAACGGACAGAACCTCACCGGTACGGTGAACTTCCATGCCTTCTTCGATACCGGTGAAGTCACCGAGGATTACGACACCGATTTCGCGGGTGTCGAGGTTCTGGGCCAGGCCCAGAATGCCGTTTTCGAAACGCAACAGTTCGTTGGACATTGCTGAGGGAAGACCCTCAACGCGGGCAATGCCATCACTGGCGGTCGTTACGCGGCCAACTTCAACGCGTTCGGCGCTGCCCGGTTCGTAGGACGCCGCGAACTCGTTCAACGCATTACGGACGTCGTCGGCGTTGATGGTCAATTCGGCCATCTGCAGTCCCTGCTCTCCTATGTTGTGATCATCGCGGGGGCGACGACCTGTGTGTATATCAGTCTGTGTTGAGGCTTTCGGCTCCAGCTCCCCGTTCCCCTAAGGGAAGAGTGCTAGACCGCGAGCTTCCGACGAAGTTCGGACAGGCGGGTGACGACCGAGGAATCAACCACTTCGTCGCCTACCTGCACGCGGACTCCGCCAACTAGTGATGGGTCAACGTTGACATTGATCTTCAGCTCGCGGCCGTACAACCCATTGAGCCCTGCCTGCAGACGTGAGATCTGCTCCTGGGTCAGCGGACGGGAAACGCTGACGTTAGCGATCCAACGCTGCTGGCGCTGGGCAACCAGTTCCACAAAGCGCCGGACCAGAGCTGTCGGCTTGATCCCCCGCGGTGCAGTAACTGCCTGGCGGATCAAGACCTGTGCTTCGGGTCCGGCGTTCGGGACCAGTTTCAGAGCCAGAGCCGATTTAGCCTCGGCCGATGCCTGCGGTTCAACCAGCGCACGCTGCAGATCGTGATCTGCCTCGACGAGCCGGATGAAATTGAACAGGTCGTTCTCCAGACCTTCGAGTCCGTCAACTCCAGCGCCCTTGCTCTCCGCAACAGCGATAGCAGTGGTAGCCGCAAGGGTTTCCAGAGCATCACCAATGTCACGTGCAGAGCCCCAGCGGGATGCGGCGAGGCCTTCGGCTACAGCCCTGGCGTCAGCCGAGACTTTGCCGCCGACCAGCTGGGAGACCAGCCGTGCCTTGTCCTCGCTGTTGCGTGCCGGGTCCGTGAGGCTCCGGCGGAGTCCGGCATTGCTGTCCAGCAGACCCAGAATTGCAAAGAGTTCCTCTGCCAGGGACAGCGGAGCGGTGGGAAGCTTTGCTTCCAGCTCCTGCTGTGCCGCTTTCAGTGACTCGCTCGATACACCTGCCATTAGCTCGAAGCACCTGCATTCTGGGATGCCGGAGCCGAAGCTTCAAGATCGGCCAGGAACCGGTCAACAACACGTGCGGAACGCGCGTCATCGTTGAGGGATTCCCCGACAATCTTGCCGGCCAGTTCGGTGGCCAGCACGCCGACTTCGCTGCGCAGCGAAGTAACGGCTGCCTGGCGCTCGGCTGCAATCTGCACCTGCGCCTGCTCGCTGATGCGGTTAGCTTCAGCTGCGGCCTTGTCCTTCAGCTCTGCGAGGATCTGGGCACCTTCTGCACGCGCGTCCTCACGGATGCGGTTGGCTTCGGTGCGTGCGTCCAGCAGCTGCTGCTTGTATTCATCCAAAGCGGCGCTGGCCTCGGCCTGGGCGGCCTCCGCCTTAGCAATGCCGCCTTCAATAGCTTCGGCGCGCTCTGCATACGTCTTCTCGAACGCCGGAACGACGAACTTCGTGACGATGTACATAAGTACGGCGAAGCCAAGCAGTGTTACCGCGATTTCCCAGATATTAGGGACTAGAGGGTTGACGCCCTCTTCGGCGGCGAGGATAACTGCCTGTTTCATATCTCACCCGTCCTATCTACTCGGTTTGAAAAGTAAGCGTTGCCTACTAGAGAACGAACGCGAAAACCAGACCGAGGATGGCCAGAGCTTCAGTCAGCGCCAGGCCCAAGAAGGCGATCGGCTGCAGCACGCGCTGTGCCTCCGGCTGACGTGCCACACCATTGATGTAAGCGGCGAAAACGAGGCCCACACCGATGGCACCGCCGATTGCGGAGAGACCGTAACCTACGAGGTTGATATTGCCTTCCATTATTTTCCTTTCAAGATGCCCATTGGGCAGGTTGTTTGGTTCAGGTGCTTCCCCAGCGGGGAAATTTAGTGTTCCTCGGCCAGGGAGCCTTGGATGTAGATCGCGGTCAGCAGGACGAAGACATACGCCTGTAGGACCTGGATCAGGATTTCGAACATGTACATGCCGACTCCGCCGGCAATCGTAAGAACGCCAAGGGGCTTGAACCAGAAGTCGGCGTCCATGATCAGGAATTCGGAGCCCGCTGCCGACAGCATGATGATCAAGTGTCCGGCCAGCATGGTGGCGAAAAGACGGAGGCTGTGGGTTACGGGCCGAACCAGGAAGGTGGAGATGATCTCAATGATGACGATCAGCGGCAGGATTGCCTTCGGGACGCCTGCTGGCACAACGGCAAGTTTGAAGTATCCGATGCCGTGCTTCTTCAGGCCCAGAACGATCCAGGTGATGTAAACGATCCCGGCCAAGGCGTAGGCCGTGCCGACATGCGACGGCGTCGGGATCTGAAGCAGAGGAATCGAACCGAAAAGGTTGTTTACCAGGATAAAGAAGAATAGGGAGAACAGCAGCGGAACATACGGCCGGTAGTCCCGCTCACCGATGATGTCCTTACCTACGGAGTTGCGGACGAAGTTGTAGCTCATTTCGCCCAGGTGCTGAAGCTTGCCTGGCACCAGCTGACCGCGGCGTGACGCGGCCAGGAAGAACCAGGCAATCAGTGCAACAGAGAGCAGGACCAGCAGCATCTGCTTGCCGAAACCTGTTCCGTACTCGGCAGCCCAAGGGAGAATCTCCGGAAGGTGCATATCTTCGAGGGTCGGTGGGACGAAGCCACCTTCATTAGCGGCCGCCGGAAGCGCAAGCGCGATCAACGCGTTTCCTCTCTGCAGTGTCCATCATTGGGCGTTTCAGGGTGGATTGCCGTCTCGGCACGCCACCATATGAAGTTTTCTGACATTTAGATGTTGTTCCCTTGACCGTCCCCATGGCGGCGCTTAGCGCTGCGGGTGAGGTTGTGTTTTCGGGCCAGATAATATCCACCGCCAGCGCCTAGAAGGGCACCGACGATAAACAGCCACCGGGTATTCAACAGATAGTCCAGCCCCCAGCCTATCAAACCCCAGGCTATGATCCCGCCAACTATATAGGTCAAGACCGTGTTGCCGCCCTGGTAGCCAGAGTTGCTGCTGCCGCGATCTGAATTGCGGGGGTTCTTGCCAGACATTAACGGGCTTCCTTCCCTGCTGCACTGCTTCCGCCGTCTTCCGGATCGTCGTAAATCTGGTAGCGGACGCGGGAGAATGCGAAAACTTCTGCAATCTGCCACACCACAACACTGACGACGGCAGCAATGAAGAACCAGGTCGTTCGCAACCAGTCCGGCGTGCCGATAATAAAGAGCGCAGCGCCGAATCCAACAACCTTGAGCACATAGGTGGCTACGAACGCACCAATTGCGCCGGAGGGATTTCTCCGCCCAACAACATGGCCGATCATAAGGCTGATGGCGAAGAAGAGTACTACCAGCGCCGAACCAAGCACAGCGCTAAGGGCACCGACACCCCCGGCAACAATGAACGCCAGCACTACCACCAGAAGAGTGGCTGCAGCGGCACCAAGTGAGGATGTCTTCAGAATCTTCAGCCATGGCGTAGCCGTGGGACCGGAGACAGGTACGGCACTGCCAGCGGCACTGTTGCCGTTGGAATGATGTGTGCTCATAGCTGTCCGATCGGGTGCACAGGCGGGGATGATGACCGGTAGACCGGCCGACAAGAATTCTACACGAGATAGAAGTCAGCCTGTGAATGCATGTCCTGCTCCTGACGCTACCCGGTCGCGGCGTCGGCTGCGCGGCGTCGGAAGATGCGTGGCGAGCGCAGGTAAAAAAGTACGACGGCGGCGCAAACCAGCAGCGCTGACGCCTTGCCTGGCATGCTGCTGGCGGCAGCCACGAGTCCGCACAAACCGGTCAGCAGCGAGCAAACCGCCACCACCAGGGCCGACTGCACATGGCTGAGACCAACGTCGGTCAGCCGTTGATAGACGTGCTGGCGGTGCGCCGCGTACCACCGTTCTCCCGCACTGATCCGTCGCAGCAAGGTGGTCATGGTATCGGCAAGATAGATGGTCACCGGTCCCAGCAGATACTCCGGCTGGACCCCGCTGAGAAAACCCGCAGCCCCTAAGACGGCTAGCGAAGCGCCCAACAGATAGCTGCCGACGTCGCCAAGGAAGTTGCTGCCGGAGAGGTTCCAGGGCAGAAAAGCCGCGAACGCGGCGGCAACCACAAGCCCCGAGACCGTCAGCCAGTCAAGCGATGACATCATCCCGGCCACTGAAAACAACAGTCCCACGACCAGCCCATGCAGGCCCGATATGCCGTTTACCCCATCCATGAAGTTCGCAACATTGATGTAGCCCGCAATGGCCAGCGCGCCGACCGGAATCCACAACCAGGAGGTATCGGTCAGGACGACGATAATGGCCGTGCCGGCGGCGCCAATGGCCAACTGCAGCAGGAAGCGTACGGAGATGGCGACACCGCGGAAGTCCTCCAGCCAGCCCAACAGAGCGGCCGCTGCACAAACACCGGCCACAGTACCAATGATTGCCGCACCATCCACGGCAGCCCCGGTCAGCACAGCCGTGAGCAACCCGCCAAGGACGCCGACCGCCACGGTGATGCCCATACCCCGGACAACTACTTTTGTATGCGACGATCTCTCGTTCGGTATGTCCAGCACGCCCAGCTTGAGCAGCAATGGCTTCAGGGCAAGGGGCAGTGACAGGCTGAGGACGAGGGCAACAGCACCTGAAAGCACTCCGGTCATTTGGCCGACTCCGGCTCGCTACTGGCCAGTGGCAGGTGCTGTCGGTTTTTCCACTCCTCAAGACTCATTTGGTGCGGATCCAGCGCGTCAATGGCAGCATGCGAAATCTTCGGGTGCAGTGGACGCGAATCGTCTTCACCGATACCGATAAGTTCTTCATGCAGCTTTTCGCCTGGACGCAGACCGGTGAAGACGATGTCAATCTCTTTGCCGGACATCGCGATCATGCGCTGGGCTACGTCGAGAATCCGTACTGGTTCTCCCATATCCAGAATCAGGACCTCTCCCCCGCGTCCGATGGCTCCAGCCTGAATGACCAGCTGGCACGCTTCCGGAATCGTCATGAAGAAACGGGTTGCCTCCGCATCGGTCACTGTCACCGGTCCCCCGTTGCGGATCTGCTCGTTGAACAGCGGCAACACGGAACCGCGGCTACCTAGGACATTTCCGAAACGGACCGAAACGTACTTCAATCCGGTCTGCTGCGCCACCCACGCCGTGATCTTCTCCGCTACGCGTTTGGAATGCCCAAGCACCGTCGTCGGATTCGCTGCCTTATCAGTAGAGATATTGACGAACGTCTGGACATTGGCCAGCCGGGCGGCCTGCAGAACGTTCAACGTGCCCATGATGTTGGTCTTCCAGGCTTCCTCGGGATACTGCTCAAGCAGGGAAACGTGTTTGAGCGCTGCTGCGTGGAACACCACCTCGGGCTTCCGATCCAGGAAGATCTCCTCCAGGGCAGCTGCGTCGCGGATGTCGGCCAGCACCGTGTCTTTGCCGTTGAGCAGGCCTTGTCCCGTAATCGATATCTGGGTGGACTGCAGCCCTGTTTCATCACGGTCCAACATGATCAATTCACGCGGCTCGAATTCGTTGATCTGCCGGCATAGTTCCGATCCTATGGAGCCACCGGCCCCGGTGATCAACACGCGCTTTCCCTTGACATAATGGGCGATCTCATCAACGTGGATGTCGACCGGCTGCCGTCCGATCAGGTCCTCGATTGCCACCTCACGGAAGGAAAAGTCGGACCCGCCGGTCAGCATGTCCTTCAGCGGCGGGACAACCAGTACCTTGATGTTGAGGCCTGCGACTGCGTCGGAAATCCGGCGGACTTGCTTCGCATCGATGTCCGCTATGGCAATCAACAGGACCGTGGCATTTGTTCGGGCAACGATTTCCGGCAGGTCCTCCATCCGGCCGAGCACGGGAACGCTGACAATCCGCAGGTGTTTCTTCGCTGGGTCATCATCAATCAGGCCGACAGGCAGCCAGGGCGACTGCGGGTCGTTGCACATGCGGGTCACGATGGACTTTCCCACAAAACCAGCGCCGTAGATCAAGGTCCGGGCGGCTTCTTCACCGGGTTTGGCCTTGCTCTCAACGTACATCCGCTTCAGGTAGCGGATAGCCGCCATGAAAAGGCAGGCGAATGGGAAAGCGATGATACCTGTACCACGGGCAATACCCATGGAGATGCCAAAGAACAGCAGGGCAACCGTGGTGATGGCCGAAACCGCCACCGTCACGATCACAAGCAGCTTCGCCTCGTGGAAGCTGCCAAAACTATACCGGCCCTTATACAGAGCGAAAGCTGAACCTACTGCGAACTGTGAGGCGATCGCTATGGCGCAAAGGATAATGATGCCGGGGATTTTCGAGGGATCCAGCACCATCTCGTACCGCAGGAAGACGGCCAGGACGATCGAAACGATCCAGGCGAATGAATCGAGCAGGAACTGCGACCAAAGCCAGAGAACCTTGTCGCTGCTGGCGGTCTTACCGGAGACCGGGCCACGTCCAATCTTCATAGCTGACTGCTCTCCCCGGGCGTCTCCGCGGGGTCCGGCGTCATCTCGGCCGGTTCCTCCCCAATGCCGAGGAGATCCGGCACGATTTCGCGCAACCGGTGTACCGGTATGGCTCCCTCGCGAACCACACGGAAAGGCTGTGACGTGCAATCGACAATAGTCGACGGCAGGGACTGGCTGTCTTCGGCATCACCGCGCAGTCCATCTTCCAGGTAGACCTCCACGGATTCTGCGAGCTGCATGTGGGCTTCGGCGGCGGTCCGCGAGGCAGGCTGTCCTGTGCGGTTCGCCGACGAGACCGCCAGCGGGCCTGTTACGGCCAGCAGGTCCAGTGCCAGACGGTCATCGGGCATCCGCAGCGCCACGGTGCCTTTTGTGTCACCCAGGTCCCAGGTCAGCGAGGGCTGGGCGTGGAAGATCAGGGTCAGCCCGCCGGGCCAGAATTCGTCCGCCAGACGTCGAGCCTCCTCGGCGATGTCCACTGCGAGGCCGTCTATGGTCTGCGGGCGGGGAATGAGGACCGGAGGGGGCATGGTGCGGCCCCGGCCCTTGGCAGCCAGCAGCGTGGCAACCGCTTGCGGCGAGAAGGCATCCGCGGCGATGCCGTAGACCGTATCCGTGGGCATGACAATGCACTGTTTAGACGCGATCGCCGTCTGCGCGGCGGCAAGGCCTTCGCTGCGTTCGACGTCGTCCGTGCAGTTGAATGTGGTGGTCACAGGATCATTCTTTCATTTCGGGGCAGCGCTACCGCCGGACGGCGGCGGTGGCCCGTTCGCGTCCGGTCAAATCGTAGACTGTGGCAACATCGTCCCAGCACCCGGCGCTGTGCAGCAGGTGCGACACAGCTTCGGCCTGGACTTCCGCATGTTCCATGATGAAGTAACCGCCGGATTTCAGCAGCCGTGCGGCGGTGCTGGCCGTGGCCGCCGGCAACTGTAGACCGTCGGCGCCGCCGCCGTACAGCGCAATCTGCGGATCATGTTCGGCCACTTCCGGGTCCCTCGGCACGGCTTCGGCGGGAATATAGGGCGGATTGGACACAACGACGTCGAAGGTCCCGTCCTGTTCGGCAAGCGCAGTACGTAGGTCTTCCTGCACCAGGGTCACGCCCCACGGCTCCAGGTTGCGTCCTGCCCAGGCATGGGCGAGGTCGCTCAGTTCCACGGCGAAGACCTCCGCCTCGGGAACTTCCTGGGCAATGGACGCCGCGATCGCACCCGACCCGGTACCAAGATCAACAACCTTGGCACGCCTGATCTTCGCGGCGCGGTCAATGGCGTACTGGGCAACCGTCTCCGTCTCCGGTCGCGGGATAAAGACTCCGGGTCCGACCTGCAGTTCGAGATGGCGGAAATACGCCTTGCCCGTAATGTGCTGGAGCGGAACCCTGCGCGCCCGCTCCGCCACGAGCTCGCCGAACTCCGGCGGGACCAATGCGCCGGTCAGCGCCAGCGACCTGATCCTGCCCAAGGACTCCGCCATGAGGTGCGCCGCCAGAAGCTCTGCATCTACGCGTGGACTGGGCACCCCCGCCCGCTCCAATATCTGAGTTGCCTCCGCGAGAGCCTCGGCAAGCGTTTCTCCGCTCACTGGTGCCTAGCGATCCTCGCCGAGTGCTTCAAGCCGCGCCTGTTCGTCCGCCTCGATAGCTGATTGGATGACAGGTTCGAGCTCCCCATTCATGACGGCATCAAGGTTGTAAGCCTTGTAACCAGTGCGATGGTCCGCGATGCGGTTTTCCGGAAAGTTGTACGTTCGAATGCGTTCCGAGCGGTCCATGGTCCGGATCTGAGACTTCCGGGTCTCGGAGTTGGCTGCGTCGATCTGCTCCTGCTGGTGCGCCAGCAGGCGGGCACGCAGCACACGCATGCCTGCTTCACGGTTCTGAAGCTGGGACTTTTCGTTCTGCATCGCGACCACGATCCCGGTGGGGATGTGAGTGATGCGGACCGCGGAATCCGTGGTGTTGACTGACTGCCCGCCCGGCCCGGAGGAGCGGTAGACATCGATCTTCAGATCGTTCTGGCTGATGTCGACTTCTTCCGGCTCGTCCACCTCCGGCAGGACCAGGACACCTGCGGCGGACGTGTGGATACGGCCCTGGGACTCGGTGACCGGAACGCGCTGGACCCGGTGCACGCCGCCTTCGAACTTCATCCTGGCCCACACGCCTTCCGCGGGATCGTTGGATGACCCCTTGATCGCCATCGACACGTCCTTGTAGCCGCCCAGATCGGACTCGGTGGCGGAGATGATCTCGGTCTTCCACCCGCGCTGTTCCGCATACCGCGTGTACATGCGCAGCAGATCACCGGCGAACAAGGCGGCTTCGTCGCCACCTTCACCGCCCTTCACCTCGATGATGACGTTGCGTGCATCATCCGGATCCCGCGGTATCAACAACCGGCGCAGTCTCGCCTGCGCCGTCTCAAGTTCAGCTTCAAGCCCAGGGACTTCCGCTGCAAACTCGGGGTCCTCGGCGGCCATTTCCCGTGCCGCACCCAGATCGCCCTCCAGCTGGCTCCAGCGGTTGTATGCTTCGACGATTCCGTTCAGCTGCGCCGACCGACGTCCCAGCTTGCGAGCCAGTCCCTGATCCGCGTACACGGCCGGATCGCTCAGCCGCTTCTGCAGCTCTGCATGCTCCTCGAGCAATCCCTGTACGGATTCAAACATTTCTCAAACCTCTTTCGACTTCTTCAATAAGTCTAGATAAGACACCAACCGGCCGCTTAAACAACGAACCGCCCAGATCTCTCCGCTCCCGCATTTGCGGGACCGGAGAGATCATGAGCGGTCTGGGCAGCTACTTGTCGTTGTCGGACTTCGCGCCCAGTGTCGTCTTCTGTACCTGCATCAGGAACTCGACGTTGGACTGGGTGTCCCGGATCTTGTTGGTGAGGAGCTCAAGCGCCTGCTGCGTATCGAGTCCGGAAAGGACCCGGCGCAGCTTCCACATGATCTTGACTTCCTCCGACGAGAGCAAGTTCTCCTCGCGACGGGTGCCGGAAGCGTTGACGTCCACGGCCGGGAAGATCCGCTTGTCCGCCAGATTGCGGGACAAGCGAAGTTCCATGTTGCCCGTGCCCTTGAACTCTTCGAAAATGACTTCGTCCATCTTGGAACCGGTTTCGACCAACGCGGTGGCCAGGATGGTCAGCGAACCGCCGTTTTCGATGTTGCGGGCAGCACCGAAGAAGCGTTTCGGCGGGTACAGCGCAGAGGAATCCACGCCACCGGAGAGAATACGTCCGGAAGCAGGAGCAGCCAGGTTGTAGGCGCGTCCCAGACGGGTCATCGAGTCGAGCAGAACGACGACGTCCATTCCCATTTCCACCAGGCGCTTGGCGCGCTCGATGGCGAGTTCGGCAACTGTGGTGTGGTCGTCGGCGGGACGGTCGAAGGTGGAGGCAATGACCTCGCCCTTGACCGTGCGCTGCATGTCGGTGACTTCTTCGGGACGCTCATCGACCAGAACCATCATGAGGTGGACCTCAGGATTATTGATGGTGATCGCGTTGGCGATGGACTGCAGAATCAGCGTCTTACCGGCCTTCGGCGGCGACACGATGAGACCGCGCTGGCCCTTGCCGATCGGCGCCACCAGGTCGATAACGCGGGGGCCGATCTTCTTCGGTTCGGTTTCGAGGCGCAGGCGCTCCGAGGGGTAAAGCGGAACCAGCTTGGTGAAGTCGACCCGGTCCTTGTTATCCTCGGCAGGCTTGCCGTTGACGGAGGTCAGACGCACCAGCGCATTGAACTTCTGGCGGCTGTTCTGGTTGGCGTTTTCGCCGTCCCGCGGGGCGCGGATGGCACCAACAACGGCGTCACCCTTGCGCAGGTTGTACTTCTTGACCTGTGCCAGCGAGACGTAGACATCGTTCGGACCGGGCAGGTAGCCGGAGGTGCGCACGAACGCGTAGTTCTCGAGCACGTCGAGGATGCCGGCCACGGGCAGCAGCACGTCATCGTCGGTAACCTCGGTATCATCCACGTCCGGGTTCTGGCCGCGTCCGCGGCGGCGCTCGTTGCGGTCACGGTACCGGTTGCTGGTGTCCGTGTCGCGGTCGCGGCGGTTCCGGTTACGGCGGTTGCGTCCGCGGCCGCCGTCGTCGCCGTCATCGCTGCGGCTGTCGCTGCGGTTATCGCTGCGGCTGTCCCGGTTGTCGCTGCCGGTGGACTCGTTGTCGCGGCCGCGGGTACGGCTGCGCTCACGCCGGTCATTACGGTCGCCACGATCGTTACGGTCGCTGCGCTCACCGCGGTCAGCGCGGTCGGTCTGGCCTTCCTTCGCACCCTCAACAGGAGTCTCGGACGGCTCCGGCTTGTCAGCGGGCTTCTCCGCCTGCTGCTCCGGCTGGTCCTCGCGGCGGCTCCGGCCGCGGCTACGACGGCCCTCGCGGCCGCCTTCGGATTCCGGCTTCGCCTCGGCGGGCTGCACATCGGCCTGCTGGGCGTCTGCAGCCTTGGAGACGGCAACTTCACCGTCCGTTGATGTTTCGGCTGCAGCGGGTGCCTGCGCAGCTTCCGGCGTCACGTTGCCGTCGCTGGTCGCGCGGCGGTTGCGGTTGCGGGTCCGGCTGACGCGTTCGGCGGCCTTGTTGAGGTCACCGCTGTCTTTCGCCTCCGCTTTGTCCGCGGTACCGGCTGCAGGCACTGCAGGAGCCGCGGGCTCTTCAGCTGCGGGAGCAACTTCTTTTGCACTTGCACGGCCGGTGGTCTTCTTGGCAGGACGGTCGGCTACTGCGGAACCACGCTGGTGGTCCGAAATAGCCGCCACCAGGTCGCTCTTGCGCATCCTGGAACCGCCGGTGATGCCAAGCTGGCCGGCCAAGGCCTGCAGCTGGGCAAGCTTGAGTCCGGCAAGTCCTGCGCTCTTCGGCGCAGCAGAGTCTGATGATGTATCCACACCTGCAGCCAGGTCAGTGGTTTCAGTCACGAAGGATCCTTCCCCCTCGTCGGGCGGTCCGCATGTGAAGTGGACCGCGTTGTTTGCGTCCCGGCCTATGCATAAGAAACAAGGCCGGGTCGGGGTTGCCCAAGTGTGAGACCAGGCAACGCCGAGTGACATGAGAAAAACCTTGAATGGATCTCGTTCACCATGGTCTTAGGGATATGCTGCCCGCACTCTTACGCGCATATACAGCACTCAGTAATTCCGTGACGGATCCTGGAAGGTTGCACCGATCTTTGGTTCGCTGCCGGATGTTGTATGTCCACGCGGGACTTTCGACAGATTGCCAAGCCGGTTATTTCCGGCGGTGCACTTCCACTTTAGCACCATCTGTGTCAACCGTCAGTTTAAGGACACGCCAGCCGTCAGGCATTTGCGAGGACTCCAATGTGGCGGCAATATGCCGCTCGACCGCATCCGCCTGCGCGGACCCCGCAGCCAGCGTCATCACCGTCGGCCCGGCACCGGAGACAACAGCGGCGAAACCAGAGGCACGAAGCGACTGCAGCAAGGCTGCGCTCGGTGCCATGGCAGGCGCCCGGTGGCTCTGGTGCAGCTCGTCCACCGTCGCCGCGAGCAGCAGTTCCGGGTCACGCGTCAGCGCCTGCACCAACAAGGCGGCCCGTCCGGCATTGGCCGCGGCGATATGGTGTGGTACCGAGACCGGCAGCAGGTTTCGGGCCGTTTCGGTTGACAATTCATAGGATGGAATGGCCACAACCGGAACAATTTCCGAAGCGACATCAACGGCGGTGCTGAAAAAAGAACCCGCCGTTTCCCAGGAGATGGCCAGCTTGCCCGCCAGCGCCGGTGCCACGTTGTCAGGATGGCCTTCCTGGGCGGAACAAAGCTGCAGGACTTCCTGAGCACTGAGCCGGGCAGCCACGGGCAGCAACGAGTTGGCCAGCAGCACCGCGGAGACGATGGCCGCCGCAGAGCTTCCCAGTCCCCGGCCGTGCGGAATCACGTTCTCGGCCTGCAGCCGCAGGCCTTCCGCACGGTAGCCGGCGCGTCCCAGCGTGTCCTGGATGGTGCGGATGATCAGATGGCTTTCATCCGTGGGCAGGTTTGCGGCGCCTTCACCGGAGATCTCGGCATGGAATACGCCGTCGTCGGTGGTTTCAACGCTGACCGTGTCATACAGGCTTACGGCCAGGCCGAGACTGTCGAAGCCGGGCCCGAGGTTGGCGCTGGTCGCCGGCACCCGGACGCTTACGCGCTGCCCGGGCACCACGGCGGTACGCTCTGCGGTCCTCACGGCGGTGTTATTCGAGACCAAGAGCTGCAGCCACGCTCACGACGTCGAAATCCACCTTGACGGGTGTAACCTCATGGCCGTCTTCGGTTTGCAGGGCCCACTGCGGATCCTTCAGGCCGTGGCCGGTCACTGTGATCACAATGGTCTTGCCCGCAGGAACTTCACCGGCAGCGTGCTTCTTGATGACGCCCGCAACACCCGCTGCCGAACCGGGCTCGACGAACACGCCTTCCTTGGAGGACAGCCAGCGGTGGGCGTTGAGGATTTCCTCGTCCGTCACCGAATCGATCAGCCCGCCCGACTCGTCACGGGCGGCAATGGCGGTGTCCCAAGACGCCGGGTTGCCGATCCGGATGGCGGTGGCGATGGTTTCCGGCTCGGTGACCGGGTGCCCCAGCACCAGCGGTGCCGCGCCGGCGGCCTGGAAGCCCCACAGTGTGGGTGTCTTGGTAGCGACGGCTTCGAGGGTGCCAGCAGTCTCGGATTCGTAGGGCTTGGCGTACTCCTGGTAGCCCTTCCAGTACGCGGTGATATTGCCGGCGTTCCCCACGGGCATCACATGGATGTCCGGGGCATCCCCGAGGAAGTCAACGGTCTCGAAGGCCGCCGTCTTCTGGCCCTGGATCCGCGCGGGGTTGACGGAGTTGACCAGGAAAACCGGGTACGCCTCCGACAGCTTGCGGGCAACTTCGAGGCAATTATCGAAGTTGCCGTTGATCTGGATGATCTCGGCGCCGTGGGCGATGGCCTGGCTCATCTTGCCCATCGCGATCTTCCCGGCCGGCACCAGCACGGCGCACTTCAGGCCCGCCTGGGTGGCATAGGCGGCGGCGGAAGCCGAGGTGTTGCCCGTTGACGCGCACACTACGGCCTTGGCTCCGGCCTCCACGGCTGCGGTGATGGCCATGGTCATCCCGCGGTCTTTGAAGGAGCCGGTGGGATTCATCCCTTCCACCTTCAGGTACACGGCTGAGCCGGTCAGCTCGGAGAGGGCCTTGGCATGGACCAGCGGCGTTCCGCCTTCACCGAGCGTGATGATCTCGGTCCGGTCCGTGACGGGCAGACGTTCGGCGTACTCGCGGATAACGCCGCGCCATTGGTGGGCCACTTAGACTCCTTCTACTCGCAGTACGGAAGTAACTGAATTAACAATGTCGAGATCCTTGATGGCCTCCACCGTCGCGGCCAGCGATTTCTCGGTGCCGCGGTGGGTGATGATGCGCAGTTCCGCGGAGGCGGTCCCGTCGGCGATCGAGACCAGGTCTTCCGTGTGCATGGTCTGGCGCATGACTTCGATCGAAACCCCATGGCCTGCGAAAACGTGGGCAATCTTGGCCAGGACGCCGGGCTGGTCCGCTGCGTCGATGTCGATGTAGTAGCTGGTGAGGATGCTGTCTTCACCCAGGACCGGAAGTTGCTGGCCCGTGGTTTCGGTGCGTCCCCGGCCACCGCTGACCATGCGGCGGGCGGCGCTGACAACGTCGCCGAGCACGGCCGAGGCCGTGGGGCGTCCGCCGGCGCCCTGGCCGTAGAACATCAGCTCGCCGGCATTCTCCGCCTCGACGAAGACGGCGTTGAAGGCGCCGTGGACAGCCGCCAGCGGGTGGGTACGCGGCAGCAGGGTCGGATGCACGCGCACGGACACCCCTTCGCCGCCGTCCTTGGTCGGCTGCTTCTCGGCGATCGCCAGCAGTTTGATCACGAAACCGGTGTCTTTGGCTGCGTCGATGTCTGCGGAGGTGATGCCGGTGATGCCCTCGCACTTGACCGCGTCCAGCGGGAACATGGTGTGGAAAGCCAGCGAGGCAAGCAAGGTACCCTTCGCCGCTGCATCCAGCCCCTCGACGTCGGCCGTTGGATCCGCCTCGGCGTAGCCGAGGGCCTGGGCGGCCTTCAGCGCGTCCTCGAAGGCTGCACCGGTGGTGTCCATCTGGTCGAGAATGTAGTTGGTCGTGCCGTTGACGATGCCCAGCACCCGCTTGATCCGGTCCCCGGAAAGGCTCTCCCGAATGGGGCGCAGAATCGGAATGGCTCCGGCCACGGCCGCCTCATAGTAGAGCTCGACGCCGGCGGCAGAGGCCTTCTCGTAAAGGGCGGGCCCGTCGGCTGCCAGCAGTGCTTTGTTCCCGCTGACCACGGAGGCACCGTGCTCGATGGAGCGCAGGATCAGCGAACGTGCCGGTTCCAGACCGCCCATGAGCTCAATGACGATGTCCGCGTCCTTGACCAGCGTCTCGGCGTCGTCGGTGAACAGGTCCCGGGGCAGGTCGACATCGCGCGGCGCGTCAACGTTGCGGACGGCGATTCCGGCCAATTCCAACCGGGCTCCCGAACGCGAGGCCAGTTCAGCGGCGTCGTCCAGGAGAATGCGGGCCACCTGGGATCCGACATTTCCGCATCCCAACAGTGCCACTTTCAGCGTGTTCATTGCTGTACTTACTCCCAAAGCCATTGTTGTTTCCAAGAAATCCGCCGCCCCGAGCAGACTGATCGTGCCTCAGCCCAGGTCGCGGGCCAGAAGATCCTCTTCTGTTTCACCGCGCACAATCAGCCGTGGCTGGCCGTTGCTAACCGCAACCACCGGCGGCCGTGGAACATAGTTGTAGTTGCTGGCCAGCGCCCAGCAGTACGCACCGGTGCCCGGCACCGCCAGCAGATCCCCGGCGGCTACGTCACCAGGCAGATAAACGTCCCTGACTACAATGTCACCGCTTTCGCAATGTTTGCCAACCACGCGGGAAATAATCGGGTCTTCATCCGTCACACGGGAAGCCAGCACAGCCGAATAGTCGGCGTCGTACAGTACCGGGCGGGCGTTGTCACTCATGCCGCCGTCCACGGAAATGTAACGCCGCGGATAGGTCCGTCCGTCCTCGCTGTCCACGTTCACGGTCTTCAGCGTGCCCGTCTCATACAGAGTGAACGTGCTCGGACCCACGATGGCGCGCCCCGGTTCGATCGAGATCCGCGGAACCTTCAGTTCCAGCCTGCGGCAAGTGGAATTAACGACGGCGGCCATCGCCTCCGCGAGTTCGGCTGGCGGGCGCGGCGTGTCGGCCTCGGTGTAGGCGATGCCGTAGCCGCCGCCCAGATCCAGCTCCGGGAGCTCCACGCCATGTTCATCGCGGATTTGGGCGACGAAGGTCAGCAGCCGCTCCGCAGCCAGGGCGAACCCTTCGGGTTCGAAAATCTGGGAACCGATGTGGCAATGCAGTCCCAGCAGATTGATGGACTCGGCTGCCAGGGCTTCGCTGACGGCCCGTGCGGCTGGTGAGCTGCCTGCGGAAGGCAACGCCCCGCCGTCGTTCACTGTGCCGGACTCTGTGTCCGCGGCGGCCATGGACAGGCCGAACTTCTGGTCCTCGTGCGCGGTGGCAATGAATTCATGCGTATGGGCGTGCACGCCGGGCGTCAGGCGCAGCATGACATTGGCCCGCTCGGACCGGGCTGCGGCAATAGCAGCCAGCCGCTGGAGTTCATCCAGGCTGTCCACCACGATCCGGCCCAGCTTCATGTCCAGGGCCCGGTTCAGTTCCGCATCGGACTTGTTGTTCCCGTGCAGGCCGAGCTTCTCACCGGAGATACCGGCGCGTGCGGCTACGGCCAGCTCGCCGCCGGAGCAGGTATCCAGCCGCAGGCCTTCCTGCTCCACCCAGCGCGCTACCTCTATGCAGAGGAAGGACTTGCCGGCGTAGTAGACGTCCACTCCCCCGCACAGGTCGGCGAAAGCGGCGTCGAAGGACTCCTTGAAGTCCCGGGCGCGGGCGCGGAAGTCCGTCTCGGACATGACGAAGAGCGGCGAGCCGAAACGGGCCTTGAGGTCGCTGACGCCGACGCCGTCAATCTCCAATTCGCCGCTGGCACCGCGGGCCACGCCGCGGGCCCACATCTTCGGCTGCAGTTCGTTCGCGTCTGCCGGATAGCTCAGCCACTGGGGAGCGAGCGGGGAGGCTTCGCGAATTGTTGAAGTCATGTGCTTACATCCGTTCCGGCGCACTGACGCCCAGCAGGCCCAGGCCATTGGCCAGAACCTGCGTGGTTGCATCATTGAGCCACAGTCGGGTCCGGTTCAGGTCGGTAACTTCGGCATCGCCCAACGGTGTCACGCGGCAGGAATCGTACCAGCGGTGGTAGGCGCCGGCGATGACTTCCAGATGGCGGGCCACCCGGTGCGGTTCGCGCAGCTTGGCCGCCGTGGCCACGACGGACGGGTAGGCTCCGAGGTAGGCCAGCAGTTCGTTTTCGGTGGCGTGGTCCAGCAAGGAGGCGTCGAAGGCGCTGCGTTCCACCCCTGCGGCTACCGCATTTCGTGCAACGGCACAGGTACGGGCATGGGCGTACTGCACGTAGAACACCGGGTTCTCGTTGCTGCGCTTGGTCAACAGGTCCAGATCGACGTCGATATTGGAGTCCGCGTGTGACCTGGTCAGCGCGTAGCGGGCCGCGTCCACGCCGACTGCGTCCACGAGGTCTTCCATGGTGACCACCGTGCCGGCGCGCTTGGACATCCGGACCGGCTTGCCGTCCTTGACCAGGTTCACCATCTGGCCGATGAGGACCTCGACGCGGTCCGCGCTGTCGCCCATGGCAGCGGCGGCAGCTTTCAGCCGTGCCACATAGCCGTGGTGGTCGGCTCCGAGCATGTAGATGCACAGATCGAAGCCACGGTCTCGCTTGTTCTTGAAGTAGGCGATGTCGCCGGCGATGTAGGCTGCATGGCCGTCCGATTTGATGACCACCCGGTCCTTGTCGTCGCCGAAGTCCGTGGACTTCAGCCACCAGGCGCCCTCGTCGAAGTAGAGGCTGCCGGAGGTCTTGAGCTGTTCAAGCAGCGCGTCGACGGCACCGTCTTCAAAGAGCGCATTTTCGTGGAAGTAGACATCGAAATCGACGCCGAACTCATGCAGCGACTTTTTGATGGCAGCAAACATCAGTTCGACGCCCCGGCTGCGGAACTCTTCCTGCGGGTCTGCGGCCGAGAGCGCGTCCGGATTCTGGGCCAGCACGGCATTGGCAATATCCGCGATGTAGTCTCCGCCGTAACCGTCCTCCGGTGCGGGTTCGCCCTTCGCGCTGGCGAGCAGGGACCGGGCAAAGCGGTCGATCTGGTTGCCATGGTCATTGAAATAGTACTCGCGCGTAACCTCAGCTCCCTGCGCCTGCAGGATGCGGGCCAGCGAATCCCCCAGGGCAGCCCAGCGTGTCCCGCCCAAGTGGATGGGCCCGGTGGGGTTGGCGGAGACGAACTCCAGGTTGATCTTGGTGCCGGCGTACTCCTCACCGGTTCCATAGCTATCGCCGGTTTCGACGATGGTCTGGGCCAGTGAACCCGCCGCAGCGGCGTCCAGCGTGATGTTCAGGAAGCCGGGGCCGGCAATGTCAACCTTGGCAACGCCGTCGATCTTGGCCAGCCGGGCGCTGAGGATTTCGGCGAACTGGCGCGGATTCATCCCCGCTTTCTTGCCCAGCTGCATGGCCACATTGGTGGCCCAGTCACCGTGCTCGCGGCTCTTCGGTCGCTCCACCCGCACCTCGCGGGGCATCTCGACGGCGAAGTCACCTGCGTCGACGGCATCCTGCAGGCAGGCGGTAATGGCAGCGGAAAGTTCTTCAGGAGTCACCCGTTAAGCATAAGTGCAGTGCAAACCGGATTCTGCCGTCGCCCCGTGACCTGGGGCTGCCACCACGGAAGACCTGCCGGACCGGTACCGCCACATGGTTTCGCCAGGGATTTTCCACCCCGAGGCGTCCGCCGAATTCATCTGTACGCCTTCCTCGGATACTGACGGTTTGTGCCTGTGGGGGTAGTTCCTGATAAGCTCATTGACGTCCCAAAAGGTGCTGAAGATTTACCCGGCACCGCGCCCTCGTAGCTCAGGGGATAGAGCGTCTGCCTCCGGAGCAGAAGGCCGTAGGTTCGAATCCTATCGAGGGCACGTCAGAAAAGCCCCGCCGCTGGAATACCAGTTGGCGGGGCTTTTCCGTTCCGTCAGGCACGGGTGCGCCAGGGAAGCTTGGCGCGCGCCGCGGTTAATGAACCGCCATGGCCGCGGAGCTTCCACGGAACGTCCGGCGGTAGGTCGCTGGCGAAATGTTGAGTGCTTTGACGAAATGATGGCGCAGCAGGACCGCCTGGCCAAAACCGGTGGCGCGGGCAATCTCGTCGATGTTCAGATCCGAGGTTTCCAGCAGCTCCTGGGCCAGCAACACACGCTGGGCATTGATCCAGGCAGCAGGCGTGGCACCGGTCTCGGCGCGGAACCGCCTGGCGAAAGTCCGTTCCGACATGTGCACGCGTTGGGACAGTTCCGCGATGGAGACCTCGCGGTCAAGATTCTCGCTGAGCCAGACTACGAGGTCTTTGAGGGTGCTGCAGCCTTCGAGCGACAAGGGTCGCGCGATGTATTGGGCCTGGCCACCTTCCCGGTGCGGCGGTACGACCATGTCCCGGGCAATGGCTGCCGCCACTCCGGCGCCAAGCTCGGTCCGAACCAGATGCAGGCAGGCATCGATCCCGGCCGACGTACCGGCACTGGTGATGATCCGGTCATCCTGGACGTAGAGCACGTTCTCGTCTACATGGATCTGCGGATATTGCTGGGCAAGCTGCTGCGAGTACTGCCAGTGCGTGGTTGCGCGGCGGCCGTCCAGCAATCCGGCTCCGGCCAGGACAAAGGCACCCGTGCACAATGACATCACCCACGCTCCGCGCGCATGGGCGCGGCGGAGTGACTGCTTAACCTTTTCCGGCACGGGTGCGTCCCATTGATAGGGCGCCACGATGAGCAGATCTGCGTCCTCGGCCGCTTCGAGCCCCAGGGCGACATCGATGGAAAACCCGGTCTTGGTGTCCACCTTCCCCGGCGTAGGCGTGCAGACCTTGAAGTCGAAGGCCGGCACCCCCGTTCCACGCGCGGATCGGTCAATGCCGAACACCTCGCATGCGACGCCGAATTCGAACGGCGAGGTACCTGGAAGTACCAGCACAGCTACGTTTTTAAGCATGTGTTCATTATGGCAGTTTTTTATCGTTAGTGGTCATTTCTGCCACTCTTTTTTTGGTCCGTACCGGCGCACCATGAAGTCATGGAACTTCTTCTAGCCCTGGCTTTCATCCTCGTCATCGTTGCCACCGTCGCCATCATCCCCAGCGATGGACACGGCCACACTCCGGAGGAGCGGTCCCTGCAGGACTGGTCCGACGGCGCCCTGCCAAGCCGCCCGTTCTCCCAGCTGATGCGCTGGTAAGCGCCCGCTGCTCCCCGTTCGAAGACGGCGCTGCCGAGACCCCTACTGCCGGTGGGCAAAGAGATCCCGAAGCAGCGCCACTTCGGCAAGGTGATGGATCATTTCGCGGTTGATGTGCAGTACCAGCGCACCCATGGATCGATCGGCAAACCGTCCTTCTGCCGCCCCGCACGGTTTCTCCAGGCCCAGTTCGTCCAAGGAACCGACGCCGTCGATCCAGCGGGCATAATATTCGTCCAGCAGCGCAAGCGCACCGTTTGCGGTTCCCGGATAGTCAAAGCTTTCGTAATCTACCGCCGGCCCGCCGAAGTGGGACGCATTCCTGGTTCCCAGCACTCCGACCAAGATATGGCCGAGCCGCCAGGCGATGGTGGTCACGGGGGCGGGATAGGGCTCGGGGATAGCGAAGTCGATCGTGTAATCACCGGAGCCTACGGCCATCGGCGCATGGCTGGTCCCGCGGTGGCGGACGTTCCAGCAGTCCTCCCCCGGTTCCCAGAAATATTCCTCCTCGGTCAGCCCCTTTAGCCGGGGCCTGGCTTGGTTCTCCCAGTGCCACTGAAGCTGGTCCAGCAGTTCGAATTCAGCGTTGAACACCATTTCCCGCGCCCTTTCCCGATCAGCTCCGCCCGCGTCGGCGCTGCAGCTTGTCTCCATCATGTCGTGCCGCCGCCGGTTTGCCCAGAGAATTCAGGACGGCGGCTGTCCGCATTGGGGCGTAGATTGTGTGCATGCTTGAAACGTCGGCACGGTTGCTTCAGCTACTGTCCCTGCTGCAAATGCGCCGCGAATGGACCGGTTCGGCTCTAGCTGCGCGCATGAGTGTCACGGAGCGGACAGTCCGACGGGACATCGACAAGCTGCGCAGTCTCGGCTACCCCATTAACGCATCGCCCGGCGTGGCGGGCGGTTATCAACTCGGCGCTGGTGCGCAGCTACCGCCGCTGTTGCTGGACGATGACGAAGCCCTGGCCGTTGCGCTGGGACTCAGCGCCGTCACCGCCAGCCCGGTTTCCGGTGTTGCCGAAGCTTCGGTACGCGCGCTGACCAAGCTTGAGCAGGTACTCCCGTCGCGGCTCCGGCCCAAATTCACCATGCTCAAGAACGCGGTCACCACCTTGAGCAGCCCTCGGACTGTGGTGAACCCGGAGACTCTGACCAGCGTTTCCGCTGCCATCGCTGACCGCCGCGTTGTGGCCTTCCGTTACGCCAAGCCGGACAGCGAGTCCTCCCGGCGCTTGGCCGAGCCGTACGGCCTGGTGGATGCCGGACACCGCTGGTACCTTGTGGCCTGGGATCTGGGCCGCCGGGACTGGCGGACTTTCCGCGTGGACAGGTTCGAAAGCGTTCCTTCTGCACGGGAGCGCTTCACACCCAGGCCGCTGCCGCAAAAGGATCTGGCAACGTATGTCCAGCGCTCGATCACACGCTCGCCCTACCGTTATGACGTCGTCGTACGCATTTTCGCGCCACTTGAAACGGTGGCCGAACGGATACCGCCCCAAGTAGCGGAGCTAACTAACGACGGCGGCAGTACTGTTCTGCGTTCGGGTTTCGATTCGCTGGACTACCCCTTGATGCAGCTCGCGGCATTGGGATTCGAGTTTGAAATCCTGCAGCCCGCCGAATTCAAGGACCGCGCTCTGGAACTGGCGGGAAAACTGGCGAAGGCCGGACGCTAAACGCGTCCGGCCTCCATCAGTTCCGCCCAAACACTGGCCCGCAGCCTGTGTCCCGGAAGATCTACTGCAGCATGGTGCGGTCGTCCAGGGCGCCGCCCTTGATCTTTTCGAACTCGTGCAACAGGTCCTGGACCGTGGTTTTCCGCTTCTGTTCCTGGCCAATATCCAGGATGATCCGGCCTTCATGCATCATGATCAGCCGGCTCCCGAGGCGCAGGGCCTGCTCCATATTGTGGGTGACCATCAGGGTAGTCAACTGGTGCCGTTCCACGACCTCCGCGGTCAAGCGGCTCACGAGGTCAGCCCGTTGCGGGTCCAACGCCGCGGTGTGCTCATCCAGCAGCAGGATTTTCGGACTGCTGAAGGTGGCCATGAGCAGTGAGAGCGCCTGGCGCTGCCCTCCGGACAGAAGGCCCACCTTGGCTTTGAGCCGGTTCTCCAAGCCCAGCTCCAAGGATTTGAGCTCCTCCTGGAAAAACTCCCGCTTCTTCTTCGTGACACCGGGGCCCAGGCCTCGCGTCTTACCGCGCTCATAAGCCATGGACATGTTCTGTTCGATGGTCATGTCCGGCGAGGTTCCTGCCATCGGATCCTGGAAGACCCGGCCAATGAATTTCGCCCGCTGGTGGTCCGCCAGCTTGGTCACGTCATTGCCGTCGATCCTGACCGTACCGGTGTCCGGGCGGAGCTTGCCCGAAGTGATGTTCAGGACCGTCGATTTACCGGCCCCATTGCTGCCGATCACCGTGACGAACTCGCCTGGCGACAGCGAGAGGTTGATCTCCTTCAGTGCCACCCGTTCATTGACGGTGCCGGCGAAAAAGGTCTTGTGCACATTAGTTATATCCAGCATGTCAGCCCTTAGCTCCCGCCCCGGTCAGCGACTTCCTCATGTTGGCCAGTCCGCCGATCCGCTTGAAGAGCTTCCATTGTGGCAGCACCAGGGCGATGACCACCAGCACCGCGGAGATCAGTTTCATGTCGTTCGGGTTCAGGCCGGCCTGCAGGGCAAGCTGGATGACCACGCGGTACAAGACGGAGCCGAGAACTACGGCCAGCGAGGCGATGATGATGAGCCTCGAGCCGAAGATCGCCTGACCGATGATGACCGACGCAAGACCAGCCAGAATCAGGCCGATGCCCATGCCGATGTCGGCAAAGCCCTGGTACTGGGCAATGAGTGCCCCACAAAGGCCGACCAGGCCGTTGGAAAGCGCGAGACCGAGGATTTTCATCCGGTCGGTGCTCACCCCGAAGCTGCGGATCATTTCCTCGTTGTCACCGGTAGCCTGCATGGCCAGACCAACGTCTGTGTGCAGGAACCAGTCGATGACGAACTTGACCGCCAGGGCGAACAGCGCGAAAACCACCACGGCCATGGCAGTGCCCAGCAGACCTGCGTCGCGCAGGGGCGTAATGAGCGTATCTTCGCGCAGCAGGGGCAGGTTGGCCCTGCCCATGATGCGCAGGTTGATCGAGTACAGCGCGATCATGGTCAGAATGCCGGCCAGCAACCCGTTGATCTTGCCCTTGGTATGCAGTATCCCGGTAATCCAACCGGCAACCAGTCCTGCGCCGAAAGCGGCGACGGTGGAAACAACCGGCGAATAGCCATTGATAATCATGATCGAGGCGACAGCAGCCCCAGTGGTGAAGCTGCCGTCAACCGTCAGATCGGGAAAATTCAGAATGCGGAAGGTCAGGTAGACCCCCAGAGCCATGATCGCGTAGATCAGGCCCAGCTCAACCGCGACAATCATGTGTCGGTATCCTCAGGTTCTACTCAATGACGCGGTCGGCGGATTCCAGCAGCGAAGCTGGAATCTCGATGCCCATGCGCTCGGCGGCTGCGGGATTGACGACAACTTCCAGCTCGGAGGCCGTCTGGATCGGCATGGACGCAGGGTCCTTACCCTTGAGGACCTCAATGGCCATCATGCCCGTCTGGTAACCCAGGTCCTCGTAGTTGATGCCTTCGGTAGCGACGGCACCGCCTTCAACACTCGCAGCATCCGAGGCGATCACGGGGATCTTCTTCGATTCCGCAACGCCGATAAGCGATTTCAGCGCCGACACAACGTTGTTGTCCGTCGGGACATAGAACGCGTCGACGTCCAGGGACTGCGCGGCCTGCTGGACCTCGCTGGAGTTGCTGACGGTGGCTTCCTTGATTTCAAGGCCCATGTCGGCAGCGACCTTCTTCGCCAGGTCGACCTGGACCTGCGAGTTCACCTCGCCGGAGCTGTAGACGATGCCCACGCTCTTGGCGTCCGGAACCAGTTCCTTCAGCAGGCCCAGCTGTTCCTCCACGGGATTCAGGTCGCTCGTCCCGGTGATGTTGCCCCCGGGAGCCTCCAGCGATTCGACCAGACCAGCCTCGACGGGATCGGTGACGGCAGTGATCAGGATGGGGATGTCCTGGATGGCCTGCGCGGCCGCCTGGGCAGTCGGAGTGGCGATCGCGAGGACAAGATCCTTCTGGTCCGTGGCAAACTTGCCGGCAATCGAGGTCGCGGTAGCCTGGTCGCCCTGAGCGTTCTGCTCGTCGTAGGTGACATTTTCACCCTCGGTGTAGCCGTTCTCGGCCAGGGCCTTCTTGAAGCCCTCCCGCGACGCGTCCAGTGAGGGATGGGAAACAATTTGCGTGATGCCGATTTCGACCATCTCGCCGGCCGCCCCGCTCTCGCCGGATCCGGCCTCGCCGCCGCCGTTGCCGCACGCCGTCATCAGCAGCGCCGAGGCGAACAGCGAGGCGCCCATGGTTGTGTATGTTGACCGTTTCATGCCAGTGATTCCTTTCAAATCGCAAACGTGCCGGATGCTCCCGGCCCGCTCCCCAAGTCACAGCCGTCCATGCGCTCCACCAGGTTCCCTGACGGTGGAATATGCCGCTTGCCGGCGGCGTCATTACCCGGCTGCGGACACGGACAGTCATTCCGTGCGGAAAGTCCACTCTGATAGTACCTGTGAACAGCGTCACATTGTCTAATCTACAGTCCAAGCCTAGGACAAGAGTCCACTCACGCGGCCCTACGAATGGACGATCCGTGCCGAAACGGCAGCGAGGCTTAGGTTCTGTCCATGGATGTGTGCATGCCCCGGAACCGATAAACTGGGCGCAATCATGACACTGAAAATCACTTATCCCGAAATGTTGCCGGTTTCGGAACGGCGGGATGACATCATGGCGGCCATTGCTGCCAACCAGGTCACCATCATCGCCGGCGAAACCGGTTCGGGGAAGACCACCCAGATTCCCAAAATGTGCCTTGAGCTGGGGCTCGCGGAGACAGGCCTGATCGGCCACACCCAGCCCCGCAGGCTCGCCGCCCGCACCGTTGCCGAGCGGATCGCGGAGGAACTGGACGTCAAGCTGGGCGAGGAAGTCGGCTTCCAGGTCCGTTTCACCGGTCAAGTGGGCCGCAGCACCCGGATCAAGCTGATGACGGACGGCATTCTGCTCGCCGAAATCCAGCATGACAAGCTGCTGAAGAAATACAGCACCATCATCATCGACGAGGCGCATGAGCGAAGCCTCAACATCGATTTCATTCTGGGCTACCTCAAGCGGATTCTGCCCCAGCGCCCGGATCTGAAAGTCATCATCACGTCCGCCACCATTGATCCGGAGCGCTTCGCCAAGCATTTCGGTGACGATGAGCCGGCTCCGATCATCGAGGTTTCCGGCCGCACCTACCCCGTGGAAATCAGGTACCGTCCGCTCAACATGCCGGCAGGCACCATCGACTCGGACGACGAGCTGGAAGAGGACCGCGATCCCTTGGACGCGGTCTGCGATGCGGTGGACGAACTGGCCGGCGAAGCCCACGGGGACATCCTCGTCTTCTTCTCCGGGGAGCGGGAAATCCGCGATGCCGCGGATGCACTGCGGTCTCGGGTGCAAACAAACCGCCGGTTGGCGGGAACCGAGATTCTGCCGCTCTATGCCCGGCTCTCCCTGGCCGAACAGCACAGGGTCTTTTCGCCCGGTGCCGGCGGCCGGCGGCGGATCGTCCTGGCCACCAACGTGGCGGAAACCTCCCTGACCGTACCCGGAATCAAATACGTCGTCGACACCGGCACGGCCCGCATCTCGAGGTATTCGCACCGGACCAAGGTCCAGCGACTGCCCATCGAGCGGATCTCCCAGGCGTCCGCCAACCAGCGCTCCGGACGCTGTGGCCGTGTCAGCGACGGCATCGCGATCAGGCTGTATTCGGAAGAGGACTTCGAAGCACGGCGTGAGTTCACCGATCCCGAAATCCTGCGCACCAATCTGGCCGCCGTCATCCTCCAGATGACAGCCATGGGTGTGGCCCGCAGCCCGAAGGACATCGAGAATTTCCCGTTCGTCGAGCCGCCGGAAACCCGGGCGATTAACGACGGCGTCAACCTCCTCCGCGAGCTCGGCGCATTGGCCGAGCCGAGCAAACCGGCAGACGCGGCCCGCGAACCGCAGGCCCCCGGCCGCGGAGGTGGCCGCGGGCCGCGCCGCGAACCCGGCCTAACCGCCGTCGGACACCAGCTGGCCCAGTTGCCGGTGGATCCTCGTCTGGGCCGCATGATTGTCGAAGCCGGCAAACGCGGGTGCGTCCGCGAGGTCATGATCCTCGCTGCGGCGCTGACCATCCAGGATCCGCGTGAACGGCCCTCTGCAGACAGCGGCAGCAAGCAGCAGCAGGCCGCCGAACTCCACAAGCGGTTCGTGGACGAGAGCTCGGACTTCACCGGCATCCTGAACCTGTGGCGCTACGTGCAGGACAAGCAGAAGGAACTTTCCTCCACCCAGTTCCGCAAGTTGTGCCGCACCGAGTTCATCAATTACCTGCGGATTCGCGAATGGCAGGATCTGTTTGCGCAGCTGCGGCAACTCGCCAAGCCGCTGGGCATTACTCTTTCGTCCGGCAGCGAAGTAGACCCTGTGGGCAAACACGACGACATCCACAAGAGCCTGCTGGCCGGCCTGCTCAGCCACATCGGCGCCTACGAGGAGCGCAAACGCGAATACGCAGGCGCCCGCGGCACCCGCTTCGCAATTTTCCCAGGCTCGGCGCTGTTCAAGAAGTCACCCGATTGGGTCATGGCGGCCGAACTGGTGGAGACGTCCCGGCTCTGGGCCCGCGTAGCTGCCCGGTTTGATCCGGCATGGGCCGAGGAAATCGCCCCGCAGTTGCTCAAACGGACCTATTCCGAGCCGCACTGGTCACGGCGCATGGGTTCGGTCATGGCCTATGAGAAGGTCACCCTCTACGGCGTCCCGATCATCCCGCAGCGGCGCATCCAATACGGCAGGATCGACCGCGAGCTCAGTCGGGATCTCTTCATCCGCCATGCTCTGGTTGAAGGTGACTGGCGCACGCACCACAAGTTCTTCCACCGCAACCGCGCCCTGCTGGCCGAGGTCGAAGAGCTGGAGACGCGTACGCGCCGACGCGGCCTCCGTGTGGATGATGAGGCCCTTTTCGAGTTCTACGATCAGCGCATCGGCGAGAACGTGGTCTCCGAGCGTCACTTCGACAAATGGTGGAAGGCGGCGCGGCAGGAAAATCCCACGCTGCTGGACTTCGATCCCGATGCGCTCCTGACCGAAGAAGCCGAAGAGCTCGACGCCGGCGCGTTCCCGAAAATCTGGCGTCAAGGCTCGTTTGAGCTGCCGCTGAGCTATGTTTTTTCTCCGGTAGCGCCCGGAGGGACTCCCAACCCTTCGGACGGTGTCACGGCAGAGGTGCCGGTGCTGTTCCTGAACCAGCTCAATCCGGCGCCCTTCCGCTGGCAGATTCCCGGCCTGCGGGCGGACTTGGTGACCGCCTTGATCAAGTCCCTGCCCAAGCAGGTGCGCAAGAACTTTGTGCCGGCGCCCGATGTGGCGCGTACTGCTGCAGCGGTTCTTGCCGAGGAGTTTGTCCCGGAAGAAGATGAGCTGGAACCTTCGCTGGAGCTGGTGCTCCGCCGGCTCAAGGGCCACATCATCCCGCCCGGTTCATGGAACTGGGAAGTAGTGCCGCCGCACCTACGGGTCAGTTTCCGTGTGGTGGACGCGCGCGGAAAAGTCCTGGGCGAGGACAAAGACCTGGCCCGGTTGCAGGAAGAGCTTGCACCGCAGACCCGCCGCGCCATCGCCGATTCACTCGGTGCCACCCCCAAGACGGCCAAGCCGGTGAAACAGGCCAGGGCGGCATCGACGCCTGCTGCTCCGGCGTCGAGCGGCATCCAGGAACTGACAGGGCTGACCGAGTGGACGGGTGGCACGCTCGAACGCGAGGTCAAGCGACTGGTAGCAGGCCACACAGTCACGGGCTATCCGGCATTCGTGGATGAAGGTCAGACGGTGGCGCAGCGGATCTATCCCACTGCCGCGGAGCAGGAGTCCGCCATGCGGTCCGGCGTCATCCGGCTGCTGGCGCTTCGTGTGCCGTCCCCGCAGCGCTACGTGCTGGACCATTTGAACAATACCGAGAAACTCACCTTCAGCCAGAACCCGCATGGTTCTGTCGCCTCGTTGATCGATGACTGTACGCTGGCGGCCATCGACAAGCTGGTGCCGCAGGAGCTGCCGTGGTCCAAGGAAGAGTTCGACCGCCTGTATGAGGTGGTCCGTGCGGAACTGATCGACACCGTCTTCTCCGTGACCGCCGTCGTCGAAAAGATTCTCTCCAGCAACCGGCGGATCCAGAAATCGCTCAAGGCCAGCACGAGCCTGGCCCTGATCAGCGCGCTGAACGACATCAAGAGCCAGCTCGAGCAGCTGGTCTACCCCGGTTTCGTCGCCCGTACCGGCTATGCCCAGCTGAGTCACCTCCCCCGCTATCTGGCCGCGATCGAGCGCAGGCTGGAAAAGCTGCCAACCAACGTGGCGCGGGACGGCCAGCAGATGGCGGCCGTGCAAAAGCTTGAAGACGAGTACGACGACGCGGTCGCGGCTTTGCGTCCCGGCTCACGGCACCCCGGAGCGCTGCGCAGAGTGCGGTGGATGCTCGAGGAGCTGAGGGTCAGTTTCTTCGCCCAGGAACTGGGAACGGCCTATTCCATTTCAGAAAAGCGCGTGCGTGCTGCCCTGAACGAGGCCCTCAGCAAGTGACGCCGGACGGGCGGCCCAGCGTCACAGCCTAATCTGCCGGGATGAATTCGCCGTAGCCGGCGTCGCGCAGGCCCGCGCGCAGTTGCCGGGCGTTGTTCTCCATCCGTTCGGGATCCGGGTTCTGCTCTGCCCGCTTGAAGTCGAATTCGGCTTCCGAGCTTGCCGGCCACACGTGAAGGTGGAGGTGGTCCACTTCGAAGCCGGCGATAATCATGCCCGCCCGCGGTGCCCCGAACACTTCAACCTGCACCTTGCCGATGGTCTGGGCAACGGCCGTAACTTTCTGCCAAAGCTCCGTCGGCGCGTCCGTCCAGCGGTCCACTTCCGCACGAGGAACCACCAGCGTGTGGCCGTCCGCCAAGGGCCCAATGCTGAGGAAAGCAACGACGTCGTCGTCCTTCCACACAAATTTGCCGGGGATCTCACCGTTGATGATTTTCGTGAACAGCGTGCTCATGCTTTCTCCTTCACAGATGCTATATCCAGGACAAACCGGTACTTCACATCACCGGCCACCATGCGGTCGTACGCCTCATTGAGCTGGTCCGCGGTGACCATTTCGATGTCGGAAGTGATGTTGTGTTCGGCGCAGAATTCCAGCATCTCCTGGGTCTCGGCGATCCCGCCGATCATGGAGCCGCCGTAGGCGATGCGCTTGCGGATGAGCGCGCCGACCGGAACCGGCGGCATGTCCCCAGGAGGCAACCCCAGCTGGATCAGGGCGCCATCCCTGCGTATGGTCCGCAGGTAGGGGCCGAGATCGTGGGCAGCGGCGACGGTGTCGATGATCAGGTCGATGCTGTCCCGGGCCTGCGCCATCGACGCGCTGTCCGAGGAGAGGACTACGCGGTCCGCCCCCAGCGCGCGGGCTGCCTCGGCTTTGCCTTCCGACGTAGTAAACACCGTGACTTCGGCGCCCATGGCCTTGGCGAGCTTAACGGCCATGTGCCCGAGGCCGCCCAGGCCCGCAACTCCCACCGAGTCGCCGGCCTCCACCCCGAAGTAACGCATGGGTGAGTAGACGGTGATGCCGGCACACAGCAGCGGGGCGGCGGCCGCCGGGTCGAGGCTCTCCGGAACGCGCAGACAGTAGTTTTCGTCGACCACGATGGACGTGGCGTAGCCGCCCTGCGTTGGCTCGCCGCCGCGCCGCCGGTCGGGCACGCCGTAGGTGCCGGTGGAACCGTTCTCGCAGTACTGCTCCAGACCCTCTTCGCAGCTAACGCATTCGCGGCAGGAATCCACCAAACAGCCCACACCCACCAGATCACCGATGGCGTGGAGCGTCACGTCCTGCCCAATCCCCGTCACCCGTCCGACGATCTCGTGGCCGGGCACCAGCGGATACCGCGATGGCCGCCATTCGCTGCGCACGGCGTGCACATCCGAATGGCACAGCCCGCAGAAGGCGATCGCGATTTCCACATCGTGAGGTTCGGGCTCACGCCGCTCGATCCGCAGGGGAAGAAGCCCCGACGTCGGCGATGTCGCGGCATAGGCCTGCGCGGTGCTCATGGATCTCCTCGGATTCGGCGCTGGCAGGGGCTGGCCCAACGGCGGCGGTTTGGGACGGCCAAGACTCATACAGCGACGCTACCCTGTTGCCGTATCAGCCTGCCAGTCGCGAACGAGGCGCTGTCCCTGGTTCAGGGACGGCGTCGACGGCGTACCCGCCAGGCTCGCTCCCCAGAGCCACGGGCAGCTCCGACCGTTGCGACCACTGCGACCAGGAACCGGGGAACAAAGCGGCCTTGAGGCCGGCGTGGGCCAGTGCGGCAACCTCTAGGGCCGCCGTGACGCCGGACCCGCAGTACACTCCAATGGCCTTGCCCGGCAGCACACCCAACTCGCGGAACCTCGCGGCCAGCAGTTCCGGGGGCAAGAACCTGCCCGCCGCATCCAGATTGGCGCCGGCCGGAGCGTTGAGGGCACCGGGAATGTGACCCGCCTTCGGATCCACCGGTTCGCTCTCGCCGCGGTACCGCTCCGGCGCCCTGGCATCGAGCAGCAACCCGTAGCCGGTAAACGCGGTGACTTCGCCAAGCTCCAGCACGGGCATCTGTCCCGGCGCCAGGGTGACGCAGCCGAGGCTCGGCAGTTCGTCGCCGCGTTCGGTGTCAAAGCCCGCAGCCTGCCAGGCAGCCAGTCCGCCGTCGAGCAGGAAGACGTTGTCGAAGCCACCGTCTTTGAGGAGCCACCAGAGCCGTGCGGCGGAAAGCCCGCCCACGTTGTCATAGGCGACCACCGTATCCCCGTTGTTGATTCCCCATTCCCGGGCTGCTTCCTCGAAAGCGGCTGCGTCGGGCAGCGGATGGCGCCCGGCTTGTGGGGACGGCGGCGCGGCCAACTGCGTTTCCAGATCGACGTAGACAGCGCCTGGAATGTGCTCGCCAAGATAGTGTTCGCGGCCGTGGGGGTCGCCCAGCGCCCAGCGGACATCGAGTACAACCGTGCGGAGGCCGGAGGTCATCCGGTCCTGCAGGGTCCGTACGTCCATCAGAGTCCTCATGAGATCTCCTCCTGAACTGTTGCCGGCCCCGTTGCCGGCGGATGTGCTGCTGCCCAAGGGTTTGGACAGCTGGGTTTTACAATGTAACGCTTTGCCCCGGCTCCAGATGTTCGTAGCGGGTGCCGTACCGTTCGCCGAAGGACTTCACGTGTTTTTCGACAATACCCTTGCCCGCGCTGTTCAACAGGCCGTCATGAATCGGGAACGCCCGTTCTGCCCGCACAGCCGTGACGAAATCGATCACCTCGCCCACTTTGGACCAGGGGGCATGGATCGGCACCAGGACCGTTGGAACCTGCAGGCCATGGGGCACAATAAAGGAATCTCCTGGGTGGTACACCTCGTCATTAATCAGGTAACCGATGTTGGCGACCATGGGAATATGCGGGTGGATCAGGGCGTGCTGTCCGCCAAACGTGCGGACGTCGAAGCCGGGCACCGAAAACCGGGTTCCGGAATCCGATGCATGGATGCGCGCGGCAGCCTCGGGTACCAACGCACGTAGTTCCTCTGCTACGCCCGCCGGCCCGTAGACCTGCAGTTCCGGCATGGCAAGGATGGCCGAAGGCAGCCGCTCCCGGTCGACATGGTCCTCGTGTTCGTGTGTAATCAGGACGGTGCCGGCACCGTCCAGAGCCCGGTCAACCTCGGAAAAGTTTCCGGGATCGAGGACCAGCACGTGTCCGTCGCGCTCAAGCCTGACGCATGCGTGGGTGTACTTGGTTAGCAGCATGGTCCCAGCCTACCCAGCCGGCGCAGTCCGGGAACCGGTTCCGGACCGACTGATAGGCTGGAGGTCAGCCTTCAGGCCGCACCACCCGCTGTCAAGGAGACCTCCCACCCAATGTCGACCCCCTCTGCCGATTTCCAGGCACCCCGCCGTGGCTCGGAGCAACGAGTGACCCGGCAGCGGCTCGCCGTCAGCGGCGCACTGGACAGCCTCGACGATTTCGTCAGTACCCAGGAACTGCACCGGCTGCTGCATGGCCGCGGTGAATCGGTCTCACTGGCTACCACGTACCGGATCCTGCAGTCCATGGCCGAGGACGGGCAGGTGGATGTACTGCGCAAGGACGACGGGGAGGCCGTGTACCGGCGCTGCGCCGTTGAGCACCACCATCATCACCTGCTCTGCAGGGACTGCGGCAAGGCCGTGGAGATCGAGGCGCCGGCAGTGGAACAGTGGGCTTCCCGTGTTGCGGCTGAACACGGCTACACGCAAGTCGCGCACACCGTGGAAATGTATGGGCTATGCCCGGAATGCAGCGCTAAGCGGCAGTAACTTTCACCGCAGCGATATCCGGGGAAGCGCTCCGCCGTGTCCTGCCCAGCTTGTCGCGCCGCGCACTGATCAACCGGCAGACCAGGTAGATCAGGAACGAGATCGTGGTGACGTAAGGGCTGATCGGAATGCGCCCGCCCAGAGCCAGCAGAATGCCGCCCACCACGGAAACCAATGCGAAGATCACGCTGAGGCCGACAACCAACCGCGGAGAAGCGGTGACCCGAAGTGCGGCGGCAGACGGTGTGATGACCAACGCCAGCACCAGCAGCGCGCCCACTACCTGGATGGACAGGGCGACCGCCAGCCCCAGCAGGAACATGAACGCGATGGCCAGCTTACCCACGGGCACTCCCCGGGCTTCGGCAAGATCCGGATCCGCGCTGGCAAACGTCAGGGGCCGCCAGATCGCCAGCAGGGCCACGATAACGAACAGCGAGCATCCCAGCATCACGTTCAGCTGTACGGTGTCTACCGAGACGATCTGCCCGGTGAGCAGGCCGAACTTATTCGCGGACCTGCCCTCGTACAAGGACAGGAAAAGAATGCCCAGACCCAAGCCGAACGGCATGATGACTCCGATGATGGAGTTCCTGTCCCGCGCCCGCATGCCCATGACACCGAGGATGACGGCGGCAATCACCGAACCCAGCAGCGAGCCGAAAACCACGTTGGCTCCCACGAGCAGCGCGAAAGCGGCGCCGGCGAAAGACAGTTCGGCGATGCCGTGGACGGCAAAGGCCAGGTCCCGCATCATGACGAAGGTTCCGATGAGGCCCCCGACCAGTCCGAGCACGGCTCCGGCGATGAGCGAGTTGGTTACCAGCGGAAGCAGCTCGGCATAGTCTTCGAAGTTGAAGACCGCGTTCATGAACTCATTGAGGTCCATGTTCAGTCCTCCTCGCCGTGGTGATGGGTGGTGGCGTCCGGCAGCCCGACCACGATGATGCGGCCCTCGTTATGGATGACTTCGACATGGCTGTTGTACATATCCGACAGGACTTCGGTGGTCATGACCTCTTCGGGCGCCCCGACCCGGAACCGGCCGCCCGCCAAGTACAGCACCCGGTCCACGTAATCGATGATCGGGTTGATCTCGTGTGTGACGAACACCACGGCGCTGTTCTGCTCATGGCATTGCGCATTGATCAGTGCACTCACCGCCTGCTGATGGTGCAGGTCCAGCGACAGCAGCGGCTCATCGCACAGCAGCACCTTGGGATCCGTGGCCAGCGCCTGCGCGGCCCTCAGCCGCTGTTGCTCGCCACCGGAAAGCAAGCCGACCGGAGCTTCCGCATAGGACGAAGCACCGACCAGGTCCAGCAGTTCGTCCACGCGCCGACGGTGCTTGCGCCCATTGAGCCGGACGCCCCAGCGGTGACCGTCCAGGCCGAGACCAACAAGGTCCCTCGCACGCAAGGGCGTACCCGGAACAAAAGACTTCTGCTGCGGGATGTAGCCGATGTCGCGGCTCCCCCGCGCCACCGAGCCGCCGTTGATGCGCGCGCTTCCGTGCGTCAGCGGCTGCAGACCGAGCAGTACCCGCAGGAAACTCGTTTTGCCGGACCCGTTCGGCCCGAGTACCGCGAAGAACTCGCCCGGGTTGATCTCAAGGTCCAGATCATGCCACAGCACACGGTTGCCAAAGGAAAGGGAGGCCCCCTGCAGGCTGACGGCGGGTGTTGTCACACGGTTCCTTGAACTCGCTCCGGTTGGCTGGGACAAGTCAATCACAGTACTGCTGGTCATTGTCGTCACTTAGACCGCGAGCACGGTGGAAATATTGTCCAGGTTACTGCCCATCCACGACAGGTAGTCCTGGCCCTCAGGCAGCGTTTCAGTGAAAACAACGACGGCGACGCCGGCATCCTCGGCCACCGCGCGCAGTTGCTGCGTCTGGGGGCCTTCAGTCTGCTCGTTGTAGGCCACGAAACGGATGTCTCCCCCGCTGATCAAGTCCTGCGTCTCCTTTACGGCAACCGGCGCGGCATCGCTGCCTTCCTCGACTGCCTGCAGGAAGTCGGCCGGCGTCTCGTTGTGCAGGCCCAGCGCTTCGAGCAAATAATGCGGCACTGGATCCATGGCCGCCACTTCGGCGTTGCCAACGCGGTCGGCCAGCGCATCGCGTTCCTGCACCAAGGCGTCAAGGTCCTCTTGGAAGGCGGCGCTGTTAGCCTCGAACATTGTGGCGTTGGCTGGATCCAGCTCGCCGAGCTTTTCGGCGACGACGTCAGCCATCTTGCCCATGGTTTCGAAGTCATACCAGACGTGTTCGTTCAGGCCTTCGACATGCCCATGGCCTGCGTGCTCATCGTCGGCTTCCGGCTGGGCGGATTCCCCGGCCTCCCCGCCCAAACCTGAGACGTCCACGGCGCTGAGTACATACTCGTGGTCCTTACCAGCTTCATCGACCAGGCCGTGCAGGAAGGGGTCGTAGCCGCCACCGTTTTCGATGACGACGTCCGCCTCGGACACGGCCAGTTTGTCCCTGGCGGTTGCCTCGTAGGAATGGGGATCCTGAGAGAGCTTGTTGATAATGGAGGTCACCTCCACGGCTTCACCGCCGATGGTGGCCGCGAGGTCGCCGTAGACATCGGTTGAGGCGACGACCTGGACTTTTCCGGCTTCCCCGCCGTCTGTCCCGCCGGCCCCGGAACCACCCTGGCCGCAGGCCGAAAGCATTAGTGCGAGTCCGGCGACACCGGAAATAGCAGTCAGACCACGAAAAGGCCTCATCGACACCTCGATCTACTCATAATGAGAATCAATACCAACTGGGAACTAATACAGTGTAACGTAACGCGAACGGTTCGCATTACCGGCGGCAGACCGCCCTCCTGCCGACGGCCGGCTGCGGCCCGGAGCTGTGACGCTCCGGGCCACGGCCGGGATCAAGCGCCCAGCCGACGCACACCCTGATTCTGGGTAGTGTCCCGGATCTCCCCCACCAGTTCCTCGAGCACGTCCTCCAAAAACAGCACCCCGTGGGTCTGGCCGCCCGGGCCAATCACACGGGCCAGATGGGAACCGGTGCGCTGCATGACAGCCAGCGCGTCTTCGATTTCCTCGTCGAGCGACAGGTTGGCCAGCGTACGCACCTTGGTCACCGGTATGGGCATCGAATAACGTTCCTCCGGGATCGTCATGATGTCCTTCAGATGCAGATACCCCGTGAGGTTAGCGTCGCCATCGGCCACCGCGAAGCGGGAGAAACCCGTCCGGCCCACCACCCGTTCGAACTCCGCCGGCGTGGTGTCCACGCCGATGGTCACCAGGTCATCCAGCGGAACCATGATGCTTTCCGCCGTCTGGCCGGAGAACTCCAGGGAGCTGGAGATCAGCCCCGCTTCATCCTCCACCAGGCCGTGCCGGGTGGATTCCTGCACGATGGATTGGACTTCCTCCAAGGTGAAGGTGGAGGTCACCTCGTCCTTCGGTTCAATCCGGATCGCACGCAGAATGTGGTTCGCCGACCAGTTCAGGACAACGATCACCGGCTTGACGATTCTGCCGACAAAGACCAGCGGCGGAGCCAGCAGCAGGGCCGCTTTATCCGCGGTGGACACCGAGATGTTCTTCGGGACCATCTCGCCGAAGGTCACGTGCAGGAACGTCACCAGCAGAAGGGCGATGACGAACGAAATCCCGTAGGAGACGTCGTGCGGTATTCCGATCCAGCGCTCCAGCGGAATCAGCAGCAGCTCCTTGATGGCGGGCTCGGCGACGTTGAGGATGAGCAAGGAGCATACGGTAATGCCCAATTGTGCACAGGCCAGCATCAGGGAAACGTTTTCCATGGCCCACAGCGTGGTTTTGGCCCGCTTCGATCCCGCCTCGGCCAACGGTTCGATCTGGCTCCTTCGGGCCGACATGACAGCAAATTCCGCCCCGACAAAGAAGGCATTGCCGAGCAACAGCAGCACTAGCCAGAGTATGCCCATCCCGGCGCTCATCGGACGCCCCCTTCGGCAGCCGCGGCCCCGGGCGTCGTCGTACTGCCGCCCTCACCGACCACCGGATCCGGAATGAATCGGACCCGGTCCACCCGGCGCCCGTCCATGCGCTCCACTTCCAGTACGCCGCCGGGTACGTCGACGCGATCGCCGGCGGCAGCTATGCGGCCCAGCTCGCTCATGATGAATCCGCCGACGGTCTCGTAGCCTGCTTCATCCGGAACAGTGAGCAGCGGGATTTGTTCGGAGACTTCGTCCGGACGCATCAGCCCCGGAAAGTACCAGTTGCCGGCAGCGCTCTGCAACACGCCGGGCTTGACCCGATCGTGCTCGTCGGAGACCTCACCGACGATTTCTTCCACCAAGTCCTCGAGCGTCACAACTCCCGCTGTGCCACCGTATTCATCGAGAACGACGGCGAACTGCAGGTTTGATGCGCGCAGCTCCGACAGCAGCGAGTCCAGGTGCACAGTCTCGGGCACCCGCAGCACATCGGTCATGATCGTTGCAGCGGCCAACTCGGACCGTTTCCAACGTGGCACTCCGATAGCCTTTTTGATGTGGACCACGCCGCGGACATCGTCCGGCGAGTCGCCCAGGATGGGGAACCGTGAAAAGCCGGTTCTTCGGGCAGCTGCCACGATGTCCTCGACGGTGTCATCGGCATCGATGAACTCGACCCGGATACGCGGGGTCATGACATCGGCAGCCGAACGGCCGGAAAACCTCAAGGTCCGGGACAGGAAGTTTGCGGTACCGGCATCCAGCGTGCCCATTTCGGCGGACCGGCGTACCAAGGAGGCCAGCTCAGATGGCGTCCGGGCGCCGGAGAGTTCTTCCTTGGCTTCCAGGCCGAACAGATGAAGCACCTTGTTGGAAAAGCCATTAAGGACGATGATCGCGGGTTTGAATACTGCCGTAAACAGCAGCTGTGGCCGGGCAACCGCCTTGCCGACTGCCATGGGCAGGGCAATGGAGGCATTTTTAGGTACTAACTCGCCGATCAGCATCGAGAGAAGGGTTGCCACCGTCATGGCGATGACAACTCCGGCGGTCTGGATGATGGCTTCAGGCAGAGCCAGCATCGCCAGCGGCGCGCGCAGCAGACTGCTGATGGCCGGCTCCAGCAGGAAACCCGTCAGCAAGGTGGTCAGGGTAATACCCAGCTGACAGCTGGAGAGTTGCGTGGAAAGGGATTTCAGGCACTTCATCACAGCAACGGCGCCCTTGTCGCCCTTGTCGATGGCCCGCTGCACGGTGGCCTGGTCCAGCGCCACGAGGGCGAATTCAACCGCCACAAAGAAGCCGGTTCCGAGAATCAAAAGCATGCCGGCAGCAATTTGGATCCACTCCATCAGAGGACCACCACCGCACACGGTGAAGTTAGGAGCGCAGACTGCGCCGGCGGGGGTTTGTCGTCAGAGCCCGGACTAGAAGGCTCCTGTCCGGCCGCCGGGGCGTCAGGAAGTGAATGATGGGCACGGGTACGGGGTCTGCCGGTGCTGTGTGAGCCATCCGATTGCGTTGCCACTGCTGCAATCGTGCCCACGGACCGGCGCCTAGAATAGCTGTCCATTATTCGTTAAGCGTAGCAGGCGCTACCAGCTTTGAGGCAGCGGCCGGCCTTCCTCATAGCCGGCCGCGGACTGCACCCCGACGATGGCACGCTCACGGAATTCGGCGAGGTTGGTCGCTCCCGCATAGGTCATGGAACTGCGCAGGCCCGACGTGATCTCGTCCAGCAAGTCTTCGACGCCGGGGCGGGCAGGCTCAAGGTACATCTTCGAGGAGGAAATGCCTTCCTCAAACAGGCCCTTGCGGGCACGCTCAAACGCCCCCTCGCGCTGCGTCCGGTACTGCACCGCACGTGCCGAGGCCATGCCGAAACTTTCCTTGTACTGCCGGCCATTGCTATCCGTCATCAGATCCCCCGGGCTTTCGTAGGTTCCGGCGAACCAGGAACCGATCATGACCTGGCTGGCACCCGCTGCCAGCGCCAGAGCCACGTCGCGGGGGTAACGCACTCCGCCGTCGGCCCAAACATGGGCGCCAAGTTCGCGGGCGGCGGCCGCGCATTCGTACACGGCGGAAAACTGCGGCCGGCCGACGGCGGTCATCATCCGCGTGGTGCACATCGCGCCGGGTCCCACACCGACCTTGACGATGTCCGCACCTGCTGCGACCAGATCGCGTACGCCTTCGGCACTGACCACGTTCCCAGCCACCACCGGGACAGCAGGATCCAATCCCCGTACCGCCTGCAGCGCGTCGAACATCTTCTGCTGATGTCCATGGGCAGTGTCAACAACAAGAACGTCGACGCCGGCCTCGAGCAGGGCGGCGGCTTTGGCCTCGACGTCTCCGTTAATCCCGACGGCGGCCGCGACCCTGAGGCGCCCCTTACCATCCACGGCGGGGCGGTAGATCGTTGAGCGCAACGCACCGGTGCGGGTCAGAGCCCCGAGGAGGTAGCCCTCGTCGTCGACGACCGGTGCGAAGCCGACCCCGGCGCCGTCGAAAAGCTCAAAGGCCTTCCGGAGCGCAGGCTGAAGCTCACCGGAAAACATCGATGCCTGCAACGTCAGCGGGTGCGCACGCATGACCGATTCCAGCGAGGCGAACCTGTCCACGCCTTCGCATTCTTCAGCCCGGACCACACCGAGGCAACGCCCTTCGCCGTCGACAATCGCAACGGCTCCGTGGGCGCGCTTATTCATCAGGTGCAGCGCGTCGATGACGGTGTTAAAGGGCTGCAGTTTCAACGGGGTTTCGTAAACCGCATGGCGCGCTTTGACCCAGCCGGTGACTTCGGCCAGCACGTCGAGGGGAACATCCTGGGGCAGGACCGCCAGACCACCGCGGCGGGAAATCGTCTCGACCATCCGGCGGCCGGTCACCGCGGTCATGTTCGCCACAACCAGCGGAATGGTTGCCCCCGTTCCGTCCCCCGAAGCCAGATCCACGTCCAGCCGTGACACCACTTCCGACCTGGACGGAACCAAGAAAACGTCCGAGTACGTTAGGTCCGTCTGCGGCTGATTGATGAACTGCATGTTCTGCTCCTGAGATTGACGTGCAGGCAACGACAGCACGAGTCTACGACCCCGAGCGAAATCACCGTCGCCCCGCTTTTGACGGGTCCGTTGGTGCTTCGTCACATTGGTTTCAAAACAATCGGATGAGATTGGCCTGCACAGCGGATGTGTCATTAGACTGGCTAGAGGTCCAGACCCGGTGCGTCCAAACGCACCTCACGCGCCCGTGACGACTGCAGCAGGTTGTTGCCATGGGCCGCAGCGTGTGGTCTGCAGGGCAAGCGGCAACACATGGAAGAGGCGTATAACAAGTGCCAGAGCATCCCAATCTTCGTCTACCCGAGGAATTCGGCGGTAACGAATGGCTCGTCGACGAGATTTACGAGCAGTACCTCCAGGACAAGAATTCGGTGGACAAGAAATGGTGGAGCATTTTTGAATCGGCCGGCGCCGGCTCAGCTCAAACCGCTAATGGCAATGCACCGCGCGCTGCAAGGGAGGAAACCGACCCCCAGACGCGCCAACTGCCGGTAGTCAAGGAGCCCAAGGGCACCCCGGCTGCGTCCGCCGAAACCACCGCAAACAACCGCAGTGCGGAAAAGCGGATCCCCGCGGATGCCGAGCCTGCACCCAATACTTCCAAGGACAAGGCTGTGCCCGCCGCCGCTGCCGATGCGGCCAAGCCCGAGCCGAAGACAGCTCCCATCCCGGCTCAGCTGCCGAAGTCTTCACCCAACTCCCAGACCGAGGAAGACAAAATCTCGGTCCTGCGCGGCCCCGCCAAGGCCATCGCCACCAACATGGACCAGAGCCTGAGTGTTCCGACGGCTACGACGGTGCGCGCTGTGCCCGCGAAGCTGCTGATCGACAACCGCGTGGTCATCAATTCCAACCTGGCACGCGCCCGCGGCGGCAAGGTCTCCTTTACCCACCTCATCGGCTACGCCGTGGTCAAGGCACTGGGCCAGTTCCCCAGCCAGAACGTGCACTATGACGAGGTCGACGGCAAGCCCGTTGCGGTCCAGCCGGCGCACGTTAACTTCGGCATCGCCATCGACATGCCCAAGCCCGACGGTTCCCGCCTTCTTGTTGTTCCGAATATCAAGAAGGCAGAAACCATGAACTTCTCGGAGTTCTGGCACAACTACGAGGACCTCATCAAGCGCGCCCGTGCCGGTAAGCTGACCGCCGACGATTACGCGGGCACCACCTCGTCACTGACCAACCCGGGCGGCATCGGCACTGTTCACTCGGTGCCCCGGCTGTCCAAGGGCCAGGCGACCATCATCGGCGTCGGCGCTCTCGAATACCCCGCCGAATTCCGCGGGTCAAGCGAGAAGACCATAGCCGCGCAGGGTGTTGGCAAGATCATCACGTTGACCTCCACGTATGACCACCGCGTCATCCAGGGCGCCGGCTCGGGCGAGTTCCTGCGCCTCGTGGAGTCGCTTCTGCTCGGCGAGCAGGACTTCTACGACGAGATCTTCGAAGCCCTGCGAATCCCGTACGAGCCGGTTCGCTGGCGTCCGGACAACCAGGTTGACGTAGAACTGCAGGTCAACAAGATTGCCCGCATCCAGCAGCTCATTCACGCTTACCGGGTCCGCGGCCATCTCATGGCGGACACCAACCCGCTGGAGTACGTCCAGCGCAAGCATCCTGACCTGGACATCCTCACTTACGGTTTGACCATGTGGGACCTGGACCGCGAGTGGGTCACGGGCGGCTTCGGCGGCAAGTCCCGGCTGAAACTGCGCGATATCCTGGGCGTGCTCCGCGATGCTTACTGCCGCACCACCGGCATCGAGTACATGCACATCCAGGATCCGGAAGAACGTAAGTGGTTCCAGGACGAGTTGGAGCGCCCGTACGCGAAACCCAGCCGCGAGGAGCAGTTGCGCGTCCTGGGCAAGCTCAATGCAGCCGAGGCGTTCGAAACGTTCCTGCAGACCAAGTTCGTGGGCCAGAAGCGCTTTTCGCTGGAAGGCGGCGAATCCCTGATTCCGCTGCTGGACGCTGTCATCTCCGACGCAGCCGACGACGGCCTGGACGAAGTCGCCATCGGCATGGCCCACCGCGGCCGCTTGAACGTGCTGACCAACATTGCCGGCAAGACCTACGCCCAGGTGTTCCGCGAGTTCGAAGGGACGCAGGACCCGCGCAGCGTCCAAGGCTCGGGTGATGTGAAGTACCACCTCGGCACCGAGGGCACCTTCACCTCGGACAACGGCAACGAGACCAAGGTCTACCTCGCCGCCAACCCTTCCCACCTTGAAGCCGTTGACCCGGTCGTCGAAGGCATCGTGCGTGCCAAGCAGGACCGTCTCGACCAGGGCGACGGTGCGTTCGGCGTGCTCCCCATCATCATCCACGGCGATGCGGCATTCGCGGGCCAGGGCGTCGTTGCGGAGACGCTCAACCTGTCCCAGCTGCGCGGCTACCGCACAGGCGGTACGGTGCACGTCATCGTCAATAACCAGGTCGGTTTCACCACCTCGCCGCACGCGTCGCGCTCCTCGGTGTACTCCACCGACGTAGCCAAGATGATCCAAGCGCCGGTCTTCCACGTCAACGGGGATGATCCCGAAGCCGTTGTCCGGGTGGCACAGCTTGCGTACGAATACCGCCAGCGTTTCCACAAGGACGTTGTCATCGACATGGTCTGCTACCGCCGGCGCGGGCACAACGAGGGCGATGATCCCTCGATGACCCAGCCGATGATGTACAACCTGATCGAAGCCAAGCGCTCCACCCGCAAGTTGTACACCGAAGCCCTCGTCGGCCGCGGCGACATCACGCAGGACGAGGCAGACCAGGCGCTTCGCGACTATCAGGAACGCCTGGAGCGAGTCTTCGCCGAAACGCATGCCGCCCAGACCTCCCCGATTCCGGTTGTCACCAAGGACGCGGCCGCCGTCTCGGACATCGAACGCCCGCTGTCCCAGCAGGCCGAAGACGAGATCCGCCTACCAGCCAGCACGGCTGTCAGTTCCGAGGTGCTCGCCCAGATCGGCAAGGCGCACGTCAGCATCCCCGAAGACTTCACCGTGCACCCGAAGCTCAAGGCGCTGCTGGAGAAGCGAGAGCAGATGTCGCGTGAAGGTGGCATCGACTGGGGCTTCGGCGAAATTGCCGCCTTCGGCAGCCTGCTGATGGAAGGCGTTCCGGTCCGTCTGGCTGGCCAGGACTCCCGCCGCGGTACTTTCGTCCAGCGCCATGCCGTCTTCCATGACCGGTCGTCCGGCAAGGAATGGGCACCGCTTACACAGCTGTCCGAAGACCAGGCCAAGTTCTGGATCTACGACTCGCTGCTCTCTGAATATGCGGCCATGGGCTTCGAATACGGTTACTCGGTAGAGCGGCCGGACGCGCTGGTCATCTGGGAAGCGCAGTTCGGCGACTTCGTCAACGGCGCACAGACCGTAATCGACGAGTTCATCTCCTCGGCTGAGCAGAAATGGGGACAGCGTTCCTCGCTGGTCCTCATGCTGCCGCACGGCTATGAAGGCCAGGGGCCAGACCACTCCTCCGCTCGCATCGAACGATTCCTGCAGATGTGCGCTGAAGACAACATGATCGTGGCCAACCCGACCACCCCGGCGTCGCACTTCCATCTGCTGCGCCGCCAGGCCTACAGCCGCCCGCGCAAGCCGCTGATCATCTTCACACCCAAGCAGCTGCTGCGTCTCAAGGCTGCCTCCGCCAAGGTCGAGGACTTCACGGAGGGCCGCTTCCAGCCGGTCATCCCCGAGGTCCAGGAACTGAACGCTGGGGAAGTCGACCGGATGGTCCTGGTATCTGGACGCCTGTACTACGATCTGCTGGCTGCCCGCCAAAAGAACGGCGACACCAAGACGGCTCTGGTGCGGGTCGAGCAGCTGTACCCGCTGCCAGCCCAAGAAATCGAGGCCGAATTGGCCAAGTATCCGAACGCCGAAGTGGTCTGGGCCCAGGACGAGCCCGCGAACCAGGGACCGTGGCCTGTCATCGGAATGATGCTGCCGCAGAGGGTGGACATGAACCTGCGTCTGGTTTCGCGTCCCGCGTCCGCCGCCACCTCAACAGGTTCTGCCAAACGGCACGCTGTCGAGCAGGACGTCCTTGTGAAAAAGGTGTTTGAGCGTAAGTAAGTAAGATGTTGGGTGGGGTGCACAGACACCCCACCCACTTCTTTTTAACCAGAGGCCTGCCCTAACCAACCAGAAAGCATCTTGTGGAGCAACGCAAAATCAGGATCGCCGCTGTCGGCGACGAACTCCTTGCCGGTACCGGTGATCAGCGCGCCCTCGGTTGGCTCGGACGGACTCTGGCCCGGACCAATCCCGCGCCGGCCAGCCTCGAATCGTTCACTCTGGCATCGCCTAACGAGGGCACGGAGGAGCTTGCCGGACGTTGGCTGCAGGAGGCAGGACGTCGGTTTGATGACGGTTACGAAAACCGGCTCGTTATCGGACTGTCCGACCGCGACCTGGATCTGGAGCTGACAACCGCCCGGAGCCGGCTGAATCTGGCCAACATTCTTGATGGTGCAGCGCAGTTAAGCGTCAAGGCTTTCGTCGTCGGTCCACCGCCCGGCCTCGATGCAGAGCGCAACCAACGCCTTGCCGAACTGTCCGCTGCATTCGGCGATGTCACCACCCGACGCAAGCACGTCTACGTTGATACCTTCACTCCCCTGCTCAATCACGAACAGTGGCGCACGGATCTTGCCGCTAACGGCGGTGCTCCCGGGCAGGCCGGCTACGGTTTGATCGCCTGGCTGGTCCTCCACCGCGGCTGGTACAGCTGGTTGGAACTGCCCGAGCCCTCCTGACTAACTAACGCTCCCCTGGCCGTGGTCCGCCGGTCAACACCGTTCAGCCGCCGTCACCGGTTAGGCGTGCATGGACGGATGTGGGAGACTGGTACGCAGTTCTTTTTCATCAAGGTAAGGAGGCAGCTATGAGCAAGCGAGCACGCAAGCGTCGTGACCGTAAGCGCGGCGGCGCAAACCACGGTAAGCGCCCCAACACCTGAGCTACCGGTTCCCCGGTAAGGCTTACGGGTCACCCGCCAGCTGAATAATGCAGGAACCCCCGACGACCAGCAGGTCGCGGGGGTTCCTCTTTGTTTATGCCGGGACGCACTTCTAGGCGTCGGCCTGCACCGAGTCAGCGGCTTCCAAGTGCCCGATCCGGTCCAGAATCCGTTCCTTCAGTGTCTGCGGCGCAGCCTCTTGGCACGACCTCTTGACTACGCTTCGGATCAGGCACTCCAGGCTATGCTCCTGGGCGCATTCCTCGCAGCCGTCCAGATGCTGTTTGATCTCGTTGAGGTCCTCGCGGGACAACGCGCCGTCAACGTACTCATAGATCCGCTTCATGCGGTCGTCTTCGCAGTCGCCCAAGCCGTGGCAGTCGCTCATTTGCCGTTCTCCTGTTTTGTCCCGACTGTGGTTTTGTCCGTCTTTTTGCCCATTCCGCGTTCGTGCGCGTAGTCGGCCAGCAGATCGCGCAATAGCTTGCGTCCGCGGTGGAGACGGGACATAACCGTTCCGATCGGGGTGTTCATGATTTCCGATATTTCTTTGTAGGCAAAACCTTCTACGTCTGAAAAGTAGACGGCCAGCCTGAACTCCTCCGGGATCGCCTGGAGGGCTTCTTTGACGTCCGAATCCGGCAGGTGGTCCAAGGCCTCCGCTTCGGCGGACCGAAGGCCCGTCGAAGTGTGCGAAGCCGCTTGGAACATCTGCCAGTCCTCAACCTGGTCCGCGTTGGATTGGAGCGGTTCGCGCTGCCGTTTGCGGTACAGATTGATATAGGTGTTGGTCAGGATCCGGTAGAGCCACGCCTTGAGGTTGGTCCCCGGCTTGTATTGATGGAAGGCCGAAAACGCCTTCGTGTACGCCTCTTGGACCAGATCTTCGGCATCACTGGGATTGCGGGCCATACGCATGGCAGCTGAATAGAGCTGGTCCACGTACTGCATGGCGTCGCGCTCAAAGCGGGCACTGCGTTCTTCTGGTGTCTCGGTGTCAGCGGCCGCTGCCGGCGCGGATTCCTCCGTAGCCTCCAGGGGGGCAGCCTCATCGGATTTGTCTGTTGTCATCGGCACCAAGTCTACGCTGGAGGTGTTCCGGGCAGGGTCCAAACGCAGCTGCAGTCCCGCAGCAGGCTGAAGAGTTGCTGATGGCACTGATTGTCCTTTCGACACGTTGGCGCCGGCGCTATGTTCGAGAACCCGCACCTATTGCTGCTCTTCACAACGACGCAGGCACCGTACTTATTCCGCCCTCGGTCATCGTGGATTCCCCAACGTTGCGCCTGCAGGATGTACAGGGCACGCAAAAGTGCCAGACTAGAGAACAGCGTCACCAGCAGTCCTAGAAACAGCTTCCGCACTGCGGACAGCGCCAGCCAGGAGGTACTTATGACCATCGTTCGCTTTGTTGCCCGCCCGATGCTTGCCGCAACGTTTGTGGCTTCGGGAGTCGATCGCTTGCGAAATGCGCAGGACACCGCGGACCAGCTTCAGCCGGCCCTGCGGCAGGTCCAGTCCATGGTTCCCTCCGCAGCACCGGTAACAGGCAACGAGAAGCTGGTTGCCCAGGTCATTGGTGCCACTCAGGTTGGGGCCGGCGTTTTGCTGGGGATCGGCAAATTCCCACGCATTGCGGCACTGCTTCTGGCAGGAACGGCAGCGGCGAACGCACTGGTGGAATTCAATGCCGCGGACGCTACGTCGCCTGATTCCCGCCGGGCCCGGCGCAACCAGTTACTTAAGAACGTGTCCCTCATCGGCGGCGTTCTGTTGGCCGCCGTTGATACCAACGGCCGTCCCGGACTGGTCTGGCGTGCCGAACATCTCGCCTCTGACGCGCGCAGAAATGTGCAGACCTTCAGCAAGGATGCCCGCAAACAGCTGCAGAAGGCTGAGCGGACCGTGCGGGCAGCTGCCTCCGATGTGGTGGGTTCCTAGTTTTCATGACTGAGCAAGCAAGCGTCGGCGGCAAGAGCACTCACTGGCCCGCACCTTTCGCCCCGGGGCCGGTCGATGCCACGGTTTACGTACCGGCCTCGAAATCACTGACCAACCGCTACCTTGTGCTCGCAGCTCTGGCGGACGGTCCGTCGCGGCTGCGGGCACCGCTGCACTCGCGGGATTCGGTTCTCATGATCGATGCACTGCGCGCGCTCGGGGCCCGCGTCGAGGAAACGCCGGGCGAGGGCCGGTTCGGTCCCGACCTGCTGGTCACGCCTATTGAACAGGACCGGGAGCTGGGCGAGACGCGAGTGGATTGCGGGCTGGCCGGTACCGTGATGCGCTTCGTACCGCCGCTGGCAGCATTGTGCACGGGAACCGTGACCTTCGACGGCGATCCGCAGGCAAGGAAGCGGCCGATGGGCAGTACCATCGACGCGCTGCGCGGCCTCGGCATCCGGCTGGAGGACGGCGGGAACCGCTCGCTGCCGTTCACGCTGGCCGCTTCCGGCGGCGTCGACGGCGGGCATCTGGTCATCGACGCCGGAGCCTCCTCCCAGTTCGTCTCGGCGCTGCTGCTGGTCGGCGCCAGATTCGGCAACGGGCTGCATCTCGAACATTCCGGCCAGAGCGTCCCCAGTCTGGACCACGTTGCCATGACCGTGGCGGTACTGCGCAGCGTCGGGGTTGAAGTTGACGATTCCCGGCGGAACCACTGGGTGGTCCGGCCCGGATTGATCAGGGCTTTCGACGTCACTGTCGAACAGGACCTTTCCAATGCTGGCCCCTTCCTCGCGGCGGCCCTGGCCACGAAGGGAACGGTTCGGATCCCGGGCTGGCCGGAGGAAACCACCCAGGTCGGTGACAAATGGCGCAGCATTCTGGCGCAACTCGGCGCCACCGTCAGCTATGAGAACGGCACCCTCACGGTGACCGGCGGGCCTGAGATCACCGGGGCGCACCTCGCCGACACCAGCGAACTTGCCCCGACCACGGCGGCGCTCTGCGCCCTCGCCGGCAGCGAATCCAGGCTCACCGGAATCGCCCATTTGCGCGGACATGAAACAGACCGGCTGGCGGCTCTGGTCGCGGAAATCAATGCTTTGGGCGGCGATGCCGAAGAAACCGACGACGGCTTGATCATCCGTCCGAGGCCGTTGCATGGCGGGGTCTTCCATTCATATGAGGACCACAGGATGGCCACTGCCGGAGCCATTATCGGGCTGGCAGTCGAGGGCGTGGAAGTCGAAGACATCGGCACCACGGCCAAGACCATGCCCGAGTTCCCGCGGCTATGGCAGCACCTGTTCGAGACATCCGTCCGCCAGTCCGAGGCGGGAGCGCTCTAAGGTGGTGCGCGGCAACCGTACGTGGGACGAGTCCGATGTCCGCATCCGTCCCAACAAGCGCGGCTCCCGTCCGCGCACCAAGGAACGGCCTGCCCACGAAGACGCCGTCATCGGGCGGATCATCACTGTGGACCGCGGCCGCTACACCGCGGTCGTCGATGAAGACACTGCACAGGAACGGGTGGTTGTCGCCGCCCGTGCCCGGGAGCTTCGTCGCAGTCCGGTGGTGGCCGGCGACTTCGTAGCGCTCGTCGGTGACATTACCGGAGAGCCGGACACTTTGGCCCGGCTGGTCCGGATCGAGGAACGCCGGACACTGTTGCGCCGCAGCGCCGACGATACCGACCCGGTGGAGCGGGTAGTCGTCGCCAACGCGGACCAACTGGTCATCGTCGTGGCCGCAGCCAATCCGGAGCCGCGCACCGGTTTTATCGACCGTGCCTTGGTAGCGGCGTACGACGCCGGTATCAGCCCGCTGCTGTGCGTCACCAAAGCGGACGTCAAAGATCCTGAAGAACTGCTCTCCAACTACCGGCACCTGGATCTGCCGGTAATCGTCAGCCGGACAGCCGGCACGGAGGGCTCCGGGGTGGATGCACGGTCCGCCGATGGGCTGTCCGCCCGGCTCGACCGTGACGCCGTGGCGGCGCTCCGGGGCTATCTGGACGGAATGGTCAGCGTCATGCTCGGCCATTCGGGCGTGGGCAAGTCCACCATGGTCAATGCGCTCACGGGAGCGGAACGCGCTACGGGGGGCGTCAACGCGGTGACCGGGCGTGGCCGGCATACCTCCTCCTCGGCGCTGGCACTGAAGCTGGCTGACGCTCCGGCGGGCAGCTGGATCATCGACACGCCCGGCATCCGTTCTTTTGGGCTCGCCCATGTGGACCCGGACCGGATCATCTCCGCTTTTCCGGATTTGGAGCCCGGGACAGCCGATTGCGAGCGGGGCTGCAAGCACGACGATCATGCCGTCAACTGCGGCGTGGACGCCTGGGTAGCGTCCGGACAGGCCGGCGAATCGGGCCCGGCGCGGCTGGCGTCGCTGCGCCGTTTGCTGGGAACGGAAGAACGCGCCCAAGCCAAGGAACTAGGGTTCCAGTAGCACCGCCGTCGTCGGCCGGGGACTTCACATCCCGCATCCGGCCACCGAATAAGGATAAGTTGAAGCCTATGACCCGTGACGTTCAAAGCTATAACGACGATCTGCGCCTGGCCCATGTGATGGCCGATTCCGTGGATTCGCAGACCATGGCCCGCTTCAAGGCGCTGGACCTGAAAATCGAAACGAAGCCGGATCTCACCCCTGTCACGGATGCGGACCGCGCCGCCGAAGAGGCCATCCGCGGCCAACTCTCCCGGGCCCGGCCGCGCGACGCGGTGCTCGGCGAGGAGTACGGCAGCAGCGGCCACGGCTCCCGCCGCTGGATCATCGATCCCATCGACGGCACCAAGAACTTCGTCCGCGGGGTGCCGGTCTGGGCAACCCTGATCGCGCTGGTGGACGAAGACCGGCCCGTGGTCGGCCTGGTCAGCGCTCCCGCTTTAGGCAAGCGCTGGTGGGCCGCGACCGGAACCGGCGCCTACATGGGACGGTCCCTGTCCGCGGCCACCCGCCTCCGGGTATCCAATGTCAACCGGCTCGAGGACGCGTCCCTCTCCTATTCCAGCCTCACCGGCTGGAAGGAACGGGGCAACTTCCCGGAGTTCCTCGGCCTCACCGAATCGGTCTGGCGTACCCGTGCCTACGGGGACTTCTGGTCCTACTGCATGGTAGCCGAGGGCGCCGTCGACATTGCCTGCGAACCGGAACTCAACCTCTACGACATGGCGGCGCTCGTGCCGATCGTGACCGAGGCCGGCGGACGGTTCAGTTCACTCGAGGGCGAGGACGGCCCCTTCGGCGGCAACGCGCTGGCCACGAACGGCACGCTGCACGACGAGGTGCTCTACCGGCTCAATCCCCTGTTGCGCGGCCAGCGTCCGGCCGCCCATCCGGAGGAGGCGCCCCTGCCGGAAACCGCTCCGGAGGCCTCCGCGGAGGCGGACGGCCTGCGCTGACGTAAGCCTTTGTGACGAATTACGACGGCGGCCGTCCCCTTTCCTGGGATGGCCGCCTTTTCGTTCCCGTAACAAAGATGCGGCCGCTCCGGCCGGACAATAATCTCGCTGGCAGGTCACGAGTGCCAGCGCTAAACCCCGGTTTGCTGGCCGGCAACCCTCCTGACGCGGCGGGGTGCCCCGGGTGACGACCTGGCCGTGCCTGACTGGCACGGCAAGCGCGGATCCGCTCTGCCATGCGCACGGATCCCTCACCAGATGAGGTCATATGAGTACCACTGTTATCGACTCCGCCCTGTCTCCCGAGCTCCTGGCAGCGGAACGACCGTTCCAGGAAGTTACCGGCGCAGAGCTCGCCGCTCCACTGCTGGACGGCGGCACCATCCGCTACGCCAATCTGGACTACGCCGCGTCGGCACCCGCGCTGGCTTCCGTCACCGCCTACCTGGAGCAACTGCTCCCCTACTACGCGAGCGTCCACCGCGGTGCCGGGTACGCATCCCAGGTCTCCACCTCCGTCTACGAGCATTCCCGCGAAGTCCTGCGTTCTTTTGTGGGCGGGCGGACCGATGACCTGGTCATCTTCACCCGCAACACGACTGACTCCCTGAACCTGCTCGCCGGCTGCATCCCGGCCGGCGGCGAAGTACTGTACCTGGACATCGAACACCACGCCAACCTGCTGCCTTGGCAGGCGGTACCGCACCGCAGCGTGGTGGCCCGGCCGAGTGTCGCCGCCACGCTCGAGGCCATCGAGGCCGAGCTGACCGCTGGCCAGGTGGCCCTCGTTGCCATCACCGGCGCGTCGAATGTTACCGGCGAGATCTTCCCGATTGCCGAAACCGCACGGCTAGCCCACCGGCATGGTGCCCGGGTAGTGGTGGATGCGGCACAGCTCGCCCCGCACCGGCGCCTCGACATCGCCCGGGACAACATTGACTATGTGGTCCTCTCCGGGCACAAGCTCTATGCCCCGTTCGGCGCAGGAGCGATCATCGGCCGGGCCGACTGGCTGGATTCCGGCACACCGCATTTGGCTGGCGGCGGCGCGGTGAAACAGGTCCGGCTGGACGGCGTGGTCTGGACAAAGGGGCCGGCCCGGCATGAAGCCGGCTCGCCCAATGTGCTCGGTGCGGCCACTCTGGCCCGGGCCGCCGAGCACATTGTGCAGCTGGATGAGGCTTCCTGGCAGCAACATGAGTCCGTGCTCCGTGGGTATATCATCGAGCGGCTGGAGTCGGTGGACTCGGTCACCGTGCACCGGATTTTCAGCGGCGACGCCACCCCGCTGGATGCCATCGGCGTCGTTAATTTTTCGGTGGCCGGATACGACGCGGGCCTCGTGGCGGCGTATCTTTCCGCAGAACACGGCGTCGGCGTGCGGGACGGCAAGTTCTGCGCCCATCCCTTGCTCAACCGCCTCGGCCTGCCGTCCGGTTCGCTACGCGCCAGCTTCGGGCTGGGTTCCCGCTTGGAAGATGCGGCCCGGCTCGCGGACGGAGTGGCAGCGCTGGTCCGCGACGGTCTGCGCCACGACTATGTCGTGGAGAGCGGACGCTGGGTTCCAGCGGTGGAAACACGGGCCTTCCCCGAGTGGGCACCGGCGACGCCGGGAACCGCCGGGGCGGCACCGTGCTCCTTGGACTAGGCCGTATCGCTGCCCGCCAGATGGAGCATGATCTAATTGACCCGTCGTTTGCAAAGCCGCCTGTGCAGCCGCACGGGCTGCCAGCGGCGTTGACAGGTCAATGAGAGGCCCCTGACAGAGGGCATAGGGTGCACGAGGAGTGTGGCAGTGGTTCGCGGCGGACCCCGGATGGATGACGAACGGCGCCGGGAGTTCGGCAGCAGCTTCCAGCAGGGTGGCGCGCATTATGACCGGGTCCGCCCCGGCTACCCCGATGACGCCGTCGATTGGCTAGTGCCGCCGTCGGCACGGGACGCCGCGGATGTAGGCGCCGGTACCGGAAAATATACGGCCGCGTTGCTTGCCCGGGGCCTGCGGGTGACCGCAGTGGATCCTTCAGCCGACATGCTGGAGCAACTGGCAACCAACTATCCCGCGGCCCGGATCCTGCTGGGGACGGCCGAACATACCGGCATCGCCCATGACGCCGTCGACCTGGTGACCGTGGCGCAGGCCTGGCACTGGGTGGACCAGGCGGCGGCCAGCGCGGAGGCTGCCCGGATCCTGAAGCCCGGGGGAACGCTGGGCTTGATCTGGAACCAGCTCGATGTCTCCATTCCGTGGGTCCACCGGCTCTCCCGGATCATGCATGCCGGTGACGTTTACCGGCCGGACTTCCGCCCCTTCATCGGTCCTGAGTTCATCCGGCATGAGGGCCACGAAACCCACTGGGCCGACCCACTGACGCCCGCCGACTTGCTGGAACTGGTCAAGTCGCGCAGTTACTACCTGCGGGCGAGCGAACAGACGCGCGCAAAAGTCCTGGCCAATCTGGACTGGTACCTGCATGAACATCTCGGCCATGACCGGGAAGAAGTCATCCAGCTCCCCTACTTGACCCTGACTTGGCGCGCAGTGACCGCTGACCGCTAAGTTCGAGGGTTTTGGTGTCAACGTTCCCCGCCGCTCCGCCCGGCAACCAGAAGAAATTTTTGCAGCACCCTATTATCCGGTACCCCTTTACGATAAATTTAGGCATGCCGAAAAAACTGTGGTCCATGCTGGCCGCCTTGTCGCTGGTCATGCTGACGGCCTGCGGTCCCGTGGGCAACGGTTCGGCGGCGGTCCCGGAGCCGTCCGACGAGCGCCCCATGGTGCTGACCACCTTCACAGTGCTTGCAGACCTGGTGCGTCAGGTGGCCGGCGAGCATGTGCGGGTGGAATCAATCACCAAGGTGGGCGCGGAGATCCACGGCTACCAGCCCACCCCTTCGGATCTGGTCGGCGCCCAGGAAGCGGACCTGATTCTCGACAACGGACTGGGTCTGGAGCGTTGGTTCGCGCGGTTTGTGACGGCGGTACCTGCCCCGCACGCAGTCCTGTCGGAGGGGGTCGAGCCCGTGGATATCCGTTCCGGAAACTACGAGGGCAAGCCCAATCCGCATGCCTGGATGTCGCCGGAGGCCGCCAAGGTCTACGTCGATAACACTGTTGTTGCCCTGAGCGAGTTGGATCCGGCGCATGCCGCGGACTTCAAGGCCAACGGCGAGCAGTACAAGGACCAACTGGACGGTGTTATGCAGGAACTGAAGGACGCTTTCCAGGACAGCGCCGCCGTTGCTGCCCTGGTAACCTGCGAGGGCGCTTTCTCCTATCTCGCCAGGGACGCCGGCCTGAAGGAGGCTTTCCTCTGGCCGGTGAACTCCGACGCCGAAGGCACCCCGCGGCAGATCAAAGACACGATCGCCTTTGTGCAGCAGAACCAGGTTCCGGCCGTGTTCTGCGAATCCACGGTAAATCCCGGCGCGATGGAACAGGTTGCTGCCGCGACCGGCGCCGAGCTCGTCACCCCGCTCTACGTCGATTCGCTGTCCGGTCCCGAAGGCCCGGTGCCGAGCCACCTGGACCTAATCCGGCATGACATCGCCCTAATCAAAGAAGGACTCGCCTCATGAGTGTGCATGAACTTCCCACCGGCGCCGACGCCATCACCGTGAGGTCGCTGCACGTGGCGTACAACGAGGTCATAGCCCTGGACGGCGTCACGCTGACTGTCCGGCCGCAGACCATTTGCGGGCTGATCGGCGTCAATGGGTCCGGCAAGTCCACGCTGTTCAAGTCCCTCATGGGCCTCGTCCAGCCGACCAACGGCAACGTGCGGCTTTTCGGCGTCGAACCCAAGGACGCGCGGAAACTCAACGTCGTCTCGTACGTTCCGCAGTCCGAGGATGTCGACTGGACATTTCCCGTGTCGGTCCGCGACGTCGTCATGATGGGCCGCTATGGCCGGCTCGGACCGGCTCGCCGCGCGCACCGTGCCGACCGGGAGGCTGTGGCGGCAGCACTGGAACGTGTTGGCCTATCGGAGCTCCAGCACCGGCAGATCGGCGAGCTCTCGGGAGGTCAACGGAAGCGGGCCTTCGTGGCGCGGGGAATCGCGCAGGATGCAGGACTGCTGTTGCTCGATGAGCCGTTCGCCGGAGTGGACAAGGGCTCCGAGGGGGCCTTGATTACCCTGTTCAAGGAGCTGCGGAATGAAGGCCGGACCGTACTGGTCTCGACCCATGACCTGGCCGGCATCCCCCAGCTCTGCGATGAAGCGGTCCTGCTCCACCAACGTGTGCTCGCCCATGGCAAACCCGAAGCCGTCCTGACCAACGAGAACCTCGCCCGGGCCTTCGGCACAGCCCTGGCCACCGCCCCGGAAGGAGCACATCATGGACGTCATTAATTGGTTGCTGGAGCCGCTGCAGTACGGCTTCTTGACCCGCGCGCTGCTGGTGACGCTGGCGGCGGCCGTGGTTTCGGCCGTACTGTCCTGCTGGCTGATCCTGATGGGCTGGTCCCTGATGGGCGATGCCGTGTCACACGCGGTGCTGCCAGGCGTCGCGTTGGCGTACATTGTCGGCCTGCCGTTCTCGCTGGGCGCCTTCATCTTCGGAGCCGGCGCCGTAGCGCTGATCGGCGCCGTCCGCTCCACCACGAAACTCAAAGCAGATACGGCCATCGGCGTCGTTTTTACCGGGCTTTTTGCCCTAGGACTGGCGATCATTTCCAAAACTCCGAGCCAAACGGATCTGCAGCACATCCTGTTCGGCAACGTCCTCGGGGTGAACACCGCCGAACTGCTCCAGGTGCTCGTGCTGGGTGCCATAACGCTGGCCGTGCTGCTCTACAAACGGCGTGACCTGACGCTGCTCGCGTTTGACCGGATCCATGCCCACGCCATCGGGCTGAACACCCGCTGGCTTTCCGCCCTCATGCTGGGCCTGCTGGCCCTGACCGTTGTGGTGGGCCTGCAGGCGGTCGGCATTATTCTGATGGTGGCCATGCTGATCACGCCCGGCGCCACTGCTTTCCTGTTGACCCGCCGCTTCGACACGATGCTGCTGATCGCAGCGTCGATAACGGCATCGGCCGCGGTTGCCGGCATTTATGCCAGCTACTATCTGGACATTTCCACCGGTGCCTCCGTGGTCCTGGCCCAGTCCGTGGTCTTCGTCGCCGTCTACCTGTTCTCCCGGCGCAACGGGGTAGTCTGGCAATGGCAGCGGCGGCGCAGCGCCAAGCGCCGGGTCTCCGAACAGCCGAGCATCCCCACGTCCGTCTAGAGAACAAGATGCCTCCCAACAAGCACAGTCCCGCCCTCAGCAGCAGCTCCGCCAGTGTCCAGGACTACGTCAAGGTGATCTACTCCTTCACCGAGTGGCAGGACGAACCGATTAGCTCGTCCCAGCTGGCCAATAAGCTGGGCGTCGCCAACTCCTCGGTGTCCGAGATGGTGCGCAAGCTCGTCGAGCTTGGGCTCGCCATCCACGAGCCGTACAGCGCTGTGGAGCTGAGCGACGAGGGCCGCCGGCTTGCTCTGGCCATGGTCCGCCGGCACCGGCTGCTGGAGACCTTCCTGGTCCAAGAACTTAACTATGCCTGGGACGAGGTCCACGACGAGGCCGAACTGCTCGAACACACCGTTTCGGACACGTTCATCGAACGGCTGTCCGCCAAACTCGGCTATCCCGACCGGGACCCGCACGGCGATCCGATTCCGGATGCGCACGGCGCAGTAGACATCCCGCAGGCACACCAACTCGCCAGTCTGGATGCGGGCCATACGGGCCGGATCACCCGCATCAGCGACGCGAACCCTGAACTCCTGAGGTTCCTTAGCGCAGAGGACATCGGCCTGGATGATCGCGTGGAGGTCATCGGCCGCAAGCCGTTCGGCGGTCCTCTGGCAGTCCGCGTCGGCACCGCCGGGCGCAACCGTGAGCTGGATCTAGGCGACGAGGCCGCATTGGCACTGTGGGTCTTCAGCGACATACCCCACGCTGGCTGCGCCCTCACCGCATGAGAACGACGCCGGGGGCTGACCTCGAGCGGCCGGGAAAACCTCCGCTGCCGCCCGCCACTGTGTGGACGGCTGTGGCCGTCGGCGGATTGCTCGGCACCGAGGCGCGCTACGGCCTGGGGCTGCTCTTTCCCGAAGACGGCGGTATTCCGTGGACCACACTGGCGATCAATGTCACAGGTAGCCTCCTGCTGGGGATGGTCACAGCCTTCTGGAAGGAAAGACCGGGCGCTCCGGTCTGGCTCCATGCCGGGCTTGGCCCCGGTCTGTTGGGTTCCTTCACCACGTTTTCGGCCGTCACCATCGCCATCGACCAACTCGCCGCTGCCGGCCGTCATGATGTTTGGCTGGCGTATCTGGGACTGTCCCCCGTCGCCGGACTCGCCGCGGCCGTGGCCGGTCTGGTGCTCGGCCGAGTGCTTGCGAGGCGCGCGGCCCGCTCAGGGGACGGACAGCCGTGACCGCTCTGGGCGCGTTGCTGGTAGGTGTCTTCGGCATGGCGGGGGCGGTGGCCAGGTTCGCCGCGGATAATCTGTTCAGCCGGGCCGCTGACTCCCGGACCGCGCGGATGGCGTGGCCGTGGTCAACCTTGCTGGTCAATGTAGCCGGTTCGTTCATTATCGGGCTGGCCGCTTCAACGGCTGCGCAGAGTTCGTTGGCGGAGCCATGGAGCACGGCGGTAGCGGCGGGACTGGCCGGCGGCCTGACCACGTTCAGCTCCTGGACGGTTGCCACCGTCAGACTATGGGCAGAACGGCGGCCCGTAGCCGCCGTCGTCAATCTTGCAGCCAATCTGGCGCTGGGTCTGGGAGCGGCCGCGTTTGGACTGCTGCTGCTCAGATGAGAGTGCTGTCATCAGCACACTGATAATTTGGGTAAGCTCAGGTTTGTCCGTTTCAGGCTAGGGAAAGGCGTTTAATGGCAACGCTGGGAATTGAGGAAGAGTACCTGCTGCTCAATCCGGCCACGGGACTGCCCGAAGCGGTCGCAGACAAGGTTGCGCAGAACCTGGAGTCCCTGCAAGTGGCCCGCGGAGACATCCAGCGGGAGCTGCTCAATTGCCAGATCGAGACCGCCACGGCCGTCTGCTCAACACTGACCGAGGCAGAGGAATCGTTGCTGAACTTCCGCCGCCAGCTGGATACCGCGGCGCGGAAAGCGGGCGTCCGTGCGGCCGCCACTGGCACAGCAGCGCGGATCCACGAAGACTACCCGGAGCTGACGGACAAGCAGCGCTACCACGACCTCAAAGCAAGCGCCAAAGGGATTGTCGCCGACCAATTCGTCAATGGCCAGCACGTACATGTTTCAGTCCCGGACAAGGAGTCGGGCGTGCAGGCCTTGAACCGGATCCGGCCCTGGTTGCCGGTCATCGTGGCGCTGAGCTCGAATTCACCGTTCTGGTTGGACCGCGACAGCGGGTTCGCCAGCTGGAGGATTGTGCACTACCGCCGTTGGCCCGTCCAAGGCTGCCCCCCCGCTGTTCGCTGATGCTGCGGATTACGAGCGGCGGATCCAGCGGTTGGTGGAAACCGGAGTTGTGATCGACCGGGGCGTCCTCACCTGGCTGGCGCGCCTCTCCGACCGCTACCCCACGTTGGAAGTGCGCGCGGCCGATGTGCAACTGGAAGCCCAGGATGCAGTCCTCATCGCCGCGCTGATCCGCGGACTTGTCGTCACGGCCCTCGCCGAAGCAGAGGCCGGTAAGGAGTTCCCCGACCTCGACGCCGAACTCCTTGACGCGGCCGTCTGGCAAGCCGGAAGGCAAGGGCTGGCCGATAAGCTGATCGACCCGTTCTCCGGACTTCTCCTGCCCGCACGCGATGTGGTCAACCTGCTGGTTCGGCGCATTCGGCCTGCCCTTGAGGAAGCCGGCGACGCTGAGTGGGTGGACGCTTCTCTGGAACGCTTATGGGCCGACGGCATCGGTGCCGAACGCCAACGGCGGGTCATGGCAGCTGGCGGAATGCCGGCGCTGATGGATCTCTACGCGGGCTCGCTGACCGCCGAGGCTTGAGCGCCGCGGGCTATCCGCGGCCACCGCTCCGCCCCAGTTGCTGCTCGCCATCCGACCCTTCCACAAGCGAACTGATCAAGTCCGAAATGATTGGCGAGGGAGCAACGCCGAATTCCTGGCGCAGCCTGATCCGGAAGGACTGGTAGGCCCGCAGCGCTTCCGCATTGTTTCCCTCTGCCAGGTAGCACTGAAGCAGTAACCGCTGCGCACTCTCGCGTAGGGGCTCTACGGTCGTCGCTGCGCGCGCCGCTTCCATCGCCGGATCGATTCTGCCCAGCAGCAGAAACTGCTTGGCCAGCCGTTCAAGCACCGACAGCCGTAGTCGCTGCCACCTCTCCTGCTCGGAGATGACCCAGTCTTCGTACCAGCCCGGCAGCAGTTCGGCATCCTGTACCGCCTCCAGCAGGCTCTGCTGGAGGCCGGGATTGGCATGTTCCTCCAGACGGGCTGCCTGCGCCCTGAGATCGCGGACGTCAACGCTGACGTGCTCGTCCAAGTCCAGCGGATCCTGGGTCGACGACAGGAGTTGTGGCAATGTCCGGTTAACCAGGAAAACACTCTCCCGAAGGCTGCCCGCGGCCTGATGCTCGGAGCTGTCCGGCCACAGCAATCCGGCCAAAAAAGTACGGGACTGCCTGCCGTACAGCGCCAAGGCCGCAAGAAGGCGCTGCTGGCGCAGAGCCACTTTCACAGGTTGACCCCCGCGATGCAGTTGCCAGCCCCCCACAAGGCGTAAATCCCAAGGTCGATCGGTAGCCATAGCCGCAGTGATCCCCACAGTACACTCCCCACAGAGCCAGCCGGACTCTCCGGCCCCGGCTCCCCTCGCGGGCCCCACCGCTTGGAGTCTTCAGGATCGCTAATGCGCGCGGCAGTGTCAATGAATCGGACAAACGGTATCAGGAAAGCTAAAGGTCCAGGCAAGAAATCAAGACCCAGGGGCTTGTCACTAAATGGAAGCTGTCAGCTCGGAGGCGTCATGGGCTGACGGTCGGCCCATTGATGGCGAATGCCCGGTCATGCGGCGACACCGGCGACAAATCGGCCCACTGGCGGGGAAGTAGTATTTCCCGATCAGTTTCGAATCGGCGCTAATGGAGGCGTTGGCCTATTGTTGATGACGATGATTACGAGACGAGATGCAGCCTTGGCCCTTGATATTCCGCTTGAGATGGCCCGGCGGCACGGCATACCTTCGCGGCTCAGCGAGGAGGACCTCGCCGAGATTGTGGCTAATCCGCCGCAGTGGCTGCTGCAGTCCCGCGCCAACCGCACAGGCAAGAGGCCTGTCTGGGTTGAATTACAGTGCTATGTCTGCGGCTTTTCGGAGGCGGCGCGGCCAAAGAAGTGGTGGCCTGAGTTCACATACGTCATCTGCGAATTCCACGACCCGCAAGAGCTGCCCGAACTCGGGGCCGGGATGCGCCGAAGCGAATTCGATGGTGTGGGCAGCCGCTTCGTCGGCATAGTCGAGGATCCTGTAGACGGTTCCTGACGCCGTCCTGATCAGCGGCCAGCATGCTTAAGCGACAAACAGGCCGGAAGCGTTATGCCTCCGGCCTGTTTCCGTTGGTGGAGATGGGGGGAATTGAACCCCCGTCCGATGTTGCGTTGCCAGGACTTCTCCGGGCGCAGTTTGCTTCGGGATTTCTCGGCCCCAGCCATCCTGCAAACAAGTGGCTGACCCGGGCCCAGCCGTCTAAAAGTCCCGGACACTCCAACGGCGAAAGTGTCCAGCAGTGGCCCTCTAAATGACGCCAGAAACCGGGTCGAGAGCGTACCCGGACTGACGGACTATGCCCGCTGCTTAGGCAGCGAGAGCGAAGTCGTGCTGTTTAGATTCAGCAGTTATTTTTTTGCAGAGAGCGTTAACGAGATAGCCCTGCATCCTCGGCCCGCTTCCCCTGGCGCGACTAACATCGTCGAAACCTGTCATCCCCATATTGAATTACCAAACCGGTGGTTCACACCGGACTATCTATTCTAACCACAACATCCGCGATTGTATTCCCCGAGGTCCCTGCTGCTTTATGGCCCTGCGGGCACGGGCTGATTTACGCTCTATGTAGGCATGCCGGCGACTGAAGGTCTCGCTCACCGAGGTTCCGGATGAACGCTGGTCAGGCAGAGCCGCGGTTGCGCTCACGCATGGCACGTAGCGCTTCACGCTTGTCCTGCTGTTCCCGCAGCGTCTGGCGCTTGTCGTAGTCCTTCTTGCCGCGGGCAATTGCAATTTCCACCTTCGCCCGGCCGTCGTTGAAGTAAAGCTGAAGGGGCACAATCGTGAAGCCGGACTCGCGGATCTTGTGTGAGATCTTGTTCAGCTCTTCGCGGTGCAGCAGGAGTTTGCGTCGACGCCGGGCGGAGTGATTGGTCCAACTGCCGTTGAGATACTCCGGAATATAGACCGCTTCCAGGTACAGCTCATCATTGTAGAAAACGCAGAATCCATCGACCAGGGAGGCTCTGCCCTCGCGCAGCGATTTGACCTCGGTCCCCATGAGCGCCATACCGGCCTCATAGGTATCCAGAATGTGATAGTCATGCCGGGCCTTGCGATTGGTGGCCACTACCTTCCGACCACTTTCCCTGGGCACGGGGCGACTCCTTCAGGTTCAGATCCTCTTGGTTGAAAATATCCAGTATACCGGCGTGGAACAAATCGCTCGCTGGCTACAGCAGGCCCATAGGGTTCACCAGCGAACCGTTCAGGATGGTTTCAAAGTGCAGATGGCATCCGGTCGAGTTGCCGGTTGTTCCAACGTAACCGATGACCTCCCCTTGGCTGACCCTCTGGCCCACGGACACGGCGGACCGAGTCAAGTGGAAGTAGTTCGTCGCTAACGCACTGCCGGACACTACCCCATGGCTGATCACTACCATGTTTCCGGCCGCACCGCCCCACCCTGACGTCCAAACTTCGCCGCTGGCAGGCGCGCGCACCGGGGTGCCGCAGGCTGACCCATAGTCCAGTCCCGTGTGCATGTAACCGCCGGAACCACCGAAATCGATTGTGCCGGCAGGTGTAGCCCTCCACCCGTAGCCGGAGGTCACCGGGCCGGACACCGGAGAGGCCAGACCGAACGAGGACGACTCGCTGGGCGCGGCGGGCGGTGGTTCGACCGTGGGAACAATTTGCGGGACGGGCTGGTTGGCTGCCGCGGCAGCCGCCTTCGCAGCCTTGATCCGCGCTTGCTCCTTCTCCCAGGCCGCTTGGGCCGCCTTCCGCTCGGCTTCTTCCTTCCTGCGGCGTTCTTCGGCTTCGCGTCGGAGCCTTTCCTGCCGTTCGGCGATATCGGCCTGCACCTGCTGGTGCTGTTTTTCGACGTCAGCCAACTGCTGCTGGATCTTCGGTTTCTGGGCCTGCAGTTTGTCCGAAAGGGCGGAGGTATCCGCGATCAGGGTGTCCACCTTCTCCTTCTCAGCTGCGGCCTCATCCCTGGCAGCCTGCTCGGCAGCCAATGCCTCTTCGGCCTGCTGCTTGAGGTCCCGGATTTCTTCCTCGACCGCCTCGAGGCGGGCCTTCGAGTTCACGTTCGTAGCGTTCTGCTGGGAAAGCTTGTTCAAGGCGGCGTTCTGGCTCCGCAAGGCCTGGTCCGCCAAACCGATAGTATCGGCCAGGCCAGAGTCACCCTCCGAGCCGAAGAACAGCGTCAGGTTAGACGGGACCCCACCTTGCTTGTACGCCTGGGTGGCGATCTGCCCTATGATTTCCCGGGTTTCAGCGAGCTCTTCCTTGTCGTCATCGAGCTGCTTATTAATGTTGTCTTTGGTCTGCAACGCCATGTCCACGCGCTGCGCCAGGGCGGCGACTTTGTTCGCCGCTTCCTCGACCCGTCCCTGTGCATCTGCCAGTTTCTGCTGGGCCGCGGGCAACTGGCTCTGGTACTCCTTGAGCTGCTTTACCGTCTCTATGATGTCGGCGTCCAGGAACTCCAGTGAATGCTCAACTTCGGCCATTTCCTGCTCGAGCGCTTCTTTGCGATCGTCCAGTCGATCCGCCTGTGCCGGACCTGCGGTGCCGAGAGACAATGCCAGGAAGGCGGCCAGCGCGGCGCTGATAATCCCCTGCGGCAGACACGACTTCCTACCCGCGTGTAAACGGTTCACTGTCCGGTTCCCCAACCTGTTGTTCTGCTCAGTAGACATGATTCTAGACCTTCAAATAGCGTCGGAGGGTAAGAAGAGAGGAAATTCCTGCCAGCACGGTTCCGAGCAGGATCAGCGCAGGTGCGATCAGGAGCACCGATCCCTCCGAGATGAAGGCCGTGTCCGGATATTGCTGTGCCAGCCAGTCGCCAATAAAGAACCGTGCCACTGCCCACAACGTAACCGAGGCCAGCAGTGCGCCGATGACGGCGGCGATGACGCCTTCCAGCACAAACGGCAACTGGATCACCGCCTTTGAAGCTCCTACCAGACGCATGATGCCCGTCTCGCGACGTCGGCTGAACGCCGAGAGACGGATGGTCGTCGCGATCAGCAGGATCGCGCAGACAATCATGATGGCGGCGATACTGACCGCCACGAGGGAGGCTATATTCATCACGCTGAAGACTCGTTCCAGAATCTCCCGCTGGTCCACAACAACTTCGACGCCGGGCAACGAGGAGAAGATCTCGTTAATGACCTCGTACTTTTCCGGATCCACGAGGCTGACCCGGAAGGACTCCGGCAGCTGATCCGCGGTTACGGAATCCACAATCGGCGAGTTGGCGAACTGGTCGCGGAAGTGTCCCAACGCGTCCTCTTGCGACTCGTACAGGTAGGTGTCCACGTACTGCGCGACAGCAGGCGACTCAAGCGTGTTTTTGATTTCCGCTCGCTGTTCGTCGGTTACTGGTCCAGAGGCACAGCTTGCAGCCGTCGACGTATCGACGCAGAGGAAAACCGCGACCTGGACCTTGTCGTACCAGTAGCCCTTCATCTGGTTGATCTGCAGCTGGAGCATGCCGGCAGCCCCGACGAACGTCAGCGAGATGAAAGTGACCAGGATGACGGAAACGACCATGGAAAGGTTCCGGCGCAAACCGGAACCGATTTCACCAAGGATGAATGCGAGTCTCATTTGTTATCACCCTGGGCGCCAACGTAGATGCCTTCGGCTTCATCGCGGACCAATACGCCGTCGACCAGTTCGATCACTCGCTTGCGCATGTCGTTCACGATCACGTTGTCGTGCGTCGCCATGACGACGGTGGTGCCGTTTTGATTGATGCGGTCCAAGACCTTCATGATGCCCATCGAGGTGGTGGGATCAAGGTTTCCGGTCGGCTCGTCGGCCAACAGGATACCCGGCTTGTTCACGATGGCCCGGGCAATAGCCACGCGCTGCTGTTCGCCGCCGGAGAGCTCATGGGGCATACGGTGGTCCTTGCCTTCCAGGCCGACCGTCTTGAGAACTTCGGGAACCGTCTCGCGGATCATGGCCCGGCTCTTGCCGATCACCTGCATGGCGAAGGCAACGTTGCCGGCTACGGTCTTGTTCGGCAATAGCCGGAAATCCTGGAAGACAACGCCGATGCCGCGACGCAGCTTGGGCACCCGCCAGCTTGGAATGTTGGCGACGTTCTGGCCGGCCACGTAAACGGAGCCACGGGTAGCCCGGTCCTCTTTGAGGACCAGCCGGATGAAGGTGGACTTCCCTGATCCCGAAGCTCCGACCAGGAACGCAAAATCCCCGCGGTCCACTTCAAGGCTGACCGTGTCCAGAGCGGGTCGTGTGTTCTGGTCGTAAATCTTAGTGACGTTGTCGAATCTAATCATGACTACTTCGTGCCCAAATACAGCTGCCGACGGCTCGGGCCTATGGTTGAAGGAAAAATCATCGGCGTACTGACTATATGCAGTACGCCTTGGGATTTACCTGCAGGCCCCTGGCGGGCGTGTCGTTCAGGCAAGGCCAGCGACAGGAAGCCGGGGTAGGTGATGCACCCATCCGCGTGGCATTCTTCCTTGTGACAGCAGGCGCGGAATGAACGTCTCTCCGGCAACGGCGCAGGCGCTTCGTTCCACCACAATTGTATAGTGATTCATGTCACCCTTGGTCCTGGCATTGGCCGGAAAATACCGGTTTCCCCCAGCCTGCGACTGGGATCCGGGCCGGCTCCGCCGGTACGGTCGGGGCTAATCCGCCGCGTTTCGGGTGTTAGCACGCCAGCGGATACCGGCGTCGATAAAGTCATCAATCTCACCGTCGAACACGGCGGACGTATTGCCGACTTCGTGTTCGGTGCGCAAGTCTTTGACCATCTGGTACGGATTGAGTACGTAGGAACGCATCTGGTCACCCCAGGATGCCTTGACGTCCCCAGCGAGGGCCTTCTTCTCCGCGTTTTCTTGCTCTTTTTTCAGCAGCAGCAGCCGGGATTGCAACACGCGGAGCGCGGCGGCGCGGTTCTGGATCTGCGATTTCTCGTTCTGCATCGAAACTACGATGCCGGTGGGAAGGTGCGTCAGCCGCACGGCCGAGTCCGTGGTGTTCACAGACTGCCCGCCCGGTCCGGAGGAACGGAAAACATCGACCTTGATCTCGTTGTCCGGAATCTCAATGGAGTCTGTCTGCTCGATCAGCGGGATCACCTCGACCGCGGCAAAGGACGTCTGGCGCCGGCCTTGGTTATCGAAAGGACTGATCCGTACCAGGCGGTGGGTACCGGCCTCGACCGATAAGGTACCGAAGGCGTAAGGTGCTTTGACTTCGAAGGTCGCCGATTTCAGCCCTGCTTCTTCGGCATAGGATGTGTCCAGTACCGTCGTGGGGTACCCGTGGCGCTCCGCCCAGCGCAGGTATAGACGCATGAGCATTTCCGCGAAATCCGCCGCATCAACGCCACCGGCACCGGCACGTATGGTGACAACAGCTTCCCGCTCGTCGTACTCGCCCGAGAGCAAGGTGACGACTTCGAGCTGGGCGAGCGCTTTCTTCAAGGCCTCCAACTCGTTGGCTGCTTCCGCCATCGAGTCGGCGTCGTCCTCGCCCTGGCCCAGCTCAACGAGCACCTCCAGATCGTCGATCCGTGCCTCGAGTTTTTCGAGCCGTTCGAGATCTGACTGGCGGTGCGAGAGCTTTGACGTGATCTGCTGCGCAGCGGCGGGATCGTCCCAGAGATCGGGCACGCCGGCCTGCTCGCTCAGCTCTGCGATGTCCTTGCGGATGGTTTCGACATCGGTCACTGCCTCGATGGAGTCATAGGTGGCGCGCAGGGCGCGGATTTCTGCGGGAAAGTCGATCTCAGCCATGGTTCTCCAAGCCTACGCCATGGTGGGAACGCCGATGCGCTTCCCGACGCGTGGCATCCATTCAGCGCTGGCACCTGATATCAGCGGCGCAGCTCCGAACGGGCATCACTGGACACGGTGATCGGCACACCTGCCGGGATCAGAAAGTTCACGATGGGCGGATGCACCACGGCGGAGAGGACCACATGGGCAGTGCGGCTCTCCGGCGAACCAGTGCCTGGGTTGATGGACAGACCGTCGAACCGGCCCGCTGCACCGGTATCCGCAAGGTAGCGTTGAACGGTGCTGTGGACGGCACCGTCGCTCAAGGTTGGAACGGGAGCACCGGCAGAGCCCTGGACATCAGCAAGCGCAAAAGTGTCCGCTGCGGCCAACGAGGCACCGTCCGCCACCGAGAGCAACTTCTTGCGCTCTACGTACACGGCAGACGCAGCCATGACCACGGTGAGTATCAGCAGGCTCAGCATCACAAACCCGATGATCAGGACCGCTACCTGGCCGTCATCGTCCCGCGCATTCCGCCCGTAGCCGCCGAGGCCCGCCGGGGTGCGGCACCCGATGAAGCGCCTCCTGGCTCCGGGCGGATTCATCCGTAACGCTCGACGATCTGGGTGGCGGTGGCGGTCACTGTGGCGAAGGACAGGTCCACCCCCGACATCAGCGGCAACGGCACCTCCAGGGAGACGTTGACGGTCACAGTTGAACCTGGTTCGAGACATGCGCCGCCACCGCAGCCGATAGCCATTCCGAGATCGCCTGGCCCAAAGCCGAAATCCTGTACGGAAAGCAGTGCTGCCTGTTCAGCCTGGCCATGAGCGGCCGCGGGTGTGTCTGCTGCGACAAAAACCTTTGCTGCATGGTCGGCGGCGCTGACGACGGCGAAAGAGCCGCCCTGAACCTGAGCCACCGCGATGACGAAGTAGACCACGGGTACGAGCAGCAGCGCGCCGAGGAAGACGAACTCCACAAGAGCACTGCCCCGCTCCGCAGGATCGTAAGGACCTGCCCCCGCTGCCAAGCGCCGGCGAAGTTTGTCCCGCCACCCCGACAGCCGGCATTCGCTACCGCGACAATGCAGCATGGCCCTCCACCTCCATTCCGCCCGCAGGACCAACCAGCCCGACTGCTGGCAACGGCGCGTTCACCGTCACACGAAGTGTCCTGATTCCCCCACGCTGGATCTCTTCCACCTGTACGTTCCTGGCATAGGCAGAGTTCAGGGAACCGGTGATCAGGGATACTGTGCGACCCCGGGCGTCTTCAGGCCCGCGGTCTGCCAAGGCACCGTAACGGGCCCCGGAACCGGCGGCATCGATCAAGGTGTTCCGCACATGCAGAACAAGGGCCAGCTGCATGATCGAGACGAAGATCAGCGTCAGCACACCGCCGACCAATACGAAGTCCACAACCGCTGAGCCACGTTCGCAGCGAAGACCGCCCGGAGCGCGCACCAGCGTTATCAAGCGGCGCATATCAAGGCTGGCCGACGCGTCCCATGGCATCGTTGAAAAGGCCCTCGAGCGCGGGCTTGGCAATGGCGAGGATCCCGGCGACAAGCACGGCCGACATTAGTGTGATCATGACCCACCCGGGCACATCGCCACGCTCGGGGTCCTCGCCGGACACGACCGTGCGGAACCGACCGGCGAGCTGTGCCAGCATGATCGACAGCAGTACAGCTGCTTTCAGAGTGAAGGAATACTTGTTCATTTTCCGCCTTCTTTACCTTTGATCCGTTGTGAGATTCTCCTTGGTTGCACCTTCACCAACCCAGATTGATCAGGGCCAGCCCCGGATATACAGCGAACAGGACTGTGAGGGGCAAGACACCGAACACGAGTGGAACCATCATGGCGATTTCCTTTTTGCCCGCCGATTCCATGAGGCTGCGCTTGGCCATATCCCTGACGTCCTGTGCCTGTGCACGAAGCACATCCGCCAGCGGCGTACCTCTTTCCACTGCCACCGTGATGCCGTCAACGAACCGCACCAAGGCCTGCAGCCGGCTCCGGCGCGAAAAGTCCTGCAGCGCCGCCAGCAATGGAGTCCCCGACCGGGTATCTGCCAGGACGGTAGCGAATTCGTCGGCAAGTTCGCCGTGGGCGCTGCGGCAGATTCGTTCGAGCGCACCAGTGGTGCTCTCCCCCGCGCTGACGGCCAACGCCATCAGTTCCGCCAAACTGGGAAATTCGGCCAGCATCTTGGTTTCCCGGCGCTGTATCTGGACAGTCAGCATGTAATCGCGCAGCAGGAATCCGCCCGCGGCAAGGCCGATTGTGAGAACGATGCCCGTGATGGGATCCAGCCCTCCCCCTGCCGCTGACACCAGGGCCAGCAGAATTCCGACGGCTAGTCCCAGGACCGCCCACAAGAGTTGTTCCGCCCTGAAGTCGACGGCCGTCTGGCGGCGCCCGGCCTGCGCCAGACGCTTGGATAACACGGTCATCCCCAAGTTGAATCTGCCCAGCCAGGAAACGGCGTCGAGAAGGACCGGCCGGATAATGCGTTCCAACGGGCCGAACGGGGTCACGTTGACAGGTCCTGCAGTCAGCAGCCTGGACTGGACGTCCACCGATTTCAGCTGAGGTGCGATCCTGTCGACGAACCGTGTCCTGCGCATAAATGGTAGCCGCGCCAGGACCAGCCACAAGCCGGCGCCCAGGCCTGTCCCCGCGAGGACGCCCATGGTCATTAACTGCGTCATTTCATCACCCGTTCGTCTTCGGGTAAGGCACCGATGCGAAGCATCAGCCGGTAACAAACCAAAGACACGACCAGACCGCCGAGCAGTACCATGGCCCCCGTCGTCGAGTTATAGGCGGTAACAGCCTCGGGCCGCGTAGCCAGCAGCATCAGGATGATCCATGGTGCGGCAACTGCCAACCTCGCGGCGCTGACTGTCCATGATTGGCGGGCCTCCAGCTCGCTTCTGGTGCGCGCGCTGTCGCGAAGAAAATCCGCCAGGGTACCCAGCAGCCTGCCCAGGTCGGAGCCGCCCACCTCCCTTGTCATTCTGAGTGCTTCGATGATCCGGTCTGCGACTGGATCCGCGAGCCGATCCTTCAGCCGCTCCAACGACTGGTCGAAGCGCCCTCCGGCCCGGTAATCTGCCCCGAATTCGACGAACGCCGGACGCAGCTCCACCGGTCCCCGGATCCCCAGCTGTACCAGAGCCTCCGGCAACGAGAGGCCGGCACGAATGGCGGAACGAAGGTGGTCGACTACGTCCGGCCAGATTTCGCGCATCGCCGCCACACGGCGTCTCGCGCGCCACCGCACCAGCACCAACGGCAGCCATCCGCCAAAGAGCGCGAAACAGCTCGCGATCGGAGGAGATTGCGTAATCACCCAAATCAGCAAGAAGGTAAACACGGCTGTTCCGGTACAACTGGCAATAAGGCCGTGGACAGAAACTTTCTCAATACCCGATTGATTGATGACCTCCTGCAAGCGGGTGAACCGTGGGTTGCGGGGGCTCTTGGGAGGCGGTTCCGGCAACTCCCAGCAGGACCACCAGATCAGGAACAATCCGAACCCGCCGACTAGGCCGGTGGCAGCAGTCATGACATGCCACCGAGCAACTGCATGACGTTGTACCCGGCACGGGCGAGTTTGTCCTCTCCCGGGCTGGCCGAACCGCTGGCCAGCAGATCTCCGTCCTGCCGGCTGAAAAGAGTTGATGTCTCGATAATGCCGTTCTCGACTCGGCGACCGAGCGAGACTATTTCGGCAACCTGCCGGTGGCCGGAGGCACTGCGTGTACAGTGCACGACCAAATCAATGCAGGAAGCCACCGTCGGCAGGACGAAGGCACTGGAGATATTCTCGCCAGCTAACAGGGGCAGTGTGCAAACCTTCGTGATGGCGTCATGGGCACTATTCGCATGGATGGTGCACATCCCTGGCATGCCGCTATTCAGGGCAATGAGCATGTCCAGGCTTTCGGCTTCCCGGACTTCCCCCACGATCAGGCGGTCCGGCCGCATACGCAGAGCTTCCTTGACCAAGCGCCGCAGGGGGATTTCGCCCCCGCCCTCCAGATTCGGCTGGCGGCATTGCAGGCCGACCACGTCGCGTAAGGGCAGCTGAAGCTCGAAAATTTCCTCGACCGTCACCACGCGCTCGCGGCTGCCGATGCTTGCCGCAAGGCAATTGAGCATCGTCGTCTTACCCGCCTGCGTTGCCCCGGAAACCAGGATGTTAAGCCCGCTGGCTACCGCGGCTGAGAGGAACCGGGCCGCCTCCGGCGAGAGCGACCCCAGTTCCACCAAATGGTCCAGTTTCGACGCTCGGGCAATGAACTTACGGATGTTGACGGCCCAGTGCCGTTTGGTGATATCAGGAATGACCACGTGCAGACGCGAGCCATCGGGCAAGGCCGCGTCAACGAATGGCGACGACAAGTCAAGCCGCCGGCCCGAGGACTTGAGCATCCTTTCCACCAGGTCCCGTACCTGCTGCTGGCTCAGCGTGACCGAAGTCAGCTCGGATTCCCCGCCGCGCGCAACGTACACCTCGGCCGGGGAGTTGATCCATATTTCCTCAACCGAGGGATCATCCAGCAAGGGCTGCAGTGCGCCGAACCCTGCGACCGCATCAAAGACGTACTTCCTGGCAAAGTCAAGGTGCCCTAGCGGCGGCAGCGTCCCCAGCAGGGACCGCTCGTCATAATCATTGACCGCGGCCTCCACCAGGCGGCGCACTTCCCCGCCCTGGTGTGCCGGGTCGATGCCCCTGCGGCGGATGAGCTCACGCACCTCATCTTCGACAATGCGGATAGCGTCCATGCGTATCCCCCTGGCGCGCAGCGCCGTCCTGACGCCGGAACTTTTGAGACTGTTTCCGCCGTCGGTGTACGTTTTCTCTCCCGAGAGTAGGTGAAACGTTTGCAGCAAGCTAGGTCTGTGACGCGGCTTGTGGATAAACAACTAGTCTTAGTGCCAGTATGAATAGCATTTTGAAGGTCCTTGGGCCGTTGTTGAAAACGCTGCCCGAAGGCAGCCGCCGATTCCTGACCGGTTACGCCGCTGCTTCCGCAGCCCTGGCGCTGCTTGACATCGTGGCTCTGGGGCTGGTGGCCGCGCTGCTCCCGGGGCTGGTCAGCGGGCAGCCGATGGTGTGGCCGGTTCTGGGCGACATCACGGAAAAGGGCCTGGTCCTGCCGCTGCTGATCTTTATCTGCCTGCTGATTGTCCTCAAGGGCATCCTCGCGGTGATGCTGCTGCGATTCGCCACCAAACGCTTCGCCCGCCACGAGGTCGCCATCGGGGACCGGCTGTTCGCGGCCTATCTTGCCTCTCCATGGGAGAAGCGGCTGGGCCGCAACTCCGCTGAGATTGTCCGGTCCGTTGACGTGGGCGTGGGCATCACGGTTTCGGGTGTGTTGATGCCGGCGATGACCCTCTTCGGCGAGCTGGGCACGATGGTGGCGGTCGTCGTCGTACTTTTCATTGCCCAGCCGCTGATCGCCATTGTCACCATGCTGTATCTGGGTCTGGTGGCGCTGCTGCTGGCCAAGGTGATATCGCCGCGGGCGGTGGCGATCGGACGCCAGAACCGCGAGTGGTCCAACCGGACAGCCAAAACACTCTACGAGGCGCTGGGTGCACTGAAGGAAATCACCCTTGCGGACCGCGGACCGGAGGTGCAGGAGCAGGTCCACGGCACCCGGACCAAGTCGGCTCTGGCCCGGGCCGGCGCCATCCAGATATCGCAGATTCCCCGCTATGTTTTGGAAACCGCTCTGGTGGTCGGGTTCGCCCTGGTCGGCGGTGTTGGCCTGCTTGTCGGCGGCCCCGCCGGCGCCGTGAGCGCCATCGGGCTGTTCGCCATCGCGGGATTCCGGTTGATCCCTTCGCTGACCCGGATGCAGGCAGTGCAGTCCTCGGTCAACACCAGCGCCTCCTTTGCCCGCCAGGTCGTCGAAGACATCCGCGAAGGCGACGAGGAAATGGCGCGACAGAGCAAAGAACGGCCGCAGCACGACCTTGCCGATGCACCGGCGGATATTGTGCTCAACGATGTCTCTTTCAGCTATCCGGGTGCCCAAGCTCCTGCGCTGGACCGGATCAGCATCCGGATTCCAGCCGGCAGCCATGTGGCCTTTGTGGGGTCTTCCGGTGCCGGAAAATCCACCATGGTGGATATTCTGCTCGGGCTGCTGGAGCCGACCGCGGGCCACATCGAAGTGGGCGGCGAGCGGCTCGAATTCGTCCTGACTTCCTGGCGCAAGCGGATCGGCTATGTGCCGCAGGAAGTGTCCCTCTTCGATGCCTCCGTTGCCCAGAACGTAGCCCTGGCTTGGGACGAATCCAAAGTTGACCGGGAACGGGTGGAAACGGCGCTGCGCCGGGCACAGCTCCTTGACACGTTGCTGGCCCGCGACGGCGGCATCGATGCCGTGGTCGGCGAGCGCGGCATGGCCCTTTCCGGGGGCCAGCGGCAGCGGCTAGGCATCGCCCGGGCGCTTTACGACAACCCGCAGGTGCTCGTGATGGATGAGGCCACGTCGGCGCTGGACACGGCCACGGAGGCCGCGGTGACCAAGGCGATCAACGAACTCCACGGCAACGTCACGGTCATCACGGTGGCCCATCGCCTCGCCACCATCCGCCACGCCGATATCGTTTTCTTCATGCGCGACGGCGAAGTGGCCGCCTACGGAACCTTTGACGACGTCGTCGCCCGGGTCCCGGATTTCGCCGAGCAGGCGGCACTGGCTGGCCTCACACCGCAGGAAGTGGCGGCCGACGAGCGTTCGGAGGCCTAGCGGCCGGCCATAACTTCGCGGTACACCCCGACGAGTTGCCGCACTGATTGTTCGGGTGAGTGGTTCGTGTTGATCCAGCCCCGGCCATCGAGCGCACGGGAGACCGCGGGCGGGTCCGCGAGCGCGGCCAGCACCTGCGCGGCGAGGCCATCGATGGTGTCGGCCTGGAGCACGGGAGACGGTGTCGGATAGTAGCCGGCGCCGAGTTGCATGACCACCGGGGCACCGATGGCTATGGCTTGCAGTTCGCTCATTGCCAGGATTCCTGCGCTCTGGCCGACCACTACGTGCGCGCCGGCCAGCCAGCGCAGGTAGTCCGGTTTGGCCATTTTCGGCATCAGCTGAACGCCCAGAGCGGCAGCCCGGCCTGCCTCGGCGCCCCAATCCAGTCCCATAACTTCCGTTCCGGGTCCGACGGCGGCCAGCAGTGAGCGCGCGAGTTCCAGTTGCGCTTGGCCTCCTTTGGAACCGTCCCAACGCGAGGCGAAAATGACGCGCGGCCGGTCTACCGGTGCCCAATCCGGAAGTTCCTCCACATCCACCGGATTCGGCAAGTAACGGGACCCGGGATGCGCAGCCTGGGCGTGCTCGGCCAGATCGGGCGTGGAGTACAGGACGGCGGCGGCGTTGTCCGCGCCCCACTGGATAGCGGGTCTGCGGGCCGGATCATAATACTGAGTGCGGATGTCGGTGCCGTGGAAGTGCAGCACAAAGGGCTTGTACGGCCGGGAGCGCACCACGCCTATACGGGAGCCGGAGTGGACATGGAGCAGATCGGCGCGCAGAATCCCCGCCGCCCGGCCCGCTTGCCAGGAAAGGCCTGCCAGCAACCCCCTGGTTTTTCCTGCTGCGCCGACGGGGACGCCGGAATCCGCGGGCGGCGTGCGGTTGAACTGCCGCCAGGGATGTCCGTACTTCCTGCCGTATTTGACCAGAGTGCGGCCGACGTCGGCGGCATCGTACAGATGCAGGACCTTCGGGTCTGCCTCCGTAACGGGTCCGGGAGCCTCGGCGCGGGGAACTGTCCTTGAATCCGGCATTTATCAGACTTCCGTCGTTTCCAGGAGGGCGGCGATCGCCCTTTCCCAGGCCCTGTTCTGGTGCTCGGAGGACAATTCATCGGCGGCCTTGTCCGCGTTGGCCTTCCAGTGGTCGATCTGTTCACGGGTCAGCGACTGCAGCACCGCACGCAGTCCTTCCGCGGTGAAGTCCTCGGTCACCGCGCCGAGGCCGTGCCGTTCGAGCAGCGTCTGCATGGCCGGCGTTGGACCGATGATGAGGGCCGTCCGGGCTTGGACGGCCTCGAAGAACTTGTTCGGCAGGGCCTGGGCCAAATTGAAGTTGGTCGGCGGAATGACCGAGATGGACACGTCGTACTCGCTGATGGTCTTGACGAGTTCGGTGTACGGCACCGGATCGCGAAACCGCACGTTGGGCAGCGGCTCGGCCTGGCTGCGCAACTGGTCCACATACTCCGGCTCGTTGGGCATAACGATCAGGTCCAGTTCCAGATCCTCAGGCACCCCGTCCATCGCTGCGATGATGTCCTCGATCCGGCGGTAGCGCTGACCGGCCGAACTGTAGATGAGGCGGATTTTCTCCCCGGTCGGACGCGGTTTCAGCTCGGCGTACGGCGCCGCGTTGGTGACCACATCCACGTCGACCCCGAAGTCCTTCTGGTACTGCTCGGCGATACCCTCGGAAACCGTGGTCACGGAGCTGACCGCGGGCAGGTACGTGCGGCATAGCCAGCGGACATAGGGGGCAACCAGCACACGCCATGCGGGTTTGTTGAAGTGCTCCTTCGGGGCGAATTCATGCAGGTCCGCGTGCACGCCGCGCACGGGTTCCAGGCTCAGCGCCAGGGGCACTGTGTTCGCATCGTTGGCCAGGACAGCATCGAAGTGCTGCCCGCGCAGCATTCGCGAAGCCTCCGCAACCGCGGCGATGTTCCAGTACACCTGGCGGTACCGCCGCGCGGCCAGCCGTTTCGGGTCCCGTGGCCAGCTCGGCAGCACCCGGTCCAGTTCGAAGTGTCCGGCCACGCCCTCCGGCGCCGGGCCAAAACCGCAGGTGAGAACCTGGTACTTGTCCCGGAACAGGTTGATCTGCTTCAGCACGCGCGGATCGTTGCGCAGGGGCGAGAGGGACAGGATCAGCAGTCTGCTGGCAGAGCGGTTCATGCAGCATCCTTTCGGCGTTGCGGGCTGGACCGTCGCCGCCGGGCAGCCGGCGGCAAGGCGGAAAGTACAGTGTCTGTGCCGGCGGCCAGCAGCGAGTTGAGGTTGCTGCGCAGGGGCGCCTCGATGCGAAAATTATCCTGCCAGCGAAGCGTCAGGCTGCGCCACAGCGCATTGGCGGCATCCCGCCGTCGTAATGATTCCCGGACGGCTTCGGCGCTGCCGGCATCGCGCAGTTCCAGCAGCAGCCGTTCATCAGGGGCGCTGAGTACCTTGGGCGCGGCCGGAGCCAACCCGGTCACCAGTTCAATGACGCGGCTTAGCTCCCGTCGGTCAACTGCCGGCCAGTTGAAGTCCCGCCCCCGCCGTACTGCGGCGCTGATGACATGACCGCGCAGAATTTTAACCGCGATAGCAGCGCGCTTGCCCTCGGGCAGCGAGGCGAACCATGTTCCGGCTACCAGTGCCCGCACATCGCGGAACTGCTCCGCCAAGGGCAGCACTGCCGCGGTCACCCGTTCCACCGCGTCGTTCCCGACCACGTAGGCCGGACCCTGTGCCGGGTAGGCGATCCGTTCGCCGGAAAACCACAACTTGAGCCCGAACTCCAGATCCTCGCCGGTCCGTAGTTCGGGGGTCAGGGCCAGACCGTGTTTGGACAGCAGGTCGCGCCGGAACAGCCCCAGCGGAGCGGTCCGGTAGGCCAGCCGGTCCCGCACGGGATCCACCAGCATCCCACGGAACACACGCGCCCGCGGGGTCAGGATCCGCCGTCCGCCTTGGAGCCGCAGGGGTGCCATAACGACGGCGGCGCCGGCACCTTCCGCGGTGGCCAGCCAGGCGTCAACGGCTGCCTCTTCCAGTGTGTCGTCGGAGCCCATGATCCCCACGAATCGGGCTACTGCGTGTTCGAGCCCGTAGTTGAACGGTCCGGCCGGCGAACGGATACCGTCCGCCAGGGCCAAAACCCGGACCTGTTCGGCGGGCAGCCCGTCGAGCCTGTCGCGGATGGGCACGGGATCGAGATTGTGGCAGACAACGGTCGCCAGTGCCCGGCCGGGCACGGCCGCCGCGAGGACAGACTCCACCGCACGGCGAATCGGTCGGTCCGCACTGTGGACGGCAATGATCAGCTCGGCCGCCGGGGCCTGCCGGTCAGTCATTCCCGCGGCCTTCCCCGGCTGCGGCGTCCGGCCGCGGCGCCTCGTCCAGGGCAATCCGACGCGCCAGCTTGGTGATCCGCGCTTCCAGCTGGCGCGTTCGGTGGTAGGAGCTGGCCATGAAAATCAGGAAGCACACAATCAGCCCGTAGAGCACCAAGTCTGTGCCGCGGCCGATGCCCAGGAGATTGGCCACGCGCGTGAGCAGTCCGGGGAAGAACACCGACAAAGCGGCAACACCGGCGAAGAGTACCAGCAGAATGCGCCGTACGGCCTGGTGCCGGGCGTTGCCGGCACCCCGCATCAGGGCCAGTGCGCCGATGATGACGGCAAGAACCAGGACAATTTGGACAACTATGATCATTGGTTCACCTGAAGAAGAGATCCGCGAGGATGTTGACGCCGTTCAGCAGCGACTGCCCTTTGGCCTTGGAATATTCCGTATAGACAATCTTTACCGGGTGCTCCACCAGTACCGGTTTCAGGTCGGCCAGCTGCTGGATCAGTTCGGAGGCGTGCGCCATCCGGTTCTGCGTCAGCTGGATCTTCGCCGCGATCGGAGCCGAGATCGCCCGGAGCCCGTTGTGCGCGTCAGTGAGCCGCAGCCCGGTGGAGAAACGGGACTGCATTGCGGCTGTGCGCAGCACCAGCCGCTTAAGCCCGGAGACGTCGGCCGTTCCTTCGAGGAAGCGCGACCCGAGCACGACTTCGGCTTCGCCGGAACGGATCCGTGCGAGCATCGCGGCGGCATCTTCAACCCGGTGCTGGCCGTCGGCGTCGAAGGTGACAATAGCGTCCAGCTGCGGGTCCTGGAGGGCGAATTCGATCCCCGTCTGCAGGGCCGCTCCCTGCCCCAGATTGACCGGATGTTCAACAACGACGGCGCCGGCGGAGCGTGCGATGGCCGCTGAACCGTCCGAGCTCCCGTCATCCACACAGACTACGTACGGAAACTCTTCGAGCAGTCCGGAAACTACCGAACCGACGACGGTAGCCTCGTTATACATCGGCACGACTACCCAGCAACGACTCACCTGCCTAGTATTCCACAACAGGCATAGGACGGCGTGCAGCCTCAGCAGCCGCTCAACCGAGCTCGCGCACCTGCCGATAATGGGCGTCCAGCTCTTTGCTACTACCGGCGAGGCTGCGATGTTCGACGACGAAATTCCGGGCCGCGCGCCGCATGCCCAGATACTCGCCGCTGCCGAGCTGAAGCAGCTGCAGCAGCCGGCCCTGGAGCTGGGAGAAGTCCGCTTCGCTGGCGAGCAGGCCGGTGGTGCCGTCGTCGAGCATTTCCGGAATCCCGCCGCTGCGGTACGCGAGCACCGGCGTTCCGCAGGCTTGTGCCTCCAGCAGCACCAGGCCGGCAGCCTCCCGCGCCCCGCCAGCCTCCTGGCTGGGGGCCACCAGAATGTGCGCCTGCTGCATCCAGCCGCGGATGGCTTCCCGGTCCAGCCGGCCGAGGAAGTCAATGTGCGGGTGGCTGGCGGCTTGTTCCTCGACGGCATCCCGCAAGGGTCCGTCCCCGATCACGACCAACCGGTGATGGGCCTTCCGCCAGGCGGCCAGCGAGGCATCGATCAGATCCCTGATGCCCTTCTGGGTGTTCAAGGTCCCCACGAAGAGCACCACCGGAATGCCCTCGCTGTCGTGGCTGCCCGGCACAAAGTAGTCTGTGTCGACGCCCTGGTAGTGCACCTCGATTTTGTCCGCGTCCAGTCCGAGCGCCGTGGCACGGCCTGCCAAATAGCTGCTGACGGCCAGGATCCGCTTGCTCTGGGAAGCGGCGGCCAGCACATTGCGGTGGTGCCACTTGGCCATGAGTGTATCGGCCGGGTTCCCGAGCGAGACCACATCGGAACCGTGCAGCGTGGTCACCAGCGGAGTGCCCTGGCGGGAGGCCTGCACCGCCGGCTGGGACCAGGTACCGAAGTGCTGGTGGATCAGGTCCGGTTTGAAGCGCCGAATGGCCAGGGTCATGGCGGGGATGAACGCGGGCATGACCAATTCACGACGGCGGAAGCCCAGCAGCTGGCCGGGCACAAAGTCGGTTACGGGGACGGTAACGGACCTGTCGGTGATCTCGGCGACCAAGGTAAAGAGGTGGAAATCGTGGCTGGCCTTGAGCTGCTCCGCGTGTGCCGTGGCGAAGTACGTCGGCGGTACACGCAAGGTGCTCTTGGTAATCGCGATCTTCACGTGGCTTCCTGACCCGGCTGTTGGCTGGTGCGGCGGCCGCGGCCGCGTCTGTCACAGCCATAGTAGCCCGGCAACACGGAACGGCTGCAGACCCGGCGGCAGGTAGGCTGGTCACGGTCCGGATACGGTCCGGACAGGCACCGGCCCCACGCGTGCCGCTTCCCAGCACTGAGGTAAGGAATGACGGTGCCCAAACAGATACTTTGTATCTCCTTCTCCGACATCGAGGCTGATTCACGGGTCTTGCGCCAGCTGGCCTTGCTCGCGGAGGCCGGCGAGGTGACCACCCTCTCCTACGGCAGCCGTTCGCCCGGCTCCACCACCCACTTGGAAATCGATTCGGCCCTGCCCTCCCTGCCACAGACCCTGTCCGGCGTTCTGCGCCTGGGACTCCGCCGATATGCCGCAGTAGAACTGGCGGCCCCCGCGGTCAAACAGGCGCTCGCCCTGGTCCGCGGCCGGACCTTCGACCTGATCGTAGCCAACGAGGCCCGTGCCCTGCCGCTGGCCCACGCCATCGCCGGCGGCACCCCGGTATGGGGCGACATGCACGAATGGGCCCCGGAAGAGCGCGCCCATGTAATGTCGTGGCGGTTGCTCGTCAAGCCCTACATGTGGGCAATCTGCGCCAAATACCTACCACGTACGACGGCGGTGACGGCCGTTAACGCTTCGATCGCGGCCTTGTATGCGGAACAGTTCGGCATCGAAACCGAGGTGGTCCGCAATGCCGGCCCGTACCGGGACTTGGAGCCATCGGTGCCGGTCCCCGGCAAGATCCGCTTGGTCCACAGCGGCGCAGCAATTCCGGGCCGGAACCTCGAGGGCACCATCGAAGCCTTCCGAGCCCTGGACGATCGCTTCAGCTTGGATCTGTATCTGGTCAAGGCACGCGACGGCGGCCGGTACTGGCAGCAACTCAAGGAACTGGCGGCGGGAGACCGCCGCATCACCTTCCACGACGCTGTCGCGCCTGACGAGCTGCCGGCCACGCTGAATAAGTACGACGTCGGCGTTTTCAGCCTCCCGCCGCGCACCACCAACCACAGGCTCATGCTTCCGAACAAGTTCTTCGACTTCGTCCAGGCACGCCTGGCCCTGGTGTTCAGCCCCTCCCCCGAAACCGCCCGGCTGATGCACCAGTACGATCTGGGTGCCGTGACCGAGGACTTCAGCACGGAATCACTGTCCCGCACGCTGGCTGGGCTCACCGCCGAGGAAGTGGAACGCTACAAAGCGAATGTTCACCGTGCCGCGCAAGCCCTCAGTTCTGCCGAGGACGAGGCGGTCACCCGGGGTCTGCTGAACCGCTTACTGGGCTGAGGATTCCTCTTACCGGGCAAGCCCGTTCAGTTCCGGTCCCGTCCGGCTGCGGAGGCAACAGCATCAGCCGCGCGGTTCCCGACGCTGCGCAATGAGTAATTTTGCTCGACCCAGCTCGACAAGCGGCGGCGTTCGTCCTGGTCCGCGGGCTGCTCCAACACTTCGCTCATGGCTGCTGCCACGGCTCCTGCGTCCCAGTCGACGCTGTGTCCCAGCAAATTTTCCGCGACGATCGCGCGCAGCGGGCCGACGCCGGAGTAGATGACCGGTGCGCCGCAGGCCAGACTGGCGAAGGCCTTGGTGGCGAACGCGAAGTCATAGCCCCGTGCGGGCCGGACGGAGGCCAGCCCGGCTGCTGCCTGGCTCATCGCTGCAGCTATCTCCTCGCCGCCGGCCACACCCATGAAGCGGATACGGTTCCCTGCCGGAGCTGCCCTGCGTTTGAGCTCTTCAAGCTCCACGCCCTGCCCGTACATCAACAACCGGGCTTCGGGATGGCTGTCCAGAATCTTCAGGAAGCCGTCCACGAAAACGCCGGCGCCCTGGATCTCGGACATCGTGCCCGCGTAAACGAACGTTGCCGGACCGGCCGTCAGTTCCTGCCCGTCCGTGGCCTGCAGGGCAAACGTATCCGTGTCGATTCCCGTGCCGACTTCGGTCACGGCGGCACGGCCGTCCGTCAGTTCCCGAACGGCATCGCTGACGCCGGACGAAACACTGAGCACTCCCGCTGCCCCGGAAAGCACCCATTTCTCCACGGCGCGCAGCACCTTGACGACCACCGGGTTGACACCGATCCCCGCGGCCGCGTTCGAACTGACGTCGGCGGCAAAATAAATGTACGGCCGGCGCCGCATCCACGAGCCCACGCGGACCACCACGCCCGTGGTGGGAGGCGGCTCCGCCAGCACGGCGTCAAAGTTTCGTGCTGCCAGCAGGCGGAAAAACAGCGGGATATCAAAACTGGCGTACTGCACGTAGCCTCGGACGGCACCGGTTTTATCGCGCAACACCGGCCAGCGTTTCAGCCGCGCCTCCCGTGCTGCAGGCCTACCCGCCGCACTTCCGGCCGAAGCAACACTGCGGGCGGAACTGCCGGAATTCTGCGGGGTCCGGGTGGTCAGCACGGTGACATCATGCCCGCCTTCGACCAGTGCCCGGACGGTAGCAGCAAGCCGGTAGGCAGCGGCCCCCGCTTCCGGTGCGTAGATACGCGTCGCGACCAGAATACGCACGTCCGGTCAGCCCTGCAGCAGGATGGTTCTGGCCTCGCGGCTGGAGTCCACCATGGCTTCGGCAACGCGCAGGGTGTTCAGCCCCTCGCGCATGGTCACGATCTGCGCAGCCGGCGTTTCCGGGGCCGGCGCGGATTCTCCGCGGGCGGCCAGCACCGCGTCGCGGAAGGCTTCGTGTTCCACCTTCAGGGGCTCCCGTTTGGGGATGGCCAGGCGGGTGACATTGCCTTCGGAGACGCCGCGGAAGTTGGCCACGGAGTCCCACTGCGTGCTGATCGTGCCGTTTTCGTAGAACGTCAGGTCAGCGGTGAGCGTATCGGCGAGGAAGGATCCGCGCTCACCGGTGACAACCGTGATGCGTTCCTTCATGGGCGAAAGCCAGTTGACCAGATGGCTGGTAATGATGCCGTTGGCCAGCTGTCCGGTGGCCGCGACCATGTCCTCGTGCTCGCGGCCGGACCGGGTGGTCGCGCGGGCGCTGACCGACTGATAGTCGCTCTGTGCCAGCCAGGCCGTCAGATCGATATCGTGCGTGCCCAGATCCTTGATCACTCCGACGTCGGCGATCCGCGCCGGAAACGGCCCCTGCCGGCGGGTGGCGATCTGGTAGACCGTGCCCAGGTCGCCGTTTTCCAGCCGCGCACGCAGCGATTGCAGTGCGGGATTGTAGCGCTCGATATGTCCGACGGCGCCGACCAGGCCTTTGGCTTCGAAGGCCTCGGCCAAGCGCAGACCGCCGTCGACGGTGGAGGCGATCGGCTTCTCGATCAGGGTGTGGATGCCCGCCTCGGCCAAAGCCAGGCCGACTTCTTCGTGCAGCCCTGTGGGTACCGCACACACCACCATGTCCAGCCCGTGCGCTATGAGCTCATCCACGGTGTTCCGGAGCGGTACGTCCGCGGCCACTCCATGCGGGTCTCCGTAGGCATCCGCCACGGCGACCAGTTCGACCCCGTCGGTTTCGCCCAGCACGCGGGCATGATGGCGACCCATCATGCCCAGCCCGATCAGTCCGGCCCGCAGTTTGGCCATCGCTTACGCACCTGCCTTGGCTAAGGCGTTGACCGCGGTGACGATGCGGTCCAGGTCCTCGGCGTCAAGTGACGGGTGGACCGGCAGCGAGAGCACTTCGCGTGAGGCCTGTTCGGTGTGCGGCAGGTCCGCGTCCCGATTGAAGGACGGCAGCCGGTGGTTCGGGATGGGGTAATACACGCCGGAACCGATGTTGTATTCCTCCTTCAGCGCGGCCGCAAAACGGTCCCGCTCCCCCGCTGGCACCCGGACAGTGTACTGGTGGTAGACGTGCTCGGCGCCGTCGGCCACCGCCGGTGTGCCCACTCCGTCGAGGTTGCCGGTCAGGAACGCGGCGTTGGCTTGGCGGCGTTCTGTCCAGCCGACTATCTTCCTCAGCTGCACCCGTCCGATAGCGGCATGCAGATTGGTCATACGGGCGTTGAAGCCGACGAGTTCGTTCTCGTACTGGCGTTCCATGCCTTGGTTCCGCAGCAGCCGCAGCCGCCGCGCGACGTCGTCGTCAGCGGTCGAGACCATCCCGCCTTCGCCTGAAGTCATGTTCTTCGTCGGGTACAGGCTGAACATGGCAAACGTGCCGAAGGTGCCGACCTTCTTGCCGTGCAGGGCGGCCCCGTGGGCCTGGGCCGCGTCCTCGAACAACGCAAGGCCGCGGGAGCTGGCCAGGGCGCCGAGGTCATCCATGTTGGCCGGATGCCCGTACAGGTGGACGGGCATGATGGCCTTGGTCCGCTCGGTCAGGACTGCTTCCGCAGCCGCCGCGGACAGGCAGTAATGGTCAGGTTCGATATCGGCGAAAACCGGAGTCGCCCCGGTCAGCGCCACCGAGTTTGCCGTGGCGGCGAACGTGAAGGACGGCACGATCACCTCGTCGCCCGGACCGATGCCGGCCGCCAGCAGCCCCAGATGCAGCCCCGAGGTACCGGAGTTCACGGCGACTGCGGCGCGGCCATCCAGCAGGACCGAAGAAAACTCCACTTCGAAAGAGGCAACTTCAGCGCCCTGCGCCAGCATGCCGGAGACCAGCACGGCATCGACCGCCGCGCGTTCCTCCTCGCCGACGATCGGCTTGGCAGCCGGAATAAAGTCCTTGCTCAATTAGCTCTCCTCGTTTGCCAGGGCCTCGTGCGCGCCGGCGGATCCGGTTTCCCGCAGCGTTCCGCCGTCTTCGATGTAGGTGGCCCCGGTCTCGGGACAGACCCACGAAAGCGGATCGCCGCCGTCGTTCTGTCGCAGCGGGTGGCCTGCCCGGCCCACCCAGCCGATCCGCTTGGCCGGAACGCCCGCCACCAACGCGAACGCCGGGACGTCCTTAGTCACCACGGCGCCGGCCGCGACGGTTGCCCATTGGCCGATGGTTACCGGGGCAACACACACCGCACGGGCACCGATCGAGGCGCCGTCTTTGATGGTCACACCCACCGGAGTCCAGTCATCGGCACTCTTCAGGGAACCATCCGGGCCCACCGAGCGGGGGTAGGCGTCATTGGTGAGCACCACTGCCGGGCCGATGAAGACCCCGCGGCCCAACCGCGCCGGTTCGTAGACCAAGGCGTAGTTCTGGATCTTGGTGTTGTCACCGATTTCTACGCCGGTGCCGATATAGGCGCCTCGGCCCACGATGCAGTGGGTCCCCAGCACCGCTTCCTCGCGGACCTGGGCCAGATGCCAGACCTTGGTTCCGTCGCCCAGCCGTGCGCGGTTCGAGACGTCCGCCGTCTCAGCGATGAAGCTCACAGGTGATTCCTTCCCTGGCGGTGCCGGCCGCCGTCGTTATCTTGACCGTGCGCAACCGCTCAGGCCCTGCCGATCACACGATAGGTCACGCCGGGCCACTGCTCGGCGGAGCTAACACGCCGGCCGTCGACGAAAACCCTGACGCCGGGCAGGTCCGCCGGTCCGAGATTCCGGTATTCGCCATGGTCGGCCTGCACTACGGCGGCGTCGGCCGGCTCGCCCAATTGGTACGGCGCAAAGCCCAGCTGCACCAGTTCCTCGTCGCTGTAGAGCGGGTCATGGACCAGCGCCTTGCCGCCGCGGGCCGTAATCGCCTCCACCGCACCGAACACGCCCGAGAACGCCGTCTCCTTCACCCCGCCGCGGTAGGCAGCACCAAGTACAACGACGCGCGCGCCGGCCAGGTCGCCGAAGGTACCTTCCAGGAGCCCGATGGTGTAATCGGGCATGCCCGCATTCGCCTCGCGGGCTGCCCGGACCACGGTGGCCTCCGGATCATTCCACAGATACAACCGCGGATACACCGGAATGCAGTGCCCGCCCACGGCAATGCCGGGCTGGTGGATATGGCTGTAGGGCTGCGAATTCGAGGCCTCAATCACCTGGTAGATGTCGATCCCGGCCGTGGCAGCGTAACGCGCAAACTGGTTGGCCAGCCCGATGTTGACATCGCGGTACGTCGTCTCGGCCAGCTTCGCCAGCTCGGACGCCTCGGCGGAGCCCAAATCCCAGACGCCGTTGGGCCGGACCAGATCCGGACGCTCGTCGAAGTCCAGCACGGCTTCGTAGAACTCGGCAGCCTTGGCGGCGCCGGCTTCGGACAGGGCACCGATCAGCTTCGGGTACTTGCGCAGATCCTCAAACACCCGACCGGTCAGCACCCGTTCCGGAGAGAACACCAGATGGAAATCCGTACCCTCGCTCAGCCCGGATCCTTCCTCCAGCATCGGCTTCCACCGGGTGCGGGTGGTGCCGACCGGCAGCGTCGTTTCGTAGGAGACCAGCGTCCCGGGCCGCAAATGCCGCGCCAGCTCCGCCGTCGCCGCGTCCATCCAGGCGAAGTCAGGGCGCGCCTGCTCGTCAACGAACAAGGGAACCACCAGGACGACGGCGTCCGCCTCCGGTACCGCTTCGGCATAGCTGGTGGTGGCCCGCAGCCCGCCTGAAGGAACCAGCTCGGCAAGCTTTTCCTGCAGGTGCGCCTCGCCCGGAAACGGCTCCTGTCCGGCATTGATCTTCGCCACCAAGTCGGCATTGACGTCAACGCCGAGAACCTCGTGCCCCTTGGAGGCGAACTGGACAGCCAGCGGCAGACCGATCTTTCCCAAAGCTATGACAGCTATCTTCACCAGAGGGGAACCTTTTCTTATCTCTTGAATCTCCCGCCCTACGGCGGCCCACGTCCAAGCGTATCGCTACTTGGCCCGGCGCTTCGGATTGAACGTTGGTTATCCACAGGCGGGTGCGACACGCCAGCACAAGCCGTGCCCCGCGGACTATGGTGCTGGTGAACGTCCCGCCAGCTGTCAAGGAAAGCCGATGCCCCTGCACCTCACCCTTGCCGCCGCAGCAGGTCTGCCTGAATCCGCTGCCCGCTGGATTGCCGACCATCGCGAAATCGTCGTTGAAACCAACGGGACCTCGTCAGGGAACGTCGTAGCGAAGTGGCTGCACCATCAGCTGGGGAGTAGGCAGCTGGTGCTGAGCGTTGGCGGCGAGCCGTTGGAATCCCTGATGCCCCACAGCTTCCCGCTGGTGAACGGTGCCGTTGTGGTCTGCAGCGGCGCGGCTGCGTTCCGGCCCCGGCAGCAGTCGTCCGCTTCGGACACCCACGGTGCAGGCGCCTCAGGTGCCGCCTCTGGACTCACTTTGGCGGTAACGGGCGGGCCGGACTCCGGCCGGATCTTTGAACTTCCCCGAGGAAACCATTCAATAGGTCGGGACGGCTGCGCCGTCGGCATCGATGACCCGGCACTGTCGCGAAAGCATGCGTCGCTCAGTATCACTGAGCGTGAGATCCGTATCTCGGATCTCGGGTCGGCCAACGGCATCGAGGTAGATGGAAAAGCGGGGAAGTCTACCGCACTGACGTCCGGGATGCTTGTCGCTGCTGGTAACAGCAGGCTCTCTTTGTGGGTCGGCAGCGAGCAGCCCCAACCGCTCACCCCTGACGAGGACCTCGCAGCACCGGTGCCCGTTAATGCTCGTGTGCCCGAGGGCCGAGGAAAAATGACACTGCTGCTGGCAGCGCTCCCGCTGGTAGCAGGCGTGGTCCTGTCCGTCCTGACCGGGATGTGGTTCTTCCTCGCGTTCAGCGGCCTGTCCCTGCTGACGGCTGCCATTCCCTATGCGGCAGGAAAATCACAGCGCAAACGGTTCAAAGCGGCCGTGGACCGGGCCGTTGCACATGATGCCGCGCGGCGTTTTCTGAGCGCACCGGACCCGGCGAGATTGTTGTACGGCCTGCTCCTGAACGAGCCGTCTCCCATCATGCCGGCGAGGCCGGAGCACCTGTGGCTCCGACTCGGGACAGCAGCAAATGCGCCGAAGATAGAATTCCCGGCCGGGGCGGACGGCCGGGAGCTGCCGACCCTGCCTGGGATGCCGCTGGCCTTGGACCTGCTGGCGGAACGCAACATCGTCTTCAAAGGCAGCATTCGTGCGCTGCACCGGATGCTAAATTCCTGCTTGCTGCAGCTGGGCGCCCGGGCTCTTCGTGCCCGGTTTCGGGTGATCTGCTTCGGCGATCCACAGTCACTTCCGGCAGCGGCACGGTTCCTCCCGAGCACAGCGCTCTGCAGCCGTCCGGATGTGCTTGCCGAACTATTGGGATCCGCTCCGGATGAAGCCGTCGTGCTTATCACCGGCAGGCCGGATGAAGCCGCGGCCGTCCTGGAGGGACTTGAAAACCGGCCGGCAGTCCTCTGGTTCGCAGGCGGAGCCGATGCCGGCTTACGGATCGATTTGTCTTTCCAACAGGGCTTGCTGCACGAGACCGCGCGTCGTCGTGGTTTCTTGCCGGACCTCGTTTCGGACCAGACGCTGGAGCGGTTCGCCCGCTTGTCCGCGGCCGCCGTACCGCCCGGCACCGACGCGGCGCTGGTTGGGCTTCCGCAAACGTGTGCCTTGGAATCCCTTCTACCGCAGACTTTGGCGGGGCCACGATGGGCGGCCAACGCTGCGGTGCACGGGCTGGGCACCGTACTGGGCGTCGGCGAGTACGGCCCGCTGGAACTTGACCTGACCGTTGACGGTCCTCATCTGCTCGTCGCCGGCACTACCGGATCAGGTAAATCCGAACTGCTTCGGTCGCTGGTCCTCGGTCTGGCACACAAGCACCCGCCGCAGAAGGTGCACTTCCTCCTGGTGGATTTCAAAGGTGGGGCGGGGCTCGGGCTGCTCGCGGACTTACCGCACAGCATCGGCCTCCTGACCGATCTTTCGGCGGAGAACGTCAACCGCGCCCTCGTTTGGCTGCGGGCCGAAGTCCAACGGCGTGAAACGGAATTGACAGGCTTAGGGGCAACCGACATCAGCGAATGCCGGCCCAGCGTACTGCCGCGGCTCGTCGTTGTCATTGATGAGTTCCGGATGCTAGCCGACGAGGTGCCGCGGGCAGTTCCGGAACTCATGCGAATAGCGGCGTTGGGAAGATCGCTCGGCGTCCATTTGGTGATGGCAACACAGCGGCCGCAGGGCGCCATCACCTCCGACATCCGCGCCAACGTCACGACGGCGATCGCCTTGCGCATGCAGACAGCGCTGGAGTCTTCCGATGTGATCGACTCATCCGCCGCAGCCGCCATCGATGTCGGTTCACCGGGACGAGCCTTTCTAAGGACCGGTTCAGGAGTACCGTACGAATTCCAGTCTGCATCAGCGACGGTTCGCAGCATCGGGACAAACTTTTTGGCGATGCGACTGGAGGACTGGCTTGAGCGGGGCACCGGTTTGCCTGTTGAAGATGTTGAAGGTGACCTAACTTGCCGGCAGACGTGGTCTCCTTCCCTTGACCTTGCCAAGGCTCTCGTCGAGGAACTGCGCGATGCCGCTGCTGCGGCGCAGTTGCCCGCACCCTTCCGCCAACTGACGCCACCGTTGCCGGAAGTAATCGTTACGGAAGATCTCTTAACCGGGAATGCTGGCACCGGCGACGTCGCCCTGGGACTGCTGGATCTCCCAGAGGAACAGTGCCAGCGCGTCCTCCGATGGCACCCCGAGAAGGACGGACACCTAGCTATTGTCGGGGTGGACGGCAGCGGAGCCCGGGAACTGGTCGGTGCTCTGTCCATGTCACTACTCGCCGGAGATCCGGAACGCCATTGCTACGTACTTGACGGGGATGGCTCTCTGGTTGCATCGGCAGGCGCCGGACGGACGGGGGCGTACGTCGGCCCGCAGGATGTCGAACGCGCCGCACGCCTTTTGCGCAAGCTCGCGGATGTGGTCGCTGACCGCTTGGGTCGCTTATCCGCCGCCGGGGGCATCGGGGCTGACCCCGCCCCAATACCTCTGGTTGTCCTTGTCACCGGGTGGGGCCGCTGGGCCTCTGCTTTTCGGAACAGCCGCCTGGCCTGGGCGGAGGAGTGTGTACAGGACATTGCCAGGGACGGCGGCAGGACGTCCGTCATCCTGGTGATATCCGGAGAACGGGAACTCGTGACCGGCAGGTATTTCGGGCTGCTGGGCAACAAGCTCTTCCTTCCGGCCGGCAGTAGCCCGGAGAACCTCATGGGGTGGCCAAAGCTTCCGCCGATGGAATTCGTTGCCGGCCGCGCCATGATCCAAGGACAGATCGGCCCTAAATCCACTGCCGTTGCCCAGTTGCTGGCCGCTGGGATCCGCCTTCCTCCAATGCAGCCACGAAGCCGCCCATTCAAAGTGGAGCCGCTGCCTGCGTGCATCGGCCTCTCTAACCTGCCGGAAGCCATCCTGCCCGATGACAAGCATCTCGTCATCGGCGTCGAAGGCGATGAGTTGGAAGCATCGCTTGTGAAGATAATCCCCGGAGAGGCATTGCTGGTCCTGGGTCGGGCCGGGAGTGGCAAATCCAACTTACTCCAGGTTCTAAATCGCCAGTCCGCCGGAAAGTTCCGGTGCCATCGGCCGCCTGCCGGAATTGAACCAGAGCGGTTCTGGGAGGAGCTGGATATCAGGCAACCCGGGGCCTTGATGCTCGTCGATAACGCCCACGGGTTTGGTCCGACGGCACAGCGGCGTCTCGCTGAGCTGGTCGCGGCCGGCGCTGCCGCGGTTATGACCGCCGTTCCCGGCCCAGCATTGTTGCAGCAGATTCCGCTAGCCTCCGCGGCGCGGGCCGCCGGAACAGGTATGGTACTTTCGCCGCAATCTCCGAGCGACGGTGATTTTTTCGGGATGCGGCTTGACCAGGCGCAGTCCCCGCCAGGGCGGGCTTGGTCAATGCGGCATGGCCGGAACGTGGCGCTGCAAATAGCCTTCGCGGGCTGAGGCAGGTCCGAGCTATAGGGCGGTCGGTGCCGCGCCTTTGGTCAGGAATTCCGTCACGGGACGGGTAAATATCAGCAGCATCACCACGGCGGCCGGCAACAGCAACGCCAGCCCTGGGCCTACAAGTCCTCCGGAGAGAGTCGGCACCCCGATGACAATGATGAACAGCTGCCACACCAGGGCTGCCGCTCTCGTCCATCGGTAACCACGAAAAAGAAAATGACCTACGGCCAGAAGCCACCCGGCAAGCAGCACCAACAGCACCAATTGGAACACGGCTCCGCCGAAAGAGGTCGGCGTTTGCGTCAGCAAGCCGTAGACGAACCACCCAGCGACCGCCAAAAGCGCCACTGCCTCAAGGACGACAATTGCAGCGATCACGATGATCGCAATCGGACGCCGGGCAGGTACTGAAGGGGCCGTAGGTATTGACACATAGGCACCCTACCTTAGATAGTCGGTACCCAGCCGGTGGCCATAAATCAGAGCAAAAGCGGCATCGTATCAAGCCTGTGATGAATGACTCACGTTTCTGAACGATTAAGTCAGCAGAACCCCTTGTTTACACGGATTTAACGTGAAACTCTTGATCTGAAGCGAACGGGGGCCATCAGAGCCCCCTTTACTATGAGTCCGTTCGTGAACGTTTTCACAAGAGAATTCCATCGGACCCCGTTTAAAAGGAGTATGTGATCAGCATGGATTGGCGTAGCCGCGCGGCGTGCCTCGACAAGGACCCGGAGCTGTTTTTCCCCGTGGGAAACACCGGTCCGGCACTGCTCCAGATCGAGGAAGCAAAGAGCGTTTGCCGGCGCTGCCCCGTGATCGACACTTGCCTCCAGTGGGCGCTTGAGTCCGGTCAGGATGCCGGGGTCTGGGGCGGCATGAGCGAAGACGAGCGCCGTGCTCTCAAGCGCCGTGCCGCACGGGCCCGCCGCGCTTCCTGAACCGCAGTGCCTAGGTAAGAGGCCGTCACCGAAAAGGTGGCGGCCTCCCCCATGCCTGGACTCAACGAGGGATCGTCGGGTCAAGGATCAGTTCAATATTGACGCACGTTCCGCCGCCCTCCCTCGGGCTCCACTCAATGGTTCCGCCCAGTTCACTGGTAACCAGTGTCCGTACAATCTGCAGACCGAGGCCGTCGCTCTTGGCCTCTTCGGGCAGCCCAACGCCATCATCGGCAATGGTGACTTTGAGGAGTTCCGTCTCCTCCTCACCTGGCTCCCGGTGAGCCGTCAGCCAGACCGTGCCCGTCCGTCCGTCCAAGCCATGCTCGACGGCGTTTGTCACCAGCTCATTGATGACCAGCGCGAGCGGCGTTGCAAATTCACTCGGCAGTTCGCCAAAATCGCCGCTGCGTTCGGTGCTGACAGTCTGTGTAGGTGAGGCTACTTCCGCCGAAAGCCTGAACTGCCGCCCGATCAACTCATCGAAATCCACATTCTGCGCCAACCCCTGCGACAATGTCTCATGCACCAAGGCGATAGTGGAAACACGACGCATGGCTTGCTCCAGCCCCTGTTTGCCTTCCTCACTGACCATCCGCCGTGACTGCATCCTGAGCAGTGCGGCCACGGTCTGCAGATTGTTCTTGACACGGTGGTGGATTTCCCGGATCGTCGCATCTTTGGAGACCAGCTCCATTTCCCTTCGCCTCAGCTCTGAGACATCCCGGCAAAGCACCAGCGCGCCGAAACGCTCCCGCTCATTTCGCAAAGGAATGGCCCGAAGGGTCAGGGTTACGCCGCGTGATTCAATTTCAGTCCGCCACGGCATCCGTCCCGTGACGACCAGCGGAAGCGTTTCGTCGACCATCCGGCGGTCTTTGAGCAGCCCTGTCGTGATTTCAGCCAGCGACCGGCCTTCCAAGGATTCCACATCGCCTAGCCTTCGGAAGGCAGAGACGCCGTTCGGGCTGGCGTACTCAACGGTTCCCTCGGCATCCATACGAATGAGTCCATCCCCGACACGGGGAGCACCTCGGCGGGACCCCGTGGGTGAAGCGAAATCGGGCCACAGGCCGAGTGTACACATGTGCAGCAGATCGTAAGCGCACTGCCGATAGGTCAGTTCGAGCCTGGATGGCATCCGGGAGCTCGACAGATCCATATGGGAAGTGACGATGGCCAACGTCCTGCCATTACGTACCATCGGTACGGCTTCGACGCGCATGGCCATCTCGGTGGTCCAGTTGGTCTCGCCAGAGCGCTCAATAACCTGCGATTCACGGGCAGCGTCAACGAGAGGTTTCAGATCCGCCCGGATACGCTCACCTACGAAGTCGCTGTGGAAGACGGTGTGCGTTGTTGATGGCCGGACGTGCGCCAAGGCTACGTAGCCGCCGTCGGGAGTTGGAAACCACAATGCCAGATCGGCGAACGCCAGATCGGCGATTAGCTGCCAATCCCCCACCAACAGGTGGAGCCACTCTGCGTCCCCCGGCCCAAAATCTGCATAATCCTTTATCGGGTCCGTAAAGATGGCCAAATTAGCTCCGTACAGTCGAGCGCATCAGTCGCAGGGCAACTGATAGGGAGGCCATGTCATCATGCTCCAGCTGGTTGATTTCCTCGAACATCTTCTTCGCTCGTTCTATGCTCTCGGAATTGGCATTTACCCACTTCTGCATCCGGTCATCGGCATCAAGATCCGCTTCTGTGCTGTTCATAACGGCAAGCGTCATATCCGTGATGGTCGAATAGAGATCATCACGCATCGCGGCACGCGCCAGTGCCTGCCACCGGTCTTCGCGCGGCAGCTTGGTAATGCGGTTTAGCAGGGCGTCGACTGCGAACCTGTCGTACACGGTGTAGTAGATTTGGGCGACGGTATCGACCGGCTCTTCAACGCGCACTGCAATTCGCGCTATATCCAGCAATCCAAAGCTTTCGAACTGTTCGGCCCATTGATGGGCGATCGTCTCGGGAAGTCCCCACTGCGCGCCCTGCTGCCGCCACTCCTGTACTCGCTCCAGGTCATTGCCACGCAGGTACTTAACCAGCTTGGTCCGAAGCGGATCGATCAGCGGCTTGAAGGCCACAATGCCTTCGCCGACCGGAGTGGCGCTGTCCGTATGGTTGACGTACCAGCGCACTGCCCGGTCGAGCAGCCTGCGGATGTCCAGATGGATCGTCGACCAGACCTCGGTCGGGAAACTGGCTGGTAGCTGGTTGAGTTGAGCTACCTGCTCGTCCAGTTCGTAGATCTCGCGAAGCGTGACGAACGCTTTGGCGACCGCAGCTTCGTCAACGGATGTCTCTTCCATCACCCGGAAGGCAAAAGTGATGCCTCCCATGTTGATCATGTCATTGGCGACTACCGTAGCGATGATTTCGCGCCGCAACGGATGCAAGGCGAGGTCCGACCCAAACCGCTCGACCAGCGGGATCGGGAAGTAGCCGCGAAGTACTTTGTCGAAGTACGGATCGTCGGCAAGATTGCTGAGAGTCAGCGCGCGGGTCAGTTCGATTTTGGCGTACGCGGCCAGAACCGACAACTCAGGCGATGTCAGACCCAGGCCTTTGTCGATGCGCTCGTGGAGTTCGCTGGTAGTCGGCAGTGCCTCAAGCTCACGGTTGAGATCGGCTGTCTTTTCCAGCCAATCCATCAGCCGTTCGTAACTTGGACTCCACTCGATGACACGTTGACGATCATTGAGCAGCAAGACATTCTGGTCGATGTTGTCCTCTAGCACGAGCCGGCCGACCTCGTCGGTCATGGACTGGAGAAGTCGCGTGCGCTCTGCTGCCGGCAGCTTGCCAGCTGCCACCAGCTGGTCTACGAAGACTTTAATATTGACCTCATGGTCTGAGCAGTCCACACCAGCGGAATTGTCGATAGCATCAGTATTGAGGATGACTCCGTTGAGAGCAGCCTCGATACGGCCCCGCTGGGTCATACCAAGGTTGCCGCCCTCGCCGACGACCCTGGCGCGCAGGTCTTTTCCGTTGACCCGTATGTTGTCGTTGGCCTTGTCTCCGACCTCCGCGTTGGACTCTGTGGATGCCTTAACATAGGTACCGATGCCGCCGTTGTACAGCAGATCCACGGGGGATTGCAGAATAGCGCGCAGTAGTTCCGGCGGACTGATCGCGGTCACGCTCTCATCCAGTCCTAGAGCCTGACGGACTTCCGGGGAAAGCTCAATCGACTTGATGGATCGGGAATACACTCCTCCTCCCGCGCTGATCAGTGACGCATCGTAGTCTGCCCAGGACGACCGGGGCAGTTCGAACAGACGCTTACGCTCCATGTAGGACGATGCCGGGTCAGGATTGGGATCCAGGAAAATGTGACGGTGGTCGAAGGCTGCCACAAGGCGAATGTGCTTCGAGAGCAACATGCCATTGCCGAAGACATCGCCGCTCATATCCCCGACACCGGCAACCGTAAAGTCCTCCTGCTGAGTATCGATGCCCAGCTCACTGAAGTGGCGCTTTACCGATTCCCATGCACCGCGAGCGGTAATCCCCATGGCCTTGTGGTCATAACCGACGGAGCCACCGGAGGCGAATGCGTCCCCCAGCCAGTGACCGTACTCTGCGGATATCTCGTTGGCGATGTCGGAGAAGCTCGCCGTGCCTTTGTCTGCCGCAACAACCAAATATGTATCATCCCCATCCAGACGGACAACGCGTTCGGGTGGGACAACCTGCTGGCCCGCAGGCGTCCGGACAAGATTGTCGGTGATATCGAGCAGACCGCGGATGAATGTCCGATAGCTCGACTGGCCTTCTGCCATCCAGGCAGCTCGGTCATTCGCCGGGTCAGGCAACTGCTTGGCGTAGAAACCGCCCTTTGCGCCGGTCGGTACGATAACAGCATTCTTGACCGTTTGCGCTTTGACCAAGCCGAGGATTTCCGTGCGGAAGTCTTCTCTGCGGTCGGACCACCGAAGCCCGCCACGTGCCACCTCACCGAAGCGCAGGTGCACCCCCTCGACCTGCGGTGAGTAGACCCAGATCTCGAATTTCGGCCGCGGGAACGGTGCTCCTTCGATGACCTCCGGACGCAGCTTAAAGCTCAAGTAGGGCTTGTTCTGGAAGTAGTTGGTCCGCAAAGTGGCCTCAATGACGTTGGTCAGCGTCCGAAGCACACGATCCGCGTCGAGAGTCGGAACAGCCTGAAGCCCGTCGGCCAGGCTTGCGCGCGCCTGCTCGAGGGCAGCTGCCCGGGAATCCTCGTCCATATCGGGATCGAACCGGACCTTGAACAACGAGATCAAGGCATGGGCTACCGCCGGGTTTGCAAGCAAGGTATCGGCGGTAAAACTATACGAACCTGCATAGCCCAGCTGCCGCACATAACGGGCATAGCTGCGCAGCATCGAGACCTCTCGCCAAGGCACCCGTTCCTGCACGACCAGCCGGTCGAACCGATCGGATTCGCTCCGCCCGGTGACAACGGCGCCAAAGGCGTCCTGCACGAGTCCGCCGGTCGCGAGCGGGTCCACCTCCGGCGGATACTTCAGGCCCAAATCGTAAAGGAAGAAATCCTCGCCGTCGGCGGTGATGATCTCGAATGGCCGTTCGTCCAAAACCTCGAGGCCGAGGTTTTGAAAGACGGGCAGAATCTGGCTCAGTGACTGCGGCTCAGGCAAATAGAGTTTGAGCCGGGCGTCCTCGACCTTCGTCTGCACATCCGCAGGAATGTACACGTGCATGATCGGGCTAACGTCGGCCTTTTCGCCATAGCTCTCGAATCGCGCAATGTCCTCGAGTGCATCTTCGACCTCATAATCGACCCGATAACTGGCAGGGAACGCTTCGGCCCACTTCGCCGAAAGCTTCTCGGCCTCCTCACCATCAAATTTTGTCCGTACAATCTGGTCGATGCCCTCGGACCACGACCGCGCCGCAGCCGCCAGCCGCCTCTCAAGGTCTGCCACATCGATCTGCGGCACTTCCGAACCATGCCTGAGCCTGATGCGGAAGAACAACCGTGCCAAGGAAGACTCAGTCATCCGAGCTTCATAGTCAATGGCCTTCGTTTCGAAGGTCTTGCGCAGTTCGTCCTGCATTCGCAGCCGTACCGCAGTGGTGTAACGGTCTCGTGGCAGGTAGACCAGTGCCGAAACGAACCTCCCGTACACGTCCTGGCGGAGGAAGAGCCGGGTCCTCCGGCGTTCCTGGAGCCGCAGGATGCCCATGGCGATGTCCGCCAGCTCCTGGGTGCCCATCTGGAATATCTCATCCCGGGGGTACGACTCAAGAATGGAAAGCAGGTCTTTACCCGAATGCGAGTCGGGCGCAAAACCGGAATGCTTGAGGACTGCATCGACCTTTTCGCGCACGATGGGAACGCTGCGTACTGAACGGTTGTAAGCGCTGCTGGCAAATAGGCCGATGAATCTGCGCTCACCGTTGACGTTGCCCTGAGCATCAAAGCTCTTGACTCCGATGTAGTCCAGGTAAGCCGCCCGGTGCACCGTGGAACGTGAGTTCGCCTTGGTAATGACTAATGCGCGCTTCTCGCGGGCGCGGGCGCGGCCCTCCTCTGTCAGATGCTGGACATGCCGGTCCTCCGGCAGTTCACGCATGATCCCGAGACCAGTGCCCTCGCGCAGCAACAGCACGTCCTCCCCCGCCTGATTGGCAAGGTCATATTCCCGGTATCCCAGAAAAGTGAAGTTACCATTGTCCAGCCACGCCAGGAGCTCCTTGGCCTCGTCAAGGTCGGGTATCTCCTCGGCGCCGACAACAGAATCCAGCGATGCGGCAATCTGCCTGACTCGGCTGCGCATGGAAGACCAGTCCTCCACAGCGACGCGAACGTCACCCAGCACCTTGCGGATTCCCTCAATGACCTGCTGTGCCTTTTCGTCGCCGGAGATACGTACAGTCTCCACTGAAATCCAGGACTCAATGTGCGAGGCTTTGTCACCCGTGGCGATGAACTCTGCGAGATTAGGCAGCGCGGCGGTGTCGCCGCTGGAGGCACCCAAGTGAGCCGGTACGCGTTTGAGCTCTACGAGTTCGTGGCTGGTCCGGTCACGTATGGCGATAAAAGTGGGATGCATGAGCATCCGGATAGCCAGGTCCTGACGCACAATTTCTGCTGTAACTGAATCGACCAGGAACGGCATGTCATCAGTCGCTATCATGATGATGCTGGAATTACGTTCGTTGCGAATGCCGATCACTGCTTGCCCGCTGGGCCGCATCAAGGCGAGCTCTCGATGCGCCATGGCTCGAGTTTCCAAAGTGTCGCCGCTATAGCTTGCAGCATCCTCGGCAGCCAGGTGCTCGTAATAGTTCCCGAGGAAGTCCCCGGGACGCTTGCCTGAAGTGGAAAGATCCGTAGCACTGGATCCTGACGACATGAAAAACGCCTCCGATAGGTGGTTCAAGGCCGCCCCATTGCGGCCACACCTGCAAGCCTAACGCCAGCCGGCTAAAACTACACTTTGAGGCGCCTGCGTCTGCGCGGACCATTGCGGCGGACAGGCAGGTCGCAACCAGCCAGCAATGCGATAGCGCGGCGCAGGGGTGAATCCGGGGCGATTTCGAGAAGTACGGAACCACTGAGCAATGCCGCATCCGCGACATCGAAGTCGGCTGGCAGGAATGACTGCACCTCTTTGACTGGCCCGAAACGCTCCCAGGAGTCCCGGAGCTGGTCGACGGGCACCGATCCGACCGATGATGCGCGCACCTTATTCAGGACGACACGAGGCGCAGCACTGGGAACAGCCTGTTCAATTTCTGCAAGAGCCCGGACCAGCCGGGGGACTCCAACGGCGTCGGCAGCTCCGACTGCAAAGACAGTATCGGCCAATTCGAGGCAACGAAGGGTCGCACCGTTGCGGCGTGGAGCCATCGTGTCAAAGCTGAGTTCTTCGTCGGCCTCCAGGCAGAAACCGCAATCGATGATTGTGTAGTCCGCGAGAGACCTGGCCAGGCCTACTACCGTGGCCATGGCTCCGGGCCGCAGTTCCGGCCACCGCTCGGCCCTCGTGATGCCTGTCAGCACCTGGAGGTGCGCCCCTTGTACCGCTACCTTGACGCTGACACGCGCCAGGGCTGGTCCATCCAGGATTCCCTGATCTGCCAGTCTGCAGGCCTGGGCCAGTGCGGCGGATTCGTCCATCAGGCCGAGAAACGCCGCTACGCTCGCAGAATAGGTGTCGGCATCGATCAGGAGCGTCGTCTTTCCTGATGCCGCATATTCTGCCGCCAGATTCACCGCGACCGTCGTTCGGCCGGGCGCGCCGGTTGGTCCCCAGACAGCGATTACCTGACCGCCTGCTGACAGTTCGGCGGGTTGGTCGTCCGGGATCGCGACCGGCAACAGGGCATGGGCCGGGTCGGCATAACCTACCGCCACCCGGGTGCCTGTTACGGGAAGGTTCGCGACGGCATCGGTGACAAGGTCGGCCAGTTGCAAAGGCTCCATCAAAACCGGCCCGTGGGCAATCCCCAGCGCATCGAACCGCCGGCGCTCCCCTTCATCGTCCGTAAGCACGACGACGGCAACCTGTGAGCTGTGAAGCCGTTCCAGGACAACGCTGCCAACCTCGCACGTGTCGCCGGCAACGATTGCAGCACGGGCGAGCCCGGTCTGGCAGGCAGCAATCAGTTCAGCGAGGGCACTGCATCTGCGTACGACAGTTACCGGACCATGCAGTCGTTCCAATCCGCCAACGAAGTCCGTAAACGTATCGCCGTATGTAATAACGGGGATGCTCATGAACCGCTGCCCGGGTTCAGAACCACGTTGATCCGTGCACCGTTAGACAGGGCATTTAGTAAGCCCGGCATCTTTTCATCTGTGACCAGTACATGCAGCTGCTCTATTTGCGCCGATCCCAGCGCAGGTCCTGTCTCCGTGAGCTGGGAAATTTCGGCACTTTCCAAGAGTCTTTCGGGCGGGCTGAAGCCGTTTCTGCCGTCAGGCATGGCGACCCAAACATCCACCCTAGCCCCCGCGCCAGCACCCTCGGGAAGCGCACTATCGATGGTCAGCGCGACCGGCTTTCGGTCCAATGCGTCGGCTGTGCCCAGGCTGGCCCCCGGGATAAGCTCTCCCTTACGTATGAAGGTTGTCGCAACCGCATTCTCAGGAATGCCGGTTTCCGCGCTGAGGTAAGTGTGCTCGACTTCGCCCAGGCTGACGTTCACGATGGAGAATTCGTCCGACGTTATTTTCTGGCCGAGACTGATGTCGTCCCTCGCTGCGAACATTTCAACCGTCTTGTCCGCGTTCCCCAGCAACGCCGTCACGGAGGCAACTGAAACGAGAACCAGCAGGATACCGATGAGCAGCCGGGGGTCCTTCCACGATGGCTTCTTCAATCGTGCTGCGGGAGCAGCAAGGTCGGTAACAGCGCTCAAGGTACTCCCCCTGTTGGAATAGCAAACGCACCGAAGACAAATCCTCTGATCTGCTGAGACATTCGGCTGACATTGCGGGCTCCGACCATTCTCATGGAGACGGACACAAAAACAAACCTTCGGGTTGCTGATGCCACGAATTGTGGATAACCAAGTGTCGTTTTTGCCTCAGTCCACAACATCGAGACCCTGATTGCGTCAAACAGTATCAAGCGATGCCATAATGAACTGAACCCCTGCACAACAACTGCTGTCGAGGAGGACCTGATGCCTCGGTTTCTGACTTTGACCGATGTTGCCGAAATACTGCAGATATCATCTTCCCAGGCCTATGCACTAGTGCGCAGCGGTGAGTTGCCAGCCATCCAGATTGGCGGCCGCGGCCAGTGGCGTGTGGAACAGCTGATGCTGGACCAATACATCGACAATAAGTACGCCGAGACTCGTCGTTTGGTCGAAGAAGCCAAATCAGGAAAGAACAACTAGGTATTCCTGCCTTCCCCCTGAGCGGGAGGAATCAAGCGCTTTGAATCTGGCGGAGTCGGTTCAATCCCCTGCGCGGACTGAGGCAAGGGCACCAATCGCAGTAAATGGGATGGCATATACGGTCCGCACGTTACTGGCTCTCCGCGCCTCGCCTGAAGGAACAGCTGCAAGCTCCAAAAAATCGCTGCCGACGCGGTCGATCATGCCGTTGACAGTCCTGCCCGCTGTGCCCGATGCCAGATGAAGTACGACGTCGGCTCGGTCCCGTGCGAGCGCGCGCAGCGCGGAGCCCATACCGAGCCGCTTTGCCACGGATGACTTCTCAACTGACGAGCTACGGCTTAGCCCTTCCAATAACTGGATTGCCGGCAATGGCACGAGAACGCTCCTGGCCCGTTCGTTAAGGACCAGCCAAGTGGATCCAACGTGTGCCAAGGCCCCGGTGAACTGCAGTCCGCCGGAAACTGTCAGCCGGATTCCCGAACCAACTTGCCCTCGTAACCGGTCCCCCAGCGACGTCTCGGCGTGGTTCAGCCGCGCAAGCTCATTGGCTTCGGATTCAAGCCCCCGCTGGTCGGCGGCATGCAGTTGCCCTTCCATGTCCGCAAACAACGAGTCCCATCGCACTGCTCCAGCCTAGAAGCAGCGCCAAAGACGGTCAAACTGCACCAAAGGGGTTTACACCGCCGCGCGCTGATGCCATCATCAAGAATCACAAGCAACTCAACGCCATCAAACGGCATCAAACTACGTCAAACCAGACATTCTCTACGTGGAGCGTGACATGAAGAAGGTAGGAACGGACACAGTCCTCACCGCGATGATTCCGCTCTGCGGAGCCGCACTGCTGTTGGCAGGAGGCCGCATCAGCGTCGACGACGACGGAACATGGCGTCCCTTGGTCATGCACACATACTCGGAACTGCTAGCTTCCAGCGCGGCCCTGGTTGGCTTGGCGATTGTCGCCTGGTGGTTGGTATGCATCGTCTGCGCTGTCGTCGGTGCCGCACTTGAGCGTGCCGGACATACCAAGCTCGCGGCTGCGTCCTTTGCCTGTAGCCCCGCATTCATGAAACGGCTCGCCACTGCCGTTATCGGACTCAATGTCCTAACCGCACCAGTGGTGGCCAATGCCGCGACCCCGGTATCCGGAATGGACACCGTATCCCAGTCAGCGTCGCTCCAGAGCGGTACAGCTTCCCCATACCTCCGGATGGCCCCGGCCTCATCAGGTGAATCCCAATCGGTCAGCCCCTGGTGGAAGCCAGCTGCACCGCCAACGTCACCGGGTCTCGTTGCCATGCCGATCAGCCAGACGAACGAGGAAAGCCGGGCCGTGACCGTGGTAGCCGGAGACACGCTGTGGGATATCGCCGCCAAGGATCTGGGCAAGCTTGCCACCGACACCGAGATAGCGGCCCATTGGCCCAAATGGTATTCCGCCAACAAGGAGGTAATCGGACCAGATCCTGCCGTACTTCTGCCCGGACAAGTCCTTATAGCGCCCGCAAACCGTTGAACTCGCAATCGCACCGTCAGATGAGGAAAGGCCATGCCATGAACAACGCCACCCCTTTGCGGCAGGACAAGCCGGAACAGGAGCTAACCGAGGTACAGGCGCTTGCGCCTGCCAGCGGAGCGCCCCGGCCACTCACGGTCCGGCCAGTCAGGTCGCCGGATCCGGAGGAGTACTTCACACCCGTTATCCGGCTCCAGCCACGCCCTCCTGCGCAGCCCGCCGGCCAGGCAACGCATCGGGCGCCGGGCGGGCCGGTATCGGAGCAAACCCACGGCGTGGACGCCCAGGAACTGCGGCAGGTCACTGCTACCGCCAGATCCGTGGCTCAGGCCGCAATGGAAGCGATTGATGGCACCCGCCCCGTCCAGCAGTTGGCTCGCTGGCTTGATCCGGTCTGCTACGAAAAGGTCGCCCGGCGCGCAGGCTTGGTAAGGGAACGCCAGGACCGCCGAGCTGCTGCTGGACAAGCCGTCCTACGGCTCCACCGCAGTGCCACCATCCGTTCCTCCCGCGTGTGCCAGGTCTCGGACAACGCTTATGAAGCGTCGCTGGTGATCGCTGAATCATCCAGAGTCCGCGCCGTGGCGCTACGCCTTGAATTCAGGCGCGGACTCTGGAAGGTCACCGCGTTGGAAATCGGGTGACAACAGATCAGGAGTGGTTTACTTCCGGCGACGTTTGGCGTCCTTTGCCGCCTTTGCGCCGTCGGAAGCTTGAGCCTGGTTCCCTGGCTTGCCCGAGTTCTGCCGCTCGACACGGGTCACCGCTTCGCCGGTAACGGTGGGAGCCGTGAACTGCAGCGACGCCGGGCGCTGAGGTGCCTCCAGACCTGCCGCGGTAATCTCCGGTGCCCGAACTGCACCGCGGCCATCCGTTACACCGGGAAGACCTGTTGGAGCAGGTTCTTTGACCTTGACTTCAAGGTTGAACAGATACCCAATGCTCTCTTCGCGGATGGCTTCCATCATTGCCTGGAACATGATGAAACCCTCACGCTGGTATTCCACCAGAGGATCCCGCTGTGCCATCGCACGCAGGCCGATACCTTCCTTGAGATAGTCCATCTCATAGAGGTGTTCCTGCCACTTCCTGCCGATCACCGACAGCACAACCCGGCGCTCCAGCTCGCGCATGGTTGCGGCTCCAAGAGCCTCTTCACGCTGAGCGTATGCGACCTTGGCATCGGAAACGATTTCTTCACGGAGGAAGTCCGCCGTGACTTTCGACTTGCCGCCAGCTTCCTCGACCACTTCGTCGATGGTTAGCTGGATCGGGTACAGCTGCTTGAGGTTCGTCCAAAGCTGCTCGTAGTCCCAGTCATCGCCGTGACCTTCCTGGGTTGCCTCGTCCACCATGGCCGTGATGACGTCTTCGAGGAAGAAAGCGACCTTCTCATGCAGGTCATCGCCTTCGAGAATGCGACGCCTGTCACCGTAGATCGCCTCGCGCTGGCGGTTCAGCACGTCGTCGTACTTCAACACATTCTTGCGTTGTTCGGCGTTGCGTCCCTCGACCTGGCCCTGGGCATTTTCGATTGCCTTGGACACCATTTTGGATTCCAGGGCCACGTCGTCAGGCATACGGGACGAGTTCATGATGCGTTCGGCTGCACCGGAGTTGAAGAGCCGCATCAGGTCATCAGTCAGTGAGAGGTAGAAGCGCGACTCGCCCGGATCGCCCTGGCGGCCGGAACGTCCGCGCAACTGGTTATCGATCCGGCGCGACTCATGGCGCTCGGTACCGAGCACGTAGAGCCCACCTAGCTCCTTGACCTCGTCATGTTCCGCCTTCACGGCCTTCTGCGCCGCTTCAAACGCCGCAGGCCAGGCCGCTTCGTACTCTTCGGGGTTTTCCGCGGGATCGAGTCCGCGCTTCTCCATTTCGGCCACCGCGTTGAATTCCGCGTTGCCGCCAAGCATGATGTCTGTACCGCGGCCGGCCATGTTCGTCGCTACTGTGACCGCGCCCTTGCGCCCGGCCTGGGCCACAATGGCAGCTTCACGCGCATGGTTCTTGGCGTTCAACACCTCATGGCGTACACCCTGTTTCGCCAACTGCTTGGACAGGTACTCGCTCTTTTCGACACTCGTGGTGCCGACGAGCACCGGCTGCCCCTTTTCATGGCGCTCCGCAATATCCTTGACGACGGCGTCGAACTTTGCCAATTCGTTCTTGTAGATCAGATCCGACTGATCAACGCGGGCCATCGGCTTGTTGGTAGGAATGGGAACGACGCCGAGCTTGTAGGTGCTCATGAATTCGGCGGCCTCGGTTTCGGCCGTACCCGTCATGCCCGACAGCTTTTCGTAGAGCCGGAAGTAATTCTGCAGCGTGACCGTGGCCATCGTCTGGTTCTCGGCTTTGATCTCCACACCCTCTTTGGCCTCAATGGCCTGGTGCATGCCCTCGTTATAGCGGCGGCCGGCGAGAATTCGGCCCGTGTGTTCGTCGACAATGAGGACTTCGCCGTTGAGGATGACGTAGTCCTTGTCTCGTTTAAACAGTTCCTTGGCCTTGATGGCGTTGTTGAGGAACCCGATCAGCGGTGTGTTGGCTGACTCATAGAGATTGTCGATGCCGAGGTAGTCCTCGACCTTTTCGATACCGGATTCCAGCACGCCGACCGTGCGCTTCTTTTCATCGACTTCATAGTCGTCCTCAACGTTCAGCCGCTTCACCACGCGGGCGAACTCTGTATACCAGCGGTTCACGTCCCCCGAAGCCTGACCGGAAATGATCAGAGGAGTACGGGCCTCGTCGATCAGGATCGAGTCCACTTCGTCAACGACGGCGAAATGGTGCCCGCGCTGGACCAGCTCGTCCTTGCTCCAGGCCATGTTGTCGCGGAGATAGTCGAAGCCGAACTCGTTGTTGGTTCCATAGGTGATGTCGGCGTTGTACTGTTCGCGGCGGACGGACGGGTTCTGGTTGGACAGGATGCAACCGCTGGTCAGACCGAGGAAGCGATAGACACGGCCCATTAGGTCGGACTGGTATTCGGCCAGATAGTCGTTGACCGTGATGACGTGGACGCCTTGGCCGGTCAAGGCATTCAGATAGGCAGGAGCTGTCGCTACCAAGGTCTTGCCTTCACCGGTTTTCATTTCGGCGATATTGCCTAGATGAAGTGCAGCGCCACCCATAAGCTGGACATCGAAGTGGCGCAGGCCCAGTGTACGGCTGGACGCTTCCCTAACGGCGGCAAACGCTTCGGGCAAGAGATCATCGAGATGCTCGCCGTCCTGGTAGCGCTGTTTCAAAGTGTCCGTCTCGCCGCGAAGCTCAGCATCCGAGAGGGCTTTGAAGTCCTCTTCGAGAATGTTGATCGCGTCAGCATAGTTGCGAAGCCTCTTCAGCGTCTTTTTGTCGCCGGTTCTTAGGACTCGCTCGAGAATCGATGGCACTACATTGCTCCCAGTCGTTTGCACAGAATTCTGGCTTCATCAGTCTACGGGAGAGACGTATCAACCTCTGCTTTGGTTCCCGCAGGGCGGACAAGTGAACTCCGGCGCCGCCCCGACAGCAGATTCCTAAGCGGCCCAGCCAAGTCCCCGCGGTCCTCGACCCGGACGCCCTCCAGACCAAGCCAGTTGGACATCAGCTCCAGTTCGGCAGCAAGTTCGACGGCGGTATCCGCAGGTGCATCCGCCTCGCTGAAGGCGCCCTTGACCAGGAGCAGGCCTGCCGACCGGTCTGCCTTGAGGTCCACCCTGGCACACAAGGACTCCCGCAGCAGGAACGGCAGGACGTAGTACCCGTAGCGCCGCTGCGCGGCAGGGGTATAAATTTCGATCCGGTAGTGGAAGTGGAAAAGGCGTTCCAGCCGGCGCCGCTCGAAGACCAGCGAATCGAAGGGTCCGAGCAATGCGCGGCCACTCGCCGTCCGAGGCCGGAGCGCCTCGGTGTGCAGATAATGCGGTCCCTGCCACCCGTCGACAGATACTTCTTCCACCCTGCCTTCGGCCAGGAGCTGCTGCAAGGCCACCGCAGCCGGCTGAACCGGAATCCGGAAATAGTCGGCGAAACATTTGAGCGTACCAATGCCATGGGCTGTTGCGGCGGCATCTAACAACCGAACCATCGCATCGTGTTTCTCGGGCCGTAAGGAGGGATCGATGCCTTTGGGCATCACTTTCCCGGTCAAAGCGTACAACCGCTCGAATTGAGCGTTCCGGCCAGCAGCGCTGATGTCACCGCGTTCAAACAGGTCTTCAAGCACGCGTTTGGCCGCGTTCCAGTTCCACCCCCACTGGGCTGTGGAACGAGTTTCGGCATGACCAATCCGTTCGGCAACGGCTCGGGCGCTCAACGGACGCGACGAAGCGAGAGCCTGCATGATCCGCTCCGACAAGTCAGCCCGGGTATCCGGGTCCATCGCAGACGCGCCCACCCATTTTCTTTGCTGCCACACGCGCAGGTCGTTGAAGTGGTCCGGCCGGATGTAGCTAGCTTCGTGCGCCCAGTACTCAACCATGCGTCTCGGAGCCTTGCCCGCAAAGCGATGAAGGATTTTGACGTCGTAATTACCCAGCCGGGAAAACAACGGCAGGTAATGGGCCCGGGTCAGCACGTTCACCGAATCAATTTGCAGCAGTTGCAGCCGGTCAAAGGTACGGCCCACCGCTCTTGCCGAAACAAGACCGGTGGGCCGCTCCCTGTGGAGGGACTGTGCAGCGAGCGCGATGCGCCGGGCCTGGCGGAGACTTACAGGTGCAGCCATCCACCTATCCTAGGCACTGGATTGCGCTTGCCTTAAGGTTCTAAGCGTTTGCTCCTTCTGCCGCGCGGTACGCCAGAAGCTCTTCCTTCGCGGTGGATTCCTCTTTGCAATCGGCGTCCAGCGAAATCACACCATAGGTCCAGCCACGGCGCCGGTAGACCACACTCGGAGAGTTCGTTGCCGAATCGATGAACAAGTAAAAGTCGTGCCCGACGAGTTCCATGTTGTCGACAGCGTCGTCGAGCGTCATCGGCGGGGCCGGAAAGACCTTCCGGCGGATCAGGACCGGTGAATCGCCGGCCGGAATGTCATTCTCTATTTCATATTCGTCCATAGTTTGCGCTGACGGAGTGGAGCCGTTCAGGCTGGCCTCCGATGTCTCGACATGCAACGGCTTGGTGGTGCTTGCAGGTTCGAGCGACGCAGTAGCCTCATGGACGCCCTTGGGGTTGTGGCGTCCGTGGTGGACCTTGCGGCGGTCACGGGCCCGGCGAAGGCGTTCCATGAGCTTGCCGTAGGCCAGATCGAAGGCGGCAAATTTGTCAGCTGCGGTGGCTTCCGCACGAACAACGGGGCCGCGGCCTAGTACTGTGAGCTCGACGGTCATGGAGCTGTCCGCCTGACGAGCGTTTATTTCCTTCGTAATCTTGGCATCCAGCCGCTGAACCTTGTCGCCCAGCTGCTCTATTTTGGAGATCTTCTCTTCGGCGTATTCCCGGAACCGGTCGGAGACCGAGAGGTTGCGGCCGTTGATATTGAATTCCATGGTGCCCTCCATAACTGCTTTAGATGACACAACAGCGACTGAAGAAAATTTCTCCTCCCAGTCGCTGAAGACAGGCCCTCGTCCCTTTTTGCGGAGCCCATACTTCACGTTAAAGCAACGTCATCCTTTATTCACCCCCTCCCCCGCGGATTTTTCCTAAAACGTCCCACATTGTTGGCTTCCGCCTTGTATCTGCGCGGATCCGCGCCATTACGCCTGCGGCTGATTCCGGTTTGTGTCGCGGTGCATCAGGCCGTACCGGAGGGCGCGGATGTCGCAGCCACAACCACGCCTGCATCGACTACTGCGCCTGCCTCGTGCAGGGCCCGCGTCAACTCGGCCAGGGTCGCTCCGGTTGTCAGCACGTCATCGACCAGAATGCAGTGTCGGTTCTGCAGGGACGCGGTGTAGCGCCGCTTGATCCTCATGGATGAGGAGACGTTGCTGCGCCGGCCGGATTTGCCCAGCGACTTCTGCGAAGCTGCCGGTACGATGCCTTTCGCCAATCCGGCTATACCGGATCGGACGCAGGCCGCGCGCAGCACGGACAATTCAGGCGGCAGGAGTTGCTGCCGCTCCAGTCGGCGCAGCAGCAAGTCCAGCGGGTCGTAGCCACGCCGTCTGCGCGAACTGGTGCGGGAGGGCACCGGCACCAGAAAAACCCGTGGGTGGCCGCCGTCGATGTGCGCCGCGGCATGGACCGCGGCAGCGAGCGCAGGGGCCAGCGCGTGCAAAAGGTCCGTCCGGCCTTGGTTCTTATATGCCAGGATCGCCTGGGACAGCTCGTGCCGGTAACGGCCGGCAGCCATAACAGGCAGAACCTCGGCGAAGTCCGTCCCGACGAAGGGCAACGACTCGGCTCCGTCCTCGGCGCGGTAGGGCCGCACGGTCGCCCTGCGCAGCCTGCTCCGGCAGGGCGGACACAGAGTATGGTCCTCGGCCCCGCAGCTGACGCAATCGGTAGGCAGCACAAGGTGGCCGAACTCCGCGATCCACCGCAGCACCCGCTGCACCGCGGCGTGGAAGTAAACAGCATCAAACAGGGCGGCGGGGAACCACATGCTTCCACCCTCAAGCATCATTGACGGCCAGGCAACGCCCGTGCGCCGCCTGTGGACAACGAGCCACCCCTGCTGAGCGGGCAGCCTAATGGGGCTGCCCTTCCGGTTATCCCGGGAATGACGGATCGATCACCAGCGGCGGCGGCTGTGGTGCCCAGCTGTTGCCGACCCGGATATACAGCGCTTCCTCCGTCTGGGCATAAACGTCCTGGTCTCCGTTGCCGGCGCTGATGTCCAGCATTCCGGTGAGTGGCGCCATCCGCTGCGAGCCGCCGTCGAGCCTTAATATTTCCGTTTCCACCGGTTCGTCGGCCGATGACTGCATGACGATCACCGTCGATTCGTTGGCCCACACCCCTGAATCCGCAGGAACGGAAGCATCCAGCTCGATCGGCGTGCTGATGCTGCGCGGCTGTCCGTCCTGGTCCCGGACCACGCCTGCAACGTAGACCTTGGATTCGTCTCCTTCACGGGCGATGACCAGGGCGCGGGCGCCTTCCCGCGAGATCCTCAGTTCCTCGATGGTCCGCTCCGAGAACCATTGTGCGGTGATGTCGACCCGCGTCCGCTCCTCATCAGGGGCGATAGCGTAAACCGCTCCGCTCTGGTCGCCGGCGGCAGTCCAGGTCCAGCCGAACGGATCGACGCTGGGGGCCGTCAGCTGTGTTCCGGCCACCGCCTGATGCGCGGTCCTGTCCGGGCCAATAACGTACATCCGGTTGCGCCGCGCATTCAGGAAGCCGAAGTGCTCCTGGTCCAGGGACATGGCCGGATCACGGGGATTGAGTTCCGAGACAGCGGGCAGGTTCTGCGGCTCGACCGGACGCGAACCTTCGTAGAACGTGAGCTCATTGTCCAGTACGCCGATCTGGAGGCTGCCGACTGCGGGATTGGTCACGGCGGCCTGGAAGGCAGGATCCGGGGACGGCCCCAGATCGACCTCCCGCTGGTCCACGGTCATGTGCACTGTGCTGACCGTGTTCAACCCGCCCAGCGTTAGCTCCAGCTGCTGCTGCATCTGCTGTCGGCGCAAGAACGTGGTGCCGGTCAGGACTTCGGCCGAGAGGTCAACCGTAGCCGCCCCGCTTTCCACCGGCACCGAACGCCTGACCAGCGTGGATCCCTCCGGGAAGGCACTGATCACCGCGCCGCTGAGGTACGGGGCCGGCCCTTCCAGAAGCGAGGAGACAATCGCCGCCGATACCCCCTGGCGGCTGGCGTACCAACGCACATCGGGCACCGCATAGGTGTACGTGGCGTCGTAGAAGTAGAGGTTGTAGGCGGAGAACAGCGTCTGGAAATCGACGTTGGAAACCATGGTGCCGTCCGGGATCTCGGCGATCCGCCATTCGCCGTCCACATCGGTCAACACCACCGGTACTGACTCTGTGGCGCCTTCCTCCGCCGGCTCGCGGATTCCGTGTTCGTCGATGACCGAGGCGACTTCGAGCTGCACCACGAATTCGGTGTCCGTGGGCGAGCCCACGATGTTCACTGAATTCCGGTAGACAACAGTGCGCTCAACCGGCTGCCATTCGCCCGCGAGCGACGGTGCAAGGAATTCACGCGCCGTGCGGTAATCGTCTTGCGCAGCGGTTCCCGCCAGCAGGAAGCCGTCGACAATGGCTTTGGGATCCGCGCCCGGGACAGGTCCCGGCGGATTGAAGGTGTACTCGGCCGCCTCAGTCTGGGGCTCTTCGCCCTGGCTGGTTCCTACCGGGCCCGACATGGGAATGGAGGAGCAGGCGCTGAGCATGACCAAGGCGGCAAGAAGTACGACGGCGGCGCGCAGCAGCGCGACCGGCCCGCCTTTGCGCTCACCCAACGTCCGTTGCATGGTGTTCCCCCTCCATCGTGACCTGCACATCCTGCCGTTCCGACGCGGACATTTCCGTGGGCCCGCCGTGGGCCTCGGCGGGCGGCAGCGGCAGCGGAGACCGCGTCAGCACCGTGTCCCGCCGCCGCGGCAAAGTCAGCCGGAAGCAGGATCCTTTTCCGGGTTGGCCCCAGGCCTGCAACCAGCCGCCATGCAGCCTGGCGTCCTCGGTCGCGATGGACAGCCCGAGCCCGCTGCCGCCAGTGGTCCGTGCCCGGGCCGGATCCGCCCGCCAGAACCTGTCGAAAACCCGGGATGCTTCCAGTGGCGTCATGCCGATGCCGTGGTCCCGCACTTCAACGGCAACCGCGTCCTCGGAGGAAGCAACAATCACTTCCACCGGCTGCCCCTCGCCGTGCTCCAGGGCGTTGACGATGAGGTTACGCAGGATCCGGTCAATGCGGCGCGGATCCATCTCCACCACGCAACTGGTTTCGGCGGACACCAGCTCAAGTTCCGACCCGGAGTTCTCCGCCAACGGCTGCGCACCCTCCATGGCGTGGCGGACGACGTCGAAAATTTCGGTTGGCTCTGCTTCCAGCACCGCCACGCCGGCATCGAAACGGGAGATCTCCAGCAGGTCAGCCAGGAGCGCCTGGAACCGCTCCACCTGGTGATAGAGCAATTCGGCAGATCGGGAATTGATTGCGTCGAAGTCCGAACGGGCATCGTAAAGGACCTCGGCTGCCATCCGCACCGTGGTCAGTGGGGTGCGCAGTTCATGGGAGACGTCGGAAACGAACCGCTGCTGCATCTCCGACAGCGTGGCGAGCTGGGTGATCTGTTCCTGCAGGCTGGCCGCCATCCGGTTGAAGGACTCGCCAAGCCGCGCCAGTTCGTCCTCGCCACGGACCTCCACCCGTTCCTGCAATTGACCGGCCGCCAGCTTCTCGGCCGCGATGGCAGTCTGGCTCACGGGATGCACTACGGCGCGCGTCAGCAGCCAGACAATCCCGCCGGTGAGTATCAGCAGCAGGCCTCCACCGATCCAGAGGATGCCGTGGATGAAGTCCAGGGTCTGCTGGACCGCGGACAGGTCATAGATCAGATAGAGCGCGTAAGTGTTGCCCGGTGGCAGCGACACCTGTGTGCCGAACGCAATTGCGGGTACATCGTGGTCTCCCCGGGGCAGGGCCATGGGCTGGCGGTACTGGCCGGTCCCACTGGCAACCGCTTGGCTGAGCCCTTCAGGGATGATGCTCGCGGTAATGCTGGTGTTTGACCGGCTGGCAACGTAGAGGTTCTGCGCGTCCTTCATTGGAGTCAGCAGATAGTAGCGCGGCGTGCCCCCGCCGGTGCCTTCGAGCAGCTTCAAGGTGTCCGCCACCATGCTGGTGACTGTGGCTCGGTCGCTGGCCGCGGAGCCCTCGAAAATCCTCTTGGCCCGGTTCAGTTCCTGCCGGGACTCCGCCTCCGCCTGCTGCAGCCGGTCCTGGTACAGCCCCGAGGCAATCTGGCTGGAGAGGAATGCGCCCACGCCAAGAAAGGCAAAAGCGGTTAGGAGAACGGTTGCCGTCACCGTACGGAACTGCAGCGAGCGCCGCCATCTGGCCGCAATCTTGTCGCGGCCAGCCAGAACGGCGCGCCAGAACGGGGCGGCTGCCGCCTTCAGCCCCGATAACCACCGCGTGAGCGCGGGATTCAACTAACCTTGGCCAGCCTTGTATCCCACGCCGCGGACGGTCAGGACCACCTCGGGCGCTTCCGGATCCCGTTCGATCTTGGAACGCAGCCGCTGGACATGGACGTTGACCAACCGGGTGTCTGCAGCATGGCGGTAGCCCCAGACCTGTTCCAGGAGAAGTTCGCGGGTGAATACCTGCCAGGGTTTACGGGCCAGCGCAACCAGCAGGTCGAATTCCAGCGGCGTCAGCGAGATCTTCTCGTCGCCGCGGTGCACCACATGCCCTGCCACATCGATAACGACGTCGGCAATCCGCAGGGTTTCCGGCGCACGTTGGTCTCCGGGCCGCAGGCGGGCGCGCACGCGGGCCACGAGTTCGGCAGGCTTGAAGGGCTTGGGCACATAGTCGTCTGCACCGGATTCCAGGCCGCGGACCACATCCGAGGTATCGGATTTTGCCGTCAGCATGACAATAGGCACGTCGGACTCGCCGCGGATCAGCCGGCAGACTTCAATGCCGTCCATACCGGGCAGCATGAGGTCCAGGAGCACAAGGTCCGGCTTGGAGCTGCGGAATACCTCCACCGCCTTGCTTCCATCCGCGCAAAACACCGGGTCGAATCCGTCATTGCGCAGGACAATGCCGATCATTTCGGACAAAGCCTCATCATCGTCTACGACAAGTATGCGTGCCTTCATATCTCCATATTCCCCTATTGGCCCTTGCAATGTCGCGTTGGGCACAGTGCAGTACAGCGCTATATTCCCTCCCGGTGACCCTTCGGCCGAGTGCTGAGTGAAGTTGGGAGACGGAAACTATAGGCTGTTGTGAGGCTAGCACTTCGTACGGCCGGTAAGCCTGCCGGCCGACACGCCACGACGGCGGCACCTCGGCTCTCGCCGTGCGTTCCGGGTGCTCAACGATCAACAAGGGGAACTCCATGGCTCAGGGATCAGACGGCGCCGCGCAGCAGCCGGAGCAGCCCGCTCCCGGTCAGCCCCAGCAGCCCGGCTCGTGGGGACAGGGCCAGCCCAACTCGTGGGGACAGGGCCAGCCCAACTCGTGGGGACAGGGCCAGCCCGGCCAGCCGCAGTGGGGCCAACAGCCGCAGTGGGGCCAGCAGAGTCCTTACGGTGAGGGCGGTCCGCCGCCTTATGGGCAGCCCGCCGGGTGGCAGACTCCGCCGAATCCGTATGGTGGTTACAACGGCTATGTTGCTCCGCCGAAGCCGGGCGTCATTCCGCTGCGCCCCCTCGGCGTGGGCGAGATCCTGGACGGCGCCTTCCAGGCGGCCCGCAAGAACGCGGCCGCTGTCTTCGGCACGGCCGTCCTGTTCCAGATCGGCATCAGCGTCCTGGCCTGGATCGCCGGCAGCCTGATCATTTCCCTGCTGGGCGGGCTCCAGGTCATGACCAATGAAGAGCTATCGGACGAATCGGCCATCGCCCTGGTGCTGTCCCTGGCGACCTCCTCGTTGGTACTGGGGCTGCTCTCCAGCGTCGGAATCCTGCTGCTGCAAGGCCTGCTGGCCATTCCGACGGCCCGCGCTACCGTCAACCAGAAAACGAGCTTCGGCCTGATGTGGTCACTGGCGCGAGGACGGGTCTGGGCTCTCATCGGCATGGGCCTGTTGTATCTGGTCCTGACCGTGGTCGCGCTGGTGGCAGTCATTGCCGGCTCATTCTTCCTCGCCGACCAGCTCGGCGTGACCTCGGTATGGATCATCGTCGGGATCATTCTGGCCCTGACCTTCCTGAGTATCTGGATCGGCGTCAAGCTGATGCTGGCACCCGCCGTCGTCGTTATGGAGCGCAAGGGCATCATTGGTGCTTTCGTCCGGTCCTGGCAGCTGACCAACCGCAGCTGGTGGCGGACCTTCGGCATCGTGCTGCTGTGCACCATCATTGTCGGCGTCATCACCTCGGTGATCAGCATGCCGATCTCCTTCCTGATCGGCATTGCCGGACCGGCCATGGGAGACCCGTCCGATCCGGAAGCAATGCTCACCGCGATGGGTCCCTTGACGCTGGTCTCCATGCTGGTTTCCTCGCTGTTCTCCGCGATCGGCTACGCCTTCCAGGCCGCGGTCATCGCCCTGGTCTACACCGACCTGCGGATCCGCCGCGAGGGGTTTGATGTTGTCCTGCTCCGTGAACATGAGCAGGCCGCGGGACGCGAAACCCGAACCATCCCGGGCCTCGGCTCCGTCGCCGGAGATGCCGCAAGCTTCGATGCCTCCGGACCGTTCGGGCCGTCGGGCCCGGCGGGTCATTCGGGTCCGGCAAGCCAACCGGGCCAACCCGGCCCGTCCGGGTATCCGAGCAGTCCCGGAGCGCCGTGAGCGCGGGCTATTCGGCCGTTCCGCCGGTTTTTTCGCTGCCTCCGGTTCCTGCCGCCGTCCCTCCGGTGGCGCCCGGAGAGGACGAAGCGCGCGAACTGCTCATCCGTGAGCTGGCCAAGGAGCCGTACCAGGAGGCCAAGCCGGGACTGCTCGACCGGATACTAACGGCGATCACCGATTGGTTTACCGATCTCATCGAGTCCCTGGAGGGAGTGAGCCCGAACCTGGGGACGGCACTGATCGTCCTGGCGGCAGTGGTAGTCATCGGCGCCGCCATCTGGTTGGTCCGCCCGCGGCTGAACGCCCGCAAGCGCGCCGCCGCCGAGGTCTTCGACGACACCGTCCAGCTCACCGCGGCCGAACACCGACGGCGGGCAGCAGCTGCCGCGGCCAGGCAGGAGTGGAACACGGCCGTCGCCGAGGAATTCCGCGCGTTGGTCCGGGCAATGGAGGAACGCGTCATCCTGCAGCCCCAGCCCGGCCAGACGGCCGACGAAGCCGCTGCCAGCATCGCGCCGGCATTCCCCGGGCACGCTGCCGAAGTCCGGCGCAGTGCAGCCCTGTTCGACGGCGTGCGCTATGGCAACGTCCCGGCGTCGGAGCAGGACTACAACGCGGTGCTCGGCCTGGGCAACGCTCTCGCAGGAACCAGTCCTGTGTTGGGCCCGGGCGCACCGTCGGATCTGGCGGTGCCGCGATGAGCCAGGCAACGGCCACGCGCGCATCGGCAGACAACATTGATGGCAGCGGCGAGGAGCAGACAGCGTGGTCGTTGGGGAGGCAGCGGCTTCGCCGGTGGGCTTTCTGGCTGCTGCTGGGCGTGCTGCTGATCGCTGCCGTCCTCGTCCAGCTGCTGCGCTCACCAGCGGCCGACCGCGAGGACCTTTCCCCCGCCAACCCTGCCCCCAATGGCGCCATGGCGGTGGCCGAGGTGCTTCGGCAGCAAGGCGTTGAGGTGATTTCCACGGATTCGCTGGACGAGACGCTGGCCGCTCTGGATGACGGCGGAACCCTGCTGTTCCACGACACCAACAACTACCTGGAACCGGAGCAGCTGGCCCGGCTGTCCGACCATGGCGGCCGCACGGTCCTGGTCCGGCCCGGCTTCCAGCACCTGCAGGAACTGGCGCCGGAGATCAGTGCGGCTGGACGGGTTCCCGAGGAGGGCGGCCCGTTGGCCGCGGAATGCCTGACCAACGACGACGGCGCGGGCAGTCCGGTGCCGGACGGACCGGATTCCGGGACGCTGCCAGCCGGGAGCATCAGCCGCGGCGGCCTGGGCTACCGGGGCCCCGTCATGTGCTTCACGTTCGAAACCGGAGCCGAACCGGCAGCTTCCTATGTCACTTCGGCGGACGGCGGAACGATAGTGCTTGGCGCCGGCCATGTCCTGAGCAATGAGCAGATTGTCGAGCGGGGCAATGCCGCCCTGGCCCTGAACACCCTGGGCAGTGCAGACCGGCTCGTCTGGTACCGGCCGTCGCTGTCGGACCTCGCCGCTGCGGAGGAACCGCAAAACCCGCTGGCGCTGTTGCCGGCCTGGGTCGCCCCCGTCACGCTGTGGCTGCTGGCCGTGGGTGCGCTGGCCATGCTGTGGAAGGGACGGCGCCTGGGCAAGCTGATCCAGGAGCCGCTGCCCGTCGTCGTACCCGCCGCGGAAACCGCAGCCGGACGCGCCCGGCTGTACCAGGACTCCAAATCCATCCGGCGCGCAGCCGCCAACCTGCGCGCGGCAACCCTGACCCGGCTTTCTGCGAAGCTGCGCCTGGGCTCCGGAAGTAGTGCGGCCGCCGTCGTCGACGCCGTGGCCCGGCACAGCAACCGACCCCCCGCCGAGCTGGACCGGTTGCTGCGGACCTACATCCCCGAAAGCGAATCCCAGCTGGTGGACTGGGCACAGAACCTGCAATCCCTAGAGAAAGAGATCCTGGACCAATGAGCGACTATCCGCAGCAGGCCCCCGGTTCCATGGCGGGCACCGCGGCGCAGCGATCCGCCTCGGCAGATGGACCGGCCGCCTCCCAGCCCGATCCGGCTGGTCCCGGCACCTCCGACGACCGCCTCCGCCAGGCGCTGCTGGATGTTCGCAGCGAGGTAGCCAAGGCGGTGGTCGGCCAGGACGCCACGGTGACCGGACTGCTCATCGCCCTGCTCTCCCATGGCCATGTGTTGCTTGAGGGCGTTCCGGGTGTGGCCAAGACACTGCTGATCCGCACCTTGTCCGCCGCGCTGAGCCTGGATACCAAGCGCGTGCAGTTCACCCCGGACCTCATGCCCGGCGACGTAACAGGCTCGCTCATTTACGACGCGCACACTGCCGAATTCACCTTCCGCCACGGCCCGGTCTTCACCAACATCCTGCTGGCCGACGAGATCAACCGAACGCCGCCGAAGACCCAGGCTTCCCTCCTCGAGGCGATGGAAGAGCGTCAGGTGTCGGTGGACGGCGTGCCCCGGAAGCTGCCCGAACCGTTCATTGTCGCCGCCACGCAGAACCCCATCGAGTACGAAGGCACCTATCCGCTGCCCGAGGCCCAGCTGGACCGTTTCCTGCTGAAAATGACGATGAACCTGCCGGACCGCGATGCCGAGATCGAGATCATCCGCCGCCACAGCATGGGCTTCGACCCCCGTGATCTGCAGGCCGCCGGCGTACGGCCCGTTGCCTCGGTCGAGGACCTGGCCCGGGCCCGGGCGGCCGTCGCGCGCGTCAGCATCTCCGCTGAGGTGCTCGGCTACATCGTCGACATCACCCGCGCCACCCGTTCCGCGCCGAGCTTCCAGCTCGGGGTCTCGCCGCGCGGCGCTACCGCCTTGCTCAACACGGCCAAAGCCTGGGCGTGGCTCTCAAGCCGCAGCTACGTCACACCGGACGACGTGAAGGCCCTGACCCTGCCGGCTCTGCGGCACCGCGTCGGACTGCGCCCCGAAGCGCAGATGGACGGCGTCCAGGTCGATGATGTGCTGCACAGCATCCTGGCCACCGTTCCGGTTCCCCGTTGATGTGATGGGACTCCAATGGCGCTGACCGGACGCTTTATCCTGCTGGCACTGGCCGGCATCTTCCCGCTGATCCTGTTCCCAACGGGACAGACTGCCCTGTGGTGGTGCCTGTTTCTGGCCGTGGTGCTGGCAGCCGACCTGGGTTTGGCCGGCTCGCCGCGAAAGATCGGCCTGGAACGCCGCATACCCTCGAGCGTCCGCCTGACAGAAGAATGCACCGCGGAACTGCTGCTGACGAACCACGGGACCCGCAAGCTGAAAGCGCTCCTGCGGGACGGCTGGCAGCCTTCCGCCGGTGCCATTAACCCGATCCAGCGGATCAGCATTCCAGCGGGCGAGCGGCGGTTGCTTGCTGTCCGGCTCCGTCCCGAACGGCGCGGCGATCTGCTGGCGCACCACGTAGCCGTGCGATCGCTGGGCCCGCTGGGCCTGGCCGCCCGACAGCTCTCCGTCCAGGCCCCCGCCCGGCTGCGGGTGCTCCCGCCTTTCCACGCCAAACGGCATCTGCCCTCGAAACTGCGCAAGCTGCGCGAGCTGGACGGCAAGGCTGCCGTCCAGATTAGAGGTGCCGGGACCGAGTTCGATTCCCTGCGCGACTATGTCCGCGGCGACGACGTCCGCTCGATCGACTGGCGTGCCACCGCCAGGCGGCAGGCCGTCGTCGTACGCACGTGGCGTCCGGAACGCGACCGTCGAGTGGTAATCGTGCTGGACACCTCGCGGACCGCGGCGGCAAGGATCGACAACGAACCCAGGCTGGACACCGGCATCGAAGCGTCCCTGCTGCTGGCGGCTCTGGCCGAGCGGGGCGGGGACCGCGTGGATTTCCTCGCGTTCGACCGCAGGGCCCGCGCAACGGTCAGGTCGGCCTCCAAAGGGAACCTGCTCAACCAGTTGGTCAATGCGATGGCCACGGTGGAGCCGGAGCTCATCGAAGCAGACTGGTCCCAGATCCCCGCACAGGTCCACAATATCTCCTCCCACCGTTCCCTGGTGGTGCTGCTGACTTCGCTGGATTCGGGCTCGGCCGAGGAATCCCTGCTGCCGATGCTGGCCCAGCTGACTGCCAAGCATGTGGTGGTGGTCGCCTCCGTCCGGGATCCGCTGCTGGATGAGCTGCGGGCTGAGCGCGGCACCGCCACCGATGTTTTCCGGGCCGCCGCCGCGGAACGCGCACTCCTGGACCGGGCGGCCATCACCCAGCAGATCAAGCAGCTCGGGGCCGAGGTGGTGGACGCGGATCCGCACCAGCTGCCGCCCCAGCTGGCCGATACGTATATCCGGCTCAAAGCCGCCGGCCGGCTATAGGAGATCCGGATGGCTTCGGTCTACCAGCTGGCCATGGGCCAGGACTTCGCCCTGCTGCAACCCGAGCTGCAGGAGTATTTCAGCCTGGCGTCGGATTCCGGCCCGGCCGCTGCCGGCGGTGACGCCGTTGGTCTCGGCACGGGGATTTTCGACGTCGCCGGCTGTCCGCGTCCGGCGCTCCGCCCGCTCCTGCGGCTGGCAGGCCGGGACAACGCGCTCTTCCCGGAATACGAGCGGGACGTACCGTTCAGCATTGAAAACCGTGCCCATCCGGACGCTGACGGCAGGCCCGCCCTTACCGCCGTCCGGACCATTGATTTCGAAGGCGTCCGCCGGACCATGCAGGACACGACGGTGTGGGAGGACCGGGCCGGACTGACAGACGTGCTGGGTCGCAGCGGCGCCGTGCGGACCGACCTGGCCTGCGCGGCCGGAGCCGACGGACGGATGCGGCTGGTCTCCCGCCGCACCAGCATTGGCGCCGGCCGGTTCCGGCTGGGCCTGCCGATGCTGCTGGAAGCCGCGGCCTTCACCGAGCAATGGTGGGACCGCTCCGAAGGCCGCTTCCGGATCCGCACCAAGGTACTGCAACGCCAGATGGGCACCATACTTGAGTACCAGGGATCGTTCTCCTACCGGCTGGTGCGCTCCTAGCCGTTGAGCGGCAGTCCGCGGGGGCAGTCCGCCTAGTGCCGAGCAGCTGTCCGGTTTAATCTATCCTTCGGCGACAACCTGGTTCAGCGCATCCGCGCTTTGGCTTAGCCTCGCCAGAATCCGGCGGGCCGCCTCAGGCGACTGCGCGGCCAGTCCGGTTGACGGGGTGAGCCGAAGCTGGGGCAGCCTCGACACGGGGAGCCCGAGCTGCCGCCACGGGCGCAGGACGGAATCCACGATGGCGGTAACGCGCGCAAGCTCCCGGACGGGACGGCCGGCCTGCACCGCCCCCAGCCAAATGCCCTTGTCCGCTTCGGCCGCTGCTGCCAGTGCCTCCCACTGGCCGGTGGTCAAACCCTCAAGCGGAACGGCGACGCCGTCCATGCCGCCGTCCAGGACCAGATCGAACGGAGCATCCGCCACCGGCAGCGCCACGACTACTTGCCGGGCGCCGGCAGCGTGCAGCGAGTCCGCCAGTTGGCGCCACTGGATACTCACCTCGTGTTCGGGAACAGCCCGCAGGGTGCGGTAACCGCTGGCCGTCGGAATCGCGCCGGCCAGGACCAGCGCAATCTCGGGCTCGTCCACTTGGACGATGATGTCCGCGCCGGGCACCGCCGTGCGGACCCGCTGCAGATGCTCGACGACGCCGGCGGCCAGGGACTCGGCAATGTCGCGGCGCGCGCCGCTGTCCAGCAGAGCCCGTTCGCCATTGTGCAGATACAGATTGGCCGCCATGGAGAGCGGTCCGCGGCACTGCAGCTTCAGCTGTGAACCGGGATTCTCTTCTGCGCCGGCAACGTCTGCCAGAACGTTCACGTCGGTACTCAGCGCAGACACCGCCCGGCGGTGGTCCAGCCCCGGTCGGTCAACCAGCCGCCAGCCGTGGGGCTGGAGATCTACGGCCAGTTCCAGCAGCATGGCAGCGGTACGGCCCACCGGATCGGAGCCGACGCCCCGGTCCGGCAGTTCCACCAGATGCGGTAGGTTCGGCTCCCCCAGCTCGCCGCGGATAATCGGAACCGCTTCCGCCGCATCGGTGCCCGGCCAGCTGCCCAGCCCGGTAGCGCTGACGGACAGTACAGTATGGTCCGGCGCTGCCGGAGGTACTTCTCGTTGGCTGGTCATACTCCGGCGGACTCGTCCTGTTCGGCATCGCGGCTGGTACTGCCATTGTGTTCGTTGGAAATGGCCTGGTGATGCCTGATGACCTCGGAAATGATGAAGTTCAGGAATTTTTCGGCAAATGCCGGGTCGAGGTGCGCTTCCTCTGCCAGGCGCCGCAGCCTGGTGATCTGGGCTGCCTCCCGGTCAGGGTCTGCCGCCGGCAGCTTGTAACGTGCTTTGAGGTATCCCACCCGCTGCGTGGCCTTGAACCGCTCCGCCAGGAGATACACGAGCGTCGCATCGATGTTGTCGATACTGCCCCGCACTGACAACAGCTCCGCCATGATCTCAGGGGCAACCTCTCCGGACAAGGAGCTGGCCGACGGATCGAAATCTTCAGCAAAGCGTGGTTCAGTCATGCGTCCAGTCTAGGGTTTCGCCGTCGGGCTTTGCGTCCTCTGGACTCAGTATGAAGCCGCCGGGCGGACCTGGCCGGCAAGTCCGCCATGACGAAGACGAACATCAGCCCGGCGGACGCATGGCGACCGCCGGCGTGAACATCATCAGTACGAATACACCCCGAAGAGCGGGTCTCCAGCCCGCAGCCATGACGCCAGCCTAGAGCTTAGGAAACCTGTGCCGGATCCCAGCTGAGTGAACGTGCCGAATCGATGGTGGCCTGCCCCAGCACGCGGGTGCCCTGGTACAGCACCATGGTCTGCCCGGGCGCCACGCCGCGCATCGGCTCCACCAGCGTTACCACCAGCTCCGGCCGACCGTCGTCAGCTGGCTGCACCTGTGCCCGGGCCGCAACCGGGTCGCCATGGGCGCGCACCTGGACCATGCAGTCGAACTCGGTCTGCGACTCGACCTCGGCGATGGGGACGCCGGCCCAGGAGACCTTGATACCGCGCATCTGGTCCACGGCCAGCAGCGCTTCGGGGCCAACTACAACCTTGTTTTCCTTGGGCCGGATCTCCAGCACGAAGCGGGGCTTGCCGTCCGCTGCCGGGCGGCCCAATTTCAGGCCGCGGCGCTGGCCCACCGTGAAGGCGTTGGCGCCGTCGTGCTCTCCAACCACTTCGCCGGTCTGGTCCACGATCTGTCCGGTTTCCATCTCGATCTTCTCGGCCAGCCAGCCGCGCGTATCGCCGTCGGAAATAAAGCAGATGTCGTGGCTGTCCGGCTTGTTGGCCACGGAAAGTCCGCGCCTCTCGGCCTCCGCCCTGACCTCGGCCTTGGACGGGGTCTCGGCCAGCGGAAACATGGAATGTTTGAGCTGCTCGTGGGTGAGCACCCCGAGCACGTAGGACTGGTCCTTGGCCCAGTCGGCGGCCCGGTGCAGCTCCCGGTTGCCGTCCGCATCCTCGATCACCTTGGCGTAGTGCCCCGTGCACACGGCGTCGAACCCCAGCGCGAGCGCCTTCTCCAGCAGCGCGGCAAACTTGATCCGCTCGTTGCAGCGCATGCAGGGGTTCGGGGTGCGGCCGGCGGCATACTCGGCGATGAAGTCATCCACCACGTCTTCCTTGAACCGCTCGGAGAAGTCCCAGACGTAGTACGGTATGCCCAGGATGTCGCAGGCCCGCCAAGCGTCGCGGGAATCCTCGATAGTGCAGCAGCCGCGGCTGCCGGTGCGCAGCGTGCCGGGCATGCGGGACAGTGCCAGATGGACGCCGACCACATCGTGTCCGGCTTCCACCGCGCGCGCTGCTGCCACGGCGGAGTCAACCCCGCCGCTCATCGCTGCCAATACCTTCATGAAAAATCCTTATGTGTTGTGTTCAAATGCAGCGGTCCACGCCGGACCGAAGACTCTGACGGCTGGCTGCTATTGCCAGCGCTCGGTGCCGGCCGTGACGATGCTGGACATGTGCCCGGCCATGCCGGCTTTTTTGGCCCGCGCGTAGGCGTCCGGCAACACCTTCAACAATGCCTCAACGTCTTCGGCGGTCGATGTATGCCCGAGGCTAAACCGTTGGGCGCCGCGCGCTTCGTCTTCGCCCAGCCCCATGGCCAGCAGCACGTGCGAGGGCCGCGGCACGCCGGCGGTGCAGGCGGAACCGGTCGAGGACTCCACCCCAGCCAGATCCAGCAGGAACAGCAGGGAGTCGCCTTCGCAGCCGGGGAAGGTGAAATGCGCATTGCCTGGCAGCCGCCTTCCCGCCAGCTGCGGATCCGGCGTGCCGCGCAGCACCGCCTCAGGAATTGCACTAACGACGCCGGCGATGAGCTTCTCGCGCAACCTCGCCAAACGTTCGCTTTCTTCGGCAAGATTCCCGACCGCTGCCTCCGCCGCGGCGGCAAAGGCAGCAATGGCCGGCGTATCCAAGGTGCCGGAGCGGATGTCCCGTTCCTGCCCGCCGCCGTGCTGGACCGGCGTCAGCTTGACGCTGCGCCCCACCAGCAGCGCGCCGACACCCACCGGTCCGCCGATCTTGTGTCCGCTGATCGCCATCGTATCCAAGCCGGATTCCTTAAAGGAGACCGGCAGGGAGCCGAAGGCCTGGACGGCGTCGGAATGGACAGGGATCCCGTGGGTGTGCGCCGCCTCGACAATTTCGGCGATGGGCTGGACCGATCCCACCTCGTTGTTGGCCCACATGACCGTAACCAGCGCCACGGAGGAGGCGTCGGCGTCGAGCTCAGCCTGCAGGGCACGAAGCGAAACGACACCGTATGCGTCGACCGGCAGCCACACGATTTCAGCGCCCTCATGGGCGGCCAGCCATTCAACAGTATCCAGCACTGCGTGGTGCTCCACCGGGGAGCAGATGATCTTCCGGCGGCCGGGGTCAGCGTCGTGCCGTGCCCAGTAGAGGCCCTTGACTGCCAGATTGTCCGCTTCGGTGCCGCCGGAGGTGAAGATGATCTCGCTCGGATGTGCTCCAGCGGCCCCGGCCAGGGATTCGCGGGCATCTTCGACCACCCTTCGGGCACGGCGGCCGGAGCCGTGCAGCGAGGAAGGATTGCCGCTGCGGCTGAGTTCAGTGGTGAGTGCGGCCAGGGCCTGCGCCGAAATGGGCGTGGTCGCCGCGTGGTCTAGATACACGGGCACACCAGAATTCTACCGGTCGCACGAAGAGTTCACGAAAATCCACTCCATTGACTTCCATCAGCACCCTTTCTAAAGTCATAAATACCCGTTTTAGAGCAGAAGCAATCCGCAGCCAGCACCGCACGCCATGCAGTCAAGGAGCGCCATCATGGGGACCACATCAATCGTTATTGCGGGTGCGGGCCTCGCCGGCGCCACAGCTGCCGAAACCCTGCGCAGCGAAGGCTTCACCGGCGATATCACGCTGGTCGGCGCAGAGCCCCACGAGCCGTACATCCGGCCGCCGCTGTCCAAGGCCTACCTGGCCGGGAGCGAGGACGCTGCCGCTGCCCTGGTCAAGGACCCCGGCTGGTACGCGGAGAACAAGGTTGATCTGCGGCAGCAGACATCAGTGGAGTTCCTCGATCCGCCCGGCCATTCCGTGACTCTGGCCGACGGCACGAAGCTTGGCTACGGACAGTTGCTGCTTGCTACCGGCGCTTCATCCCGGAGGCTGGATATCCCCGGCGCGGATCTGCAGGGCATTCATTACCTGCGCTCCCTCGAAGAGAGCAGCGCGCTCCACTCCGCGCTGGCCGGAGGCGGCAAAAAGCTCGTGGTCATCGGACTTGGGTGGATCGGCATGGAAGTCGGCGCCACGGCCCGGCAGCTGGGCAACGACGTAACGCTCGTCGGGCCCGAGGATGTGCCGCTGGGCCATGCATTGGGCACTCTCATCGGCAACCAGTTCGCGGACCGGCACCGGCGGGAAGGCGTTGTCATCCGTACCGGCATGACGCCGCTGGAGTTCACCGGTAGGGAGAACAGGGTTGAGGAAGTGGTCCTTGAGGGCGGCGAGCGCCTACCCGCGGACCTGGTGCTCGTTGCCATCGGAGCCGTCCCGAACACCGCCCTGGCCAAGGCGGCCGGGCTGGCCGTGACCAACGGAATCGATACGGACCAAAGCCTGCGCACTTCCGCAGCGGACGTGTTCGCCGCCGGAGATGTCGCCAACGCCTATCATCCGGCACTCGGCCGCCCGCTGCGCAGCGAACACTGGGCCAACGCGATCGCCCAGGGCAAGACGGCGGCGCGGGTGATGCTGGGCCAGGATGCGGTCAACGACGACATTCCCTACTTCTACACGGACCAGTTCGATATCGGCATGGAGTATTCCGGCTACTTCCCCTGGGCCACGGCCGAACCGGTCATCCGCGGCGACCTGGACGCTTTGGAGTTCATTGCGTTCTGGTTGCGGGAAGGACGCGTGGTGGCTGGTATGAATGTAAATGTCTGGGATGTGCAGGACGACATCCAGGACCTGATCCGCTCCGGCCGCCCCGTTGAAGCGGTGGACCTATCCAACGCTGCCAAGGAGCTGAAGAGCCTGTGACGGAGACTGCGCTACCCGGCATTTACCTGCCGACCCTCGACCATCCGGTCCATACCTTCGGTGACCGGAAGATCGATTTCAACAGCCAGGTAGCGCTGATGGCCATCATCAACCGCACGCCCGATTCCTTTTACGACGGCGGCCGGACGTTTGCGCTGGAGACAGCGGTGGACGCGTGTCTGCAGGCAGTTGACGATGGCGCCGACTGGGTCGATATCGGTGGCGTACCGTTTGCGCCGGGGCCGGCTTTGAGCGCAGCCGAAGAGGCCGAGCGGATCGTGCCGGTCATTCAGGCTGTCCGCGCAAAGTCCAACGTCATCATTTCGGCCGACACTTTTCTGCCCGAGGTCGCAGAGGCGAGCATTAAGGCTGGCGCCAACGTTATCAACGACACCACCGGACTGCAGAACAAAGACCTCGCCGCCGCCGTGGCCGCCGGCGGCGCCCATCTGGTCATCACGCATTCGCTGGCGGCACCGCGTACCGTCTATCCGCGTCCCCAGTACAACGACGTTGTCAGCGAAATTACCGACTTCCTGCGGCGCAAAGTGGATCTGGCCGTGGAGCTGGGCATCGCCCCCGGGAAAATCGTCATCGACCCGGGCCATGACCTGAACAAGAACACCCTGCACTCGCTGGAGATCACCCGCCGTTTCCAGGAAATAGCCGCGCTCGGTTTCCCTGCGCTGGCCGCCGTGTCGAACAAGGACTTCATCGGCGAGACGCTGGACCAGCCCAAGCAGGACCGCTTATCCGGATCCCTCGCTGCCGCCGTCATCTGCATTATGAACGGGGCCAGAATCGTCCGGATGCATAACGTCCCCGAAGCCAAGTCGGCCGTGCGCTTTACTGAAGCGGCGCTGGGCTGGCGCGAGCCGGCATATCTGAAACACAACATGGGCGAGTTCAACGAGCCGGCGCAGCCGTGACCGAAGGGAAGAATTTATGACGGACGGCTCGGTGCCCAGGACTGCTGCACGGCTTGCCGCCATCAACCGGATCTTTCCGGAGCCGGCCGCTGACGCCACCGACGAGCAGTTGCTTCAGTGGTACGGCGAACTGCCGCGCACCGGGCCCTGGGTGCGCTTCAATTTTGTCTCCAGCCTCGACGGCGCCGCCACCCACGAGGGCAGATCCGGCCCCCTGGGCAACGAGGTGGACCAGCACGTTTTCTCGCTGCTGCGCAGGCTTGCCGATGTCATCCTCATCGGAGCCGGCACCATCCGCGCCGAGGGATACGGCGGAGAACTGCTCTCGGCCGAGAGCCGGCAGTGGCGGATAGAACACGGCATGCCGGCCCGCCCTGCGTTCGCCGTCGTTTCCGGTTCCCTGAATCTGGACCCGGACAGCGAACTGTTTGTCCAGGCACCGGTCCGTCCGCTGCTGCTCACCACCGCCAGGGCCGATGCCGGCCGCCGGCGCGCACTGGAAGAGGTTGCGGAGGTCGTCGATGCCGGGGACCAGTGGGTGGAACCGGCCAGGATCGTTGAGATCCTGACCTCCAGGGGCCTGACCCAGATCCACAGCGAGGGCGGGCCGACCCTCCTTGGCTCCTTCGAAGCCGCCGGACTGGTCGACGAACTGTGCCTGACCATGAGTCCCATCCTGGCCGGGGGAACCGGCAAACGGGTGGCCGATCATGTAGCCGACCACGCACCGCAGGCCATGACGCTGGCCCATATCCTCGAATCGGACTCGATGCTGCTGCTGCGCTACGTCTCGATGGCTCCGGCTACCCAGCGCTGAGTCGCTGCCGGAGCAGCCAACGGCACCCGGAACCCCGCCCGTCTCCGGTTCGTTGAAATCCCGACGGAAGAACGGGCGCAGGCAGCGCTAGACTTGCGTTCGAAATACCGGCCGTTTCGGTCGGCTACAGGAAAGGCGGCAGGTGACTCCCCCATCCCACTATGAGACCTTGGGGCTGCCTGCCAATGCCACCGCACAGCAGATCAAGGCGGCATACCGCCGGGCCGCGCGTGCCACCCATCCGGACCACGGCGGCGACCCCTCAGCGTTCCGCCAGGTGACCCTCGCCTACGAAGTGCTCAGCAACCCACAGGCCCGGGCCCGGTACGACCGGTCTTATGGGACGGCGTCGGTCCCTAATCCACCCACGGACAGTGAAGAGGCCTTTGCCGCCGGCTCCACTTTCACTACTGCTCCTCATCGCCGTCCCGGCGAACGGCGTCCGGCCGTCGCAGACCCGGCCGTCTATGTTCCGTCCTATGACTCGGCCGAGGCGTCAAGCCTTGTGCCGCCGTCCCTGGCGGGTCAGCAGATCCACGGGGCACCACGCAAACGCGGCGTCTTCGGCGCGGCATCACGGCTGCAGCGGGAAGCCCGGACGGTACGGCTGCTGTCCCAGCAGATCCTGCCCGAGATGCCCTCCGCCCGCCTTGTCAACGGCCTCCATTCCCCCGCCGGCCGCGGTTTCATCGACCACGCCCTGCTGGCCGGCTACCGGCTGGCCCTGATTGATTCCATGCTGCTGCCCAAAGGGATTTTCCGGTGGGACGGCTACACCCTGCGTAAGGACGGTCGTATTGTCGAACCGCCCCAGCTGGTGCCCGCGGTCCGGCGCATGCAAGACCTCTTTCCAGAACTGAATGTGCAGGGGTGGACAGTCATCCATTCGCCGGATGGTAACCTGCATGAACCTGTGGTCGACTACGCGCGCGGCTACGATCCCCACTCGCATGCCCCGGTCCATGTAGTGAACGCCGCCCGGCTGATCCGCGAGCTGAAAAATTTCCTGGGCAGCGGCCCCGCTCCCAATACCGTGCATGTCCCCTCGCTGGGACGGCTGCTCTCCGGCATGCACAAATAACCCTTGACGCCGCGGCGTGCATAGGATGGAGAGCGTGTTCCGCATTCTCTTCTATACCCCTGAAATCCCGGGCAACACGGGAAACGCCATCCGCCTGGCCGCGATTACCGGCGCCGAACTGCATCTGGTGGAACCGCTCGGCTTCTCCTTCGATGACGCCAAGCTTCGCCGTGCCGGACTGGATTACCATGATCTGGCGGTGGTCCATGTTCACAAGTCGCTGCAGGCAGCCTGGGACGCTCTGCAGCCCGAACGTGTCTACGCGTTCACGTCCGACGGTGAACAGGCCTACACGGAGATCGCCTACGCTCCCGGCGACGTGCTGCTTTTCGGCCCCGAATCGGTGGGGCTGCCCGAGGATGTCAAGCACGATCCCCACGTCACCGCCCGCCTGCGCCTGCCCATGCGGCCGTCCCTGCGCTCGTTGAACCTCGCAAACTCGGCGTCCATCGCCATCTATGAGGCCTGGCGGCAGCACGGTTTCGCCGGCGCACAACTCTAGAACTTCATCCCCATTCACCCCGCCGCCCTTCTGAAGGCCGCGGCACTATGCTAAGGACTTATGGAAACGCCACTGCCCCGAGACGACAAGGCTTCTTCATCTACCCCGGATTACGAGCCTGACTACGAACCCGAGCAGAACGCATCGGATACCGGCGCTTCCGAGGACCCGTCGGTGCTGCACGCAGACCAGCTCACGGCAGAAGACGATATTCCAGCGCGCAGGCCGATGCCGGCCGCGACCAAGTGGATCCTGGTAGCTGTCGCCGTCGTTGTTTTGATTATCGGAGCTATTGCCGCCGTACAAACTCTGGGCCGCTCCGCCGAGCAGGATGTACTCGATGCGTCGGACGTAGCCACCGCCAGCGTGGAAGGCAACGACGGCGCCAGTGCCGACGTTGCAGTCTCCACCGACAGGAACGCCGCCGTCCTGACCTTCCGGAGCCTGTCTGCCGCCGGCGACGGCCAGATATACCAGCTCTGGAAAATCCCGGCGAACGGGTCGGCACCGCAATCAGTGGGAGCGCTCAGCAGCGAAAACATCTCCGGCGAGGAACCTGTGATCATCGAAAATGTGATCGGTTTCAGTGAGGTTGCCTTGACCTTGGAGGCCCGCGGCGGCGCGCAGTCGCCGACGCCCCCGTTCACCCTGTCCGTCCCGCTGGACCAGTAGCCGCACGAGGGCCCTCGCCGCATGTTGCCTGGCAAGGGCCCTCGGTTCGCTAGAAACCGGCGATCGTGGCTGGAGTGTTGATGCCAATTACATGGAAGGCCTCGGCACTGCGGCCTTCCTCCAGACCGCCACGGCGCGCGTTGGTACGCAACATCGAGCGGACCCTTGCATCCATCCGCTCCACGTCCGGGTGCTGGCTAGCATGGATCCGGATTGCTTGCACCTTGGTGTCGACAAACTCGGTGATATCGACAAAATGGTTCTCCCGCTCGGCCGGCCCGCCGAAGAACCATAGATACGGGACTTTGTAGGCGGGCAGGCCGGCTTCGGCAAGTTCCGGATAAGCAAACGGATTCTCCACCGCGGGATAGACCGCACGGGTAACCGCCTCACCGCAGGCCAAATGATCCGGATGGCTCTTCTGGATCCGGTCCCACGCCCGTTCCGGGTGCATGGCGAGCACAATATCCGGACGGATTTTCCGCATCAATTCCACCACCATGCCGACAACCTCATAGCTCGGCTCCAGAAAACCGTCCCGCTGGTGGAGGAAATGCAGGTCCGTCACGCCGCAAATCCGTGCTGCCTCGGCCTGTTCAGCCGCGCGCATCGCCACGATTTCCGGACGGTGGGCCGCGTCGAATCCCCCGGCATCTCCGTCGGTCATGATGCAATAGCTCACCTGCGTGCCGCCGGCGGTCCAGCGTGCGATGGTTCCGGCGGCACCGAAATCCAGGTCGTCAGGATGAGCCGCGAAGACCAGGACCCGCTCAGGCGCGGTGGCTGACCCCTCGGCTTCCGTAGGCAATGCTGGCATGTGTTTTCTTAACCCTTCCGCTTGCGGCTTTCCGCGGCTGCCTGCGGTCGCGCAGGGCTCGGCCGGTACAGCTTAGCTAACCATACCGGCCGCATCCGGGGCTTGAGGCCCCCAACAGCCGCAGCTCGGAAAGGACGCAAAAAGAACCGGCCGCGGAACCCTATGGAGGTTCCGCAGCCGGTCTGGTTCTTTGCTAAAGGCCGATTCAGCTTTCCGGGTTCTCGCCCACTGTTACATCGATGCTCTGCTCTTCGCCCCCGCGCAGGACTTTCAGCGTTACGGTGTCACCCACGGGCTGCTCACGAATGGCCGCCGTCAGTGAGAGGCTGTCCTCGATGACCCGTTCCCCGACCGCGGTGATGACATCTCCTTCGCGCAGTCCGGCCTTCTCTGCAGGCGACCCCCCGCTGACGCCGGCGACCTCAGCCCCGACGGAGAACTGGGTGCCCCCACTTGAAGCCTCAGCAGCCTTGGCCGTGACGGTGACGCCTAGATAGCCGTGCGTCGCTTTGCCGTCGGCGATCAGGTCCTGGGCGATCCGCTCGGCATAGCTGCTGGGGATGGCGAAACCTACACCGATGCTCCCGCTGTCCTGGCTGGCGGATGCGATCGCAACATTTACGCCGATGACTTCCCCGTTGGTGTTCACGAGGGCGCCGCCCGAATTGCCGTGGTTAATGGCTGCGTCTGTCTGGATGACATTGAGGTAGATGCTGCCCTGACCGGAGGACTGGTTGCCGGAATCCTCGGGGAACTGGAAGTTCCACTGGTCGCCGGGATTGGGCGCTTCCTCTTCTTGGGGTTCCTCGGGCACTTCCGAGGAAGACACGCTGATGGTCCGGCTCAGCGTCGAGATGATGCCGTCCGTCACTGTCCCGCTCAGGCCGAGGGGCGCCCCGATGGCGATGGCGGTGTCCCCAACGTTGAGCTCGCTTGAGTCGGCGAAGGAAGCAGGCGTCAGACCTTGCGCGTCGATCTTGATCACGGCCAGATCCGACAGCGGGTCCGTTCCCACTATGCTGGCCCGGTGGACCTTGCCGTCGCTGGTGCGGACCTCCACGTTCGGGTCCGCAGCCTGCCCGCCCAAAGTAACCACGTGCGTGTTGGTGAGAATGTGGCCTTCCTTATCGAGGATGATGCCCGAACCTGAGCCGCCCGAATTTCCCGAGGCTACGGAAATCGTCACGACGCTCGGGGATGCCTTGGCCGCGGCAGCAGTGATTTCGTTGACCGAGTCGGTGTTGTTAACGATCAGCTGCTCCGCTGAACCGGAGGCAACCGACGACGGCGGGATGTCACCCGCCAGCGACTGCGCTCCCACCGCGACTCCGCCGCCTGCGAGCCCGGCAAGGAGCATGCCGGCTACCAGTGTGCCGCTTCCGAAGCGCTTCTTGCCGGCTCGCTTGGGCGCTTGGGTGCCCGTAGACGCATCCGACGCGTAATAGGGGACGGAGCCATGCTGCCCGTAGGGATTGTGTCCTCCGTAGGGAGGCTGCTGTCCGTAGGAGCTCTGCTGCCCATAGGGGTTCTGCTGGCCATAGGGGCTGGCATCGCTGTATCCGGTTTGCTGTGAAGCTGCGCCGGTCCATGTCTTGCCTGCGGAGTCCTCGTTGCTGGTTTCGCCGAGCATCTCCGGGCGGGCATGTTCGGAGCCATCCGGCCGGTGCCAGCCTGTAAGCGGCTCGGTCGGCTGCGATGACTGGGGAATTGACTGAGTACGCGGATTCTGCTCAGAACCGGCCGGCTCGCCCGTATCCGATTCGCCACCTGGAGTGCGGTAATTAGCGTTGTCCGCTCCTGCCGGTGGTTTCGCCGGCGGCGGCGGGGCCTGGCGCCGGAAGGTGGCCTCCGGATCCTGGTTTTGCTCAGTCATAGTTTCCCTTTCCTTGGACTGTTACCACTATGCCTTCTCAATCTGACACCGGGGCGGATATTCGCTGGAAGAAAACTGGGAATACGCCGAATACCGGGCAAGATCGGTGCCGCTCCGGCTGGCGTGCCGACGTGCTATCAGCAGAACATTGCGCTTCCGGCGTACCCGCTCTTGGGACAGTCGATTCGGGTGGACGCTCCCACTACCGGCCCATAGAATCAAAATCGGGGCGGATCAACGGTGCGCTCCGGTATCCGCCACGATATCAACCGGGCTTCCGGACGATACTGAAGGGTTCTACATGCGATCACTGCTCACTCGTTTGGGGGCCGCTGTTGGGCTCTCGGCGGTCTTCATGGCTCCGGCCGCGGCCAACGCCGAACCACCGGTGGAGATTCCGCCCGGCGAGTTTGTGATTGACAAGGCAGGCGTCCTCGGTGCCGAACAGGCCGAAGTGGAGGAAGCCGTCAGCAACCTGCGTGAAGAACATGGCCTCGGGCTGTACGTCGTCTACGTGGATGAATTCGAGAACCCTTCCGATGCGAGCGAGTGGCTGGTGGAGACCGCGCAGCAAAAGGAGCTTGGGAGCTCGGACAGCATGCTCGCTGTCGCGGTCGTTTCACGCGAGGCCCACTTCCAGTCTGCGGAAGGAAGTCCTGTCGCAGCCAGTGACCAGCAGATCTTCCAGTCACTCAGCCCCGCGCTCGCCCAGGATGAATGGGCGGAAGCAGGCGTGCTGGCGGCAGAGGCCATCGCGGATGTGGCCTCCGGCGGCAGCGGAGACGTGAACTCCTCCTCCGGCGGCGGGTCACTGGCGCCGGTGCTCTTGATGGGCGGCGTCGTCGCTGCAGGTGGCGTCGGCACCTATCTGTATGTGAAATCCAAGCGGCGCAAGGGGGCCGGCCGCGGCGAGCCACAGATCCAGCGTGGACCGGATGGCAAGCCTATTGATCCGCATGACGCGATGAGCGTCGAGGATCTGCGCAGGAAGGCCGGCAGCCTGCTGATTGCCGCCGATGACGCCATCCGGTCCAGCGAGCAGGAAGTCGGCTTTGCCATGGCCCAATACGGCGAGACAGCTGTCAAGCCTTTCCGCGATGACATCACCGCGGCCAAAACGCACATGATGGAGTCCTTCAAACTCCAGCAGCAGCTCGATGACCACATTCCGGATACCGAGGAACAGCAGCGGGCCTGGCTTGGTGACATCATCCGACGCTGCGAAGCGGTTAGCGCGTCGCTTCAGGAACACAAGGAAGATTTCGACGCACTACGGGAATTGGAAAAGAACGCCCCCGGAGCCTTGGCCAGCGCCCGTGAAGCTGCCGAGGTTGCACGCAAAAGGTTGGATGCTGGCCGCGCCGACCTTGACCGGCTCCGTGAACGGTACGCAGATTCCGCACTTGAGCAGGTCCGCGACAATATCGATCAGGCGCAGGAACGGCTCGATTTTGTGGACAATGCTGCGGCCACCGCGCAGGAGAAGCTCGACGCCGGAGACCGCAGCGCCGCGGTTGTCGCCGTCCGGGCGGCCGAAGAAAGCGTCTACCAAGCCAATGTCCTCCTCGATGCCATCGGCAAAACGTCCAAGGACCTGGACGGCGCGAGGTCGGCCATGGAAAGTGCCATTTCGGACACCGCCCAGGATCTTGCCCATGCGCGTGCCCTCATCGCCAACGGACACCATCCGGAACTCGCAGGGCCGGTGGCCGAAGTCGAAACCGCGCTGGAAGGCATCCAACGTGAAATCGCCGGCGGCCGGATCGATCCCATCAGCATTGTCCAGCGCCTCGATTCGGCGAACTCGCTGGACCGGTCCTTGACCGGCATCCGCGATGCCCAGGAACGTGCCCGCCGGGCACGCGAGTCGCTCCAGCACACCATCATGTCGGCCCAGGCGCAGATCTCGGGAACCTCGGACTATATCCAGGCCCGCCGCGGCGGCGTCGGCAGTGAAGCCCGGACCCGGTTAGCTGAAGCCGAACGCAACCTTGCCTATGCTCTGCAGATCGCCGAATCAGATCCCGAACAGGCCCTCAACTATGCCCAGCAGGCAAATGCGCTAGCACAGCAGGCCAGCCAGATGGCACAGCAGGATGTTGATGGTTTTGGCGGCATGGGTGGTATGGGAGGCTTCGGCGGCGGCGGAATGTTTGGTGGCCGCGGCGGAGGCCTCGGCGGTGCCATCCTTGGTGGAATCCTGATCGACTCCATTCTGCATGGCGGCCACGGCGGCCACGGTGGCTTCGGCGGCGGTGGCGGTGGCGGTGGTGACATCTTCGGCGGCGGCGGCTTCGGCGGCTTCGGCGGCGGCGGTTTTGGCGACGGTGGAGGTGCCGGCGGCAACTTCTAACTGGATAAGAAACCGGGCAGCCCAAGGGGCTGTAGTCAAGAATCAGATAGCAGGATGAAAGGTATCACAGTGGTTAAGCAGTCAATCTTTGGCCGTATCGCACAGCTGGCGAAGGCGAACATCAACGCAGTTCTGGATCAGGCCGAAGACCCCCAGAAGATGCTGGACCAGATGGTCCGCGACTACTCGAACAACATTGCCGAGGCCGAGAGCGCCGTCGCCCAGACCATCGGGAACCTGCGCATGCTTCAGGACGATCACAACGAAGACATGGAGAACGCGCGCAGCTGGGGCAACAAGGCCTTGGCTGCCAGCCGAAAGGCCGACGAGTACCGTGCCGCGGGCAATCCCGCCGATGCGGAAAAGTTCGACAATCTCGCTAAGGTCGCCATCCAGCGCCAGATCAGTGCAGAGAACGAGGCTAAGGGTGTCGAGCCCACCATCGCCTCCCAGAACGAGGTTGTCGAAAAGCTCAAGACCGGACTCAACCAGATGAAGGGCAAGCTGACCGAGCTGCAAAACAAGCGCAACGAACTCGTCGCGCGCGCCCGTACGGCCGAGGCCCAGACCCAGGTACACGACGCCCTCAAGAGCATCGACATCATGGATCCGACCAGCGAAGTAGGACGGTTCGAGGAAAAGGTCCGGCGGGAAGAGGCGCGGGTCCGCGGCGCTCAGGAACTGGCTTCGTCCAGCCTGGATGCACAGTTTGAGAGCCTCGAGGACCTCGGAGAGCAAACCGAGATCGAAGCACGCTTGGCTGCCCTGAAATCCGGCTCCAGCTCTGCCTCCATCGAGTCCGGCCAGTAATCAGCCAGCGGCGGCCTCACAGCGGCCGTTCCTGCACGTGGCTGTGGTGTGAAGGATGCGCCACAGCCACGTATGGGCGGCTTCCCGCTAGCGTGGGAAACTAAGCTTAGGTCTTAATCCAAAAGGTCCCGACCGGATGTTCCGATCGGGACCTTTTCTTTGTTGCGGGGAGAGGATTTGAACCTCTGACCTCTGGGTTATGAGCCCAGCGAGCTACCGAACTGCTCCACCCCGCGGCGCGGTCTTTACTCTACCGGCCGCGGGGTTGCTACGCAAATCGGCTGGCTCAGCCCTCGGGTGCCGGGGCCGGCGTTTCCGCCGGAGCCTCTTCGCCGCCCTCGGCGGGAGCCTCACCCGAGACAATGCCTTCAGCTTCGAGCGCGTCCTGCAATGCCCGGTTCAGCTTCTCCTGAGCTGCACCGTAGGCCGCGAAGTCGCCTTCTGCCAGAGCCGCCTCGCCCTCACGGATCGCGGCGTTCGCCGCTTCGAGTGCCGCCCGCAGATCAGCCTCCGCGTTGCCGCCGCCACCTTCTGCAGGCGGCGCAGCCGGATCGTCCGGTGTCTCGCCGACGTTCCCGGCGTCGCCGGTCGTGGCACCGGAGTCACCGCCGAAGACCTGGTCAAGTGCTTCGTCCAAGGTCGGAGCGAAGCCGACCACTTCACCGAAGCTGACAAGTACGCGACGGAGCGTCGGGTAAGCCGAGCTACCCGAGGACTGGACATACACCGGCTGGACGTACAGCATGCCGCCGCCAACAGGCAGGCTGAGCAGGTTGCCCTTGAGCACTTCGGTAGCGCCCTGCTGCAGCAGGTTCAGTTCTGTCGATACCGCGGTGTCCGAGTTGAACAGGTTCTGCGCCTGGCCCGGTGCGGGAACCGACAATGATCGTGGAATATCAAGCAGCCTCAGGGTGCCGTATTCCTCGCTCTTGACGCCGTCCTCACCGGTTCCGGCGTCGCCCTCGGCTGCGAGGAAGCCATAGAGCACGTTTCGCGCTTCCTCACCGGCAGGGACGAATGGAATGAACGGCGTCGTCAAGGAGAAGGCCGCATTTTCCTGTTCGGGCATCTTCAGCGACAAGTAGAACGGAGGCTGTTTGACGTCTGAATTCGCGCCCAACGTCGGATCCGTAGGCACTGCCCAGGCGTCGCTGTTGGTGTAGAACTTATCGACATCCGTCACATGGTAACGGGCCAGGAGTTCACGCTGGACCTTGAAGAGGTCCTCCGGGTAGCGCACGTGGTCCATCAGGCCGGCGGACATTTCGCTGAACGGCTTGAGCGTCGTCGGGAACACCTTCTGCCAGGCCTGAAGGATTGGATCCTGATCATCCCAGGCGTACAGGTCCACGGAACCGTCGTAAGCATCGACCGTGGCCTTGACGGCGTTGCGGATGTAGTTGACCTCTTCGGGCGGCAGAGCCACGCTTTGGCCGCCTGCGGTCGAAGAATCCGCTGTCGCAGACTGGAGCTGTTGCGGAGTCGAGTACGGGAAGTGCTTGCTGGTGGTATAGCCGTCAACAATCCACTTGACCCGGCCGTCGATCACGGCCGGATAAACGTTTCCATCCACCGTCAGGTACGGTGCAACCTTCTCCACCCGTTCCCGCGGATCCCGGTCGTAGAGGATCTGGGATTCGGAATTCACCTGGTCGGAGAGCATCAGGTCTGTGGACTGGAATTTCAGCGCATAGACAAGACGGTTGAAGGCATTGCCCACGCTGGGGCCGCCATTGCCTTCGAAGGTGTTCCGGGACTCTGTTTCGGACTCTTCGCTCTGCGGACGGTCGATCTCAGTGGGACTGGCCCCTTCGGGCGCGCCAACGATGGAGTATTCGGGAGATTGCTCGCCAAAGTAGATTCTGGGTTCGTAGGACTCTTCATCCCCCAGCATGCCGGTAGTCGGAATGCCGGACTGGAGGAAGGTCGGCTTGCCATCGGGCTCAACGCTGGAACCGGCGGCGGCAACCACTCCGTAACCGTGGGTGTAGAGCACATGCTCGTTGACCCAGCCTGCGGGCACGCCCGCTGTGTTGAGCTCACGGACGGCGATGACCGTGTCCTGGATCTCGCCGTCAATTTCGTAGCGGTCCACGTTCAGAATTTCCGGGAACTGGTAGTACTGGCGGAACTGCTGCAGCTGGCTGAAGGCATCCGAGACCAGGTTGGGATCGAGCAGCCGGATGTTCGCCGTTGTTTCGGCGTCCTGCCGCAGGGCGCCGGCCTCGGCCTCAACGGTCGCATTGTAGGTTGACGTCTGGACCTCGTCGAGCCCGTAGGCTTGACGAGTCAGGGCAATGTTGTGCTCGATGAATTCCGCTTCGCGGCTCAATTCGGACGGTTCCACCTGGAAGCGCTGAATGACCCACGGGTACACGCCGCCAGCCAGGATCGCTGTAATGATCAGCATGGCCGTACCGATGATCGGCAGGCGCCAGCGCCCCGAGACAACGGCAACGATGAACAGGATTGCCACAATGATTGCAGCGACGGCCAGAATCGCCTTGGTCGGGATGACCGCATTGACATCGGTGTAGAGCGCGCCGGTCCATTTACCCGAATCCGACTGGAGGGTGCTGTAGCGGTCCAGCCAGTAATTGACACCCTGCAGGAGGAGGAACAGGCCGGCGAAGACGGCTACGTGGATACGTGCAGCGTTGGAGGCGAAAAAGCCCTTCTCTTCCAGCCGAATCCCGCCGTAGAGGTAATGGGTCAGGAGACCGGCGATGCCTGCGATCAGTACCACGCTGACCAGGAACCCGGTCAGGAATCCCAGGAAGGGCAGCGTGTTGGTGTAGAAGCTGTAGTCCAGGTTGAACTGGGGATCATTTTGTCCAAAGGAAACCTGGTTGAAGAACAGCAGCGCGGTTTGCCAGGCGGATGCCGCCGCGGTACCGGCGAAACCACCGAGCACAATCGGAATACCAATCATCAGCAGCTTGCGTACGGGCTCGAGCTGCTCCTGGTACCGGTTGAGGTTATCCTGCAGGGCACTGTCGGGCGCATAGACCGGACGCGAACGGTAGGCGAGGCGCAGGCTCAGGTACACGGCGACAGCCATGACCAGGAAGGCAATCAGGAAGATGGCAATTTTCGTGCCGTTCTCTTTCAGGAACACTTCCAGATAGCCGAGCTGGTTGTACCAAAGGATGTCCGCATAAATCTGCGAGAAGAAGACGAACCCGACCACCAGCACGGCCACCACAATGAGGGTGGGTATCAGCGGGGAGCGTTTCCGTGTTTGTTGGGTGGGCGCGGTTGGCCGGTCATCACGGGGCCGGTCTTGTCCGAATGTCACTCTTTACCTCATTGTCAGCGTGCGTTGTGCTTGACGGCGGATTCATGCCTACGCATGAGGGCCCCTCCGTCTAAACCACGAATGAGCAGCCCGGGAGGTTCCGCTTTCCTTCCATTCTGCCTTGTGGGAACGCCACAACGAAGTCGGGAGCGACCACCGCCGGCTTCTGACGCACGATTGTGACACGTCAGCCACAGGCAGGAAGCGCTGAGCCGTCTTTGCCTTCGCCGAGCAGGGTCACGGCTTCCACTGCGTCTTCGAGAGTTGCCACCTTGACCACCTGCATCCCATCGGGCACATTGCCGACAACATCGCCGCAGTTGGCTTCGGGAGCAAGGAAAACGGTCGCGCCGCGCTGATGCGCACCATACATTTTCTGTTCAATGCCACCGATCGGACCGACGTTTCCGGACGAATCGATGGTGCCGGTACCGGCGACATGCAGCCCCCCGGTCAGTTCCCCTGGCGTCAGTTTGTCCACGATGCCCAAGGCGAACATCATGCCGGCGCTGGGCCCGACGACGTTTTCCAGCTGGATTTTGACGTCGTACGGGAACTCGAAGTCAGTCTCAAGCAGGACGCCGAGCTGATACGCGCCCTGGGCGTTCGCCTCCGGAGCAACCTGGACGGTCTCAGGCTCGCCGTCGCGGAGGACCTTGAGCTCAACCGGTTCGCCACCGCTGGCATTGAGCTCATCACGAAGAACATTGATGTTGGTAACCGCGGTGCCGTTGATGCTTTCGATGACGTCATCCGGCGCCAGCAGGTCTGCCGCAGCTGCATCTTCGGCGAAACCGACAACGGACAGGTCTTCCTCGAAGTCGACGTTCAAGTGGCTCAAGGCTGCCGCAACCGACGTTTCCTGCGAAGAATCCATGGCCGCGGCGTTTCGGTTCTGGATCTGCTCGCCGGAGACACCCGGAGGGTACACGAGTTCTTCCGGCGTAACGCTCTTGCGTGGATCCAGCCAGGCCGAGGCCACTTCGAACAAACGCACAGAACCACTGGGACCGCCACTCATGTAGACAGTAGTCATATCCAATGCCCCTGAAGTGGGATAAGTCTTTTGGCCGGGGATCTCGATCAGCGGGACGTCGTTTACAGCACCGATCGTGTTGAAGGTAGGACCGGGAGACTCCACGATGTACGGCGATGGCAGAGCCAACGCAAGCAGGCCAAGGACGACGGCGACGACGCCCGCGCCAATCATGACCGGATGCCGCCGGTTTGGCATTCGCGGCGTCGGCGGCGCTTGCTCGCCGAGTTCGGTCGGCTCAGTCAACTGTGGTTTCCTTCTCTCAGCGTCTCCCGCGGCTTACTCCAGGCACAGCAGGAAGGGCACCGGTCAAACCGGAGCCCTTCACCAGCCTACGCGCTTTGCCTGAGAGAAGGCCCCGAAATCCGTAGCGCTCCCCTCGGACGCTTCACCGAGCAACGAGGCGGCGCTTCTCATTTGCCTAGAGCGAACCGGGCTCAACAAGCACGACATGGCGTGAAAACTAGCGGTAACGTGTAGTCAGAAGCAACAATCCGGCGACGGCCCCAGGGCCCTGTTCCAGGCCCGCATGCCCCAGCACACCCTCACAAGGACCGGTGGTATAGATGACCTCCAACCCATCCAACAACGGCGACGATCCGAAGGATCCGCTGTCCGAAATGTTTGCCAAGCTTTTCGGCGCCGAGGGAGCCGGCATGGATCCCGCAGAAATAGCCAAGGCGGCAGGTCTGCCTTCCGATCCCAACGTCCTGGCGCAGATAATGCAGCAGGTCCAAGCCATGATGAGTGCCGGAAATGAAGGCCCGGTGAACTGGAAGCTGGCCCACGAGAGCGCGCGCAAGGTTGCGGCCTCGGACAGTGACCCGTCGGTTTCTCCCGCCCAATCCCGCGAGGTGGACGAGGCATTGCGCCTGGCCGAGATGTGGCTCGACCCGGTAACGGATTTCGCCGGCACCGGGCTCATGGGCAGGGCGTGGTCGCGGGCCGAATGGGTTGAGGCGACATTGCCGACTTGGAAGCGGTTGACCGAACCGGTGGCCAACAGTATTGCTTTCGCCCTTACGAGTGCACTCTCCGAACAGGTGCCGGAGGACATGAAGGCGATGATGGGCGGGGCCCATTCGATGCTGCAGAACATGGGCGGCGCCCTGTTCGGTATGCAACTGGGACAGGCCGTCGGCGCTTTGTCCAAGGAGGTTGTCGGCTCCACGGATATCGGCATCCCCCTGGCGGAAGGCAAAATGGCGCTGTTACCTGCCAATGTCAGGGCCTTCGGCGAGGGCTTGGACGTTCCCGAGTCGGAGATCCGGATCTTCCTTGCAGTCCGGGAGGCGGCCCACGCACGCTTGTTCACCCATGTTCCCTGGCTGGCAGGACACCTTCTGGGAGCAATCGAAGGCTATGCCCGAGGCATCCATATCGACATGGCGCGGATTGAAGAAGTGGCACGGGAAATCGATCCTACCGATCCCGAATCCATGCAGAATGCGCTCTCCCAGGGCGTGTTCATGCCGCAAAGGACACCGGAGCAAGACACGGCCTTGGTGAAGCTGGAGACGACTTTGGCGCTGGTCGAAGGCTGGGTCGATGAACTGACAGCCGCGGCTACGGTAAATCTGCCATCCGCGAGTGCATTGCGGGAAACCGTGCGCCGACGTCGTGCAACGGGCGGACCCGCCGAGCATGCCTTTTCAGCTTTGGTCGGATTGGAATTGCGTCCCCGGCGTCTACGCGACGCGGCCGCACTCTGGGCTGCTCTGGCTGAGGAACGCGGCATCGAAGGCCGGGATTCCATCTGGCATCACCCGGACCTGCTGCCGACGTCGGAAGATCTGGACGACCCGGCAGGCTTCAGTTCCCGGCGCCAATTGCTGGAAGCGTCGGATACGGAGGTCGACGAGGCCCTGCAAAAGCTGTTGGCGGGCGGGTTTGATGAGCCGACCAACGGTACTGATGCCGATACCGACGAGGATGAGAACGGCGGCCCCAAGGAGGGGCGCCAGGACTCCTAGTCCTCCACATCGTCATCCAGTAAATCACCGCCGCTGTCGTTAAGGCCCCGGCCCATCGCAAACGCTGCCCCATCCAGAAATGCCTTGGCACGGGCAAGGTCAGGATATGGCGCGAGCACGTCCCAGAAATCTGGCCCATGTCCGGGAACTACTAGGTGGGCTAGTTCGTGCAGGATCACGTAATCGATGACCCATTGCGGCATGCCTTCGATCTTGTCCGAAATTCTGATGGTGCCGCGGGCCGGGGTACAGGACCCCCAGCGACCGTTCTGGTTGGACACCCAACGGATGCTCTCCGGGCAGGGATTCCCGGAAATGTATCTGCCGGACAGCATGGCGGCCCTGTGCATAAGTGCTTCGTCACTGCGGACCTTCCGCTTTCCGACGTCGGCGTCCGGTTTCGCCTCGAGGCGGGCGACCATCCTGGCAACCCATTCACGTTCTTGGGCTGCTGTGAAGTGGCCGGGAATGGAGATAACCATTTCACCATCGCGCCAGCCCGCAGATACCGTGCGCCGTCGCCGGTTGGAGCGCTTGACCACTACCGGCTTACCGTCCTTGGTGGTCAGCGCGGCCGGGCCGTCTCCTGCCCGTAAAGCTGTACTCTTCTGTCCGTCCCGCATGGCAACGACGTTACCGTGAATGGGCGATTGCCAGAATCACGCACCCGCCGCACCTTCGATTCTGTGGATAACTCCTCCCCGCCGCTGCCAGCGTGCCAGCATGGAATCCCGGAACTCGAGAAGGAGAACGCAGTGGCCGAGCTGAAGATCAATCCCGGTTTGCGCCTGATCGAGCGCGGGGACGCAGTGCAGATAGGCTTGGGGTCCACCGGTCTGGTGCTCGAGGGCACAGGCCAGGGGGATCTGGAATTTTTGTACCGTCTGCGGACTGGTTTCGACGACACGGAACTGCAGCGCATTGCAGTGAACTGTGCCATCAGCCAGGAAAGGGCTCGGGCGTTGGTGGCAGCGCTGGAAAGTGTGCTGGTCGCTCCGCCGGCCAAGTCGGAGCAACTCAGCGGCTTGCGCCTGGACCGTCTGACGCCTGATCGGGCTCACTGGTCCGCGGTGTACTCCGTCGACTCGTCGGCGCTGCTGGCTAACCGGGCACGGGCAGCCGTTCATTTAATCGGGCTGGGGAGGACAGGCGGTGCCGTCGCCTGTGCCCTGGCCGCTGCGGGCGTCGGCACACTACTGCTGGAAGACCGAGCCAGCGTCGGGCCCGCCGACGTAGGGTCGGGAGCATTCAGGCTGGCGGACGTCGGGCTGAACCGGGCGCAAGCTGTTCGGAAGATGATCCGCAATATCGACCCGACGGTTTCCACGCACATTCTGTCCAACAGCATGGCCCCGGAAGCCGCCGCGGGCCGCCCACGCTTCCTGAATCTCGTAATTTACACTGACCGCGATGTGCCCAACGCACGCATCAGCCACGGCCTCTCCGAAGGGGACAATCCCCACCTGTCGCTGCTGCTTCGCGAGCGGGACGCGTTGATTGGCCCGCTGGTAGTACCCGGGCAATCCGCGTGCATGGACTGCTTGGACCGCCATCATGCCCAAACAGATCCCGACTGGTATGAGCTGTGCTCGCAGGTACACGATGCCAGCGCAGAAACCGGCGCCGTCGACGAAGTGGCACAGTCCGTTGCCGCGGCGGGGCTGGCAAGCCTGCAGTCGCTGCTCTTTCTGGATGGCAGGAACCGCCCGGCAGCTTGGTCGGCCGTCCTGCAGCTGCGTTCAGCCGATGGCACCGTTGGCCGGCACGAGTACCGGCCCCACCCCGAGTGTGCCTGCCAGCTGCAGCCGGCGCTGCAGGACAGCTAGCGGGCCAGGAACTCTGGCCTAGTTAGCCGAAAGTATGCGCAGCACGTCTTCGCCATAGCGTTCCAATTTGGCGGGCCCGACACCGGCGAGACGCGAGAGTTCCTGCATGGACTGGGGCCGCGCTTCGGCAATAGCCACCAGCGTCGCATCGGTGAACACGACGAAGGCCGGCACCGAAGCCTCCAGGGCCGTATCCTTGCGCCACTGCCGCAAAGCATCGAAGGTCGATTCCTCGTAGGTAGGCGGGCAGTTTTGGCAGCGGCCGACTTTGCGTTCGGCGCCTGAGCTGAGCAGGGTTCCGCACACCCGACACACCGCGGGTGCCGCTTGCTTGCGGCGGGAGGGCTTGGCGCCTGCCCGGTTTTGCACGGAGGACGATGATTGCGGCCGCAGCCCGTCCAGGAAGCGTGAAGGCTTCCGGTTGGCCCGGCCCCCAGGGGTGCGCGCCAGGGACCATGACAGGGCAAGATGCTCGCGTGCCCGCGTGATCCCGACGTAAAGCAGCCTACGTTCTTCATCCACGGCGTCGTCCGTGTCCGCGAACGAGATCGGCATCAGGCCTTCGCTGAGTCCGACCAGGAACACGGCATCCCATTCCAGGCCTTTGGCCGAATGCAGCGAGGCCAGCGTGACGCCTTGGACAGTAGGCGCGTGCTGGGCTGCAGCACGCTCTTCCAGCTCAGTAACGAGATCCTGCAGCGTGAACACACCACCGGCCGCGCTTCCGCGCGCCTTGTCCAATTCATCCGCCAGGGCCACGAGCGCGGCCAGAGACTCCCAGCGTTCGCGCACCGCACCGCCGGATCGTGGAGCCTGCGCGGTGTAGCCAAGGTTGGCAAGGATGTCCCTGACCAACTGCGGCACGGGATCGGTCCCTGCGGCCCGTGCGCCGGCACGGAGCTGCAGCATCGCATCCCGGACTTCTTTCCGGCGAAAGAACCGCTCACCGCCACGCAACTGGTAGCCGATATCCGCCGACGCCAGTGCCTGCTCGTAGGCTTCCGATTGTCCGTTGGTCCGGTACAGCACGGCGATCTGGCTTGCGGCGACGCCTTCATTCAGAAGCGTCCGGATCCTTCCGGCTACCTGTGCGGCTTCGGCCTCGTCGTCGGCGCATTCCGTAAACGAAGGCTCCGGACCGGTAGGGCGCTGGGCGATGAGTTCCAGCGGGGCGGACCAGGGATCGTTGCCGCGCCGCGGCTGCTTCGTACGTGCCGCCAGCAGCGAGTTGGCCAGGTTAACCACCTGCGGAGTCGATCTGTAGTCCCGCACCAGCTTGACCACCTCGGCCTCGGGGAACCTCTTGGTAAAATCCAGCAGATGCCGGGAAGTAGCGCCGGTGAAGGAATAGATTGTCTGGCTGGCATCGCCAACCACGCACAACTCGTCCCTTGGACCCAGCCACAGGTCCAGCAGCCGTTGCTGCAGCGGGGACACATCCTGGTACTCGTCCACGACAAAGTGCCGGTACTGGTCCCGCACGGTGGCGGCGACCTTGGCATCTTCCTGCAGGATGCCAACCGTGATCAGCAGGACATCTTCAAAATCGATGATGTTACGGTCGGTCTTGACATCTTCGTAGGCCTGGAAGAGCCGGGAAATGGTCGTCAGATCAAACCCTGCCGGTTCGACCCGGCCTGCCGCAGCCTTGAGGTAGGTGTCCGGGGTCAGCATCGAAACCTTGGCCCACTCGATCTCTGCGGCCAGGTCCCTGATCGCGGCTCGGTCCGTGGTCAACCTCAGCCGCCGCGCGGACTCGGCGATGACTTGGGCTTTGTGGTCGAGCAATCCGGGCAACGGGCCGCCCACGGCGTGGGGCCAGAAGTACTGCAGCTGGCGCAACGCGGCAGCATGGAAAGTGCGTGCCTGAACCCCGCCCACGCCCAGGTCCCGCAGCCGTGTGCGCATTTCAGCCGCCGCACGGGCCGTGAAGGTTACCGCGAGCACCTGTTGCGGCTTGTAAACTCCCGAATGTACGCCGTAGGCAATGCGGTGGGTGATGGCACGGGTCTTGCCCGTACCCGCACCGGCAAGCACGGACATGGGTCCGGTCAGCGTCGACGCAACGTGGCGCTGCTCCTCGTCGAGCCCGCCGAGAATTCTGGCTTCGAGATTGTCAGTGACATCCACCGGTAGTTCCAGACTCACTTCCTGCCCAGCGGTTCCGGCAGCGCGCTGCCATACCAGTGTTCGATCAAGGCCCGGGCGATCGAGATGCCGCCCGCGACCTGGATCTCACCGGACTCAATTCCCTGCGCGAGTTCGGCCCGGGTGAACCAGCGCACGTCCCTGATTTCCACGCCGTCCGGGACCGTTTCGGTTCCCGTTGCGACTGCAGTGAAGCCCAGCATCAGAGAAGATGGGAAGGGCCACGGCTGCGATCCCATGTACTGCGGCGAGTGCACCACTACCCCGGATTCTTCCTCGATTTCCCGGATTACGGCCGCTTCAAGGGACTCCCCCGGTTCCACGAAACCGGCCAGGGTTGAGTACCGTCCAACGGGCCAACTGGCCGAATTGCCCAGCAGCAACCGGTCCTCCGCGTCCACGACCGAGACAATGATGGCCGGATCGGTACGGGGATAGTGCTCACTGCCGTCAGCCGGGCAGCGCCGGACCCAGCCGCCGCTTTCCACGGTGGTTCTTGTCCCGCACCGCGGGCAATGCGTATGGACAGCGTGCCAATTTGAAATTGCCGCTGCTTCCGCGAACAGGCCGGCGTCCTGGGGCGAGAGCAAGGTTGCGACGTCGCGCAGTCCCAGCCACTCGCCGTCGTTCTTTACTTCAGCAGTTATCCCCGTCAGGTCTTCCAAGACAATATCCGTTCCCTCGGGAACTTCCGCTCCTGCCACTGCACGGCCTAGATAGACAAGATTTTCCGGCATGCTGCGCCCGAGCGAGGGCTGCAGCACAATCTTGTTGTCCCGCACGAGCGTTTTGCCAGCATCCATCACCATGACGCAGGTGGAATCCAAGCCCCAGATATCGTCGAACAGAACCGCTTGGCTGCGGCGCTCACAACCCCGGTCCATAGCGCTGCGGGCAAGGGTCAGGCCGCCCAACGGAGGAAAGCCTGTGGCGTGGGTTGTGGTGCTCATGCCTCTACCGTACTAAGCGCGGCGGACCAATTGATATTTGGACCCGCAATCTGGGGAGAACACTGGGCCCGCGCTTGGTGTCCGTCACGTTCTAGCGACTCGCCGCGGCATCCACCGTGGCTGGGGCAACATTCCAATTACGGTGGACTACGTGAGAAAGACTCCTATGGAACTGGCTGCCATGGCCAGCGCAGCCGTACCCGGACTGGCGCCTGCCGGCGTTTCCGGAGCTCCCGACGATGCCGCGGACTTCACTTCCGCGGTAGTGATCGACGACGCCGGCAAGCAGTGGCGAGTCCGCTCTCCCCGCCATCCGGAAGCCAGCATGAGGCTCGAAACGGAGTTGCTGGTCCTTCGGTCCTTCTCCCCCGGTATCCGGGCCGAACTGCCGTTCCAGGTGCCCTCGGTGGCGGGCACCGTACAGCAAGGGGAACTGCGCACGTTTGTCTACAACCACGTCCCCGGGGCTACGTTGGAGCTAGAGACGCTCGTCGCCGAGGGCGGCCGAGTGCCCACCGAAATCGGCCGGGCCATGGCCGGCATCCATGACCTGCCGCAGGCCATGGTGGACCGCGCGGATTTGCCGAGCTACACCGCTGACGAGTTCCGTCAGCGCCGGCTGAATGAACTCGACCAGGCCGCCACGACGGGCAAGATCCCGCCGGCTTTGCTGCGGCGTTGGGAGCATGCGCTCGAGGATGTCACGCTCTGGAAGTTCAACCCGTCCGTGGTCCACGGTGACCTGCACGAGGACAACCTCGTCATCTGGGATGGTGCCGTCAGCGCCGTCACCGGATGGACTGATCTACGGATCGGCGATCCAGCGGATGATTTTGCCTGGCTTATCGCCGTCCACGAACAGTCTTTTGCCGACGTCGTGCTGGAGTCGTACAACAAGTACCGCAAGGAGCCGGTGGATCCGCACCTCATGCGCCGTGCCGCGCTGGCCGCGGAATTCGCGTTGGCGCAGTGGCTGGTGCGCGGTGTCGCTGCCGAGGATGCCGCGATGATTGCCGAAGCTGAAGAGATGCTGCAGGAACTGGAGTCGGATATCCGCGAACACGGCGGCCAGGAGATCAGCAGCGAAAAGCTCCCCGTGCCCGTGGCACCGGCGGGTCCGCCGTCGGCGGCCCCCGAAACTGAGCGGCCCGCCGCCGGGCCCCGGATCAGCGAGCGCGTGACGGCGGAGCCGATAGTTCGCGCGGTCCCTTCGGATAAGCCAGCCGCTGGCCTTGGACCAGTCGACGATACGGATACCCGGCCGGACAATAAGGAAACCGACACGGACAAGGAGTCCGGCGATTCCGGCCTGCAACCGCCCAAGGAAGACGCGCCGACGGCGGACCAGCCGCATGCTTCGGCGGATGCGAAACCGAAGACTGCCGCAGAGAAGAACGACGGCGATGCCTCCGACACGGGGACCGCAGCCGCTGATGAATCATTGATAACCACAGCGATCCCCGTCATTGAGCCCCGTTCAGGTTCCTAGCATTAGGAGCCGGCGTATGCAGCGCGCACGATGGCCTCAAGTTCGGCTTCGCCAGCCAAATTGTGCGGCCGCACGGTCTTATCCGCCGCCACATAGTAGAACGCGGCCTTGACCTTCGCAGGGTCAATGCCCTGCAAACGGGCCCAGGCCAGCCGGTACACGGCGAGCTGCACGGCCCGTATAGCCAGCTTGTCGGGCGAGGGAGGCGAACCGGTCTTCCAGTCCACCAGGTCCCAGGTTCCGTCCTGGTCCCGGAAGACAGCGTCGATCCGGCCGCGCACCACAACCTCATCCACCCTGGTTTCGACGGGTACCTCGATGGCCGCCGGCGCCTTCTCTGCCCATTCGGAGGTCTTGAAAGTGGCCTTCATGGTCTCCAGGTCGTAGGCCTCGTCCACATAGGAGTCCGCAGGCGAGGACAAGTCGTCCAGATCCAGCATGCCGGCGGTGCCGAAATGCTCCTCCACCCAAGTGTGGAATGCGGTGCCCTTGCGCGCGGCCATGCCGGGCCTGCGCGGCACGGGCCGACGCAAGGACCGCGTGACTTCGGCAGGGTTGTCTTTCAGCTCCACGAGCATCGAGGCGGAGATGTGTGCCGGTAGTTCGATTTCGTTGGCTCCACGGGAGGCATTGTGCTCCTGGAGCAGCAACTCCGTTTCCCTGGCCCACGGCGCCCCCGGCTCCAGCTTCCGGTCCTCCGCAATGGCCTGCAGCACTGCCTGGCTGGCTGCCTCCATGGCAGCACGCCGGCCGGGACGGGCCGGTTCCGGTTCTCCTCCGCGGTATACCTGCGGACCTTGCAAGGGATCGTAGGGCCAGAAGGCCGTTTCGGTTTCTTCGCGGAACGGGTTGGTATCGCCAAGTTCCTCGTCGGAGATCCAGGTACCAACCTGCACTGTCGCCGGATCCTGCTGCGCCAGTGCAACCAATTCGGTCAGGAACACGGACGGGGCGGAGGGTTTGACCTTGCTGCCTGCCCAGCCCGAGGAGCTGCAGACAAGCAGGTGCTTGGCTCGGGTGTACGCCACGTAGGCCAGCCGCCGCTCCTCCTGCTCGTTGTGGGCCTGGACCTCACCTTTGTAGACTTCTTCGGCGGTGAACCAAGATAACTGGTCCGGCTGCTCAGTGTCCCACTGCGGCAGGTCCGCCCCATCGCCACGCAGGGGCCAGGGCAAGGCCTCGTTTCCACTGCTCCAGCGGTTATCGGATCCGCTGGGAAAAGCGCCGTCGTTGAGCCCGGGGACAAACACAGCGTCCCACTCCAGTCCCTTGGAAGCGTGGACGGTCAGCAATTGCACGGCGTCCTTGCTTACGTCGACCTGGACGACATCCAGCCCGCCTTCCTCTGCCGCGGCGGCTTCGAGCCAGGCCAGGAAAGCCAACAGGTCAACTCGCTGAGCAGTCTGCATGAAAGTCGCGGCCGCATCATGGAAGGCATCCAGATGCCGCCGTGCCTGGTGGATGGTAACGCCGGGTTTGGAAGCCACTTCGATATCGAGCAGCATGGCCCGTTCGACTTCGCCCAGCAGCAGGGGAAGTTCGTCCCCCACGAATGTCCGCAACTGCCGGACCTCCGCCGACAGCCGCTCCAGTCGGGCCAGCGCCTCGGGAGTCAGCGAGCGTCCGTTGCGAGACGTCCAGCCGGGTTTGGGCAACCGGTCCAGGGCCTCCACCAGGGAGGCCGCCTCGGCCAGATCCTGCTGGACGACCTGAGGGGATGCCTGTTCGTCGGCATCCAAATCCACCGTCTGCCTGTCCTCGGCCGCCCGGCGCCGCTGCGACTCCAGAAAGCGGGACCAATCGGCAAACGCCATCAGGTCCGCGGGCCCTATGCGCCAGCGGGCACCAGCCAGCAGGCGCATCAGGGAGTCGGAACGGCCGGGATCGGCCAGGACGCGGAGCGTGGCGACGAGGTCGATTATCTCCGGTTGGCTCAGCAGCCCGGCCAGTCCGACGATCTCATAGGGAATGCCCTTGTCCGCGAGTGCTTTCGCGACACCGGCGATCTGCGCGCGCCGGCGGCACAACACGGCCGTAGTGACAGGTTCAGCCCTGCCGGTTTCCGGATCGCGCTCGAATACGGTCCGGCGCGCCCTTGCCACGCCGGCAGCCACTTGTTCCGCTTCCTCGGACTCGCTGCGGTAGCGGGAGAGGACAACAGTGCCCTCGACGGCGTTCGGACGCGGCTTGAGTGCAGGCACCTCGAGCCGGCCCGGCTTCGGCCGGTTCGGGTCTACCCTGTTCAGCGGCGACGAAATCGTGTTGGCCATGGCGAGCACGTTGACGGCATTGCGCCAGGCCACGGTCAGGAAGCTGGCGGGAGCGACGCTGTGCTGACCTTCCTCATCGACGAGCGGGAAATGCTGGCGGAAGGCGAAAAGCTGTCCGGCCGAGGCTCCCCGGAACCCATAAATGGACTGGTTCGGGTCCCCTACTGCGGTAACGGGATGGCCGTCGCCGAAAAGTTTGGAGAACAGCACCATTTGCGCATGCGAGGTGTCTTGGAATTCATCCAGCAGCACCACTTTGTACCGCAGACGTTCCAGTTCGCGGGCCTGCGGTACGTCCTTAGCGATCGCTGCCGCGAGTGAAACGAGATCGCCGTAGTCCAGCACTCCGCGCTCACGCTTGGCCCTGCCGTATTGGGCGGCGAGTTCGGCAACAGTGATCCTGGTCCGCAAGCGGTTCAACAGAGACACGACGGCGGCTTTTGGCTGCCGTGTGCTGCCGTCGACGTAGGGCAGCGAACTGATCCTCTCAACGTCGTCCCGCAGGAAGCCGATGGCCTCCTGCGGCGTTGCCAAATGCTCCGAGCACTCCGAGGCAAACTGCATGACGGCCTTGACCAGAGTGGACTTGGCCGCCGTCAGATGTCCGATATCCCCGTCATAAGCCTCCACCACCTGGCTGGCAAGCTGCCACGACTGCGCGCTGCCCAACAGCACCACGTCACGTTCGATGCCAAGCCGGAGCCCGTAGTCGGAAACCAGGCCGTTGGCGTACGAGTGGTAGGTCGATACCTTGGGCTCCAGCAGTCCGGCCGCGTCATCCGCGCCTTCCGGCAGCAGGCCGTGGCGGGCGAGCTTGTTGAGCTGGACGCGGATCCTCGCCGCCAACTCGCCAGCCGCCTTCCGAGTGAAAGTCACACCAAGGATCTCCTCCGGCCGGACCATCCCGTTGGCTACCAGCCACACCACGCGGTCCGCCATCGTGGCCGTTTTGCCCGAGCCCGCGCCGGCAATGATGAGCAGCGGCTGCAGCGGCGAGCTGATGATGTCCGCTTGCTCGGGGGTGGGCAGATGCTGGCCCAGCATCCGGGCAAGTTCATCCGGGGCGTAGGTTGTGAGGACCTGTCCGACGCTCACTCGGTTACCTGCTTTCCTTCGGCGCACAGCGGGCAGAGTTCGGGGACACGGCACCCGTGCGAACCACCGCGCACTTTCTGCGGATCGTGGCGGGCTTCAAACTGATTAGCGGACATCAGTCCGGCCGCCTCATGAATCATCGGAGTAGCCCAGTCTTCGGCGGTGTCCAGTCCGCCCTGGTGCTGGACCTTGACGTTCTTCAACTCCTTGCCGAGCTGGACCAACGCGGCTCCGCCGGGCTGGCGGCCGACGTTCGGTTCCCGGTTTCCGGCCTCGTCAAAGGCACCGGCCTTGACCGCGGCCTGATAACTGCCCAGCTGCGGATGCCGGTCCAGATCCGCCGCGCTCGGCGCCGATTTGCCGGTCTTCAGGTCTATGATCACGAGCCTGCCTTCGCGGTCCACTTCCAGCCGGTCCACCTGTCCCCTCAGCCTGGCGATGCGTTCAGGGCCTTCGATATCAACCGAAAAGTCCCGCTCAACGCCCAGAAGACTACGTCCCTCTGCCCGCATGTGGAGTACGTACTGGGCCAGCCGCCGCACCATGCCCTCTGCCCGCTGGAAGTCCAGGCGGCCTTCCCAGTTTTCTTTCATGCCCAACGCCGGCCACCGCCGGGTGAGCTCCTGGACGTATTCATTTCCGGTCGCATCCGGCATGTCCTGGGCGATGGCGTGGACCAGGTTGCCCAGACTTCGGGCAAAGTCTGTGGCGGCCTCGCCACCGGCCGCCTGAACAAACCAGTCCATCGGCGAGGCATGGACCGCTTCCACCCGGGACGGCGACACCGGCACCGGCTGGTCCGGGGGCACGATCGGTGCATCGGTAGTCAGGGGCAGCAGCCCCCACCATTGGGATGGATGCGCCCCCGGTACGGGAACAGGGCTTGAGGCCAGCATGGCGAGCCCCGCCGCTGCCTGGGCAGCGCGTTCTGGTTCCTTGGCTCCTTGCTGCGCCCACTGCCGCAATTCGGCGGCCAGGGCGCGTACCGTCCGCGGCCGCATGACCGTAGTCACCGGCCGCGCCACTTCCTCGTCCAGCCACGGATCCACCACATCGAGGAACCCGGAAGGCTGGGCGTCCTCCGATTGCACGGCAATGCAGATCAGCCTGCGCTCAGCACGCGAGATAGCCGTTGAAAAGCTTCGGAGCTCGTCGTACCGCGTCTCCCGAAGCCTGGATACGACGTCGATTTGTCCCGCCTGCTCGATGCCGTGCTCAAGGACATCCACGAACTGCGTACTGCCCAGCAGCTCTCCACGCAATCGGGTGTTGGGCCAGATACCCTCCTGGACACCTGCGACGATGACCATCGGCCAACCACGTCCTGCTGCGCTGGCCGGAGTCATCAGTTCCACTGCATCACGCAACTGCGCGCGGGGAGCAAGGTTATCCATCGGCAGTTCCTGGTTCAACAGATAGTCAAGGAACTGGGCGGGGCTGGAGCCTGGCAACTGGTCAACATACCGCTCCGCTGTTTGGAACAGGGCCATGAGAGCATCCAGATCCCGGTCCGCCCGGACACCCGCCGGACCGCCCTGGAGCGCTTGCGCCGACCACCTGTCGGCAAGGCCCGCGGCGGACCATAAGGCCCACAGCACAGTCTCCGCATTGGCGCCCGGCTCCTGTGCCGCCTGCATACCGGAACTAAGCATCGCCGCGATCCGCTTGGCCGGCCCTGCTTCGCGGCCCAGAGTCTGGAGGGTCGCCGGGTTCCGCAGCGCCTCCACCAGCAGCGCATCGCTGGATCGGCCGCCCCCGCCTAGCCGTTCTTCACGGCGCAGTGACTGCCGGAGCCTGCGCAGGTCAATGGCGGTCGCCCCGCCTATCCGCGACGTTAACAGTTGGACTGCCGTTTCTGCGTCCAGCCGGTCCGGCTCCAACACCATGCCCAAGGCGTCCAGCAGCGGCCGAACGGCGGCTTCGTCGCGGACCGCCGTTTCCGCCACCGGGATCTTCACGGCGATCCCCTGCCCGGAGAGGTAACGTGCCAGTTGCGAAAGCTGGCCGCCAGTACGGACGATAACTGCCATGTCGCTGAGCTTGATGCCATCAAAGAGCCGGGCTTCAAGAATGCGCTGGGCAACGTAGCGCTGCTCGTGGACCGGTGAATCAACCAGATGGGAACTGGCCTCCGGAGCCAGCACTGAATGCGCCGGCTCCGTCTGCCATCCGTCAGGCTCCGGAAATGTCAGTTCGCGTGCCTGTTGCGCTCCGGCGACCAAGGAAATCCGCGAGGCAACCCGTTGCCAAGCTGCTGAAACAGTTGGCCCCATGCGGTGGGAATCGGTCAAGGCCATGGTCCGAAACGGTCCGCCGCCGGATGCCAGCAGCTCGGACAGGCGCGCCAGCAGATCCGGCCGCGCGCCACGGAAGCCCTGCACAACGGTGTCCGGGGAGGCCGTGACAATAGTGTCCTTACCCTCTGCGAGGACTGCCAGCAATTCGTAGACAGCAGGATTGGCCTCCTGCAGGTCATCGACCAGAATCAGTCCGAGCCGCTGCCGTTCGCGGTTCAGGAAGTCTTCATCGTCCATGAGCAGTTGCCGCGCCGCTGTGATGATACCGGCCGGGTCGAAGGCTTCCGGCATGCGCAGATCAATCAGGTCACGGTACTCCCGGAACAGCCGCGCCGCCGACTGCCAGTCTTCACGCCCGTTGGCGGCCCCCATCGCCTCCAACTGTTCGGCGGTGCTCCCGTATTCAATGACGCGGTCGAATAGCTGCCGGATCTCGTGCCGGAATCCTCGGGTTCCGAGCGCTTCATCAAGATCGCTGGGCCACCTGACGGCACCGCTGTGCCCGATACGGTGTCCCTGCAACAGTTCGGCAATGATCTGATCCTGCTCCGGGCCGGACATCAGACGCGGGGCCCGTTCCAGCAGCGGCAGCCGGCCTTCGGCCCGGGCTCGCCGGATCAGGTCGAAGGCGTAGGCAGCCCAGGTCCGTGCCGGCGTTGTACTGAGGCTTCGGTTCAACCGAGCCGTGAGCTGGTCCCGCAGACGTGCAGCTGCCAGACGCGACGGAGCCAGCATCAATATCTGTGCAGGGTCCAGTCCGGTTTGTTCGACCCGGTGGACAGCGTGTTCGATCAGCACCGTGGATTTACCGGTCCCCGGGGCTCCATAAACGAGCACCGGCCCACAGCCCTCGGGCAGCGAGATAACGGCATCCTGCTCCGGGCGTTTGGTCGGCTGCTCCGCCCGGGATCGGTTCGGCCGCACCAGTTTGAGTTCCGGTGCTTGCTGCATTGGTTTGATCACGGCTCCATTCCATCAGCCGGCAGTGACATTTTTAGGCGGATCTCTTCAATGCGATCAAAGTCATCGTCATCCGGAAACCACCGGGCCGACTGCATCTTGACCTTCGGCTCGCTTCCGGCCTCCCGGATCATAAGCGGTGTGAGCTCCCGTTGATAGCGCCGCACCGCGCGGTCCATCAGCTCGTTGGGCAGCGTTCCGTCCGCTCGGATAACCCGCCACCATGCCACCGCCCCGCCGTGGAGCGACATCACGCGACCGACTTGGCGGGCACCACCGGAGCCGAGCAGCTCCGCTATGTCCCCATAGGAGAGGACTCGACCGGCCGGTATGAGTGCCGCCACTTCGAGAACGGCATCAACAAACTCCCGGCGCATGCGATCTACTCTAAATGGCAGCGGATGTGTTTTTATCCACAGGCGGCGGGCCCGCCCCGGAAATGTCGGTGCCGGCAGGTAGCGTTGCCGGCATGAGCAGCTGGCATGAACTTCCCCGGGCAGCATTCGACGTCGAAACGACAGGGCGGGATCCGCACGAAGCACGCATCGTCACCGCATCCATTGTCCTTGTCAACGGCCTGGGGCAGCCACTGCAACAGCTGGAATGGCTGGTCAACCCCGGTATTTCCATCCCTGCCGAAGCCTCTGCCATTCACGGCATTACCAACGACAAAGCCACTAGTGAGGGAATGGATGCCGCCCAGGCTGCAGCCGAAATCGCCCAGACAATCGGCAGCTATTTCGACGCCGGCATCCCGGTCATGGCGTTCAACGCACCTTACGACTTCACGGTTCTGGCCGAGGAATGCGGACGCTACGGCATCGACATGACGGAGCCCAGACCCGTTATCGATCCCTTTGTTCTGGACAAGCAGATGGACCGGTACCGGCGTGGCAAGCGGACCTTGGTAGCACTGAGCGAGTTTTACCAAGTCCCGCTGGAGAACGCGCACACTTCCGCCGCGGACGCGCTGGCTACCATCGGTGTTGCCGATGCATTGGCCAGGAGATACCCAGAGCTTCAGGTCGATCCCTCTGAACTCCACGCATCGCAAGTTGAATGGTGCGCCAAACAGGCGACGAATTTCCAGGCGTGGTTGCGGCGGACCAAACCGGACGCAGTGGTCGATGGCGTGTGGCCGTTGCGGGAAGGCGTTGTGCATGCGCGGCCCACAGCGACGGCAGGGCAGTCAATTTAGGGTCTGAATATTACGAATCTTTGCCCGGGTTCGGGAGCGCGCCCAGTCCTGTCATAATTTAAGCTGTTCGCTGCCCGTGCTGGCCGCCGCAGACCAGGACCCGTCCCCAATCAGCCGAGGATTCATGTGATCACTGTTTCTGACCTGCGCAAGGTCTATCGTCAAGGCAACCGTGAAATTGTTGCCCTTGACGGCGTCAGCCTTGAGGTTCCGAGGGGATCAATTCACGGCATCGTGGGACATTCCGGAGCGGGCAAATCGACCTTGGTCCGCTGCCTGACTCTGTTGGACTCCCCCACCTCGGGGTCGGTGAGCATCAATGGAGCCGAACTGAGCTCGGCCCGGGATGCAGACCTGCGCAGCGCACGCCGGCGCATCGGCATGATCTTCCAGCATGCCAACCTGATGGATTCGCGGACCACCGCGCAGAATGTCGCACATCCGTTGGAAATCGTCAACACCTCCAAGGATGCCATCAGCACCAAGGTGACTGAACTGTTGAAACTTGTGGGACTGGAAGGCTTCGAAAACGCTTATCCTTCCCAGCTCTCCGGCGGCCAGCGCCAGCGCGTAGGCATTGCCCGCGCCCTCGCCTCCGATCCGGATGTCCTTCTCTGCGACGAGCCCACGTCTGCTTTGGATCCGAAAACCACCGAAGAGATCCTTGTCCTGATCAAGGACCTCACCGAGCGCCTGCAGCTGACGGTGCTGATCATCACGCACGAAATGCACGTGGTCAAGCGCGTCTGCGACTCGGTGTCCCTCCTGGCCGCCGGCCGCATCGTCGAACACGGCCCGCTGCGGGATGTCGCAGCCACGCTAGGCAGCGAACTATCTCGCACGCTGTTGCCGCTGCCTTCGGCGGAACCGCTGGGCACCGGAGCCGTGCTGGAGATTCTTTTCTCGGGGGAAACGGCCTCGGAGCCGGTCCTGACTTCCGCCGCACGGCGCTTCAATATGGACCTGAATGTACTTGCTGGCAGCGTCGAGACCCTGGCCGGAACACAATTCGGACACCTTCGAATTCAGCTGCCCACCGGCGTGGATTCCGGTCCGGTAGTCGAATATCTGCACAGCCAGGGTGTCTCCGTGCGTGCCACAGGAAAGGAAGCCGCATGAATTTCCTCGAAGAGCTGAGCACCAACCCCGGCATTACGAGGGCGCTCCCGACTGCCATCATGGAAACCCTGCAGATGGTTTCGATCTCCGGGATCTTCACTCTGGCGATCGGACTGCCGCTGGGGATTTTCCTCTACACCAGCGCCTCGGGCGGGTTACGGCCCATGCCTGTGACGAACCGGATCGTCTCTGACGTCGTCGTCAACATCACGCGATCCATTCCGTTCGCCATCCTCATGGTGGCGCTTATTCCCTTGGCACGAGTTATCACCGGCAGCAGCATCGGCCCAATCGCCGCTTGCGTTGCGCTGACAATCGGCACCGTCCCTTTCTTCGCCCGCCTGGTCGAGACTGCGCTCCGGGATGTAAGTTCCGGCAAGATCGACGCCGCCATGGTTATGGGGTCGACACGGATGCAGATCGTTCGCAAGGTGCTCGTCCCTGAGGCGCTTCCTGGGCTGGTGGCGGCATTGACGACGACGATGGTCACCCTGGTCGGATACTCCGCAATGGCCGGCATCACCGGCGGCGGCGGTTTGGGAAGGCTGGCGTACAACTACGGCTTCCAGCGCTTCGATACCACTGTCATGATCGTAACCATCGTCATCATGGTGATCCTGGTCCAGGCACTCCAATGGATCGGCGACGCGGTTGCCCGCCGGGTCGACCACCGGAGCGCAGCCACAGCCGGATCGAAGAAGGCGCGCCGGCATGAGCCAGCCACTACTATTGGGGTCTAATCCTCCAAAGTTTTCCGCATCGTCGACAGCCGAGCGGAAGAATGCAGCGAGTAGCCGCTAGCTGCACCACACCCGGATCCCGGCGACTTGATATTCGTCCGGGGTCTGCGTTATTTGAAAGGAACGCACTCGGATGCGTAAAACACTATCTCTGATCGGCACAGGCTTGGCCACTGCGCTGGCGCTGACGGCTTGCGGTGGATCCGAATCTACCCCCAGCGCTACTCTCGATCCGGCCAGTCCCGTGACGGTTACTGTCGGGGCCAGCCCGGTGCCGCATGCCCGGATCCTTGAGTTCGTTGACCAGAATCTGGCCCAAGAAGCCGGCATCGACTTGGAAATCCAGGAGTTCGATGACTACCAAACTCCGAACATCGCGCTCAGCGACGGGTCGCTCGACGCCAACTACTACCAGCACCTGCCTTGGTTTGAAGACCAGGTCGCTACCAAGGGGTACGAGTTCGAGCATGGCGAGGGCGTCCACATCGAGCCGTACGCTGCCTTCTCCTCGAAGCACAAGAACATTGAGGACGTTCCCGATGGTGGCACTATCGCCATCACGAATGACCCCGCCAACCAGGTCCGTGGTCTGAAGATGCTCGAAGAAACGGGCCTGCTCAATGGCATTGAGGAAGACTCCGCTGCTTTGACCCTAACGGAGGAGCAGAACCCGAAGGGCCTGACATTTGAGGAGAACCAGCCGGAAATTATCCTTCCGCTGGTTGAGGACCCCAAGATCGACCTGGCGCTCATTAACGGCAACTTCATCCTTCAGGCGGGGCTGAGCACCGACGACGCCCTCGCCGTCGAATCCGTAGAGAACAATCCCTACGCCAACTTCCTAGCCTGGCAGGCCGGCGACGAAAATCCTGCCATCGCAAAGCTCGAGGAGCTCCTGCACTCCCCCGAGGTCAAGGACTACATTGTGGAGACCTGGCCGAACGGTGACGTCACCCCGGCGTTTTAAACCTTCCCGGCGAGCAGGTCCGCACCACCACGCTTGAGAACAAGGGAGCCGGCAGCACACGCTGCCGGCTCCCTTGTCAGTTCCGCCCCTTGCCAGTTCCGCCTGGCTGGTTCCTCCGCCGGGTCAGGACACCGTCTCCACGGCCTTCTCCTCCAGGCGCACCCGCCGGCCTGACGCCTCCGGCTTCGTATCGCCCGTCCAGACCTGGATGACGGCCCAGGCCACCGCAGCCACCGGAACAGCAAGAATGGCGCCGACAATACCGCCAAGGATGGTGCCGGCCGTCAGTGCGAGCAGAATGACCAGGGAATGGAGGCTGACGGAACGGCCCATCACGACGGGTTGCAGGAAGTTCCCTTCCAGCTGGTTCACCAGGACCACAACACCGATCACCACCAGCGCGGCAACAGGACCGTTGGCCACCAGTGCGACGAGGGCGGCCAGCACCCCGGCGACCGTGGCGCCGACGATCGGCACGAAGCCGCCGATGAAGATGAGCACCGCCAGCGGCAGCGCCAGCGGCACCTGCAGGATAAACAAGGCCAGACCGATAAAGATGGCGTCGACCGCCGCCACGATGGCGGTGCCCCGGACGTAATTGCCCAATACGTCGACGGCGCGCGAACCGGCCAGCGCCATCTTCGCCCGGCGGCGGTAGGGGAACCAGCGCAGCAGGAACGTCCAGATCCGCTCGCCGTCCTTGAGGAAGTAAAACAGCACTACGGCCATCAGGACCGCGCCGGTGATGAACTGTGTGGCCGTGGACAGGCCGCTGAGCGCGCTGCGGCCGACGGCGGCGCTGGTCAGGAAGTCCAGAATGCCGGCCAGCGCCTCGTCAATCTGCGCCTGGTCTACCGGGAGCGGGAAATCGGCCAGGAATCCCTGCAGCTGCGCCCAGCCTTCGGTAGCCGAACTGATGAGTTCATCCAGCTCGTTCCGAACCGCGACAACGATCCCGGTAATGACTCCGCCGAGCACCACAAGGATGCCCAGGAACGCCGTCGCGGTGGCCAAGGCACTGGACCAGCCCCAGCGCCTCAGGACGTTCACCACCGGATAGACCGCGGCTGCCAGGATGAGTGCAATCAGCACCGGGATCACGAGCAACTGCAGTTGCAGCATCACGTACACGCTGACCGAGAGCAGCGTCAGGATCAGCAGCAGCTGTGCGGAGCGCGTGCCCACCCGGCCCATACCATCGGTCCACAGATTTTGTTCCTGAACTTGGTCCCGCCGGGCAAACAACGCCATCAACATGCTCCTTGAAGTGGTTGGAAATCAGGCTCCAGGTGAGGCAGCGGCCGCCGCCTTCGCCGCGGCCGGAAGGGCAGCGTATATCCGGTCCATGGTCTTGTCGTCATGCGCCGCGGAGAGGAACCACGCTTCGAAGACCGACGGCGGCAGGTAGACGCCGGAATCCAGCATGGAATGGAAGAACGGAGCGTACCGGAAGGTTTCCTGTCCCTGGGCGTCCTCGTAGTTGTGGACTCCGTTGGCCGAGGTTCCGAAGGCCACGCTGAAGAGGTTCCCGGCACGCTGGATGCTGTGGTCCACTCCTGCTTCGCCCAGCGCGGCGGAGACCGCACCGGACAACTCCAGGGACCGCTTATCGATCCCCGCGTAGACCTCGGGCGTGGCGGCGGTCAGAGTGGCCACACCGGCCGCCATCGCGATCGGATTTCCGGACAGTGTGCCGGCCTGGTAGACCGGACCCACCGGGGCAAGGTAGTCCATGACCTCGGCCCGGCCGCCCAGTGCTGCCACCGGCATGCCGCCGCCAATGACCTTGCCGAAGGTCAGCAGGTCCGGCGTGAACGGGGCGTCCGTTCCCTCGGCTCCTCCGGTGAGGCCCCAGTAGCCTGCATAGCCGGTCCGGAAGCCGGTTAGGACCTCGTCCAGAATAAGCAGGGCGCCGTGCTGTGCAGTGATTCGGGAAAGCGCGGCGTTGAAGCCTGCACCCGGTTCCACGACACCCATATTGGCCGGTGCAGCTTCGGTGATCACCGCGGCGATGTTGGGCCCGTGGGTTTCGAACGCTGCTTCAACCGCTGCCAGGTCGTTGTAAGGAAGGACCAGAGTCTCCGCCGCCGTTGCCTCGGTGACACCGGCAGAGCCAGGCAGAGCCAGCGTGGCAAGACCCGATCCGGCGGCCGCCAGCAGTCCGTCCAAATGACCGTGGTAGCAGCCTGCGAACTTGATGATCAGGTTGCGGCCCGTAAAGCCGCGGGCCAGCCGCACGGCGGTCATGGTGGCCTCGGTGCCCGTGGATACCATACGCAGCCGCTCGACGGCGGAAACGCGCTCCATCACGATGGCCGCCAGTTCGGCTTCGGCGGGCGTGGACGCGCCGAAGGACAAGCCGCGGTCCACGGCAGCGTGGACGGCTGCCAGCACCTCGGGGTGGGCATGACCCACCAGTGCCGGGCCCCAGGAGCAGACCAGGTCAACGTACTCGCGGCCATCGGCGTCGGTGAGGTAGGGCCCCTTGGCGGAGACCATGAAGCGCGGCGTCCCGCCTACGGATCCGAAGGCCCGCACGGGCGAGTTCACTCCCCCGGGCATCAGATGGCGCGCGCGTTCGAACAGTTCTTCAGAGCTAGTCATTGCTTAGTTGCTTTCCTTCAGCCAGCGGGCAATCTCGGCAGCCCAGTACGTCAAAACCATATCCGCCCCGGCCCGCCGGATGCCCAGCACGGACTCGAGGATGGCAGGCTTGCGGTCGATCCAACCGTTGGCCGCCGCCGCCTCGATCATCGCGTATTCGCCGGAAATCTGGTAGGCGGCCACCGGTACCGGAGACATGGCCGCCACATCCGCCACGATGTCGAGGTAGCTCATGGCGGGCTTGACCATCACCATGTCCGCACCCTCTTCGAGATCCAGCTCTACCTCCAGCATGGCCTCCCGGCGGTTGGCCGGATCCATCTGGTACGTCTTCCGGTCACCGCTCAACTGCGAATCGACTGCCTCGCGGAAAGGACCATAGAAGGCGGACGTGTACTTGGCCGCGTAGGCCAGCACCGCGGTGTCCTTCAGGCCTGCCTCGTCCAGGGCCTGGCGGATCACGGCAACCTGGCCGTCCATCATGCCGGACGGGCCCAGGACGTCCGCGCCGGACTGTGCCTGGATCACGGCCATCCGCGCGTAGATCTCCAGCGTGGCGTCATTGTCCACTGCCCCATCCGGAGTGAGGACACCGCAGTGGCCATGGTCCGTGAACTCGTCGAGACAAACATCGCTCATGACCACCAGATCGTTGCCTACTTCGGCCTTCACATCCGCGATGGCTTTGTTCAGCACTCCGTCCGGGTCCACGCCCGCGCTGCCGGTGGCGTCGCGGGTGGCCGGCACGCCAAAGAGCATGATGCCGCCCAGGCCAAGCTCCACCGCTTCGAACGCCGCCCGCTTAAGGGAATCGGTGGTGTGCTGGACGACGCCGGGCATGGACTGCAGCGGCGCCGGCTCGGAGATGCCCTCGCGGATAAATGCCGGCAGAATCAGCTGCGAGTTCTCGATCCGCACTTCCGCGGTGAGTTTGCGCAGCGCTGCGGTGGCGCGGAGTCGGCGCGGGCGGTGGCTAGGAAAGCTCATCATCATCCTTCGGCTTTGGTGCGGTGCGGGTCTTGAGGGCCTCGGTAAGCGCGTCCGCGATCCCGGCCGGCGTCGGCGCGGTGGCGGTCGCGGCGATCTCCAGGCCGAGTGTTCCGGCTTCCCTCGCGGTGCTGTTTCCGATGGCCACCAGCAGTACGTGCGGCGGCAGATCCGGCGCGAGTTGATGCAGCCGGCGGGCCACGCTCGGAGACGTAAGAACAACGGCATCAACCGCTTTTTCGGCGACGCCGCGATTGAATTCTTCCACCGTAATCGGTTCCTGTTCGGCTCCGGTCGACGCCGGGGAGGCGGACTCGAGCACAGCGCTCAGGCGCCGCTCCGTCCGGGCCGGATGGTCCACCGTGTGGTAGGCGACCACAGGCAGCACCTGCCAGCCCTTGTCCATCAGGCCCTCGAAAATGGTGTCAGCCGCGATATCCGCCTGCGGCAGGAAGACGTTGGTGCGCAGGGCCGTTTCCGGACGCGGTTCGCCCGGCGGCGGCCAGTCAGCCACCAGTCCGACGGCGTCCATGGTGCCCTCGGGAACAAGGTCAACGTGCAGGCCCTCGGCTACCAGGGCCGCGGCCGTTCCCGAGCCGACTGCCGCGATTTTGGTGTCGCCGGAGAGTGCCTTCAGCGTGGTGCCGAGTGCGGCGGCGCGCTGCTTCAGCGCCCGCACGGTGGTGATGCTGGTGATGACCATCCACGCGAAGCGGCCTTGGCCGAGCATACGCAGCGCTTCGTCCAGCTCGCGGCTGGACTCAGGCTCCTCGAAGTCGATCAGCGGCATCAGCTTCGGTTCGGCGCCCCTGCCGGCCAGCTCCGCCACCATGGCACCTGCGCGGTCAGCACTGCGCGGCAGCACTACTACCAGCCCGGCAAGCGGACTCCCGGGGTTGCCTCGCGGCCGCAGCAGGGGCATGCTCAGCTGCCTGCCAGAGGGGTCAGCTCTCCGGCTCCCTGGGCCAGCAGGTCTTCGGCCAGCCGGGCTCCCAGGCCGGCCGCAGCTTCCATATCCGGGCTGTTGGTCTCCAGGCTGCTGCGCAGCAGCCGTGTTCCGTCCGGCCGGCATACTACCGCTTCGAGCCGGAGAACATCCCCGGCCAGCGTTGCCAGGGCACCGATGGGTGCACTGCAGCCGGCCTCCAGCCGGGCCAGCAGCGCACGTTCGGCGGTCACCGAGAGGCGGGTGGCCTCGTCGTCGTAATCTTTCATGGCCTTCGCCAGTGCGCTTCCGTCCGCGGCGTCGGCCGTCCGGCACTCCACGGCCAGCGAGCCCTGCCCCGGGGCCGGCAGCATGACGGTCGGATCCAGCAGCTCGGTGATGGTCTCGGTCCGGCCCAGCCGGCTGAGGCCGGCGGCCGCCAGGACCACGCCGTCCAGGTCGCCCTGCTTACCCTTGATGACCTCGGGGCCATGCATTCCCCGGACGCGGCCGAGCCGGGTCTCCACATTGCCGCGGATGTCGATGACCTCCAGGTCCGGCCGGGCGGCGCGCAGCTGGGCCGCGCGGCGCGGGGAACCGGTGCCGACCTTCGCACCGGCCGGCAGCTCGGACAGCGTGAGTCCGTCCCGGGCACACAGTGCGTCCCGGACATCAACACGTGCCGGATACGCCGCGATCTGGAGCCCGTCGGCCACACCGGTGGGCAGATCCTTGAGCGAATGCACAGCCACATCGCAGCGGTCATCGAGCAGGGCCTCGCGCAGGGCCGCAACGAACACACCGGTGCCGCCGATCTGCGCCAGCGAACCCTTCAGGATGTCGCCCTCGGTCTTGATCCGGACCAGCTCGTAGTCCACCCCGCCGGCTGCGGCGAGGGCTTCGGCCACGGTAGTGGTCTGGGTGACGGCCAGGGCGCTGCCCCGGGTGCCGATGCGGACGGTGCTTGTCACGGTGCGGGTACTCCTACGGTGGAATCCATGCCGGCAACCGTGGGTTTTTCGCCGCGGCGGTTGGCACAGCAGTTGGGGAAACATACGTCCATCCACGGCCCCAGCCGGGTAGTGGCGGCGCGTTCGGCGATGTTGTGCTCGGCGGTCCGTTCGCAGATCAGGTCGACCAGGCCGGCAACGAACTTTTGGTGCACGCCCGGCGTCGGTACCCGGGCGGCGGCGAGGCCGAGCTTGCCGCAGGTCTCCAGCGCCTCGGTGTCCAGGTCCCAGATCACTTCCATATGGTCGCTGACAAAGCCCAGCGGGACGATGACAACGCCCCTGACGCCCTGCGCGGCCAACTCTTCGAGGGCATCGTTGATGTCCGGCTCCAGCCACGGCACATGCGGTGCCCCGGACCGGGACTGGTAAACCAGCGAATGCGCGACGCCGGCAGCCTCCGGAATCCGGTCCAGCACAGCCTGGCCGGTAGCCAGGTGCTGCGCCACGTAAGCGCTGCCGCCGTCGTACCCGGCGCCGTCCGCCAAGCGCGGCCCGGCTGCCTCGGCGTCTCCCATGGGAATGGAGTGGGTCGCGAACATGATGTGCACGGGCGCATCGGCCTCGCCCTTGGCGGCAAGGTCGGCCCGGACGCTGGCCAGACCTTCGCGCACGCCCTCGACGAACGGCTCCACAAAGCCCGGGTGGTCGAAGTACTGGCGGACCTTGTCCACTTCCAGCTTGCCTTCCAGCCCGGTTTCCACCAGCGCTACGCCGAAGTCCTCGCGGTACTGGCGGCAGCTGGAATAGCAGGAGTAGGCGCTGGTGGTGATGGCCAGCACGCGGCGGTGGCCGGCGTCGTACGCTTCGCGGAAGGTGTCCGCGATGAAGGGCGCCCAGTTCCGGTTGCCCCAAAACACGGGCAGGTCGATCCCGCGGCTGGCCAGTTCGGCCTCCATGGCAGCCTTGAGCGCCCGGTTCTGCGCATTGATCGGGCTGATGCCGCCGTTGGCGCGGTAGTGGTGGGACACCTCTTCGAGCCGCTCATCGGGAATGCCGCGCCCCCGCGTGACATTGCGCAGGAACGGGATGACATCTTCCTGGCCCTCGGGGCCGCCGAAGGACGCCAGGATGATGGCATCGTAGTTCTTCGGCGCCATCCTGCCGTTTTCGTCCACGCCCGCGCGCGGATCGAAGTTTGTTTCAGCGGTGGTCACCGCAGTACCTCGGCAATCTCGGCGGGGCTGATGCGGCGGCCGGTGTAGAACGGGATTTCCTCGCGGACGTGGTTGCGGGCGTCGGTGTAGCGCAGGTGGCGCATCAGGTCGACCAGATCGATCAGTTCCGGCGCTTCCAGGCCCAGGATCCATTCCCAGTCGCCCAGAGCGAAAGACGCCACGGTGTTGGCGAGCACCTGCGGGAAATCGCGGCCAAGCATGCCGTGGTCGCGCAGCATCTTGCCGCGCTCCTCGGCCGGGAGCAGGTACCACTCGTAGGAGCGCACAAACGGGTAGACGCAGAGCCAGGCTTCCGGCTCCTTGCCCAGCGCGAAGGACGGAGAGTGGCTCTTGGTGAATTCGGCGTCGCGGTGGACACCCATGGCGGACCAGACAATGTCCGTCTCTTCGAACAGGGCGGTGCGGCGGATAGTGCGCACGGCTGCCTGCAGCTCATCCGGCTTGGGTCCGTGGAGCCAGATCATGACATCGGCGTCTTCGCGCATGGCCGAGACGTCGTAGGCGCCGCGCAGGGTCACGCCGGCATCCCCGAGGCGGGCGATGGCGGATTCGAAGTCGGCAACGGCAGAGTCCGCAATGTCAGCACCGGACCGCTTGAACACGGTCCAAAGGGTGTAGAACAGCTCTTCTTCGCCGGCAGTTTCGACGGCGCTGGCGGATCCGGACGTGGACGTTTCACTCATGCTTACAGTCTGCCTTCTTCAGTAGTTATTAGTCGAAAACGGATCTTCTACCCATTGTAGAAGCAATTCAGGACGACGACGGCGCCGCGGCCTTCAGTTCGGCTGCAAGCTGACGGGCGCGGGTCCGGCTGTCGGCGACCACGGCAACCAGCCCAGTCCCCGCCAACCAGGCACCGGTCAGCTGCAGGTGCTTCCCGTCGGCAGCGAGCTCGCGCACCCGGGCTACCCTGTCCCGATGTCCCACGGTGGCGGACGGCAGCGCGCCGACCCAGCGGACCACCTTCCAGCCCAGCACATCCGGTTCGGTGATCGAGGTGCCCATCAGCGCCGAGGCGTCGCTGAGCGCCTGGCGATACAGCTTCTCGTCGGGCCAACCGGTGAAGTCCTCCGGCTTTGCGGTACCCGTCTGTCCTACCGCCCTGCCGTAGGACAGACGCAGCACGTGGCTGCCCGGGCCGGTTTCGGCCGCCAGCCAGGGCCACTTTGCCGTGGCGTGCGTGAGCGCCTTCGCCGCAATATCTTCGACCCCCGGCGCTACCAGCAGTCCGGTGCCGCGCGGCTTGGCATCCAGCTCCGGCTGGTCCACCACCAGCGTCACCAATGCCACCGAGGGCCCGGCTGCCGGCTTCAAGTCCGCGATCCCGGGAATGCTTTCCTGCAGCAGCGTCACGGCGGAGACACCGTCCGCCGCCATCACCAGCCCGGCCGCGTCAAAGGTGCCGTCCGCGGACGCTACCCGCCAGCCGCCGTCGTGCTTTGAAATTGCCTTAACCGGCGAGGAGGCGTGCAACTGGACTTTGCGCCGCTTCAGATCCGCCAGCAGGGCCTCGGTCAGCCGGCCCATGCCGCCCGCTAGTCCGGCCACGGCAGAACCTGCCGGGGTGGCTTTGCGCATGGCGCCCACCGCGGCCTGCAGCGAACCGTGGGTTGCCACGGAAGCCCGCAGGCCTGGAGCCACCGAGTCCACATCCAGCACATCGGGATCGGCCGAATAGACACCGGCCGCCACCGGGGTCACCAGCCGCTCAAGCACGGTGCTGCCCATCCGGGTACGGACCAGCTCGCCCAGGCTCAGCTGGTCTTTGCCCAGCAGGTTCCCCAGCGGCAGCACGCGATCGGCCGCCGCGCGCAGGGAAGCCGTGCGTCCAATGGCCGCCACAATTTGCGGGTCGGTGGGGTCGGCAGGAATGCCCAGCAGCCCGGTTTTGGGTAGCCGCTGGGCCGAACCGGGCAGCTGCACCCAGGCACCGCCCGGATCCGGAGCCACGATGCTCTCCCCCAGCCCGAGTTCCCCGGCCAGCCCCGAGACGGCCTGCGAGCGTGTTGCGAAGGACTCCGCGCCGGCGTCCAGCGTGAACCCCGCCACCTCGTGGCGCGCCACGCAGCCGCCAAAGTCCGCGGACGCTTCCAGCACGGTGACCTGCACGCCCTGCATGGCAAGTTCGCGCGCGGCGACCAGCCCGGCGATCCCACCTCCAACAACGACGGCGGTGGGAGCCTTGAGTGCCGGAAGGCGGCCCGTCCACGGGTTGCTGCGGGAGGCAACGCGGTCCTGGTGCCCGGCGTCGTGACGCTGGTGCGGCATGGCTACAGGTCCACCGAATGGATCAGCTTGACCACGCGGGTCAGCACTTCCGGATCCGTTTCCGGCGGGACACCGTGCCCCAGATTGACCACATGTCCCGGGGCCGCGGCGCCGGCGGCGAGTACTTCGCGGACGTGCTGTTCCAGCACTTCCCACGGGGCAGACAGCAACGCCGGATCAATGTTGCCCTGCAGCGGGGTCTTGCCGCCCAGCCTGCGGTTGGCCTCGTCCAGCGGCAGACGGTAGTCCACGCCGATCACGTCGACCCCGACATCGCGCATCGCGACCAGCAGTTCGGAAGTCCCGGTGCCGAAGTGGACGAGCGGAACGCCAAGGTCGCGGACGTGGTCCAAGGCGCGGGAGGAAGCCGGCGCCACGTGGCGGCGGTAGTCCTCCAGGCCCAGCGAGCCTGCCCAGGAGTCAAAGAGCTGTCCTGCGCTGGCTCCGGCTTCGAGCTGGGCGCGGAGAAACTTTCCGGAGGCGTCCGCCGCCCAGTCGGTGAGGGCCCGCCAGGTTTCCGGGTCGGCATGCATCATGGTCCGCGGACCCAGGTGGTCACGCGACGGCTTGCCCTCCACCATGTAGGCCGCGAGAGTGAACGGCGCACCGGCGAAGCCGATCAGCGGCTTCTTCCCCAGTTCATTGACCGTGAGCCGCACGGCTTCACGGATGGGCTCCAGCGCTTCATCGGTCAGGGTGGGCAGGTTCGCGACGTCCGCTGCGGTCCGCACCGGGCTGCCGAGCACCGGTCCGACACCGGGAACAATGTCAACGTCCACCCCCGCCAGCTTCAGCGGAATAACGATGTCGGAGAAGAAAATTCCGGCGTCCACATCGTGCCGCCGCACGGGCTGCAGCGTGATTTCGGCGGCCAGCTCCGGGTTCAGGCAGGAATCGAGCATCGCGATCCCCTGCCTCAGCTCGCGGTATTCCGGCAGCGAACGGCCGGCCTGCCGCATGAACCATACCGGCCGCCGGTCGGGCTTCCCGCCGCGGTAAGCGGTAATCAGGGCAGAATCCGAGGTCCGGCCATCCATCATGGGGTGGGAAGCATTCAACGTCATGCTTATAGATTCTGCTCCACCCGCGCGCTCAAGGCCAACGCGACCGTTTCGGGACCGGGCTGGTGGCAAAAGTCACCCGGCCAAATTGGGTAAACCCAAGGTAAACAGGCCATCCTAAGAAGAACCTGAAGTCCCTACGGGCTAAGATATGAGGCGTTGTGGTTTTATTATCCTTGGTTGCGACCCATTCCGATCTTGATCTGGAAACGGTAGCCCGCCTGAGTGCCGGCTCCTCCCAGGTCGCTTCCAGCGTGCTCAAGGACGGAAGCCCGATCTCCGGCGCCGTGGTCCTTGCCACCTGCAACCGCGTCGAGATCTACTGCGAAACCGGCTCCGAAGCCGACATTGATGCCGCACGCACGGCCGTCATCTCCGAGATCAGCGACCGTTCCGGACTGGACGAAAACCTGGTTGCCCGCTCCTTCACCACCAATACCGGCCCCGAGGTCTCCCGTCACCTCTTTGCCGTCGGCGCCGGCCTCGATTCAGCCGTTGTGGGCGAGCGTGAAATCGCCGGGCAGGTACGCCGTGCCCTGAACGAAGCCCAGCAGGAGGGCACCGCCAGCGGGGCGCTCGTGCGGCTGTTCCAGACTGCTTCCCGCACCGCCAAGGACGTTGGCGCACAGACTGCGCTGGGTGGCCGCGGGCTTTCCATCGTCTCCGTTGCCCTGGACCTGGCCACCGATCTTTCCGAAGACCGTGACTGGGCGTCCAAGAACGTCGTCGTTTTCGGCACCGGGGCGTATGCCGGCGCCACCATGGCGCTGCTGCGCGGACGCGGCTGCACCAGTATTTCCGTCTACTCATCCTCCGGCCGGGCGCGGACGTTCACCGAGACCCGCGGAGGATTCCCTTTGACGGAAGAGACCTTGGGCGCGGCCGTCGCAGCTGCGGATGTCGTCATCGGTTGCAGCGGCAGCGACCGCCAGATCAGCGCCGCCGAGGTTGCCGCCGACCGTGAAGCCGATGCCAAACCCCTGACCATCATCGACTTGGCCCTGACCCACGATTTCGATCCCGCTGTTGGCGAACTGGACGGCGTCGAGCTCATCACGCTGGAGTCCGTGCGTTTGGCCGCTCCGGAAGAGCAGGCAGAGTCGGTCAACCAGGCGGCGAAGATCGTGGATCACGCCGCCCGGGCTTTCGAGGAAAGCCAGCAGGCACGCTCCGTGGATGCCGCCATTGTTGCACTGCGCCGGCACACCATGGCGGTATTGGAAACGGAGCTGGAAAAAGTCCGCAACCAGCACGGCTGCACCGGCCCTGCGCAGGAAGTGGAATTCGCCATGCGGCGGATGGTCAAGCAGTTGCTTCACCTGCCGACCGTGCGTGCCCGCGAGCTCGCAGCCAACGGCCAGCAGGACCAGTACATCGCGGCCCTTGACGCACTTTATGGCATCAGCGTTGCAGAACCCGCGGCGGCGCCGGCCAGCGCCGCCAGCGATGACAGCTGCCCCGTTGACCATACGGCAGGCAGCCGGGGGCAGGCCGCCACCGCCTGAACCCTGCGGCTCAGTACACCGGCTTTTCCGGCTCCATTTCACGCACCCAGCTGAGGATGCCGCCGTCGAGATGCCGGACCCGGGTATAGCCGTGGTCCAGCAGATTCTGCAGCACTTCGGCCGAACGCGTCCCGGCCTTGCAGTGGAAGACCAGGTCCCGGTCTCTGGGCAGCTCGCCCAAGGCCTCTCCGGACAGGATCCGCCCCTTCGGAATCAGCGTGGCACCGGGAATGCTGACGATCTCGAATTCGCCCGGCTCGCGCACATCGATCAGCTCAAAGTCTCCTTGGCCTTGTCTTCGGGACTGGAGCATGGCCGCCAGTTGGCGCGCTGAGACCCTATGGTCGGCATCCACCGTGGTTCCGGGCGCGACGCCGCAGAATGCCTCGTAGTCCATCAGCTCGGTGATCGGTTCACCGTCCGGGTCCTTGCGCACGCGAAGTTCGCGCCAGCTCATCTGGAGCGAGTTGAAGATCAGGACCCGGCCCAATAGCGTCTGGCCAATGCCGGTGATCAGTTTGATGGCCTCGTTAACCATGACGGACCCGATTTGCGCGCAGAGCACGCCCAGAACGCCGCCTTCGGCGCAGGAGGGCACGGAACCGGCCGGCGGAGCTTCCGGATAGAGGTCACGGTAATTCGGACCGTACTTGTCCCAGAAAACACTGACCTGCCCGTCGAACCGCAGGATCGACCCCCAGACATAGGGCTTGCCCAGGATCGCGGCGGCGTCGTTGACCAGATAACGGGTGGCGAAGTTATCCGTTCCGTCCAGAATCACATCATAGCCGGTGAAGATCTCCAGCGCGTTGGACCTGTCCAGCCGCACTTCATGGAGCACCACGTCCACTCCGGGGTTGAGGTTCAGGATGCTTTCCCGTGCCGACTGCGCCTTGGTGCGACCCAGATCCGCGACGGTATGGATGACCTGCCGCTGCAGATTGCTGGTCTCGACCACGTCATCGTCAATAATGCCGATCCGGCCCACTCCGGCCGCCGCCAGGTACAACATGGCTGGAGAACCCAGCCCGCCGGCACCGATCACGAGGACCTTGGCGTTCTTCAGCCGGAGCTGTCCGGCCATGCCGACTTCGGGAATGATCAGGTGCCGCGAATAACGCTCCATCTCGGCCTGCGTCAGTTCCGCCGCGGGCTCCACCAATGGCGGCAACAACACTGATTGCTGGGTATTCATAGTGCCAATCTACGCCGACGCGCACGGGTTGGCAGAATAGATGAATTGATCTGTATTACCGACGCGTAAACTGGCTGGAGAACGATAGTCAAGATTCCTGCTATACCGGCGCGCGGCCACAATCCGGTGCCAGATGAGGTCCGAAGACAGTGAGTACTGATTCCCGGCCGGCGGCCAAGCCTGCACGCCTGCCCCGTGAGGAGCGCCGGCGCCAGCTGCTCCAGGCAGCGCACGAAGTTTTTGTCGCTAACGGCTACCATGGCGCCGCGATGGACGAAATCGCGGAGACGGCCCGGGTCAGCAAGCCTGTGCTGTACCAGCATTTCCCGGGCAAGCGGGAGCTCTATCTGGCATTGCTGGACCACCATCTGGAATCGCTCACGGCCATGTTGATGGCTGCCCTGAACTCCACTAACGACAACAAGCTGCGCGTCCATGCCACCATGGACGCCTACTACCGCTTCATTTCACAGGAGAGCCAGGCACACCGGCTGGTGTTCGAATCGGACCTGAACAATGATCCGGACGTCAGCAAACGCCTGGAGGACTTCAACGCCCAGCTGGCCAGCGCCATAGCCGCTGTCATCGCCGACGACACGAAGCTGTCGGAAGTGGAGGCGACGCTGCTGGGGCGGGCGCTGGCCGGGATGGCACAGATCAGCGCCCGTTACTGGCTCCAGGCCGACAACGAGCTTGAGCGCGATACCGCCGTCGATTTGATCTACCGTTTAGCTTGGCGCGGAATTTCACGGTTCCCGAAGGAATCCTAAGATAGATTTCGAATTAGACATCGTTCGCACACCAGGAGGCATCAGTAGTGGAAATCAAGATTGGTATTCAAAACGTCGGCCGCGAGATTGTCGTCGAGTCCGACGAGTCCGCGGATGAAGTTGCCGAAATGGTTTCCCGTGCCATGAACGGCGGCGCCGAGTTGCGTCTGAAGGACAGCAAGGGCAATCTGGTCATCGTCCCGACCAATGTCCTCGGCTATGTGGAAATTGGCGCCGAGGAGCCGCGCAAGGTCGGCTTCGGGGCCCTCTAACTCCTAACAGCACCGTGGTCCAGTTCGTTCTGATCATTCTGGTGGCAGCCGCCGTAGGCATGAGCGCGTGGGGCATCGACAACAAGCGCCACGCCTACGGCGTCCTGCTGCTGCCGGCATCGGCCATCCTGGCCGCCACCCTCTTGTGGCTCATCCTGATGTTCGCTGGCCTTGGCTCTCAGCCCGGCGTGGATTATCTGAGCTGGCTGCTGCCCATGGTGCTGACCGTTCCCGTGGCCTGGTTCACGGCGCTCCTGGTCGGACGACGTCGCGTCGCCGCGGATGTGGAGCGCTTGACCGAAGCCCTGCGCTGACCCGTCGGAGGGTACCTGGCCGTCAGGCCGGGTACTTGTCCGGTTGGGCCGTGGCCCCCAGGCGGATGGCAAGCTCGCTCAGCGAAGTGGCTGCAGCGACGTCGCGGGTTGTTACCGCGGACCCCGCATCGTGTGATGTCAACCGGATGAAGACCCTGTTGTAGCGCCAGTCGAGGTCCGGATGGTGGTTGGCCTCCTCGGCCAACTCTCCCGCCCCGGCGATGAAATCCAGCGCAGCCCGCCCGTTCTCAAGCTTGAATACGGTGACCAGCGCACCTTCGCTATGGCGCCAATCCGGCAGCGTCCTGAGCTGTTCATCGATCTGCTTGCTGTCCAGCTTGTCCTCGGCGCCCATTGCTCCTCCTGCGGCTAGAGATCCGGGCGGCCTGCAAACGATGATGAAGCCAATGCGTGCTCCCGTTTGGGAATCCGGCCGCCTGTTGCCGCCAGCCTACCGGCGATGACCGCATGTTTGAAGGCTTCGGCCATGCGGACCGGGTGTTGGGCCCTGGTCACCGCCGTGGCCAGCAGGACGGCGTCGCAGCCAAGCTCCATGGCCAGCGCAGCGTCCGACGCCGTGCCGATACCGGCGTCCAGCACCACCGGAATCCCGGCGCGCGAGACAATCAACTCGATGTTGTGCGGATTCAGGATCCCCAGTCCGGTACCGATCGGAGCACCCAGCGGCATCACCGCAGCTGCCCCCAGCAGTTCGAGCCGGCGGGCCAGCACCGGGTCGTCATTGGTGTAGGCGAAGACCTTGAACCCGCGGTTGACCAGTGCCTCGGTTGCCTCCACAAGTTCCACCGCGTCGGGCAGCAGCGTCTCTTCGTCAGCGATGACTTCGAGTTTCACCCAGTTCGTTTCCAGGGCTTCGCGCCCAAGTTCGGCGGTCATCACCGCTTCCCGCGCCGTGTAGCAGCCCGCCGTGTTCGGAAGCACGCGGATGCCATGGCGCTCCAGCAGGTCGAAGACCGAGGTGCCGGTGCCGGCGGCGTAGCGGCGCATCGCTACCGTTGTAAGTGCTGTTCCGGAAGCCAGCAGCGCGTCGCCCAAACCATCCAGGCTCGGCGCCCCGCCCGTGCCCATGATCAGGCGCGATCCGAGTTTGACCCCATCGATCATCAATTCGTCCATTACTCAGCCTCCCTGGACTGCGGTCACGAGTTCTATGCCGTCGCCGTCGGCCAGCACCGTCCGGGCCCAGCTTCCGCGCGGCGCTACCTCCGCGTTCAGCGCGACAGCCACACCGAGCCGTCCGCCGTCGGCCGGTCGCCCGTCCGCCGCCAATTCACGGCCGGTGGTCAGGGCCACCAGCTCGAGCAGTGTCGGCGCGGCCGGCAAAGTCTGCGGACTGCCGTTGACGGTGATCTTCATGCGTGACTCTCCTTGGTCATTTTGCTGAACCTGTCGGGATTGAATTGCAGTAGCTCGACGGAGATTTGCACTCCGTCGATGAGGTCGGCGCAGATCTTGGCCGCGGCCGGCGTCAGGAGCACTCCGTGGCGGAAGAATCCGGTGGCAACGACCAAACCAGGAAGGTCCTCCGCCCCTGCCGCCACCCGTCCCAGCAGCGGCGCATTATCCGGTGTTCCCGGCCGGGCGCGGCAGGTCATCTCTTCGAGCGCGAGTTCCGCGACGGCCGGCACCAGTGTCTGGGCGTCGCGGAGCAACTGGTACACCCCGCCGGCCGACACATCCGCCGACCCGTCCTCACGCTGGGTGGCCCCGATCACCACCGTCCCGTCCCCGCGGGGGACAAGATAAACCGGGTGCCCGCGTACGATGCCACGGATTGTGGAGGTGAGGAGTGGTTGCAGGGCTGTCGGCACGCGCAGCCGCAGAATGTCCCCGTGCACCGGACGCAGCGGTAGCCGCAGCCCTTCGGGCAAGCCGGACAGTGCGGCGGCCGCAAGCCCGTTCGCGACCACCGTTTCGTCTGCCGCGACGACCTCTCCGCCGGCTAGCTGCACGCCAACAACTGTGCCCTCAGCATCGGTGATGAGTCCGGCTGCCTCTTTACTTACGACGGCGGCGCCTGAGTTCCGCAGCATCTTGACTAACGCCGCGGAAAGGGCCCGTGGATCCACTTGGTGGTCGCCCGGCGCGTAGAAAGCGCCGGTCAGGGCCGGGCCCAGGCTGGGTTCGAGCCGCCGTGCCTCGCGGCTGGTGATCTCGTGGACCTCGAGTCCTTCGGCCAGCTGCGCCTGTTTCAGGTCTGCGAGCGCGGTGCGGTCCGCAGCGTCGAAAGCTGCGACCAAGGTCCCGGTTTCCTGATAGCCGGTCTCCCCCAGCCCCGCAACGAACCCAGGGTAGAGCCGGGCGGACTCGCTTGTCAGGGCAAGCAGCCGCTCTTCCTGGTAGTGCAGTTCGCTGACCGGGGCCAGCATGCCGGCGGCGGCGTAGGTGGCGCCCGTGGCGGGAGCGGGATCGATGACGGTGACACAGTGGCCGCGGCGGCTGGCTTCTGCGGCGATTCCCAGTCCCACTATGCCCGCGCCGATGACGGCAACGTGTTTGGACACTTTGAGCTTCCTTCCCTACGCCGGCATAACCCGGATCAGGTTCGACGGTCGGTGCCAGGCACCCTCTCAGCCTGTCGGCCGCCGGCAATTGCCGCACGTGCCGCCGTATCAGGCTCCCGCAGTGTTTTCTCCAGTGTAGCCATAGTCGTGGCTTCGCCGGCGTCACATACTGCCGCAAGCCGACGTCCCGCGGGCGCGGAGTTCCTTGCGCGGTTTGCCATTATGGTTGCAGGTATGGATTTTTCCTCTGCCCAGCTTTACCTTTGCACCGACGCGCGCCGTGACCGCGGGGACTTCGAGCAGTTCCTCGATGCTGCCTACTCCGGCGGCGTGGACATCATCCAGTTGCGGGACAAGTCCCTCGATGCCGCCGAAGAGCTGGAGTTGCTCGGCGTGCTTGCCGACGTTGCCGCCCGGCATTCAAAGCCGTGGTCCGTCAACGACAGGGCGGACCTGGCTGCAGTGGCCGGGGCACCGGTCTTCCACGTCGGCCAGCAGGACCTTCCGCCGGCCGCGGCCCGGTCCGTGCTCGGGCCCGCTGCCGCCATCGGCCGCTCCACCCACACTCCGGAACAGGCATCAGCCGCCATGGCCGATGAGGCCCTGGACTATTTCTGCACCGGGCCGCTGTGGGCCACCCCGACCAAGCCGGGCAGGGCCGCCGTCGGTCTTCAGCTGGTGGAGTTTACTGCCGCCCGGCAGGCTCAGACTGGTTCCGGCAAGCGGTGGTTCGCCATTGGCGGCATCGATCTGGACAACATCGGGCAGGTAGTGGAGGCCGGGGCCAAACGCGTCGTCGTCGTTCGCGCCGTCACCGATGCCGACGATCCGGCCGAGGCCGCCCGGGCGCTGAAGTCCGCGCTGCCGCCCTTGTAACCCCCTGTTCGGCCGGCCGGTGGCGTGAACGTTCAGGCGGTCAGGCCCAGGGCATTCATCCGGCGGGAATGGTTCCGGGTCAGTTCCGCGAAGAGCTCCGCGGTGACCGCCTGCTGGGAGGCCGGTTCATCCAGTCCCAGCAGGGCGCCCAGGAAAGCCCGCTCGATACCGATGCGCTGCGCCTGCGTCAACGCCTCGCCGACTAGCCGCCGACCCCACAGGGCCAGCCTCGAGGCCAGCCGCTCGTCATGCTCGAGCGCCCTGCGCAGCCGTGTGGTCAGCAGGGCCAACTGGTCTCCGTTTTCCTTGATCCTGGACACGAGCGCCCGGGTATCCGGATCCAGCCGGTCGGCGATCGCACGGTAGAAATCTCCAGAAACGGCATCGGTGACGTACGCCTTCATCAAAGATTCGTACCAGTCTCCGGGCCGCGTCCGCTCGTGGAACGCGTCGATCGAAGCCTGAAAAGGCGCCATGGCAACCTGCACGTCGACACCAAGGCGCGCCAGCTCGGCGCTGACAAGTTCAAAGTGCCCGAATTCGACGACGGCGAGGCGCCCGAGATCAGCGCGGTCTTTCAACGTCGGCGAGAAACGGGCGTCCGAGGAGAACCGCTCGAAGGCGGACAACTCGCCGTAGGCCATGACGCCGTACAGATCAACGACATGCTGCAGATGTTCCGCTCCGGTCCCGTTGCTGGCGGCTGGACGATCTGTGGGGAAGGATCCTTCGGAGCTCATGAGCACTACCCTAACGCCCCACCTGTGTCGCTGTGGCGATAGGCTGGGCCTGTGCCGTATTCACACGTTGACGCCAGAGTTAATGAATCACAGCATCTGCTCGCCCGCGTGCTGAAGGAACTGCGCAGTGAGCTGGAACTTCCCGCGGCGTTCAGCCCTTCGGTCATTGCAGAGGCCGAAAAGGCCGTGGCGGAGCAGTCCATGCCTGCCGTGGACCTGACCGGGCTGGACTTCGTCACCATCGACCCACCGAGCTCCACTGACCTGGACCAAGCGATGTACATCGAGCGCGACGGCGAGGGCTACCGGCTCTGGTATGCCATCGCCGATGTTCCCGCTTTTGTTGCTCCCGGTGGTGAACTAGATGCTGAGACGCGACGGCGCGGCCAGACCATATACGCTCCCGATGGACGCATTCCGCTGCACCCGCCGGTGATCAGCGAAGACGCCGGCAGCCTCCTCCCGGACCAGGACCGCAGCGCGTTCGTGTGGGAATTCGAGCTCGACGCCGCAGCGGTCGTCAGTACGGTGTCGCTGCGCCGGGCAAGAATGCGCAGCCGGGCCAAGCTGAACTATGAACAGGTCCAGCAGGACATTGATTCCGGCGAGGCGCCGGTCTATCTGCAGCTGCTCAAAGAAGTAGGGCTCAAGCGCATCGAGTTGGAGCGGCAGCGCGGCGGCGCAAGCCTGAACCTGCCGGATGAGGAAATAGCCCATGACGGGCGCCATTACTTCATCGTGGCTCGGCCGGCACGGCCGGTCGAGGACTGGAACGCCCAGATTTCGCTGATGACCGGCATGGCAGCAGCGGAAATCATGCTCGAGGGCAAGGTAGGGATCCTGCGCACCATGCCCGCTCCGGACGGGGAGTCGGAAGCCCGCTTCCGCCGCCAGACCAAGGCTCTGGGCCACCCCTGGCCGGAGGGAATTGCGTACGGCGAATATCTGCGCGGCCTCGACACCGCGGATCCGAAACAACTGGCATTGATGAACGCCGCCGGATCGCTGTTCCGCGGCGCCGGCTACACGCCGTTCGACGGCGAGGTGCCGCAGGAGCAGACTCAGGCCGCGATCGCTGCAGCCTATGCCCACACCACCGCACCGCTGCGCCGTCTGGTGGACCGCTTCGTCCTCGTCATCTGCGAGGCGTTGTGTGCAAGGACCGAAGTGCCCAACTGGGCCCGGCAGGCCTTACCGCTACTCCCCCAGCTGATGGCTGCCTCGGACCAGCTGTCCGGACGGCTGGAACGTGCGGCGCTGGACGCGGTGGAAGCGGCCCTGCTCAGCCACCGGGTGGGTGAGGAATTCGACGCCGTGGTGATATCGGCCCGCAATTCCAATAACCACTCCAACCATAATTCCAATGGAAATGGCCATAAGGATGCCGTCCCGCACGGCACTATCCAGATCAGTGATCCGGCTGTCAGTGCGCGTTGCGACGGCGAACTGCAGGCCGGCACAGCCATCAGGGCCCGTCTGGTCGAGGCCGATATCGAGAAGCGCACTGTCCGATTCGAGCTGATCATCCCGGCCTGAGCGGTCCGTCCATCCGCGCCGCGGAGCCAGCCCGGGAGACGATTTGGTGTCAGCCGGTAGACTGGTCACTGTAGAACTGGATGCCCGGTCGTTGATTGTTAGTAAATTCATCAACAGGTCCGCACCTACGCGATCTTTAACCCGCCGGCATGGCCATGATGGCTTGCACCGGCACGCAGTTGTTAGCCCGCGATCGGCTTCCACTGGCTGCGTCACGCAACCGGACAGTTCCGCACGGCCGCCAGATGGCCGTGTCGTTGAGCACCGGGGCCCAGGCGCCTTATTTGAATGGTATTTAATTGAACACTGAGAATTCCCTCGTGGACCAGAACAACCTGCTCCATGCGGAAAACAGCCTTGAAGAAATCGAAGTCGAGGCAAGCCTCGCTTCCGATGAACGTCCGCACGAGATTCCGCAGCAGACCTTCGCCGATTTCAACGTCCGCGCCGACATCGTGCGCTCCCTCTTCGACGCCGGCATCACGCACCCTTTCCCGATCCAGTCCATGACCCTGCCCGTGGCGCTCGACGGCCATGACATCATCGGCCAGGCCAAGACCGGTACCGGCAAGACGCTGGGTTTCGGCATTCCCGCGCTGCAGCGCGTTGTCGGCCCTGAAGACGACGGTTATGACAAACTGCCCGTCCCCGGCGCCCCGCAGGCCCTCGTCATCGTTCCGACCCGCGAGCTGGCCGTGCAGGTGGCCAAGGACCTCACCACCGCTTCGCGCCACCGCAATGCGCGCATCGCCACCATCTATGGCGGCAGGGCCTATGAGCCGCAGACCGAGATGCTGGCCAAGGGTGTCGAAGTGGTTGTGGGAACTCCGGGACGCCTGATTGACTTGCACCGGCAGCGCCACCTGAACCTGAAGAACGTGCGCATCGTAATCCTCGACGAGGCGGATGAAATGCTGGATCTAGGCTTCCTGCCCGATGTGGAAACGCTGATCGCCGCCACCCCTGCCATCCGGCAGACCATGCTCTTCTCAGCCACCATGCCCGGCCCCGTCGTCGCCATGGCGCGGCGCTACATGACCCAGCCGACGCACATCCGCGCCGCTGACCCGGACGATGAGGGCATCACCAAGAAAGACATCCGCCAGGTCATCTACCGTGCGCACAACCTGGACAAGACCGAGGTTGTCTCGCGAATCCTGCAGTCCCGCGGCCGCGGCCGGACGATCATTTTCACGAAGACCAAGCGCACCGCTGCCAAGGTCTCCGAAGAACTGATTGACCGCGGTTTCGCCGCCGGCGCCATCCACGGCGACTTGGGCCAGGGCGCCCGTGAACAGGCGCTGCGTGCCTTCCGCAGCGACAAGGTGGATGTGCTCGTCGCCACCGACGTCGCTGCCCGCGGTATCGACGTCGACGACGTCACCCACGTAATCAACTACCAGTGCCCGGAAGACGAGAAGACCTACCTGCACCGTGTGGGCCGCACCGGCCGTGCTGGCAACAAGGGCACCGCGGTCACGTTCGTGGACTGGGACGATGTTCCCCGCTGGGGCCTGATCAACAAGGCTCTGGGCCTGGACCAGCCGGAGCCGGTAGAAACCTACTCCTCATCGCCGCACCTGTACACGGATCTGGACATTCCCGAGGGTACCAAGGGTCGCCTGCCCCGCAACCAGCGCAAGCTCGCCGGCATCGACGCCGAGGAGCTTGAAGACCTGGGCGAAACCGGTAAGAAGCATGGCGGGCGTGATTCCGGCCGCCAGGGCGGACGTGGTTCCGAACGTGGTGGCAGCCGCGGCCGCGGCGAAGGCCGTTCCGACGCCGGATCCCGCACAGCAGCCGAACCGTCGGACGGACCCCGACGGCGCCGCCGTCGTTCTTCCGAAACCGAAGATGCTGCCGGCCGTACGGCCGCCGAGCGTCCGGCCCAGGCCGAGAACACCGCCAAGACCGAGGGTGAGAGCGTTCGTCCGCGCCGCAGCCGCAGCCGTACCCGGCGGCGCAACGGCGAAGTGGTTAGTTCGCCGGAAACCTCCGGCGCCGGTAACGCGGAATAACCGGCAGTAGCGGACGAGAAAAGGCTACCGCTTCAGTTATGACGGAGACTGTCTCCGGGCCCGGGCCCGGTTCTTTGTGGTCGCCGGACGGCAGCAATCTGGTGGTGCACGCGGACAACGCGGAGTTCCTGCCGACGCTGCCGGACGGCGCCTTCACGCTCATCTACGTCGATCCCCCGTTTAATACCGGTCGGTCCCAGCGCCGGCAGCAGCTATCCATGGTCCGGAGCGTCGACGGCGAGGGAGACCGGGTGGGCTTCCAGGGCCGCTCCTACCAGACCATCAAGGGCATGCTCTCCAGCTACGACGATGCCTTCGACGACTACTGGTCCTTCCTCGAGCCCAGACTGGCCGAGGCATGGCGGCTGCTCGCCGACGACGGCACACTGTACCTGCACCTGGACTACCGCGAGGTGCACTACGCAAAGGTGCTGCTGGATGCCCTGTTTGGCCGCGAGTCCTTCCTGAACGAAATCATCTGGGCCTACGACTACGGCGGCCGTGCGAAGAACCGCTGGCCCGCCAAGCACGACAACATCCTGGTCTATGTGAAAAACCCCCGCACCTACCACTTCGACAACGCCGAGGTGGACCGCGAGCCTTATATGGCTCCGGGCCTGGTCACCGCGGAAAAGGCAGCCCGAGGCAAACTTCCCACGGATGTCTGGTGGCATACCATCGTGTCCCCGACAGGCAAGGAAAAGACCGGCTACCCCACGCAGAAGCCCGAGGGCCTGCTCCGGCGCGTTGTGGCCGCCAGCAGCCGCAAAGACGACTGGGTACTGGACTTCTTTGCCGGTTCGGGTACCCTCGGCGCCGTGGCGGGGCAGCTGGGACGGCGCTTTGTCTGCGTGGACCAGAACCCGCAGGCGATCGAAGTCATGGACAAGCGTCTCTCGCCCCAGGCCTCTGTTGTTCGCTTTGGAACGGCAGCTGCACCTTAGGGCCTAAACATCCGCTGTCCTGCACGCCGCAGGCAGAACAAAGGCGGCCGGACAGTTCATTGAAACTGTCCGGCCGCCTTTGTTGGCATCGGGTCGCTTAGATGATGGTGCGACCCTCTCTACGAGCCTCGGCCCAGTCGCGGAAGAAGCCCTTGCAGATCATGAACAGGGTTCCGCCGACGATCACCGGCCACATCAGTACATAAATGGTCAAAAGGATGGTTTCCATTGATCTCTCCTTTACTTTCCTGCGCCGCTTGCAGCGGTGCCGGCAGCAGTAGCGTCGAGCTGCGGCTCCGTCTCGGAATCCGTGTCGTAATCGCCGATGCGCTGCTTGATCAGGGCGAAGTCGAAGTCCTGCTTGCTGCGCGCCGACATGGCGTAGCAGATCACGGTACTGACGGCGTAGGCCACCAGCGAACCGGTCAGAACCGTGTAATCATGCAGGAAGCCGATGACGAACGGTGCCGCAACCAACGCGCCCAGGGCACCAATGATCCTGGCTGCCTTGAGTCCGAAGAACCCAAAGGACATCAGGCCCAGCACAACGCCGATACCCACCACGGAGACCACGTCGAAGATGATCCCGGTGGCGCCGTCCATCGGGAACCATTCGAAACGGACCGGGATGAAGACGGCCAGTGCCGCCAGCACCGAAACAGTGAACGCCTTGTTGGTGACCTTGCCCCAGTAGAAGCTGGCGATCACCGGGAAGACCAGCGCTCCCCACAATGCACCGACGAAGACCAGCAGGTCGAGGATGTTCATCTGTCCGCTGGCGAAATACAACGCAGCGGCGGTGGCAACGATCATCGAGATGCGGCCAACCATCAGCATGGTCTTCGGGTTGGCGTTGCCCTTGGCGATGTTCTGTCCGTAGACGTCCGCCATCATGATCGAGGACAATGCGGCCAGATCAGAGTCGGCCGTCGAAGACAGAGCGCCGATGATCATGATCAGGAAGACACCCAGCAGGATCGGCCCCAGGTAGGTGGAGGCCATCTGCGGGATCAGGTTATTGGTGTCTCCGCCGGAAGGCGAAATACCAAGGTACAGCGCCATGACGCCGAGCATGCCGATACCGATGATGGTGGCTCCATAGCCGACCGTCGCGGTGACGAAGGTCTTCTTGATCAGGTCCTCACGCACTGCAAAGAGCCGCTGGGCGATGGTCTGGTTGCCGATAGCGTAGGCCAGCACTGCTGCGATGTACGGCGCACCCTGGTTCAGGAACGCATCCGAAGAGAAGAAGTTGGACTGCTGCGGCGTCAGATTTGCCGCACCCTGGGCAAACATGTCGGGGCCGCCTGCGGAGAAAAAGACCACCGGGATAATAACGACGACGGCGCCAAGCATGGCGACGACCTGGGCAAAGTCCGTCATCACGGAAGCCCGGAAGCCGGACCACAGCGTGTAGAGCAGCACGCCGGCGGCAATCACAATGATGCCTTGGGAGAAGCTGAACGGTGACAGCAACGCAATCAGTGCACCGCCGGCGATAAAGTTCGAGGTGAGGCTGATAAGGCTCCCGACGACGTTCGAACCGGCCAGCATGAGCTGGCTGGAACGACCGTGTCGGGCGTGCATAACCTCAGCGAGCGTGTGGGCTTTTGGCGCCACTTTGCGGATGCGCTTGCCGAAGGGGTAGATGAACAGGATCATCAGTGCACCCCAGAGACCATAATGGATCGGTCCCGAAATGCCGTAGGTGTAGCCCGACGTCGCCGAGGCGTACATGGAGGACGCCCAGATCCAGGTCGCCGTCATGCTGGCCGCGGAAATCCCGAAGCCGACTTTGTTGCCTGCGGTCATGTAACCGTCGGCGTTTTCCTTCTTTTTCCCGATGAGTGTGGACATCAGGAGTGTGCCGCCATAAAACAGCACCAACAGCAGGATTACCGTCCAGCCGCTCAGTTGATAGAACTCCGCCTCTGGCGTCATTCGTTTCCTCTCCTCATGACAGGCTCACCGGGCACCTGCCAGATTCAACGCGCGCCGGCCGTCGAGGCTCTATTTCCACGTTTCGTCCGGCGGTTCCTCGTCAAAAAGGCCGCGGACTTCTGAATCCGGTGATGGATTCGAGGCGCGCACTCCCGTCCGGCACGACGCCGGACCCAAACAAGCTGCATTCGCTGCAACACACAAAAATGCGGCCGGAATCCGTCCGCGCCGCAAAGGCAGTGGCTGTTCTTCAGCCGACTACGGGATTAGTAATGCTTCCTACTTGCGCGTTTTCCGGCTCAAAGACATCGGAAGATTGCCACAAGCAAGCATCGTACTTTCAATACTTTAGCATCATTGTGCCTGGTAGCCGTCTTTTGTGTCCCGCTGCGGGAGGTAGGCAGCACTTCCCGTGCCCCGTTCGAGGATCCTTTCGAGCACCTGCACAGACGTCGTATTCTCCCCCAGCCGGTTGGGTTTGCCCGCCCCGTGGTAGTCGCTGGATCCGGTGACCAGCAGCCCGTTTTCGGCGGCCAGCCGCCGGAGCCAGGCCTTGCCTTCCTCCGGATTATCCCGGTGGTCAACCTCCACGCCGTCGAGCCCGGCGTCGATCATTTCCCGGAAGACTTCTTCACCGACAACCCTGCCGCGGCTGGAGGCGACGGGATGGGCGAAGACGGCCACGCCGCCCGCCTGCTTAATCAGTTCGACGGCGCGCGCGGGTTCCGGGGCATAGTGCGTGATGTAATACCGCGAACGGGACGTCAAAATATGTGCGAACGCCTCGCTGCGGTCGGAAACGATGCCCGCCGCCACCAAGGCATCAGCGATATGCGGACGCCCCACCGTTGCGCCGTGGGCCGTATGGGCGTTAACGTCCGCCCAGGTGATCGGATAGTCCTCCGCCAGCAGTTCGACCATCCGTTCGGCCCTGGTCAGCCGCGCGTCCCGGGCTTTGCCAATTTCTGCCAGCAGTCCTGGGTGGGCCGGGTCGTGCAGGTAGGCCAGGACGTGCACACTGATCCCCTGCACAGAGTGGCAGGTCACTTCCATGCCGGGTACCAGCCCGATGCCGTACTCCCGTGCAGCCGCGAAAGCGGGCTCCCAGCCTGCCGTCGAATCGTGGTCGGTGAGCGCGACTACGTCCAGGCCTGCGGCGGCAGCCGAACGTACAACGTCGGCGGGCGGTTGCGTGCCGTCCGAGACTGTGGAGTGTGCGTGCAGATCGATTCTCACGCCACCAATCTACCGCGCACCGGCACCGGAATGCTGTGCTGGAACGTTTGGCAGGTCTTGGCGCCGGTGAGACGATGGTTCGGTGAGTACAGACGTCAATGACAGCGCCCCCCTGCAGGCTTCCGAAGGGCAGCCGCTCGAAGAGCGCGGAAACAACCGATCGCAACGCCCTGAATCCGATGCTTTTAAAGACTTCATGGGCAGCAACTGGGCCCCCAGTACCCCCCAAGCTCCCGCCAAAGCCGAGGTGGCACCACATGCCGCACGCCGCCGTCGTGCCATTTCGGAGAAGTTCCGTGGCGAGCGGCTGGTCATCCCCGCCGGTCCGCTCAAGGTCCGCTCCAATGACACGGACTACCGGTTCCGCCCGCATTCCGGCTTCGCCCACCTGACCGGCCTCGGACTGGACCATGAGCCCGAAGCCGTCCTGGTTCTGGAACCGACGGCAGAAGGCACGGGCGACGACGGCGGCCACCACCATGCCACGCTCTACTTCCGTCCGCTGTCGGGCCGGGATACGCCGGATTTCTATGCCAACGCACGCTACGGCGAATTCTGGATCGGCCCACGGCCCACCCTGCCCGAGCTCAACCAGCTGCTGGACCTGGACACCGCGGACCTGAGCGAGCTCGAGGTGGCCATCACCAAGGGCGCAGGCGTGGTCAGCGTCGGCGGAATGCGTATCCGCCTACTGCGCGAAGTGGACATGAACGTGGACGCGCTCGTCGACACTTCCCGCATCAACACGGGGGTGGACCTGGAAGAGTCCGACAAGCTCGACGCCTTGCTTGCCGAAGCCCTGTCCGAACTGCGCCTGCTCAAGGACGAGTGGGAAATTGCGGAAATCAAAAAGGCCGTAGCCGCCACCATCAACGGCTTCCATGAAGTGGTCAAGGTCCTGCCGCGCGCGATTACCCATGACCGGGGTGAGCGCGTGGTCGAAGGCGCGTTCTTCGCCCGCGCCCGTGAAGAGGGCAATGATCTCGGCTATGACACGATTGCCGCAGCGGGCAACAACGCAACGATCCTGCACTGGATCCGCAACAACGGCCGGGTCAACGCCGGCGATCTGCTGCTGCTCGATGCCGGGGTGGAGGCCGACTCCTTGTACACCGCGGACGTAACCCGCACCCTTCCGGTCAACGGCAGCTTCAGCGGGATCCAGCGCAAGATCTACCAGGCCGTGCTGGACGCGGCTGATGCCGGTTTCGCCGCCGCCCAGCCGGGCGCGAAGTTCCGCGATGTCCACACAGCTGCCGTAACGGTACTGGCCGAGCGGCTGGACGAGTGGGGTGTGCTGCCCGTTTCGTTGGAGGAGGCGCTGTCGGAGCGCGGCCAGCATCACCGGCGCTGGATGCCGCACGGGACCAGCCACCACCTGGGGCTGGACGTCCATGACTGTGCGCAGGCCAAGCGCGAGCTCTATCTGGACGGCATCCTCACGGAAGGCATGGTTTTCACCATCGAACCGGGCCTCTACTTCAAGAACGAAGACCTGGCGGTTCCGGAGGAATACCGCGGCATCGGTATCCGGATCGAGGATGACATCCTGATGACCGCCGATGGTCCGGTAAACCTCAGCGCAGCGCTGCCGCGCAAACCTGACGAGGTCGAGTCCTGGATGGCCGGCATCTACAGCCCCACGGGGGAATAGCCTGCCTGGCCGGGCAGCCTCTGTCCGGCCAATTGCCGCAGGACCAGACAGCAAAATCAGTAAGGGACGGAGCCGTTGCGGTTCCGTCCCTTACTGTTTTGTTTTCGCTGGAAGCCGGCGGCCTTACTGCCGCGGCTGCCCCGCAGGACCCTCCGGATGCTGGTCCTGTTTCCGCTCGTCGTCCGGATTACCCGAAGGCCCGCCGCGGTCATCCGGCTGGCCCTGTTCGTGCTCCGGCGAGATGCGGACGCCGTACTGGGGACGGCCGTCCGGCAGATCCGGGAAACGGCCCCGCACCGGCATACCCGTTGTCTCGCCGCCGTTTTCCTCGCCGGCACCTGCCGACGGCTGGCTGCTTGGCTGCGGCGGGATGCCTGGCTGGCCGGACTGGTTCTGGCCGGGCTGGTTCTGGCCGGGCTGCTGGTACGGATCGCCCCACTGTGCCGGACGGTCAGGCATCGGCTGCTGCTGCTGGGGTTGCTGCGGCTGCTGACCGTGGCCCGGCCCCTGTGCACCCGGGTGGAAAGCATGGCCGGGCATCGGCAGCTGTGAGGCCAGCCGGCGTGCCTCGTGCGCCACTTCGGTGGCAACGACGACGTCGTAGCTGGTAGCAACCGTCTGCTGGGTCGAGGTGAAGTCCCGCTTGCCGCGGGTAAACGCATAGCTGACCACACCGAACAGGATCCAGAACGCGGCGCCCATGGCCATCGAAGAGAGCACCAGCATGTAGCTTCCGCCACCGCCGAACAACATCAGCAGAAGCCCAACGAACAGACCGAACCATGCACCCGTTGCCGCCCCGGAGAGAGCAACCTTCGGATAACTCAGCCGGCCAGTGACGCGTTCCACGGACTTGAGGTCATTGCCTACAATGGTCACGTGCTGGACGGGGAACTCCTGGTCCGCCAGGTAGTCCACCACTTTCTGCGCGTCCAGGTAAGTCCGGTAGTTGCCGAGCAACTCGCCTTGCGGAAGCCCTGGCTTCAGGTCACGTGATTCGGTACGGCCAAGCATTGACATATCTTCATTGTCTCCCACATTGTCCCGTCAATGTGCCCGGTATCGCTTCAGGTGAACGTCTGCAGCCTTTGGCGCGCCCCGGTGCGGCTTGGACGGCGCATACCACGTAGCCTAATGGGGTGAGCACAAATCCAACCAGAGTCTTCGTTGCACGCCTGCTCGGCCTGGACGTTTTCGATCCTTTGGGCGACCGTCTGGGTCGGCTGCGTGATGCCGTAGCGCTTGACCGCGGCGGGGCCAAGCCGCCCCAGGTCGTGGGCATTGTCGTCGAGGTACCCGGCAAGAAACGCGTCTTTGTGCCTATGACCAGGATTACCTCGATCAACTCCAGCCAAATCATCTGTACCGGATTGGTCAACCTGCGCCGGTTCGAACAGCGTGGCGCGGAAATGCTGATGGTCGCGGAGATGTTCGACCGCCGGGTCACTCTGGCGGACGGCAGCGGCGACGCCACCATCGAAGACATTGCGATGGAAAAATCCAGGAACGGCGACTGGTACGTCTCCCAGCTGTTTGTCCGGCGCGGCCATTCCACGTCCCCGCTACGCAGCCTGCGCCGCAATGAGACGCTCATCATTGACTGGGACGAGGCCCAGCAGGGCGCCCGGAACGAGCCGCAGGCCGCAACGGCGTTCGTGGCCAGCCACGAGGACCTCAAAGCAGCGGACTTTGCCGAAGCCCTGCACGAGATGACGGGCAAACGCCGGATCGAGGTAGCCAGCGAGCTGCAGGACCAGCGGCTCGCCGCGGTGCTGCAGGAGCTTCCGGACGACGACCAGGTCCAGATCCTGTCCTCGCTGGACATTGAACGTGCCGCGGATGTCCTGGAAGAAATGGACCCCGACGACGCAGCAGACCTGCTGGCGGAACTGCCCGAAGAGCAGAAAGAAGAACTGCTCCAGCGCATGGAGCCAGAGGAAGCCAAAGACGTCCGACGCCTCATGGAGTATGAGGAGAACACTGCCGGCTCCATCATGACCCCGGTTCCGGTTATCCTGCCTCCGGAAGCTACGGTGGCCCAGGCTCTGGCCCACGTGCGCCGCGAGGAACTGACGCCCGCGTTGGCATCGGCCATTTTCGTCTGCCGGCCGCCGCTGGAAACACCCACTGGGCGCTATCTCGGCGTCGTGCATATCCAGCAGTTGCTGCGCTATCCGCCGCCGGAGGCATTGGGCAATATTGTGGATACGGACCTTGATCCGGTGTCGGACCAGGCTGACGTCAGCGAGGTGGCACGGATGCTGGCCACCTACAACCTGAACTCGCTCGCTGTGGTGAACGAGGACGACAGGCTCGTTGGTGCGGTTACGGTGGATGATGTGCTCGACCATCTGCTGCCCGACGACTGGAGGGCGCAGGATGATGAAGTATCGCTGAGCCGGAAGGTGGGCCGCAATGGCTGAGAAGAAGAATACCGCCGGTGCGCTGGACATCCCCCGCGAGGCGCGCGCCCGTCTGCTTCCGCGGTTGCGGCCCAACCCGGATGCTTTCGGCAGCGCCACCGAGAACTTCGCCCGGTTTATGGGAACCCCGCAGTTCCTGGTCTGGATGTCGGTCTTCTGTCTGATCTGGCTCGGCTGGAATACGTGGGGGCCGCCGTCGTTGCGCTTCGACAGCGCGGCACTGGGTTTCACCGCGCTGACGCTGATGCTTTCCTTGCAGGCATCCTACGCCGCACCGTTGCTGCTGCTGGCCCAGAACCGTCAGGACGACCGGGACAAGGTCTCGCTCCAGCAGGACCGCCAGCGGGCCGAGCGGAACCTTTCCGATACGGAGTACCTGACGCGTGAACTGGCGGCGCTGCGCATTGCGCTGCAGGAAGTGGCCACCCGCGACTTCGTCCGCAGCGAACTCCGAAGCGTCCTCGAGGAACTCCTTGAGTCCGACGACGGCGACGAGCGTCCCGTCCGCAGGGGTAAGAAGAAGGTCTCGGACGCGACTGCTGCCTTGCCCCGAATTTCCGCGCGTCCCCAGAAACAATCCGAAAGCTAGGCCGTGACACCGCATCGTCTCCTACCCGACAGGCAATCCGTCCAGCGGGCCCTGGAAAAAGTTATCGACCCGGAACTCCGCCGGCCGATCACCGAGCTGGGCATGCTGAAGGATTTTTCCATTGACGACGACGGCGCTGTCACCGTGGAAGTGCTGCTCACCATCGCAGGATGTCCCCTTCGCGACACGATTACCGACGATGTTGAGAAGTCCTTGGCAGCCTTACCCGGGATCAGCGCGGTTTCGGTGGTGCTGGACGTGATGACCCAGGAACAGCGCACGGCCTTGAAGGAACGGCTCAAGGGCCCTGGCGCGGAACGCGGCATTCCCTTCAACGATCCGTCCTCGCTGACCAGGATCTACGCCGTGGCCAGCGGCAAGGGCGGCGTGGGCAAATCCAGCGTCACCGTAAATCTCGCGTGCGCCATGGCGGCCCAAGGACTGCGGGTGGGAATCATCGATGCCGACGTTTACGGTTTCTCCATCCCCGGCCTGATGGGCATCACCAGTGCCCCCACGCGCGTGGACGAAATGATCCTGCCGCCGGTGGCCTACGGCGTGAAAACCATCTCCATCGGCATGTTCGTCTCGGGAAACCAGCCTGTGGCGTGGCGCGGACCGATGCTCCACCGCGCACTGGAGCAGTTCCTGACCGATGTTTATTTCGGCGACCTTGACGCGCTGTTCCTGGACTTGCCGCCCGGCACCGGGGACATCGCCATCTCCGTATCGCAGCTGCTGCCCGAGTCCCGGATACTCGTGGTCACAACGCCGCAAAGCGCTGCCGCCGATGTCGCAGAACGGGCGGGGTCCATCGCGGTGCAAACGGGCCAGCAGATCGCAGGCGTCATCGAGAACATGTCCTGGCTTGAGCTGGAGGACGGCAGCCGGGTGGAAGTCTTCGGCGCCGGCGGCGGGCAGGTGGTGGCCGAGCGGTTGAGCAGCACGCTGGACAAAGACATCAAACTTCTGGGCAGTGTCCCCTTGGATCCGCGCCTTCGGGAAGGTGGCGACCGCGGCGAACCCATCGTCCTGGCTGGCGGGCCGGCAGGGTCTTCACCGGCAGCCAAGGCCTTGCGGAGCATCGCCGCGGAGCTGGCATCCCGCCCCCGCGGCCTCGCCGGCCGTCCGTTGGGGGTCAGCCCGGCCTAGGTGGCCTCGACGTCGAAAGGTGCAGCCTGGCCCGGCTCGAGCCGCTCAATCCGTCTGGTCCCGGGGCCTGCTCCTGGACCCGCTGCTGCTGTAGAGGTTCCAGCCGTTTTCGTCGCCGTTGCGGCAGCGGCCGCGCCAGCGGCTCCGGCCGCCAGGGCAGGAGTTGACTTCGCTGTACTGCGCTGCGGGCCAAAATAGTCGTCTTCATCGTCGTCAAGCAGAGCTTCCTTGATGATCCGGCGCGGGTCGTACTGACGTGGATCGAGCTTGCGCCAGTCCATATCAACAATTTCGTCGCCGACTTCTTCGCGGAGCTGGTCTTTGGCCCCGGCCGCCATTCTCCGCAGCTGCTTAACCAGCCGGCCCAACTGGGCGGCGTATTCGGGCAAACGCTCAGGACCGAGCACTATCACGGCAATTACCGCGAGAATGATCAGTTCCGATCCGTTAATTCCGAGCACGTTTGAAGATTACCTGTTCCGGACCTGTAACAGCCAACTTTGGTCAGGGATCATCGCTCGCCCGCAGGTTCGATCAGCTTTCCCAGCCCGCGGATGATCCGGTTGACCGGATCGTCCGCGGGTTCTTCTTCCGGAAGCATCAGTCGTGACTTCTCCGTCACGATGATCTGGTTGACCGTCTCCGGCAGGGCCGAGAGCGGGATGTCCGCCCACACTGTGTAAGTCACGTTGTCCGAGTCCAGCACAACGGTCCAGTCAGTGCCCGAGTGCACCCACATCTCCCGGTCCATGCCGTCCACCGGATGGAACCCGTCAGCTGCCACGGTGTTTCCTGTCACGGCATTCACCGCGGCCTCGGCGCGGGTGGCATCAGGCTCATCGTTCCTGATCCGCTCCGTGCCGCGACGTTGTTCGGTAACGACAACAGTGCCGGTCTCTTCATTCGCGAGCTCTATCCGGACGGCCGGCGCTCCGGCAATTTCGATTTTTCGTGCGGAGACGAACTCATAACCCATCCCGACAAGCTGTGGACAGTTCCATCCGTGGCCACGGAGTTCGGCGAGTCCTTCGCGGTCCAGTTCATGGACGCTGCCGGCGAGACTGGGCTGCAGTTCCTGTGTTCCCTGCCAGTCCGAGCCGGAGGAACCGGCACCGCTGGCATCGGGACTGGAGTCTTCACCGCCGAGCACATAGGCCGTCCCCGCAGTCAGGGCCGCGAAACCCGTCAAGACGCTGCACACCGTCAGCGCAGTGCGGTGGCGCGGAGACCCTGCTGATTCCCTCTCCGCGTACGGCATCGCTGCCCCCGGCGAGGCCGGTGCATCATCGGGCGTACCCGTGGAGACGGCTACGAAGGCCTGGGAACTGCGGCTCAGGATTCTACTGGTCAGGTCCGGGCCGGGCGGCGGCACGTCGAGGGCACGCAGGCGCTCCTGAATGGCGCGGTGTTCCGCAACAGAGTCACGGCATCGCGCGCAGCGCTGCAGGTGGCGTTCAAAACCTGGCCGGCGCTCGTCAGCGAGTTCGCCGTCCAGATACTCCGCCAGATCACGTTCGGGGTGGCGCATGGTGGATTCAGTGTGCTCCGGCCACGCGGGGTAGTTTCAGCCGGGAAGGCCGTTTCGCAGCAGGGTCGCGGTGTGCCAGCTTCTCACGCAGCATGCTGCGTCCGCGGTGAATGCGCGAACGCACAGTGCCGAGCTTGACGCCCAAGGCTGCGGAGACTTCGTCGTAGGAAAGGCCCTCCAGGTCGCACAGTACAACCGCCGCCCGGAAGTCGGGCGGAAGATCTTCAAGCGCTGCCTGCACATCGACGTCGAGATTGTTGAATTCGAAGCTGCGTTCCGGCCCCGGATCGCGGCCGGGAATACGTGCTTCCGCGTCCTCGGCGAGCCCGTCGAAACGGATCCGGCTCTTCCGCCGGGCCTGGTCCAGAAAGAGGTTGGTGGTGATCCTGTGCAGCCAGCCGTCAAGCGTGCCGGGTTTGAAGTTCTCGAGGGAGCGGAACACCCGGACGAAGACTTCCTGGGTGAGGTCTTCGGCGTCGTGCTTGTTGCCGGTGAGTCGGTAGGCGAGCCGATAGACCTTGGCCGAGTGGTTGGTGACTACTTCCTCCCAGGTCGGAGCAACCCACGGCGTCTCCGCCCCGGCAGCGGCCGGCTCTTCAGTGGCGTCCTGCTGCAACCTAGTCATAGCTACTCCCCTCGGCAGTTGCCCGTTCGCTTCAGCCCTGGCTACGTTCGGGTCTGAGGTACGTCCCCCGGCAACCGTGAAACACATTTGACCTACGGATGTCTATCCTCACCCAGAAAGCTGGGAGAATTCTGTTAGTCACCTGCATGAAGGCGCAACACGAGGGCGTCTCGCTCTCCCGCGGCCCGGATAGGCGGCAGTAGCAGTAGGCTGGGGCTGGAATATGAAGATTCTTCCTGAGAAAGTGATGGTTCATGAGCGCCGATAAGCAGACCAGTTGGTCCTACACGGAGGGACTGCCCACCGAGGATGAGGTATTGCTCCGCGCACGTGAACGCTCCTACGAACTCGGCGTCGCCACGGTAAGTCCCGGCGTTGCCGCCGCCTTGACGGTTCTGGCCGCAGGTTCCAAAGCACACACCGTGGTAGAGATCGGTTCGGGCGCGGGCGTTTCGGGCGTCTGCCTGCTGCGCGGCCTGCCCGCCAATGCCGTGCTTACCACCATTGATTCCGATGTGGACCATCTGCGGGCCGCCCGCGAAGCTTACGCCGAGGCAGGAATTCCCAGCAACCGCACCCGGACCATTTCCGGCCGCGCGGCCGACGTGCTGCCGCGGCTGACAGACGGCGCTTACGATCTGGTCTTTGTGGATGCCGATAAGCCCTCCTACCCCCTCTATGTGGAGCGGGCCGTACGGCTGCTCAAGAGCGGCGGGATGCTAATCATTAACGACGCGCTGGACAAGGACCGTGTCTCGGACCCGGCCATCCGGGAGGAGACCACCAACACCTTGCGGCAGGTGGGCAAGAGCGTCCGGGAAAACGAAGACCTGATCTCGACCGTCCTGCCCACCGGTGACGGACTGTTGCTGGCCGTCAAACGCTGAGGCTAGCCGCGGTAACCGGCCAGGAACGACAGCAGGAGGCGTGCGCCGTAGCCGGTAGCGCCCTTGGTGACCTCTGCTTCATCGGCGGTGGCCCGGGCCGGACCGGCGATGTCCAGGTGGATCCACGGGGTCTGGCCGACAAACTCCCGAAGGAACAGCGCCGCCGTGATCGAACCGGCCTGGACCTTGGACTTCGGTGAAGAAATATGGGACAGGTCCGCCACGGTGGAATCCAGCGAGGACCGGTACTCCTCCGCTGCCTCCGCCAGGGGCATATGCCACACCCGCTCCCCCGACAGCTCGGCTGCACGTTCGAAACCGCTCACCAGATCCTGCCTGGTTCCGTATAATGCGGCATGCCGCCGGCCCAGTCCCAGTGAAGCCGCGCCCGTCAGCGTTGCAATGTCGATCAGCACATCCGGTGCCAGTTCGTCACGGGCAAACGCAAGGGCATCGGCGAGCACCATGCGCCCTTCGGCGTCGGTATTACCGATTTCAACGGTGGTGCCGTCGTAGGTCCTGACGACGTCACCCGGACGATAGGAGGCGGCCCCGATGGAATTCTCGGCCAGTGCCAGCAGGCCGGTGACACGGTGCGGAATACCAAGTTCGGCGGCCGCGTTCAGCACGGCCAGTACGACGCCGGCACCCGCCATGTCCGTTTTCATCGGCACCATTGCTTCACGCGGCTTCAGCGATACCCCGCCCGTGTCGAACGTGATGCCTTTGCCCACCAGGACAATATGCTGCGCATCCGGGGCGGCATTCGCCGGGGTGTAGGACAGCTGGACCAGCCGGGATTCATGCTCGGACCCCCGGCCCACCGCCAGCAGGCCGCCGAATCCGCCGGCTGCGAGCTCTGCGTCATTCCAAATGCGCACCTCGAGCCCGCTCTCGGCAGCGAGGCGTTCGGACTGCCCAGCCATCCACGCCGGGTTCTTGATGTTTGAAGGCATGTTCGCCAGGTTGCGGGCCAGCCAGACGGCCTTGGCCGTTGCGCCCGCCGCGGCCAAGGCCGTCTCGGACGCCCCCGTCAGCTCCAAGGTGCGGGCCATCGGCTTCGGAGCAGGCGAGGTGCCGGCCCTCGGCGGACGGTAACCACCGAGCAGGAAACCCTCGACGAAGGCCTGCTGTGCCAGCTCATCCAGCCCGTCGACGACGCTGGCGCGAATGGTTTCCACACCGAAAGTCGCCTTGGCCAGGGCCGCTCCCGCCTTGCGCAGGCTGGTCGGCGATTCGTCACCGACACCAAGGAACAGCAACCGTTGAGGCAGGCCGGATTGCCGGCGAGGTGCAGTAACGGCCAGAATTTCAGCGGCCTTGCCGGTCACCGAGTTCACCTCTGCCAGGACAGCTACGTCGACGTCGTACCTGGCGGCAGCTTCCGCTGCACCCTGCCGCGGCTGCGGTGTTGCCCGCTCGTCGGAATTCCCGCCCGGGACACCCGTAACGCCGGAGGTGCCGATAGGAACCACCAGCACGCTGAGTCCTGTGCCCGGTTCCGGCACCACGTGGTCCTTGTCCAGCCCGGGCCGGGCCACGAGTGTGGAAAGGCTCGGTGCGGCCAGCGCCGCTTCAAGCGTCCCGGCGGTCAGTTCGTCTGGTGTAGCTGCAGGGTGGCCCACTCGCTCAGGCCTTAGCTGGCGACACTGTCGGTGACACCGAGCAGGCAGTCCTTGAGATTGCCGGCCTCTTCGGCGTTGAGTTCCAGTACCAAGCGGCCACCGCCGTCGATCGGAACCCGCAGAATGAGGCTGCGCCCCTCTTTGGTGACTTCCATGGGTCCGTCACCTGTACGCGGTTTCATCGCAGCCATTTGGTTTTCCCTTTCACCGTGGGCGGACAAGTCCGTGACCTGTTCGCCCGTCAACATGTCAGCACGGCAAGATTTGGCAGTCGGCCGTGCGTCATCCATTCACCATTATCGCGTACATCACAGGCCGGTGCTAATCATCCCGCCACGTGTCAGACATCGTGTCGGAACGCTACAGCCAGCACTACGGCGGGTAGTCTCCCCCACCGGGCAGCTCCGCCCAGGACCACAGCCACGCCACCCAGACAATCTGTCCGGCAAGGAACATCACGCCCAGGCACACCCGGTAGGCGGTACTGCGAGAGGCCATTGCGGCCACGAGCGCCAAAGGGAACAGCGGCAACAGCAAGCGGAACGTGCTGGTTTGCGGATGCAGGAACGCGAAAAGGTAAGCGGCATAGGCAGCACACCACAGCCGGAGCTCCATGCCGATTTTCCGCGCCGGCGCGCTGCTTAGGCACAACACTGCCGCTGCCACCAGCACCAGCGGAGCAAGTACGCCGGCTACGGGGCCGAACAGGTCCTTGCCCATATCGAACCACGGCATGAAGAGCACCAGATCATCCCCGCGCCACGCGGTTTCCGTTGCCGTATACGCATCCATTTCGCCCGTAACGGCCCAGGCGAGCGCAGGCCAGATGAGCGCGCCGGCGCAACTAACGAGCGCCAGCGCTACGATGCGCAGGAACTCTGGCGTCTGAAGTTCCTCCTGTTGCCGGCGCCAAATCCGCCACAACAAGTACACCCCCATCATCGCGGCGAATGGCACACCTGTTGGCCTGGACAGGCACATCAACAGGACCACCGGGACCGCTATCAGATAGCGCCGGGTGATGACCAGATACAGACTGCCGGCCAGCAGCGCGAGGTTCAGTGATTCGGCATAGGGAACCTGCAGTATCGGCGATACCGGAAAGACGGCCACAAACACCACGGCCCAAAGGGCCGTGCCGTGCCCGGCAAACCGCCGGAACAGCTTGTAAATGATCCCTGCCGCCAAGAAACCGGCCAGCGTCGCCGCAACAGGGGCAAGGACCTCCCAATCCAGACCCGTGGCCGCGTTCAGCCCGCGGATGATCGCCGGAAACAATGCGTAGAACGCCCACGGATTTTCCTCGGCCTGACCGTCCCCGGCACGGGGGATTTCGGACGGATACCCATCCCGATAGATCTGCTCGTACCAGGCGCTGTCCCAGATACCGATGAAGGAAAGGTAATCGGGATGGGCGCGGCCCCAAGGACTCGGTCCTTGTTGGCGCGCAACCGCGAGGAAGACAAACAGCGAGTAGAGCCGGGCCAGTGTGTAAAGGACGACCACGTGGATCCACCACGGCAAGGCAATGACCCGCTTTTTCCAAAACGCCAGTTCGTCCCTAAGGAAGCTGCCGGCTCCACTTTGGCGCGGCGGACTAGTCATGAGGCCGGCGGGAGCGGAGTTCCGTCGTCGTTCTTCCAGTGTCTTTCTCTCCTGAATTCGCTGATGAGTTCGTCCCTTGCCGCCAGTTCCCGGCGCAGCCTGTCCAGGACCTGGTCCACCTGGTCCATGCGGTAGCCGCGGAAGGCCACTGAGAACCGCAGCCGGTCAATGTCTGAGGCAACAGGGTGTTCGGGCAACAGCACTGCCGGCAGCCGTGGATCGGCTTCGCTCAGTCCGTCCAGCGCCGGAACTTCACCTCTTTCCCAGCCTTGGCCGGCCTCCGTCTTGGCGCGCCGGCTGACCCGTCCGGAGACAACCAAGGCCACGGCGCCTGCGGCGGCTATGGCGAGGAAGACCAGGAACAGGCTCACGGAACCATCGTGCCAGATGCGGCCATGACCTTACACGTCCACAATGCTCTCAGAGGGGCGGCCGCGGGTCTGCAAGAGTCCCGCCAGGATCCCCTCCACCGCATCCTCTGCGGTATCCACCACGCGCACCAGATCCAGGTCGACCTCCGCGATCATGCCCTCCTCCAGCAACGTGCCGCGGACCCATTCGATGAGCGGGCCCCAGAAGGCACTTCCCACCAGCACGATGGGAAACGACGTAACCTTCTGCGTCTGCACCAGCACCATGGCTTCGAACAGCTCGTCCATGGTTCCGAGGCCGCCGGGCAACACGATGAAGCCCTGCGCGTACTTGACGAACATGGTCTTACGGGCGAAGAAGTACCGGAAGTTAATCCCGAGATCAACCCAGTCGTTCAGCCCCTGCTCGAAGGGCAGTTCTATCCCCAGTCCCACGGAGAGCCCGCCGGCTTCGCTGGCACCTTTGTTCGCCGCTTCCATCGAGCCCGGACCGCCGCCGGTGATGACAGCGAAATTATTCTCCACCAGCCGTCGCCCGATCTGTTCGGCGATGTCGTAGTGCTTGGTGCCGGGACGGGTGCGGGCCGACCCGAAAACACTGACGGCAGGCCCCAGCTCGGCGAGCGTGCCGAATCCTTCCACAAATTCACTCTGGATGCGCAGCACTCGCCAGGGGTCCGTATGGGTGAAATCCGCTTTATCGCGCGTGTCCAAAAGATACTGGTCGGCCTGCGGGATATTCGCCTGGGAACGGCGCAGTTCCACGGAACCTTTATGCCGTGAAGGCAACCGTGCCGCGATATCGGATGGCAGCGGAATTTCATGCTGGTGGTTACTCATCCCCCAAGGCTACCTACCAAACCCGCGCGGCGACGCGGTTTTTGCGACGTTTATCCAACCGATAGCCGAATCGGCCACATTAAACTTCAATCACGATTCGGCCATTCGTTCCCCCAAATGCATTGCTCCGTGGGAATCTTTCGCTAGATTCAAGTCATGACCCGTGACGCCCAACACAGTGAATCGACGCCGACCGCATCCAGCAGCGAGGCTGCCGGCCGTTCTCCACACGCAACCCAGCCTCTGGTCCTGCTCAAAGACGTCAACAAGCACTTCGGTTCGCTGCATGTGCTGCAGAACATCAATCTTGAAGTCACCAAGGGCGAGGTCGTCGTCGTTATTGGTCCGTCGGGCTCCGGTAAGTCCACGCTCTGCCGTGCCATCAACCGCTTGGAAACGATCGACGACGGCGAGATCCTCATCGACGGCAGGAAGCTTCCGGCCGAGGGCAAGGAACTGGCCAATCTGCGCGCCGATGTCGGCATGGTGTTCCAGTCCTTCAACCTGTTCGCGCACAAGTCCATCCTGGAAAACGTCACGCTCGGGCCGCTGAAGGTCAAAAAAATGAAGAACGGCGAGGCCAAGGAGCTGGCGATGAGCCTGCTCAAGCGCGTCGGTGTCGCGAATCAGGCGGATAAGTTGCCGGCCCAGCTCTCCGGCGGCCAACAGCAGCGCGTTGCGATTGCCCGCGCCCTGGCGATGAAGCCGAAAGTCATGCTGTTCGACGAGCCGACGTCTGCGCTGGACCCGGAGATGATCAACGAGGTGCTGGACACCATGGTCCAGCTCGCCAAAGAAGGCATGACCATGATCGTGGTGACCCACGAAATGGGCTTCGCGCGCAAGGCTGCGGACCGGGTGATCTTCATGGCCGACGGCCAGATCGTGGAGCAGGCCACGCCGGAAGAATTCTTCACCAATCCCAAGAGCGACCGTGCCAAGGACTTCCTGGGCAAAATCCTCAACCACTGACCTCCCCGACCGGAAATTTCATCCGAAGTAATCACTAGCAAGGAGAAAACATGCGCAAGACCCGCTTTGCAATGGCGGCAATGGGTGCCATTGCCGCACTGACACTGTCCGCCTGTGGCGGCGACGGCGGCGACGGGGGCGAAACGGCCGGCAGCGGAGAGGGCGAAACCCTCCGCATCGGCATTAAGTACGATCAGCCGGGCCTCGGCTTCTCATCTGGCGGCGAGTTCACCGGTTTCGACGTCGACGTCGCCAAGTACGTCGCCAACGAGCTGGGCTACACCGAGGAACAGATCGAGTTCGTCGAATCCCCTTCGGCCAACCGCGAGAACATGCTGGCCAATGGCCAGGTCGACATGATCTTTGCGACCTACTCCATCACCGACGAACGTAAGCAGACCGTGGACTTCGCGGGGCCGTACTTCGTCGCCGGCCAGGACCTGCTCGTCCGCGCCGAAGACACCGAGATCCAGGGCCCGGACGACCTCAATGGCAAGAACCTCTGCTCCGTCACCGGCTCCACCTCGGCCCAGCGGATCAAGGACGAGCACGCCGAGGAAGTGAACCTCCTCGAACGCCCGGGTTACGCCGAATGCGTGACGGCGATGCAGAGCGGCCAGATCGACGCCGTCACCACCGACGACATCATCCTGGCCGGCCTGGCTGCCCAGGAGAACTTCGCCGGGAAGTTCAAGGTTGTCGGTAACCCGTTCTCTGAGGAGAACTACGGCGTGGGCCTGCCCAAGGGAAGCGACCAGTGCGCCGCCATAAATGCAGCAATCAACAAGATGGTTGAAGAAGGCGCCTGGGAAGAAGCCCTTGCGGCAAACACCGAGGGTGTTGACTACAAGTTCAACGAGGAGCTCAACCCGCCGAAGCCGGGCGACTCCTGCGCGTAGTTCCAGATGCTGTGGGGCAGGCCTCCTGGTCTGCCCCACAGTCAAGCAAAGTCACTCCCATGAGAGGGGATGGACAGTTTGTCAGAGTATTTCCAGAGCTATCTGACGGCGCTGGAGACCTATGATGTCGTTGCGGCGCTGTGGGTCAATATCCAACTCACCTTCTGGGCCGGTCTGTGCTCGCTGGTACTCGGCACCATTCTGGCCCTGATGCGGATATCCCCGGTACCGAGTTTCCGCTGGGCCGGCACCGCATATGTCAACATTTTTCGAAATACGCCACTGACCATCATCATGGTCTTCTGCATCCTGGTTGCCATCTTCCAGCTTCAACTGAACCTCTCCAGCGACTTCAATTTCAACTTCTTCCTCTGGGCGATCATCGGTCTGTCGGTCTACCACGCCGCCTTCGTCTGCGAAGCCATCCGAAGTGGCGTCAACACCGTGCCGCTGGGGCAGGCCGAGGCGGCCCGTGCCATCGGCCTGAGCTTCCTTCCGGCGGCACGTCTGGTGATCCTGCCCCAGGCCTTCCGTGGGGCCGTTGCCCCGCTGGGCAATACGCTGATCGCGCTGACGAAAAACACCACCGTGGCAACAGTGGCGTCCGTTGCAGAAGCCGCCGGTCTGATGAAGACCATGATCGAGTTCCGGCCTGACGTCATCATGGCAATCTTCGCTACCTTCGCACTGGGCTTCGTCATCATCGTCATACCTATCGGTCTGTTGACGACCTGGCTTTCCAACAAACTGGCGGTGGCACGATGAAAATCCAGCAAAGCGTCCTCTTCGATGCACCCGGTCCGAAGGCCCAACGCCGGATCCTGGCCACCAACGTCCTGGGCATCATCCTTTTCCTCGGTGCCGCGGCGTTCGTACTCAAAGGGCTAAACGACCAGGGCCAGCTCGAGGCGGAACTATGGAGACCGTTCCTGACCGCCGATGTGTGGCAGTTCACTATCCTTCCCGGGCTGATGAACACGTTCAAGGCAGCTGCCGCGGCCATCGTCACGTCCGTGGTATTCGGCCTGATGTTCGGCGTCGGGCGACTCGCCACAAACCGCGCGGTCCGCTGGCTCTGCGGCATCGTTGTCGAATTCTTCCGTGCCGTTCCGGTACTGCTGATGATGATCTTCTTCTGGCTGCTGCTTGGCCGGCTCCAAGTCGTTGAACCCGCCGACACTCCGTTCTTCGCCGTCGTGCTGGCGCTAACGCTTTACAACGGTTCGGTAATCGCGGAACTGGTCCGTTCCGGCGTCTACGGCCTGCCTAAGGGACAGCGCGAGGCGGGAATGGCCATCGGTATGACCCGCGGCCAGTCGCTGCGCAACATCGAGCTTCCGCAGGCTCTGGTAGCCATGCTGCCCTCGCTGATCAGCCAGTTCGTGGTCATCCTTAAGGACTCGGCGCTCGGCTCCATCATCACCTACTCCGAACTACTGCGTGGCATGCAGATCTACGGCTCGGCCGGCCCCATTCTGCAGGCCCTCACCGTGGCCGCGGTGCTGTTCATCATCGTGAACTTTGCGCTTTCGTGGGTGGCGCAGAAACTTTCCGGGCTGCTCAGCAGCCGCACGTCCGGAAAGACACGGCCCGTCAGCGTGCCGACGCTGGTCGCCAAAGTCTGACAGAAAGAACAAAACGGCTGAGGGTCCCCGGCAGGCATGCTGCCGGGGACCCTCAGCCGTTAAGAACCGGAAGGCTAGGCCGAGAGCCACCTTTCCAAGGCCCGGAAGCATTCGCGGATGGCCTCTGCCGGAACATGCTCATTGTCCGTGTGGGCCAGGAGTGCATCCCCGGGGCCGAAATTAACGGCGGGAATACCCAACGCGCTGAAGCGGGCCACATCGGTCCAACCGTATTTAGGCTTCGGCTCCGCGCCCACAGCCGCCACGAAGTCTGCGGCAGCCGGATGGTGCAGGCCGGGCCGGGCGCCCGCTGCCGCATCGGTCCGGACCACGGCGAAGCCGTCCAGCAGGTTCCGGACGTAGGCCTCGGCATCGTCCGGAGACTTATCCGGGGCGAAGCGGTAGTTGATTTCGACGACAGTACGGTCCGGAATGACGTTACCGGCGGTGCCGCCGTGGATCTTCACCGCATTCAGGCTCTCCCGGTACTCGAGGCCGTCCACAGTGACCGTGGCCGGCTCGTGGTCCCGCAGCCGGGCCAGTATCTCCGCCGCCGCATGTATGGCGTTTTGCCCCATCCAGGCGCGGGCGGAATGGGCTGCCTTGCCCACCGTGGTCACTTCGAACCGGCTGGTGCCGTTGCAACCGCCCTCCACCGTGCCGTCCGTCGGCTCCAGCAGAATGGCGAAATCACCCTGCAGCAATTCCGGATAGTTGTCGACCAACCGGCCCAATCCGCTGAGCGAAGCTTCGACTTCTTCATGGTCATAAAAGACATAGGTCACGTCCCTGGCCGGATTGGCCAAGCGGGCGGCCAGTGCCAGCTGGACGGCGACGCCGCCCTTCATGTCCGTGGTGCCGCGGCCATAGAGGACCTCACCGTCCCAGCTGGACGGGACGGTTCCTCGGGATCCGGCCGCCAACGGCAGCGGGACAGTGTCCAGGTGGCCGGCCAGGATAACGCGCTCGTCGCGGCCAACATTGGTCCGGGCAACAATGGCATCGCCGTCGCGCGTGACCTCAAGGTGCGGCAGTGCCCGCAGCGCCGTCTCCACAGCATCGGCCAGTTCCCGTTCATTACCGGAGACACTATTTATATCAATGAGCGCCGCCGTAAGGTCGGCAACATCGGAGGTCAGATCCAGGGCAGTGGTGAAAGCAGTCACTCCCCTAGCGTAACCGTGTCAGGACGCTCAGATCTCGTCGGTAGACTTGAATGCATGCCTGAGAACAACACCGCTGCAACTGTCTCCCGTACCGCCTACGGCACCGGCCTTGCCACCGTCGCTTCCAACGGAACCGTTCTGGATGTCTGGTACCCGGCTCCCGGCCTCGGCCAGGCTCCCGCCGCTGCTGAGACCGATGCCGAACTGAAGTCCCTCGCAGAGCAGGGCGACGACGCCGAGCGCGGCACCCGGCTTGAGCTGGTCAGCCGGAGCATTGAGCTTGACGCCGCCCCGGCCGACACGGCCGATGCCTACCTGCGGCTGCACCTGCTCTCGCACCGCCTTGTCACCCCCAACTCGCTGAACATGGACGGCATTTTCGGCCTGCTGGCCAATGTCGTCTGGACCAACTTCGGTCCCTGTTCCGCGGAGAACTTCGAGGCAACGCGTCTGCGGCTGCGCCGCCGCGGCGCAGTCACCGTCTATGGCGTGGACAAGTTCCCGCGCATGGTGGACTACGTCCTGCCCTCCGGCGTGCGGGTTGCGGATGCGGACCGCGTGCGGCTCGGCGCACACCTGGCGGCAGGCACCACGGTCATGCACGAAGGCTTCGTCAACTTCAACGCCGGCACACTCGGCACGTCCATGGTCGAGGGCCGGATCTCCGCCGGCGTCATAGTCGCGGACGGCTCCGATGTGGGCGGCGGCGCCTCCATCATGGGTACCCTCTCGGGCGGCGGCAAGGAACGCATCAGGATCGGCGAACGCGTCCTGCTCGGCGCCAACTCCGGCGTCGGCATCAGCATCGGCGATGACTGTGTGGTGGAGGCCGGTCTTTACGTCACCGCCGGCACCCGGGTCAACCTGCTGTCGGCCGACGGCGAAGCCCGCCAGGTGAAGGCAGTGGAGCTGTCCGGCGTATCGAACCTGCTTTTCCGCCGCAACTCCATTTCCGGCGTCGTTGAAGTCCTGCCCCGCAAGGGCCAGACCGTTGAGCTCAACGCTGCCCTGCACGCCAACTAGAAGGTACGTGTAACCACAATGGCCCGTTCACGGCGGCGCCGTCGCAGCCTTCTCGTGCTGCTGGTGCTGCTTGCCTTGGTAGTGGGTGGCCTCTGGCTGGCTGCCACCTCCATCGACCGTTCCCAGTTGCTCGTCCGTGAGCGCTGCACCGCTGTGGTGGGTCCGGAGACCTTTGAACTGGCACCGGACCAGGCGGCCAACGCAGCCCTCATCGCCGGTATTTCCATGCAGCGCGGGCTGCCCGCCCGCGCTGCCTCGATTGCCCTGGCCACGGCGATCCAGGAGTCGAAGCTGCGCAACATTGAGCACGGAGACGACGCTGGTCCGGATTCGCGCGGCCTGTTCCAGCAGCGGCCCACGCAGGGCTGGGGCAGCGAGGAGCAGGTCATGGATCCGGTCTATGCGACCAACCGTTTTTTCTCGGTGCTGGAAGAGATTCCCCACTACGAAAGCCTGCCGGTTACCGTCGCAGCGCAGCAGGTTCAGCGCAGCGCTTATCCCGAAGCCTATGCAGACCATGAGGGCGAGGGCAAAGCCTTCGCCTCAGCGTTGACCGGCCACTCCCCCGCCGCCTTGAACTGCGTGCTCAAGGAAGCCGAGTCAGCGGGCGACCCTGTCGAGGTTGAAGGCGCCCTGGAGGTCTCGCACCCCGGGTTGGAAACTGCGGTCGAGGACGGGACCCTGCGCGTGAAGGCCGGCGACAGGAAAGGTTGGGCGGTAGCCCAATGGGCCGTGGCGTCAGCCAAGGAACTCAATATCGACTCGGTGTCCTTTGCCGGCCTGAGCTGGCAGCGTTCCCACGGCGAGTGGCTCGCCGCCGGATCGGAAACCGGAACTGTGGTCATCACGGTGGCGGACCGGCCCTGAAGCCGGCCAGCGGTAGCCGTGACTAGACGAGCAGTTCAACGATCGGCTGGATGAAGCTCCGGTACGCCCCCTCGTCATCGATCAGGGACTGGTTCAGAAGAACCTTGTCAGGTTCCACATACCAGGCGCGGCGTTCCCGCAGTGGCAGTTCGATGAACTTGAGTTCGAAACCGCGGGCATCGCGGCCCAGCTCCATTTCCCGGTCCTGCACCATCTGCCCGATCAGTTTGGTCTTGCCGCTGGCTTCGCGCTCCTCGGCCAGCTGGCGGTAATCCGCCACGCGCTCGCTGGACCAGCTCATCGCCGCCCCGAAATGGGCCTGCAGCAGCTTCTGCAGTGCTGGACTGCCGTCGAAGGCCGGGAAGGCAGGCGGCACCAACGCCTCTGCCGCGGCATGGTCCTCCTGGATCAGGAGCGACCACCATTGCTCCCATTCCCGCCGCAACGCCCGCGTCCCGCCGACATGCGCGGTCAGCTGGCGCGGATCGGCTTTCCTGACCGGTGGATCAGCACCGCACACGGCAGGCAAGCCTGCGCCGTCCAGGCCGGCCACATCATGCAAGTACAAGGCCAGAAGCAAATGCGCCGAGGTGTCGGTTGTTATCCGCCACCCGGGCCCGCCGGTGTGATGCATAGACCAAGATCCTTTCGAACCGCCCTAAGATCCACTCTAGACCGTGGTGAGGCAGGCGACCACCGCAAAATGTCAGCGCATTAGGCATCAGCTACTAGGCTTGATGCCATGAAGATTCTGGTCACCGGGGGCACCGGCTACATCGGCTCGCACACAACATTGGCCTTACTTGAGGCGGGACACGACGTGGTAGTCGTGGATAATCTGGCCAACTCCAGCGAGGAATCGCTGCGCCGTGTGCAGGAGCTGGCTGGACGGAAGGCCGCGTTCCATAAGGTGGATCTTCTCGACGAGGTCCGCCTCGGCGAAGTCTTCGATGCCGAGCGCGTCGATGCGGTGATCCATTTCGCCGGTCTGAAGGCCGTGGGCGAATCCGTGGACCAGCCGCTGCACTACTACCACAACAACGTGGGCGGCACACTCAACCTGCTGCGCACCATGGAAGCGCACAACGTACGCACCATCGTTTTCAGCTCATCCGCCACCGTCTACGGCAACTCCGATGAGGTGCCGCTAACGGAGAAGATGCCGCTGGATGCCACCAACCCCTACGGCCGGACCAAGGAACAGATCGAGGACATCCTCTCCGACCTCGGCGCCTCGGACGAGCGCTGGCACGTTGCCCTGCTGCGTTACTTCAATCCCGTAGGCGCGCACGAGTCCGGCCGGATTGGCGAGGATCCTACGGGCGTCCCCAACAACCTGCTGCCATTCGTCGCCCAAGTGGCCGTGGGCCGCCGCGACAAGGTGCGGGTCTTCGGCAGCGACTATCCGACGCCGGACGGCACCGGTGTGCGCGACTATATCCACGTGATGGACCTGGCCTCAGGGCACCTGGCGGCGTTGGACTTCATCGCCGGCAGGCCGGGCGTGCGGCGGTGGAACCTGGGCACCGGCCGCGGATCCTCGGTCCTGGAAGTCCTCGCGGCGTTCGGCAAGGCCGCGGGCTTTGAGATTCCGTACGAGCTCGCCGACCGCCGGCCCGGCGATGCCGCCATCAGCTACGCCGACGCTTCCGCCGCGTTGGCGGAACTGGGCTGGTCCGCGCACCGGACGCTGGAGACGATGTGCGAAGACCACTGGCGCTGGCAGAAGAACAACCCCAACGGCTACGCCGAATAAAGCCCCACGGCATAAAGCCAACAACGACGCCGGCGGCAGCCTCCCAGCGCAAGGAGGACTGCCGCCGCCGTCGTCCAAGCAATAAATCGCCGGTCGAGCGTTAAAGCGCCAGGGCCCCGGACAACCGGAGCCCTGGCGCTTTGCACAACTGCGGGTTAGCGCATGGGGTACTGGCGCTCGCCCTCGCCCGTGTAGAGCTGGCGCGGTCGGCCGATCTTGGTCTGCGGGTCCTTCATCATTTCGCGCCACTGGGCGATCCAGCCCGGCAGGCGGCCGATGGCGAACAGGACCGTGAACATCTTCTCCGGGAAGCCCATGGCCTTGTAGATCAGGCCGGTATAGAAGTCCACGTTCGGGTACAGCTTGCGCTCGATGAAGTAATCATCGGCCAGGGCCTTTTCTTCCAGCCGCATGGCGATGTCCAGCAGTTCGTCGTTGCCGCCGAGCTTGCTGAGAATCTCGTGTGCGGTTGCCTTCACGATCCTGGCGCGCGGATCGTAGTTCTTGTAGACCCGGTGGCCGAAGCCCATCAACCGGACGCCGGCTTCCTTGTTCTTGACCTTCTCCATGAAGTCCTCGGGCTGCATGTCGGAGGACTGGATCTGGCGCAGCATGTTGAGGACGGCCTCGTTGGCGCCGCCGTGCAGCGGGCCGAAGAGGGCATTGATGCCGGCGGAGACGGAGGCGAACATGTTCGCGTTCGAGCTGCCCACCAAACGCACCGTGGAGGTCGAGCAGTTCTGCTCGTGGTCTGCGTGCAGGATCAGCAGCAGATCCAGCGCCTTGACCATCGTGGGGTCCATTTCATACGGCTCGGCCGGAAGCCCGAAGCTCAGCCGCATGAAGTTCTCCACGAGGTTCATGGAGTTGTCCGGGTACAGCAGCGCCTGGCCGATGGACTTCTTGTGCGCGTAGGCCGCGATCACGGGCATCTTCGCCATCAGGCGGATGGTGGACAGTTCCACCTGCTCGTCGTCGAACGGGTCCAGGGAGTCCTGGTAGAACGTGGACAGCGCGGAAACGGCCGAGGAGAGCACCGGCATCGGGTGCGCGTCACGCGGGAAGCCACCGAAGAAGCCCTTGAGCTCTTCGTGCAGCAGGGTGTGGCGGCGGATGCGCTGGTCGAAGTTTTCCAGTTCCGAAGGGGTGGGCAGGTTGCCGTAGATCAGCAGGTAGGAAACCTCGAGGAAGCTCGAGTTCTCGGCCAGCTGGTCAATGGGGTACCCGCGGTAGCGCAGGATGCCGGCATCGCCGTCAATGTACGTGATGGCCGAGGTGGTGGCCGCGGTGTTCATGAAACCGGGGTCAAAGGTGACGGCACCGGTCTGCTTCAGCAGCTTCGAAACGTCGTAGCCGTCGTTGCCTTCGGCCGCTTTGAGCCGCGGGAGGTCGAGTTCGCCGCCATCGTAATGCAGGGTAGCACCGGATTGCTCAGTCATTGAGTCCCCTTCAGGAGGTGTATGGAAACTAGCGCACACACGGCGGTATCGGGGCGCCGAACGTATGCATACTCGGGTAAAACGCTACCCGCATAGTGCCCGGGATAACTAATCGTACGGTCACTTTTTGGTCACTAACGCAGGCAACATAGGCCCGGATTCGTGCTTGCGTGACCGCACAAGTCGATCAAAATCAGCTCAGCCGCTCCACGGCGGCGTCGATCCGTTCATCGCTGCCGGTTAGCGCAACCCGGATGAAACCCTTGCCCTGTTCGCCGTAGAAGACCCCCGGCCCGACGACGACACCAAGCTGAGCCAGGCGGTCCACCGTGGTCCAGGTATCTTCGCCCGCGGTTCCCCAGAGATACAGCCCGGCCTCCGAATGCTGGATGTCGATGCCGAATCTCCGCAGGGCCGGCAGCAGGCGTTCGCGGCGCCCGCGGTAGAGATCCTTCTGCGCCTGCACGTGGCCGTTGTCCGCCAGCGCGGTGCGCATCGCTTCCTGGATGGGGTACGGCACGATCATGCCGGCATGCTTGCGGCTGTTGATCAGGTTCGGCATCAACACCGGGTCGCCCGCGATGAACGCTGCACGGTAGCCGGCCAGGTTCGACTGCTTGCTGAGCGAGTAGATGCTCAAGAGCCCCTCGTGGCTGCCTTGGGCCACCAGCGGATCCAGCACGCTGGGAACGGTTTCCCCGCCGCGTTCGGGATCCCACTGGCCCCAGCCCAGTTCGGCATAGCATTCGTCCGACGCAACGACGGCGCCGATGGCACGGGCCTGGTCCACGATCTCGCGCAGCGATTCGCGGTTCCGGACGATGCCGGTGGGATTACCGGGAGAGTTCACCCACACCAGCTTGACGCGGCGGCGGAGGTCGGGCTCGAGGTCGTCCAGGTTGTCCGCGGCAACCGGAGTGGCACCTGCCAGCAGCGCACCGATGTCGTAAGTCGGATAGGCCACCACGGGCCGCACAACGACGTCGTTCTTACCCAGGCCCAGCAGCAGCGGCAGCCACGCCACCAGCTCCTTGGAACCGACGGTGGGCATGATGGCCGCTGGATCCAGATCGGAAACGTTGCGGCGGCTGGCAAACCAGTCGGCGATGGCTTCACGCAGCGCCGGTGTACCGTGCGTTGTGGGATAGCCGGGGGCGTCCGAAGCTGCCTTCAGGGCATCCTGCACCACGGCCGGCGTGGGATCCACCGGCGTACCGATGGAGAGATTGACTGCCCCGTCCGGATGCAGCGAGGCCTTTTCCAGATAAGGCTGCATCGCGTTCCACGGGTACTCGGGCAGGCGGAGACCAAAACCTTCCATGCCTACTCTTGGTTCTGGGGAGGCAGCACGGCGATGATCGGGTGGTCCTTGTGGGTGTTGCCGATCTTGGCGGCACCGCCCGGAGAGCCGAGATCGTCGAAGAACTCGACGTTGGCCTTGTAGTACTCGGCCCACTCCTCGGGGGTGTCATCTTCGTAATAAATGGCCTCGACGGGACACACGGGTTCACACGCGCCGCAGTCCACACACTCGTCGGGGTGGATGTAGAGAGAACGCTCGCCTTCATAGATGCAGTCCACCGGGCATTCTTCAATGCACGCCTTGTCTTTGACATCCACGCACGGCTGTGCGATTACATACGTCACGTCCTTGAGCACCTTTCGTTGTCAGCTACCACCAAGGGTATCGCTTGGTCCATTATCCAACAGCGGCCGAGGTCACACGTACTATGAAGGGGTGAGATCGGCTACGCCCTTGGACTTCCTGCGAGGAGCCGCGCCCGGAACCCGGGTAGTGGTACGCTACCGCATCGACGACGGCGTCACGGACGCGCTGGGCTACCTGGCCAGCGTCGGAACCGCCGAGTGCACGGTCCGCACCCGCCGCGGCGACGTGGTGGTCCCGCTGGACCGGGTCGAGGCCGCGAAGGAAGTGCCTCCTCCCCCGGCGCCGAGGGCACCCCGCGACCCGGCCCGGTAGCTTTACGCACAGAGTCCGGACTTGTGATTGGGGATCGTCAATCATCTGCCCTGCCTCACGTATGCTGGAAACATGCCATCGGACCAGGATCTTCAAGCTACCGGACGCGCGCTCAGCTCCCCTGTCCGCCTCCGCATACTCCGTCTCTGCCTGCACCGCTCGCGGACCAATAAGGAGATTGCGGAACTGCTGGAGATGAATCCGGCCACCTCGCTGCACCACGTGCGGACCCTGCTCAACACCGGGTTCCTCGAAGCGGAAGAGCCGCGCAAGGGCAACCGCGGAGCCAAAGAAGTGCCGTATCGGGCCACCCGGATGTCCTGGGGCGCCAAAATGCCCGACGCCGCACCCGTGCTGGTCGAGACGTTCCTGCAAGAGATCGACGGGCTGGCCCCGGACGAGATCGAAACCACCCGGATGGGCATCAAGCTCAATGATGCCAACCGCAAGGAAATGATGGACAAGATCCGCGCCGTGCTGGAAGAGTATGCCCGCCGCCCGGCGGATGAGGACGGCACTGCGACGTCGATCTTCCTGGCCCACCACGTGGACCGTACGGCCAACTAGCGCCGCGGTTTGAACGCCCAGGCGGCGGCCATGATGGCCAGCACGACGGCGACCGCCAGCCCGATCATCCAGATCTTTCCGGCGAGTTCGATGCCCAGCTGCATCTCGGCCGTGGTCTCGGTAACGATGAGCGGGTCCCCGAAGACACTGGTGGCCATGATGCCCACCAGCAGGTAGGTCACCATGCCGGTCAGGCCGGTGGCGAGGACATTATTCGCCCGCATGCCGACCCAGACCATCACCGCGAAAGCGAAAACCAGCGCCAGGACCGCTCCCCAGGGGTAAGCCTGGTCCCCCGCATAGGCAATCCGGCCGTGGAGATTGGTGCCCAGCACGGCGGCGATAACGCCACCAACGACGGCGGTGCCCCACCCTGCGAACGGATGTTGCCGCCGTCGTACTCTGGTTCCCGGTTCCCGGGCATCCGGGGATTTAAACGCCGGAGGCAACCCACTTCCATAGTCCGTGGGTTGCCTCTGCTCAGTCATAGGACCAGTTTAGGCCTTGGCGCGGGCGCGGTTTGCCTTGGCCCGTTCGTTGGAGTCAAGAATCACCTTGCGGATCCTGATGGACTCGGGCGTGACCTCGACGCACTCGTCCTCGCGGGCGAATTCGAGGGACTCTTCCAGCGTCAGGTTCCGCGGCGGGGTCAGGTTCTCGAAGCTGTCGGAAGAAGCGGCACGCATATTGGTGAGCTTCTTTTCCTTGGTGATGTTCACGTCCATGTCGTCGGCGCGCGAGTTCTCGCCCACGATCATGCCTTCGTAAACTTCGGAGGTCGGCTGCACGAAGAACGAACCGCGCTCCTGCAGGTTAATCATGGCGAACGGCGTAACCACGCCGGCGCGGTCCGCCACCATGGAGCCGTTGGTGCGGTACTCGATCGGTCCGGCCCACGGCTCGTAGCCCTCCGCGTAGGACGACGCGATGCCGGCGCCGCGCGTCTCGGTCAAGAACCGGGTACGGAAGCCGATCAGGCCCCGGGCGGGCACGATGAATTCCATCCGGCACCAGCCGGTGCCGTGGTTCGCCATGTTGACCATGCGGCCCTTGCGGGCAGCCATCAACTGGGTGACAGCGCCGAGGTACTCTTCGGGCACGTCGATGGTCATGTGTTCCATCGGCTCGTGGGTCTTGCCGTCGATGGTCTTTGTGACCACCTGCGGCTTGCCCACGGTGAGCTCGAAGCCCTCGCGGCGCATCTGCTCCACCAGGATGGCCAGCGCCAGCTCGCCGCGGCCCTGGACTTCCCAGGAATCCGGACGTTCGGTCGGCAGAACGTTCAGCGATACGTTGCCGATCAGTTCCTTGTCCAGACGGTCCTTGACCTGGCGCGCGGTGACCTTGGCGCCCTTGACCTTGCCGGCCAGCGGGGAGGTGTTGATACCGATGGTCATGGAGATGGCCGGATCATCAACGGTGATCATCGGCAGCGGCTGCGGGTTATCGGCATCAGTCAGGGTTTCACCAATGGTGATTTCCTCGATGCCGGCGACGGCGACAATCTCGCCCGGGCCGGCTTCTTCGGCCGGAACGCGGGTCAGGCCCTTGGTAGCCAGCAGTTCGGAAATACGCACGTTCTTCAGCTCGCCGCTCTGGCGGGCCCAAGCAACAGTCTGGCCCTTCTTCAGGGTGCCGTTGTAGATGCGCAGCAGGGCCAGGCGGCCCAGGAACGGGGAAGCATCCAGGTTGGTCACATGCGCCTGCAGCACACCGGCCGGATCGTAGGTAGGTGCCGGGATGTGCTCCATGATGGTGGCGAAGAGCGGTTCCAGGTCTTCGTTGTCGGGAGCCGTGCCGTCCGCCGGCTGCTCCAGCGAGGCGCGTCCGAGCTTTCCGGAGGCGTAGACAACCGGCACGTTCAGCACGGCGTCCAGGTCCAGGTCCGGAACTTCGTCGGCGAGGTCCGAGGCGAGACCGAGCAGCAGATCCATCGATTCTGCGACGACCCCGTCAATGCGGGCATCGGGGCGGTCGGTCTTGTTGACCAGCAGCACCACGGGGAGCTTGGCAGCCAGTGCCTTGCGCAGCACGAAGCGGGTCTGCGGCAGCGGGCCCTCGGAAGCATCAACCAGCAGCACGACGCCGTCTACCATGGACAAGCCGCGCTCGACCTCGCCGCCGAAGTCGGCGTGGCCGGGAGTGTCGATGACGTTGATGGTGACATTTTCACCCTTGGCGGAGGGACCGGAGTAGAACACGGTGGTGTTCTTCGCCAAAATGGTGATGCCCTTTTCGCGCTCCAGGTCACCGGAGTCCATGACGCGCTCTTCGACATCGCCATGGCTGGAGAATGCCCCGGTCTGCTTCAGCATGGCGTCCACCAGAGTGGTCTTACCGTGGTCAACGTGGGCAACGATAGCGACGTTACGAAGGTCGCTGCGGACGGCGCTCTGCGTCGACGTGGTGGTTTCAGACATGCGAGAAGGCTCAATTCAGGTGGAGAACTAAAGGGACGGCGCAATGCACAGCCGTGCGCCCTCAAAAGGGGGCATGTACATTCTAGCGGTACAGGCAAATCCTCACCTAATGCAGATTTTCCGGGCACGCCGAACCGGGGCTGCGGACAACGCGCAGCCCCGGTCCGGCCATCCACTCAGGTGGGATCCGGGTCAGACTACCTGGGGAGGCAGCTCCAGACTTGATCCCGGAATAGCCGCCAGCAATGCGCGGGTGTATTCCTGCTCAGGTTCGTCAAAAACCGCATCCGTAGTGCCGGCTTCGACCACCCGGCCCTTCTCCATGACGCAAACATGATCCGCAATCTGCCGCACCACCGCGAGGTCATGGGTGATGAACAAATAGCTCAGCCCCAGTTCGTGCTGCAGATCGGCCAGCAGGTTCAGGATCTGGTCCTGCACCAGCACGTCCAGAGCCGATACCGCTTCGTCGCAGATCACCACTTCGGGGTCGAGAGCCAAAGCACGGGCAATGGCGATTCTTTGCCGCTGGCCGCCCGAGAGCTCGTTCGGGAACCGCCGCATGACTGAGGCGGGCAAGGCCACTTGGTCCAGCAGTTTGCGCACTTTGGCTTCGCGGCTCTTTTTGTCGCCGATGTTGTGGACGCGCAACGGCTCCTCGATGGTGCGGAAAATGTTGTACATCGGATCCAGCGAGCCGTACGGGTCTTGGAAGATCGGCTGGACCCGCCGGCGGAAAGCCAGCAATTCCTTGCCCTTGAGCGAGCCCATATCGACGCCGTCGAACCGGATCTTCCCGCTCGTCGGATCCTCGAGATTCAGCACCATCCTGGCGACGGTGGATTTGCCCGAGCCGGACTCCCCCACCACCGCCGTCGTGGTTCCGCGTTTGATCGCAAAGGACACGTCATCCACAGCTGTGAAGTCGGTGGACTTACCGAACCCTCCCCGTAACTTAAACACCTTGGTCAAGTTGCTGACCTCGATAACGTTGTCGGCCGTTTCCGCGGCTGCCTCTGCCGGAGCGAGCAACTCCCCGGTCTCGATTCCGGCTGCCTTGGCCGATTGGATCCGGCGGGAAGCGAGCGAGGGCGCCGCCTCCACCAACCGCTTGGTGTACGGGTGGCGCGGGTTGGTCAGAATCTCTTGGGCGGGACCGGATTCCACTACGCGGCCCTTGTACATGACCACCACTTTCCGCGCGCGTTCGGCGGCCAGTCCCAGGTCGTGGGTGATCAGCAGCACCGCCGTGCCCAGCTCCGCCGTCATGGTTTCCAGATGGTCCAGGATCTGCCGTTGCACGGTGACGTCCAAGGCCGACGTGGGCTCATCGGCGATCAGCAGCCGCGGACGGCAGGACAGTCCGATGGCGATCAGCGCGCGCTGACGCATGCCGCCGGAGAACTCATGCGGGAATTGCCTGGCGCGCCGTTCGGCGTCCGGCAGCCCCGCCTCGGCCAGCACCTTGGCGACGTCGGAAGGCCCGGCCGGGAGACCGTTGACCTTCAGCGTCTCCCGTACTTGGAAACCGATCTTCCAGACCGGGTTCAGATTGGACATGGGATCCTGCGGGACCATGCCGATGGAACTGCCCCGCAGTTCCACAATTCGCTTGCCGCTGGCCCCCGTCAGATCTTCGCCGGCGAAGGTAATCCGGCCGCCGCTGACCCTGCCGTTTCCCGGCAGCAGTCCGATGGCGGCCAGTGCCGTCGTGGACTTTCCCGATCCGGACTCCCCCACGATGGCCACCGTCTCGCCCGGCATGACTGTCAGATGGGCATCCTTGACTGCCTGCACCTCGCCCGTGGACGTGGCGAAGCTGATGGCCAGGTCGCGGATCTCCAGCAGGGGTTCGTTGCTATTGGCTTCGTTGATTACTGTCATCGTTTTCTGGCCTTCGGGTCCAGGGCATCCCGCAGCGCGTCCCCAAGCATGATGAAGCTCAGGACGGTCACGGAGAGTGCGGCAGCGGGCCACAGCAGGGTGGAGGGATTCGAGCGAAGGGAAACCTGCGCCGAGGAGATGTCGTTGCCCCAGCTCATCACGTCCGGCGGCAGTCCGATACCGAGGAAGGACAGCGTTGCCTCGGCGACGATGAAGATGCCGAGGTTAACGGTGGCCACAACGATGACCGGCGCCAGCGAGTTCGGAATGACATGGCGCACCAGCGCGGCGGGCCGGGAGACGCCCAACGATCTGGCCGCGGTCACGAAGTCTGCGTTCCGCACGGAAAGGACCGCGCCACGGGTGATCCGGGCAATCTGTGGCCATCCGAAAACCGTCAACGTGATCACCACTGTCCAGACGTTTCGGTTTTCCCGGAAGAACGGCAACTGCATAATGATGATGGCGCCAAGAATCAGCGGCAGGGCAAAGAATACGTCGCCCAGACGCGCGATCACGGAGTCGAGCCAGCCGCCATAGAAGCCTGCGATGGCGCCTAGGGTTCCACCGATAATTAGTGCCCCCAGGGTGGCGAAGATGCCCACGGTGAGGGACGCCTGCGTACCGTAGACAATCCGGGAAAAGACGTCACAGCCCTGGAGCGTGAAGCCCAGCGGGTGTCCGGGTGCCGGGTCGCCGTCGGAATTCGCCAGCAGGCAGTTCTGGTTGGGCGGCGTCTGGGTGAAGACGCCGGGGAACACCGCCACGAAGACAATCAGGACAATCAACAGGGTGGAAATGATGAACAGTGGTTGCTTGCGCAGATTACGCCAGGCCTCGGCCCAGAGGCTCAGCGGCTGTACGTCCTCGGCCACATTGTCCGTGGCCTGGAGCGGGGTCTCATCCAGCGGAGCGACGTAGTGTTCGATCTTTTCAGTGGGTTTCTCAGGCATAACGAATCCTCGGATCAAGCCAGGCGTACAGAACATCGACCAGCAGGTTGGCCAGGATGTAGACCATCACCAGCACGCTGACAATGGACACAATGGTCGGCCCTTCGCCGCGGAGCACGGACTGATAGAGCCGCTGGCCGACACCGGGCACATTGAAGATTCCTTCCGTGACAATCGCGCCGCCCATGAGGGCACCGAGATCCGCTCCAAGGAAGGTGACCACAGGAATCATCGAGTTCCGCAGGATATGAACGACGACGACGCGTTGCCGGCTCAAGCCCTTGGCCGTCGCGGTGCGCACGTAGTCCGCGTGCATGTTTTCGATAATCGACGTTCGGGTTAGGCGCAGCACATAGGCAAAGGACACCAGCCCCAGCACGATCGCCGGCAGGATCAGGTCAAGCCAGCCCGCATCGCCGCCGACCGTGGGTTTGGCCCAGCCAAGTTTCACTCCGACCACAAACTGCATCACGAAACCCAGCACGAAGATGGGGATGGCGATGACGACCAGCGAGGCCACCAGGACGGTGCCGTCGAACAACTTGCCCTTCCGCAGGCCGGCGATGACGCCGAAAATGATGCCGAATACGGCCTCGAAGATCAGTGCCAGGATCGCCAGCCTGATCGTCACGGGGAAGATCTGGACCAGCACTTCGGCGACCGGCCTGCCCGAGAAATCATTGCCTAGGTTAAAGGTGACCAGATTCTTCAGGTACAGGAAATACTGCACCAGGAAGGGCTCGTCGAGGTTGTACTGCTCTCTGAGCTGGGCGGCAACTGCTTCATTGACCGGACGGTCGCCGAACAGCGCCTGGATGGGGTCGCCCGGCAGCGAAAATACCAGGAAATATACGAGAAAGGTTGCCCCGAAGAAGACGGGGATCATTTGGAGGAACCGCCGGATGATGTACCACGTCATTGCATAGCTTCTTCCGACGGAACCAGCAGGAGACTAGTCATTCACATGCCTGTTCTTTGCGAGTCCGGCACAGCACGGGGGCCGGCCAAAGGATGGCCGGCCCCCGAACAGCCGATAGTTGGTTCTTACTTCCCGGTGATGTTGTGGTAGATGGGAACACCGTTCCAGGCGGTATCAACGTTCTCAACGTTCTCGCTCCAACCCACCTGCCGAACCTGGTACCACAGCGGGATCGCGGGCAGATCCTGAAGCAGGATCTCCTGCGCCTCGTTGAAGATAGCGTTGCCCTCTTCCGGAGTTTCGGCATTCAGACCCTCGTTGAGCTTCTTATCGAACTCTTCGCTGGAATAGTCGCCGTCGTTGGAACCGGCACCTGTACCGAACAGCGGGCCGAGGAAGTTGTACAGTGACGGATAGTCTGCCTGCCAGCCAGTGCGGAATGCTCCGGTCATGTTCTTCGCCGTGATCTTGGTGCGGGCTTCGGCGAAGGTTGCGTACGGTTCGAACTGCGCGTCGATGCCCAGGTCGTTCTTCAGGCCGTTGACCACGGCTTCGATCCATTCCTTGTGTCCGCCGTCGGCATTCGATGCGATGGTGAACGTCTTGTCGCCCCAGGGATCGATTTCATCGGCCTGCGCCCAAAGCTTCTTGGCTTCTTCGGGGTTGTATTCGAGCACTTCGCTGCCCGGAATGCTCTCGTCGTATCCGTCGAGCACGGGCGCAGTAAATTCTGTTGCCGGCTGGCGTCCGCCGGAGAAAATGACCTCGGTAATTTCGTCCCGGTTGATGGCCATCGAAATGGCCTTGCGGCGCAGTTCGCCGGCCTCGCCGGTCCACTCATCGAGGTACTGCGGAATGGTGATGGTCTGGTTGCCCGCGTAGGCCTTTTCCAGCCAGCGGCCCTCTCCGAGGTCCGTCTTGAAGTTCGCCAGCGAGCTCGGCGGGATCGTATCGAGCAGATCGAGGTTGTTCGCTAGCAGGTCCTGGTACGCCGCTTCGAAGCCGGAGTAGAACTTAAAGGTGATGCCACCGTTCTTCGGCGTCCGGGATCCTTGGTAATCAGGGTTGGGCGTCAACGCGATCTCGACATCGTGCTGCCAGGCGCCCTCGTCTGCCAGCATGTACGGGCCGTTGCCCACCGGGTTGTTGCCAAAGGCTTTCATGTCTTCGAAGGCGACCTCCGGAAGCGGCGAGAAGGCCGTGTAGCCAAGCCGCAGCGGCCAGTCGGATTCCGGCTGGGCCAGTTCGGCGGTGAACGTCAGGTCATCGACGACCTTCAAACCGGACATCTCAGTCTGGGTACTGCCTTCGGCGCTGACTTCGTCATACCCGGCGATGCTCTCGAAAAAGTACTGGCCCAGCTGCGCGTTCTCGGCTGCGGCGCCATAGTTCCAGGCATTCACGAAGGAGTTGGCAGTAACGGGCTCGCCGTTGGTAAACGTCTGGTCGGCCTTGAGCTTGATTGTGTAGGTCTGCGAATCCTCGGTCTCGATCGACTCCGCCATCTCGTTGACCGGTTTGCCCTCGGCGTCGTAACTGATCAGCCCTTCGAAGAGGAGGTCCACCACGCGGCCGCCGCCGACCTCGTTCGTGTTGGTTGGGATCAACGGATTCTGCGGCTCCGTACTGTTGGCGGTAATAACTGCAGCAGCGTTGCCCTCTCCGCCTTCGGTGCCACCTCCCCCGCCGCATGCACTCAGGGCCAAGGCAGCAGCTGCGGCCAGACCGATCAGTTTCGATGTTCGCGCGAAACGCATGTCGATTCCTCTTTGCAGTCGGAACGCCCGGCATCGGATTGCGCCGGACCAGCCAGTGCGGACTTGAATCTGAGTCCGCCCCAGCTCTTGGTCGTGATCAGGATATTCCCGACTTGTGACCTCGGTAACAGTATTGGCTTTTCGATTGGGTTGCAATTTGCCCCGAAGAGGCGGCAGCAAGCCCTTTCAGCGCCATTCTCCCGCGCCAGTACGGGAAAGTGGCGGCATTAGCCAAAATCGAGATGTAACGTTATTGCATCGGCTAAGTGAGAGGGCACCCGGGCGTGTCAAAACCCTTGGTAAGGCGGCTATGAGAGTCCGCTTAGCGTCGCCTTCCAGAAGGACTTCCAATGATCCAGCTGCTCCGGCGTCTCCAGCTTCTCGTGCTGCAGGGACAGCGCCGACTTACCCGGGGCCTTTTCATAGATGTTGACGTTCACGCGTGAGCCGTCGGCCAGTCCGCAGCGCCAGTACCGCCACTTGACGGTTTCGCTCAGTTCCGGGCCTCTGCTTATGCCGACTCCGGAGAAATCCTCAGCGGCACCGATCAGGGCCAGCCACTTATCCCTCGCCTCGTCCATGGTGCCGGCCACTGTCTTGCTCGCAGAAGTCTGGAACCTGCCATCGCAGTCCTGCCCCGGCACACGCCGCCCAATCAACTGCTCAAAAGCGACTGTGGCAGATTGCGCCCACCAATCCTTGGCCAGACCGGCATCCTGCAGGGCTTGGGCTATCTCCTTATGGCTCTTGTCTTTGGCATCGATGGAGGCCAGGAACTCTTCAACCTCGGTCCATGACCGTCCGATGCCGCGTTCGATCGCCTCAATGTTCATGGTGCGGATCATCGGTCACTCCTTCGTTTCGACCATTCAGCGGGGGACCACAGGGGTCCGGACAGCATCCTTTCACGGTCCGGACCCCTGTGCTATGGATGGTGGAGATCGTAGGATGGCCGCCTAATCCGCTGTGGCCAGCAGTTGGGCGCGCAATTCCCTGCGCTCACGCTGCTTGTCCGGATCCGGCAGCGGTACCGCTGCCAGCAGACGCTGCGTATACAGCTCCTGAGGATGGCGGAGTATCTGGTCGCGTGTACCCTGCTCAACAATGTTGCCGTGCCGCATAACGCAGATCCGGTCGGCCAGGACATCGATGACTGCGAGGTCGTGGGTGACGAAGAGACAGGCGAAACCTAGTTCGCGCTGCAGATTCTGGAAAAGTTCCAGCACAGTGGCTTGGACGGACACGTCAAGCGCCGAAGTCGGTTCGTCTGCAACCATCAGCTTCGGTTCCAATGACAGGGCCCGGGCAATGCCTACACGCTGCTTCTGCCCGCCGGAGAGCTCGTGCGGATAACGGTTCCGGTAGCCATGGGGCAGCTCAACTTGATCCAGCAGTGTCTCGATGTTCCGCTGCAGGGCCGCACCTTTGGCGACACCGGCAAGGAACATGGGCTCGCCAATGCTTTCTCCAATAGGGAGCCTCGGATTCAGCGACGAAGAAGGATCCTGGAAGACCATGCCGACTTGACGCCGGAGTGCGTGCAGTTGCTTGCGGCTGGCTCCCGCTATCTCGCGTCCGACGACCTTCAGGGAGCCCTCTGCCACCGGCAGCAGTCCGACGGCGGCACGGCCGATGGTTGTTTTCCCGGAGCCCGATTCACCGACAAGGCCTACGACCTGACCCGGATAGATCGCCAGGTTCGCTCCTTCCACCGCCCGAAACGCCGGTACTCTGCCTTGCTTGGGGTATTCGATGGCGACGTTGGTCAGCTCCAGGACCGGCTCGCCGTGTGTGCTTTCTCTGGCAGCCATGTCCAGCGCCGCCTCGTTGGCAGCTTCCCTGCGCTGCAACTCCGTCTCATCAATCTCGTGAAGCGTAATGCCCGTTGCTGCAGCGAGGGCTGCGGTGATATCGATGTCGTCGCTGCCTGTGTTGTGGCCTCCCAAGTGAGGAACGGCAGCCAGCAGTTGCTGGGTGTATTCATGCCGCGGATCGTTGAAGATCTCCTGCGCCGTTCCCGTTTCGACGATCCGGCCACGACGCATCACGGCGATGCGGTCCGCCAGATCAGCGACCACACCCATGTCATGGGTAATCAGGACGATGGCGCTATCCAGCTTGTTGCGGAGATTGCGCATCAGGTCCAGGATCTCCGCCTGAACCGTCACGTCGAGAGCAGTGGTCGGTTCGTCGGCGATCAGCAGCTTGGGATCACATGACAGCGACTGCGCGATCATGGCGCGCTGCCGTTGCCCGCCAGACAACTGGTGAGGATAGGACCTGAATGCCTTCTCCGGATCGGGCAGTTCGACCAGCTCGAGCAGGCGGATGGCGCGGTCCTTGGCATCCTCGGGAGAAATAGCGTTGTGCAGGCGCAACGTCTCCACAATCTGAAAACCGATGGTGTAGACCGGGTTCATCGCCGTCATCGGTTCCTGGAAAATGACGGCCACGTCATTGCCGCGAAGCTGCCGCAGCTTGTTGGGGTTGAGTCCCAGGATCTCCTTGCCATTGAGCTTCACACTGCCGCTCACTCGGCTATTGGCCGGCAGCAGTCCCAGAAGCGCCATGGAGCTGGCGCTTTTTCCCGAACCGGACTCACCGACAATGGCGAGCACCTCCCCTGCCGAAACGTGATAGTTCAGACCGATGGCGGCCGGCACCCATTCCTTCTCAACACCAAAATCGACGCTCAGATCCGAAACCTCCAGCACCGGCGGTTCTGACCCGCCAGCGGGGAATCCGGTATAAATGGGGATGGCAGGATCGATCATTTCAGTCATTGCGGGTTTGTCCTTCCAACTGCTCGCAGCCGGCTTGTTCCATTAGTGATGTGGCGCACGACCCTGACACGATGGAAGCATGTCCAGTCATGCCACCGACGCTCCTGTTGTTTTCCGGCCGAGAAGTGCCGCTTGGTTGACGGGTGTTGTCTGGCTCATCGTGTTGTTCAGCGCGGCCTCTACGGCCGTGACGCATGGTTTCCCGGCTCTCGTGCAGCTTGCGCCGTTGGTGGCCCTCGGGTATCTGGCGTGGTGGCTGGCCTGGTACCCCGCCGTCGTTGTTTCCGATGCCGGGGTGGCCTTGCGCAATCCGCTGCTGACAGTTCAGGTCCCGTGGAACGCACTGATCATGGTTGATACGAAATACGCGCTGACACTGGTCACGCCGAAGGGAAAGTTCGCCGCATGGGCGGCGCCGGCGCCTGGCATCTTCGGCGTCCAGCGCGCACAGCCGGGGCATGTCCGCGGGCTGCCGGAGGTGACCTATGGGCCGGGCGAGTCCGTGCGTCCCGGTGACCTTTCCAATTCCGATTCCGGTGCCGCGGCCTTCCATGTCCGCTCCCGTTGGGCCGAACTGATCGCTTCCGGCACGGTGGCGACTGGCGAGGCAGACACTGCTACAGTCGCGAAAAGGCCGAACTGGCTGGTTCTCATTGCCGCAGCAGTCCTGATTGTAGCCAGCATGCTGTCGTTGACCGGCTGAACAGCGCGAGCTCAGTAGATTTTCAGTCATCATGTCAGACCTTCGTTGTCCGGAAGCCTTCAGCTCCACGACCATCATCCGCTGCAGCTGCCGCACCGGCTTTCCTGGCATTGAACTTCTTCTGTCGGGGGTCAAAAGCATCCCGCAGTCCGTCGCCGATGAAGTTGATGCACAAGCAGATGGCCACAATGAAAATTCCCGGCCACCAGAAGAGCCACGGACGGGTGGAAAACGCTTCCTGATTCTGGCTGATCAGCGAGCCCAGTGAAACGTCGGGTGCCTTCACTCCCATGCCGATATAGGACAGGCTGGTCTCCAGCAGAATGGCAGCGGACATACTCAGCGTCACACTGACAATGATGACGCCGACGGCGTTGGGCAGAATGTGCTTAAAGATGATCCGGGCGTTCGAAGCGCCGGCGATACGGGCTGCATCCACGAATTCGCGCTCGCGCAGCGAGAGGAATTCTGCTCGCACCAGCCGGGCGAGACCGGTCCACGCGACGAGCCCGACAAAGAGGCCCAGAAAATAGGGCTGGATTCCCGCTGGTATCCAGCGCGCAGCAAGCTGCCCGAGAACGGCTGCCAGAATGATCAGCGGAATCACGATGACGACGTCCGTAAGGCGCATGAGCACCGCTTCGATCCTGCCGCGGAAGAAGCCGGAGACAGCTCCAACCACGACGCCAATTGCGCCGCCGACGACGCCGATGATAAACATCACGGCTACAGAAATTTGCACACCCCGCATCGTCTGGGCAAAGGTATCCCGGCCCAGCCGGTCCTGGCCGAACGGGTGCTCGCCCAAGCTGAACGGGAAGAGCTGCAGTGTTGGCTTTCCTCCATTGGCCAGGTCATTGACCTCGTTGTAGGTGAATTTCCACCAGCCCGGCAGGCCGAAGAATCCGCCGGCTGAGTAAGCCAGAACCAGAATGAGCAAGAACAGCACCAAGCTGATAAGCGCCGCAGTGTTGCCCATGAACCGCTTGCGGACAATCTGGCCTTGGCTTAGTCCTGCTTTTTCTTGAGGTACCGCAGGCTCGGTTGAAACAGTACTCGTGGTGGTCATGCCTTGACCCTCACTCTCGGGTCCAGAGCGGAGTAGACGAGGTCCGCTATGAGGTTGAAGACGAGCGCCAGGACGCCCGTGACCAGGAAAACTCCCATGACGGGATTCGGATCGACGCGATCGAGTGCCTGGATAAAGAGTTGCCCCATGCCGGCGAATGCGAATACCCGCTCCGTGATGACGGCACCGCCGATCAGTCCGCCGATGTCATAGGCCACGATGGTGGCGATGGGAATCAGCGCGTTCCTGAATGCGTGGCGCATAACCACCGTCCGCTCGCCGAGCCCCTTCGCCCGCGCGGTACGGATGTAGTCCATGTTCATGATTTCCAGCATCGAAGAGCGCGAATACCGGCTGTAGGAAGCCAGTGAAATCAGCAGCAGCGCAATGGTGGGCAGGAGCAGGTGGGTAAAGGTATCCAGGCCGTGCACCCAGAAGTCACCTTCCAGGTTCGGCGTCTCCGCTCCGATGGTGGCTATTGGCCGACCGTTGACTCTGTTGTTGTTGAAGTAAGCAGGCCATGCCTGCATGTACCGGTCCAGAAGGACCAGCCCCGCGGTCAGGAACGACGTGATGACTGCCGCGCTCATGTTCTGGCGTCGGTCGTAGCCGCCCATGACGTATCCAACGCCCAGCCCCACCAGGATTGTGGCTACGGCCAGCAGGAAAATCATCAGGCCCGTCGCTTGGGCCAGCAACGGCTGGATGGGAAAATACAATACGATTCCGACGGCAACCATCGTCAGGGACGAATACAGGGCCCGCCGGTTCTTCAAGCCAGCGGTCAACAAGGTCGCGCCGAAGGCGACTCCTGCACCTGCGACTGCTATAACCGGTAGCCCAAGCCCTGGCGAGCTGAACCAGGAGGTCGCAGACAGCAGCCAGAGTACGCCGCCGGCCAGCACGAGCCCGATGCCGGCGGCCTTGAGTCGGACCAGCACTGTTCCACGGGCGCAGATGAACCAGATCAACCCGCTAACCACACTCACGATGATTATGGTTACCAAAGGGATTTGCGGTTCCCGCAGGAAGTTGTTGAACCCGATGGCAACGTATTCCTTGAGCAGAACTGCCACCCAGAAAACCGGCAGCGAGAAGAAGAGGAACGCCATGAAGGTGACGCCATAGTCGAGTGTGCTGTACTGACGCAGCGCTGTCACGATGCCGAGCGAAACGCCGATAAGCACCGCTAGAATTGCGGCCGCGCTGACCAGAAGTATCGTCATGCCCATGGCTCTGCCCAGCGCCTCGGTCACGGGCTGTCCCGTGATTGAAAATCCAAGATCACACTGGCCGACGAATGGCACCAGACATTTTGCCGCGCCCCCCAACCAGTGGAAGTAGCGTACTGGTGCGGGCACATTCAGGTCCAAAAGCTCAATACGCTGCTGGATGAGCTCTTCCTTGTTCGGCTGGTTACTTGTCCGAAGGTCAGCAAGAGGGTCGCCGGACAGTGCCGTTAGTTGGTAGACCAAGAATGAGGCACCCAGGAGAATCAGTACGGCTGTGAAGAGCCGCCGCACAATATAGGTCACCATCGTTTGTATAACCTCGTTTCACTTCCCGGACGACGTAATCCGGTTGCCCGCCGCTGGCACCCCGTTCAGCGAGGGGAGAACCAGGGCCGCAATGGGTCAGGGACGTTTCAGGAGACTGCAAAGGCGCCAGGACCGTTGGTGCATATGGTCCCAGCGCCTTGCAGTAGCCTGCGCGTTAGAACGTTAGGGAGTTACTCGCCCTTGACTTTCCAGTCCCAGAAGTTCCAGAAGACACCGGTCTGGTTCGGCTGGTAAACAACGCCTTCGACACGTTCGCTGTTGTAAGCATCCAGCCCTACCGACTGGAAGAGCGGCAGGCCATAGAACGAGTCCCACACCAGCTTGTCGATCTTGGTGATGATCTCATCCTGTGCAGCAGCGTCCGTCGTCACCATGAGTTCGTCCATCAGCTTGTCGGCTTCGGGATCGGAGAAGCCGTTGTAGTTTGAGCCGCTGTCCGTGCGGAAGATCTGCGGCACGCCGCTGACACCGACGCCGGAGTTGATCCAGCCGTAGATGGATGCATCATAGGTGCCGGTTCCCAGAGCAGCACCCCAGTCAGAGGCTCCCAGACCGCCGTCGACAATTTCGAACCCTGCCTGCTCGGCAGATTCCTGAATCAGTGCGAAGGCATCCACGCGGTTCGGGTTGTCCTTGTTGTACATGATCCGAACTTCGGGAGTCTCACCGTTGAGCAGCTTCTTGGCGCCCTCGATGTCAGCCTCCTGGTAGGCGTCGGAGCCGTTGGAGGCAGCGGACGTCTCATAGGCTTCCTGGGCAGGAACGAAGAACTGCGAGTCCAGCGGTGCAGCGTCTTCCTTCAGCGGCTTCACGATGCGGTCCACGATGGTCTGCCGGGGAACAGCTTTCATGAAGGCTTCCCGGACGTTCTCGTCCGCGAAAACGCCGGTGTAATTGAGGTCGATATGGTCATAGGCCAGCTGGTCATCGACTTCTACCGTGACGCCTTCGATGGATTCGAGCAGCTCGACTGTGTCCGCGGAGGGCTGGGGTGCAATGATGTCCACCTCGCCGTTCTCCAGGGCCTGGACCTGGTCGGGGGCAGCGCCGATGAACCGGACGGTAATTTCGTTCACGTTCGGGGTCGGGCCCCAGTCATAGGACTCATTGCGTACCAGAGTGATTGACTGGTCCGGCGTGATGCTGTCCACTACGAAAGGCCCGCTGGAGAGGTACAGGGATTCCTCGTTGGGCAGCGACTTCGTGTCGAATCCGGTGTTATAAACGTCGGCGACTGACTGCAGCTCGGCATTCGGATCCGCAGGGTTGGCCGCGTCACCGCGTTCGAGTCCCTGGATCAGATCAATGAGGGCTTGCTCGTCAGCCAGGCCGGCCTTTTCTGCAATGACATGGGCCGGCATGCCGACCCCGCCGTCGTTCAGTCCGCCGAAGACAATTTCCCAGTCGGCGTACGGCTTGGAGTAGGTCAATGTGATGGAGCGCCCGTCGTCGCCGATCTCGGGGATCTCGGTCAGTGCCAGGCCGCTGGTGTCGCCGGCATAATCGAAGTAGGAAGTCCCTTCGGTTACTTCGCCGGTTTCAGGATCGACAGTCGCATCGTTGGCGTAGCCGGATTCGGAGACCCAGTTCAGCATGAGGTCAGCCGCGTCGACAGCATTGCCGTCAGACCACTGGACTCCCTCGTTGACGGTGTATTTCACGACCAGCGGGTCGTCGGAAAGCTTTTCGTACGTTCCGAATTCTTCGTTCCGGACGACGTTGAGTTCACTATCGATGTGGTAAAAACCGCCGCGGGTCATGTAAGCAATCTTGCCGTTGATATCAACGTTGCCTGCGGCGGTGTCCGAGTTGAACGAACTGAACGCATTGGTCTCAGCGACACTAATGGTTCCACCGGCAGCCGCGGTATCACCTGCGCCTTCGGATGCGGTATTTCCGCCACCCGTCGACGCGCAGGCACTCAATGCCATGGCCGCAACAGCAGCAACACCGATTGCTTTGGAAGTACGTCCGAAACGCATTCCGCCTCCTAGTTCCTCAGAGTGATGTGTGTGGCCGGTTCGCCGATAGGCATCCGGGAAGCACGATTTGGCTGCCCCCCGAAAGACTGCCGTAAAGTGGCGTGCCTCACATGCATAAGAGCGTAAACCGCGATACCTACTCATGGGTATAAAAAAGTTGCTTCAGAACGGGTTGTTATAGAGATGCAATCAAAGCGGCTGGCAAGCTAGCGCCCTGAAACAGCTTCTTCGCATCGAACACAAAGCAGACTAATCCCTGCAATCACGGGGCAGAACGGGGCACAAAAGACCCAGCGGCCCGGTTCTATTCGAAACGGAGCCGCTGGGCAAGTCGATATTTAGTTATTGGCCGCTAACCGGTTTGCATGTGTGGCGCCGACACGCGGGCAGCTACATCCACTTCACGCCGTCTTCCTCGTACTCCTGTATCCGGTAGGCAATCATTGTGGTGAGAACGTCTGTGGGTACAGGCGCATCGTACGGAAGCTGTACCGATCCTTTGCCGGTCTTGTATCCACTGAGCCTGCCGCTGAAAGTAGCCAGGGTGGACGGAGTAAAGACGAAATTTGCGTGCTTTTGATGTCCGCTGAAGACGAACAGGATTGTTCCCAGCGAGTAGGCCGGGCTACCCCACTTGAGTCCTTCGGTCGCATGTGGAGCGCCGGCGCGGCTTATTCTTCGCAATTCCCGAAGCCGCGGTTGGACGGCCACGGGGAACGAATCTATGTACTCGTCAACGCTCTTATGTTGTATCGCCATAGGACTACCTTGCCGGCATCGATACAAACTCAAACGTTGAAGCGGAACTCCACGACGTCGCCGTCGGACATGACGTACTCTTTGCCTTCGATCCTGACCTTGCCGCGGGCCTTAGCCTCAGCCATCGAACCGGCATCTACGAGGTCAGCGAAGGAGACGACTTCAGCTTTGATGAAGCCACGCTGGAAATCGGAGTGGATAACACCGGCTGCCTGTGGAGCGGTATCGCCCTGGTTGATCGTCCAAGCGCGTGCTTCCTTCGGCCCGGCCGTCAGGTAAGTCTGGAGGCCCAGCGTATGGAATCCGACCCTTGCCAGCTGGTCCAAGCCGGATTCGTCCTGGCCGTTCATCTCCAGCATCTCACGGGCTTCTTCCGGTTCCAGCTCCACCAGATCCGACTCCAGCTTCGCGTCAAGGAACACGCAGTCCGCCGGAGCAACCAGTTCGCGCAACTCCGCCTGGCGCTCGGCGCTGCCCAAAATAGTGTCATCGACATTGAAGACATAGATAAAGGGCTTGGCCGTCAACAGGCTCAGCTCACGCAGGTTCTCGACGTCGAGCTTGTCGCTCTCGACAGACGAGAAGATCGTATCCCCGCGCTCAAGCACCTTCCGGGCTGCCTCCATGGCGGCCAGTTCGGCGGCGTCGCGCTTCTTGATCTTCACTTCCTTTTCAACCCGGGGCAGTGCCTTTTCCAGCGTCTGCAGATCCGCGAGGATCAGTTCGGTGTTGATAGTTTCCAGGTCGGAACGCGGATTTACCTTGCCTTCTACGTGGACCACATCGGGGTCATCGAACACGCGGATGACCTGGGCAATGGCCTGGGCTTCACGAATGTTGGCAAGGAACTGGTTGCCCAGCCCTTCGCCTTCGGAGGCACCCCGGACGATCCCGGCGATGTCGACAAAAGACACGGTCGCCGGCAGGATGCGCTGCGAGCCGAAGATTTCCGCAAGCTTATCCAGCCGGGAATCCGGCAGGGGCACTACGCCGACATTCGGCTCGATGGTCGCGAACGGGTAATTCGCCGCCAGGACCTGGTTGCGGGTCAGTGCGTTGAAGAGAGTTGATTTGCCGACGTTGGGCAGTCCGACGATGCCAATAGTAAGAGCCACGGTATCCAAGGATACCGGTGAGGTACCCGGCTGAGCGATTCGGCGGGAAACGGTAGCGCAAACGACGCTTCGGCTTCGCCTAAATTGTCATAGCCGGCTGGCATGGTTGAGCTATGGATGCGTTTCAGATTGTGCTCACATTGCTCATGCTGGTTTTAGGGGCAGCGGCCGGGGCTGCGGGAACTGCGGTGGCATACCGGCGTAGGGTCGCAGTGCTGGTGGAAGAAATTGACGACGCCGGTGCCCGGCTCGGCAACGCAACGGCCCGTTTGGCGGCAGCCGAGGCGGAAAGCCGTTTGCTCGCCCAGCAGAACCGGCAGCTTACCGCCAGCAGCGAGCAGGACAACTCCGTCCTCCGCGCCCTGGTCCCGGTCGGGGAAAAACTGAAGACCGTCCAGCAGCAGGTCAATGTGCTCGAGCGGGACCGCGTCGAGCAATTCGGCCAGCTGGCCGAACAATTGCGCGCTGCCCAACTCAACGACGAGCAGTTGCTGCGCTCCACACAGACCCTGACTGCGGCGTTGCAGTCCAACTCCGCCCGCGGACAGTGGGGAGAGGTTCAGCTCCGCCGGGTGGTGGAGGCCGCCGGCATGCTGGCCCACGTGGACTTTAGCGAGCAGGTCCATCTGGTGGGGACCGAGCGCACCCTTCGACCCGACATGCTGATCCATTTGCCCGGCTCCAAATCCCTCGTGGTGGATGCCAAGGTGCCGCTGCGGGCATATCTGGAAGCCCAGGAACTTCCGTCCTTCGGATCGGCTGAGGAACGTGAAAAGCGTGCCAGCCTGCTGACTGCACATGCCAAGGCCGTCAAGTCACACGTTGATGCCCTGGCAAACAAGAAATACTGGGACGTAGTGGACGCCTCGCCAGAACTCGTGCTGTGTTTCCTGCCCGCCGAGTCCGTTCTTTCAGCAGCCTTGCACAGTGAGCCGGGCCTGTTGGATTACGCGTTCTCGCGCAATGTCGCTCTGGTCTCCCCCGTCTCCCTTCTGGCCACACTGAAGTCGGTTGCCTTCACCTGGCGCCAGGAAGTCCTCACCGAGAACGCCCGGGAGATCTTCGAGCTCTCGCGCCAGCTCTACGACCGGCTGGGCACCCTTGGGGAGCATGTGACGAAGCTCGGCTCGTCCCTGAAGGGATCGGTGGAAAAGTACAACGCCTTCGTCGGAACACTGGAGTCGAGGGTCCTGCCGACAGCGCGGAAGATCAGTGCGTATGATCCGTCTTCGCTGAAGGAAGCACCCGCGCCCCAGTCGTTGGAGAGCACCCCGCGGCTGCTGGCCGCACCGGAGCTCATTGCAGACCAGGAGCGCAGCGCCTAGCCATCGAAGCGCAGGTGCCCTGTCCCGCCACTTCTAGCGTGCGGGCCGGGCGCCCCTGCCGCCAAGACCGCGTGAAACGTCGCCCTTTTCCTTCAGAGTGGCGCGCAATTCCTTGGGCAGCGAGAACAAGATGTCTTCTTCTGCGGTAACGACTTCCTCAACATCGGCATAACCGTAGTCAGCGAGCAGGCTCAGAACTTCGCGCACGAGGACCTCCGGCACGGAGGCTCCTGAGGTCACCCCGACGGTGGAGATGCCTTCAAACCAAGACTCGTCGACCTGGTTCGCGAAGTCGACGCGGTAGGAAGCCTTGGCGCCGTATTCCAGAGCCACTTCCACCAGGCGCACGGAGTTGGAGGAATTCGCAGACCCCACCACGATGACCAGTTCCGCCTGCGGGGCGATCTTCTTAATCGCAGCCTGCCGGTTCGAGGTTGCATAGCAAATGTCGTCGCTGGGCGGATCCTGCAGGGTCGGGAAGCGCTCCTTGAGCAGGTTGACGGTCAGCATTGTCTCGTCCACGCTCAGCGTGGTCTGCGACAGCCAGATCACCTTGTTCGGATCCCGGACCTCAACCTTGTCGACATCTTCAGGGCCGTTCACGATCTGAATGTGCTCGGGAGCCTCCCCGGCGGTTCCCTCGACCTCCTCGTGGCCCTCATGTCCGATGAGGAGAATGTCGAAATCGTCCTTTGCGAAACGGACGGCCTCCCGGTGCACCTTCGTCACTAGGGGGCACGTCGCGTCGATCGTTTGCAGTCCGCGATCGTTGGCAGACTGCACGACGGCCGGCGATACACCGTGGGCGGAGAAGATAACCAGTGCGCCCTCGGGCACCTCGTCCGTCTCCTCGACGAAGATCGCGCCCTTTTCTTCCAATGTGCTGACCACATGGAGGTTGTGCACAATCTGCTTACGCACGTAAACCGGCGGGCCGTAATGCTCGAGGGCCTTTTCGACGGCGATGACGGCGCGGTCCACCCCGGCGCAATATCCACGCGGGGCAGCAAGCAGGACCTTGCGGCGGCCTTCGACCGGTGCGGCGGAGGCAATGTCTTCGGGGCTGCGGCGCCTGCGCGGAATAGTGGGCATCGGAACGGAGACAGCAGTGCTACTCATATCTCCATGCTAGCCGTTAGGCCCTTCGACCCGAGAGTTGGCGGGCTGTTACACCAATCACCGCAGCAGCCAATCCCGCCCCCGCGAGCACAACGGCCCAGGGCTGGAATGACGTTGCCGCGAGTTCGACGAACCGAGACGTGAACGCATCGGCAACAGGGCCGGCGGCATCGTGTTGCGCCGCCGTATCCGGGGCCGCCTCTGCTGCCAGCCAGAACCCGACGCCTAGAATGACGGCGCCAATACCAAGCCAGGCGAGGGCCGTCGACGCCCTCCGCGCTACCAACAGGGTCAGCAACAGGCCGGCCAACGCTCCTGCCGCGATCCAGCGCCACTCGTTGGCAATACGCTGTACAAGGTCGATGGATTGCTGCTGACCTGCCTGGCCGATATCGACGATCAGCTCCTCTTGCACGGGGATCTCTGTGCCCAAGGTGTCCGCTACGCGCTGAATCGCCAAGGCCACAATGGGAGCGATATCAAGCCGGAGGGCCCCTTCACCCGGGCCTTCGGCCTCCAGCGTCAGGGCATGGGACTTCGCCAAAGCTTCATTCCACGCCTGCGGGAACTCTTCCAGTCCGGTGACGGCTCCGGCCGCCCTGGCGATAATCGGATCAACCAGCTCCTGGAGCCCCGGCGGCAACTGGCTTTGATTGCGCACCTCTTCCGCAATCGCCGCTGCCAGGGCACTGCGGAACTTGGCGTCCTGCCCCATGGGTGCCGCCAATTCAACGAAGCCTTGCTGGTTCGTCAGGTGCTGGCTGGTCCATGCCGCCGGCACCGCGACGGCTGTCATCACCAATGTGACCAGGCCAATCACCAAGGCAAGGACGGAACGCATCCGCAGGCTCCTCTCCGCCGGCTTCCCGAGAGGCGCAGGATGCCTCTTGGGATAAGTAGAACAGAATCAATAATGTCTGCGATAGCTGATAAGAATGTAAGGATCGCTGTACTGCAGCTGCGCCAAGCACCGCCGAGAGGGACACTACGTGAACCAGAACCCGGGGCCACCCACCGGTGGCCAGCTGGATGCCCCGGCCAAGCCATCCACGCTGCCTGCTACCGCCATGGAGACGTCGGCGGAGAACCCCTGGCCATTGCGGCTACTTTCGCAAAAGCTCAAGAGCCACATTGACCGTGTCCCGCCCACCTGGATCGAAGGCCAGGTCATTGAGCTCAACAGGCGAAACAATGTCACGTACCTCACCCTGCGGGACACAGAAGCGGAAGCATCGTTCAGCCTCGTGGCCTGGGGCAGTGTCATGGCCCGGCTGGAGTTTCCCCTTGAGCCCGGATCGCGCGTCGTGGCGCAGTTGAAGCCGGACCTGTATGTAAAGACGGGCCGGCTTTCGATGCAGACCCGCGATATCCGCCCTGTGGGGCTGGGCGATCTGCTGGCGCGGCTCGAACGGCTTCGCCAGGCCCTTGCTGCCGAGGGCCTCTTCGCGCTCGAACGAAAGAAAGCGCTTCCCATGCTGCCGCACCGCATCGGGCTGATTACCGGCCGCGATTCGGATGCCATGAAAGACGTTATCCGCAACGCTTCCCTGCGCTGGCCCGCAGTGGCCTTCGAAGTACGGGAGGTCGCTGTCCAGGGTGTAAATGCCGTAACCCAGATCCAGCGCGCACTCGTGGAGCTGGACGCCCGCGAGGATGTCGACGTCATCGTCATCGCCCGCGGCGGCGGGTCCCTTGAAGACCTGCTGCCGTTCAGCAGCGAGGATCTGATTCGCGCGGTTGCTGCTGCCCGCACGCCGGTGGTCAGCGCCATCGGACACGAAGCGGACCGTCCCCTGCTGGACGAGGTGGCGGATCTGCGCGCTTCCACTCCCACGGATGCCGCAAAGCGAATTGTCCCGGATGTCAACGAGGAGCTCGCCAGGATAGCCCAGGCACGGCAGATGCTGGACCGCAGGGTGGACCAGTTGATCCGGGTCGAGAGCGAGCGGCTGACCGCAATCCGTTCCCGTCCCGTGCTGGCCAATCCGGCCAGCATGGTGGAAGCCCGGCACGAAGACCTGCAGCGACTGACCACACGCGCCTATAACTGCATCTCGGCCGCCGTACACCGGGACTCGGACCGGATCGCCCATCTCAGGGCACAGGTTCGATCCCTCTCGCCGCAAAACACTCTGGACCGCGGCTACGCCGTCGTACAGCTTCCGGATGGCAGCGTCCTGCGCAACAGCTCTGACGCTGCAGCTGGAACGCGGCTGCGCGTGCGTGTTGCCGTCGGCGAACTGTCAGCCGACGTCGCTCCGAAACACTGAACAACACCATCAATCCGAAAGCGGGAACCAGCGTGGATGCAAAGAATTCCGTCGAAAATGCCGATGTCGCATCGCTGAGCTACGAGCAGGCACGGGAGGAGCTTGTCGCCGTCGTAAGCCAGCTCGAAACCGGCGGAGCCAGTCTCGAACAGTCGTTGGCCTTGTGGGAACGCGGCGAAGCCCTGGCGGCCCGCTGCGAAGCGTGGCTGGAAGGGGCCAGGCAACGCCTCGACGCAGCCAGGGCCAACGCGGCAGACGGAACTGCGGCGACGGGAATGACGGAACCAGGCAGCGACTGACCTTCGCGGGTCAGCTTTCAGCCAGGCGCTTTTTCTCTGCCGCCACGTCGAAATCCGCGCTGGGCCACTGGGGATTGATGTCTTCGAGTGCGTCGATCAGCAACTGCTGGACGGCAATCCGGGCGTACCATTTCTTGTCCGCCGGGACCACGTACCAGGGCGCGGTAGCTGTGCTGGTACGCTCCAGGGCGATCTGGTACGCCTGCTGGTACTGGTCCCAGAATGAGCGGTCATCAACGTCGCCGGGGTTGTACTTCCAGTGCTTGTCCGGCCGGTCCAGCCGTTCCTGCAGGCGGCGTTTCTGCTCGTCTTTGCTGATGTGCAGCATGACTTTGATGATGCGGGTACCGCCCGCGGCGACCTTGGCCTCAAAGTCCCTGATGAGGTTGTAGCGCTGTTCGATCTCGTCGGCCGGAGAGAGCTTGCGGACCCGCTGAACCAGCACATCCTCGTAGTGCGAGCGGTCGAAGACACCGATGATTCCAGGCTCCGGCAGCTCTTTTTCGATCCGCCATAGGAAGCCCTTGGATTGTTCTTCCGCCGTCGGTGCCTTGAACGCCTTGTGGTGGATGCCTTGCGGGTCGGCCGCGCCGATGACATGGCGGACGATGCCGCCTTTGCCGCCGGTATCCATGGCCTGCAGGACCAGCAGCACGCTGTCGCGGGCGCCGAACCGGCTCTGCGCGAAGAGCTTCTCCTGCAGTTCCGTGAGCTGTTCGTCCTCCCTGCCGAGCAGTTCCTTGCCAGCATCCTTATCGCCGGTGAACCCCGGGGTCGATCCGGCGTCGACATGGCGCAGGTCGAAGCCCTGCTGCACGCGCAGCAGGGCGGTCGGACTCTGGCTGAACGCGGTTGTCTCCAAGGTGGCCTTCCTCTGCGCGTGCCGCTTACGGTTTGTACGTACTCAAGAATTCGGCGATCCGGTTCACGGCTTCCTCGAGGATGCCGACATTGGGCAGGGTCACCAGCCGGAAATGGTCCGGTTTATGCCAGTTGAAAGCGCTCCCGTGGGAGACGAGGATCTTTTGCTGCTTGAGAAGATCCAGCGCAAACTTCTCGTCGTCCTTGATCGGGTACACTTCCGGATCCAGCTTGGGAAACAGGTAGAGCGCCCCCCTGGCCTGCTGGGTGCTGACGCCTGGAATGGCGTTGAGCATCTCAAAGGCCTTGTCCCGCTGTTCCAGCAGCCGGCCCCCGGGCAGGATCAGATCGTTGATGCTTTGGTAGCCCCCGAGTGCTGTCTGGATGGCATGCTGTGCGGGAACGTTCGCGCACAAACGCATGTTGGTCAACAGGTTGATGCCTTCGATGTAATCCGTAGCCAGGTGTTTCGGCCCGGAGATGGCCATCCACCCGCTGCGGAATCCGCAGACGCGGTAGGCCTTGGACAGCCCGCTGAAGGTCATGACCAGCACGTCGTCGGCCAGCAAAGCTGTATTTATATGCTGGGCATCCTCATAAAGGATCTTCTCGTAGATTTCGTCCGAGAACACCACCAGATTGTGCTTCCGGGCCAATTCGAGCATGCCCTCGAGCACTTGCTTCGGGTACACCGCGCCGGTGGGGTTGTTCGGGTTGATGATCACGATGCCCTTGGTATTGGGCGTGATTTTCCGTTCCAGATCCTCCAGATCGGGCAGCCATCCTTCTTCCTCCACACACAGGTAGTGGATGGGATGGCCGCCGGCCAGGCTCACGGAGGCAGTCCAGAGGGGATAGTCCGGCGCGGGGATCAGCACCTCGTCGCCGTTATTGAGCAAAGCCTGCAGGCTCATGGTGATCAGTTCGCTGACTCCGTTGCCCAGGTAGACATCGTCAACGCCGATGTCCTGGATGCCGCGGGTCTGGTAGTACTGCGAGACCGCGGTCCTGGCCGAGAAGATCCCGCGGGAATCGCTGTAGCCCTGGGCATCGGGCAGGTTCCGGATCATGTCCACGAGGATGGCATCCGGCGCTTCGAACCCGAAGGGCGCCGGATTGCCGATATTCAGCTTCAGGATCCGGTGGCCCTCGGACTCCATGCGGTGGGCATGCTCAAGCAATGGACCGCGGATATCGTAAAGGACGTTATGAAGCTTGTTGGACTGCTTGAACTGGGCCATTTAAGCATCTTCGCATATCGGATGGGTTTACTTGGTCAGCCCGTTTTCGCTCAGCCAGTCGGCCGCCGCGTCTGCCGGATTGCGCTTTTCGTCCCCGCTGACCTGTCGGTTGAGGTCAACCAGGTCTTCGGTGGTCAGCGCGGCCGAAACGTCGTTCAGCACTTCTGCTGCTTCCTCGCTGACCTTGTCCTGACTAACCAAAGGAAGCACCTGCTGGGCGATAAAGTTGTTCTTCGGGTCCTCCAGCACCACCAGGTCGTTATCCTCGATCGACGGGGTGGTCGTGTAGATGTCGGCGATCTGGATCTGGTCGTTAATCAGCGCCTGCAGAGTGGCGGGGCCGCCGCCGTCGTTAATCGGTTCGAAGGATTTCGGCTCGCAGCCGTAATTCTCCTTCAGCCCGGGCAATCCGTATTCCCGCTCGGCGAATTCAGGATTGGCGCCGAGCACCAGTTCGTCACACGCCGGCCCCAAATCTGCGATGCTCTTGAGCTGGTACTTTTCAGCGGTGGCTTTGGTGACCACCATGGCGTCCTTGCTTTCGGCTGACGCCGCCTCCAGGACGCCCAGCCCCTCCGGCAGGGCCGCGGGCAGGGCATCCATGATGTCCCCGGCGGAAGCGGCCGTTGCCTCCGGATCCAGGAACAGCAGCAGGTTGCCGCTGTAGTCCGGAATGATGTCCACAGATCCTTCTTCGACCGCCTTGACATACACCTCACGGGAGCCGATGCCGGGCTTGGTGGTGGCGTCGAAACCAGCAGCGGTAAGCGCCCCGGCATAGATCTCGGCGACGATCTGGCTTTCAGGGAAGTTGGCGGATCCGACCACCAGCGAACCGGTTGCGCCTGAAGAGGCGGCCATATCGGATGAACCCTCCAACGGATTGGAATTGGCGCCGCATGCCGTCAGCGTGACGGTCAGGGCAGTCATGGCTGCTGCCGCCAACATTGCCCGGCGGGAGGATGTCTGGTTCTTCAAGGCTTCTCCTTTACTGGCCGGCACCCGTGGCGCCAACATTCTTCGTTCCCTGCCCCGGCGAGGCCGGGGAAGACTTCAAACCTGGTGACACCGCGTACTTTTGCACCAATGACAGGATCAAATCGACAATCAGCGCCAGCACCGCAATCAGAATAGCGCCCGCAAACAGCCGGACGGGGTCGCTGACGGCCAATCCGTCAATTAAATACCGGCCCAGCCCGCCGAGATTGATATAAGCAACGACGGCGACAGTGGAGATGACCTGCAGTACCGCGGCCCGCAGACCGCCGAGCATAACCGGCAGGGCGTTGGGCAGTTCCACCCGCAGCAGAACCTGCCACTCGGTCATGCCGAGACCGCGTGCGGCGTCCAGCAACTGCCGGTCCACCGCCGCGATCCCCGAGTAGGTGCCGGCCAGCAGCGGCGGGACAGTCAGGATGACGAGCGCGTAAATGGGTGGCATCAGGCCCAGGCCCATTAGGATGACAAACAGCGTCAGCAGGCCCAGCGTGGGCAGTGCCCGCAGTGCGCTGGCCACAGAGACGACGGCGACCTTGCCCTTGCCAGTGTGCCCGACGTACATTCCGGCGGGAATCGCGATCGCTGCGGCGATCAGCAGCGTCAGGACCGTATACCAGAGGTGCTCCCCCAGCCGGGCCGGAATTCCGGCGGGCCCGGCCCATTGCGCGGGGTCTGCGAACCACAGACCAACCTGCTCAAAGAGATTCATGCAGCACCGCCGTTTCAGCCGCATCTGGACGGCGCGCGGTACCGGCGCTGTCCCCACTGCCGTGGTTCCCGGGACCGGACGTGGCCGTCCGCTGTTTGCGTCCGGCCTTGCGGTGCCGGTTCCAGGGCGTCAGCAGGTGCTCCAGGCCCACCAGGACAAAGTCCATCAACAGCGCCAGGACCAGCGTCATCACGATACCGACGACGATCTCGGTCAGGAAGTGGCGCAGCAGCCCGTCCGTAAAGAGCACGCCGAGATTTCGTATCCCGATCAGTGCGCCCACGCTGGCCAGCGAAATATTGCTGACCGACACCACGCGCAGGCCGGCAAACAGGACAGGCACGGCCAGCGGCAGGTCCACGGCGAAGAACCGCCTCAACGGCCGGTATCCCATGGCCACGGCGGCCTGCCGGACGCCGTCGTCAATGGACTCCAGCGCGTCCACGACGGAGCGTACCAGCAAGGCGACGGCATAGACGGTCAGGGCGACAATCAGATTGGCCGGATCCAGGATCCTGGTGCCCAGGATGACCGGAAGAATGACGAACAGGGCCAGGGACGGAATGGTGTAGAGCACCGAACTGGCCGACAGGATGACGCCGCGGACCATCGGAATCCGCCAGGCCAGGTAGCCGAGGGGTACCGATATCAGCAAGCCCAGCACAAGCGGCAGCACCGACTGGTAGAGATGGTGCCCGGAGAGCTCCAGCACAAAGGGCAGATTGGCCAGGAACCAGTCCATCAGCCGCGGCGCTCCGCGTCCAGCCGTTGCAGTAACTCGCCGGCGTCCACCAGCCCTGCTACCTTGCCGGCGGCGTCCACTGCCACGCCTTGGCCGGAGGGAGAGGACAGCGCAGCATCCAGCGCCTGCCGGAGCGAACTGCCTACGGTGAACAGCGAGCCGCCGGTGACCACGGCTGCGGACGTGCGCTGTCCGGGCGGCAGCCACCCGAGGGGAGCACCGCCGTCGTCGGTTATCAGCAGCCAGCCTTCGGCAGGCGCAGACGCCAGCGTCCCAGCCGTCGCCGTGACCGCGGGCTGCAGCGGCAAGTTCCGGGCGGAGGCAAACGAGAGCGAGCGGAATCCGCGGTCCCGGCCGACGAACCCGGCCACGAAATCGTCCACCGGCGCACGCAAGAGCTCCTCCGGCGGCGCGTACTGCGCCAGGCGGCCGCCGGTGGCGAAGACGGCCACCTTGTCCCCGATGACCGTGGCCTCGTCGATGTCGTGGGTGACAAACACGATGGTTTTCGCCAGTTCCTGCTGCAACCGCAGCAACTCCTGCTGCAGTTCCGCGCGCACCACCGGATCCACTGCGCTGAAGGGCTCGTCCATCAGCAGGATCGGCGGATCCGCTGCGAGCGCCCGTGCTACGCCCACCCGCTGCTGCTGGCCACCGGAGAGCTGCGCCGGGTAGCGCTTACCCAGCGCCGGAGAAAGACCGACGACGGCGAGCAGCTCCTCGGCGCGGATTCTCGCCTGCCGCCGAGGGACACCATTGAGGCGGGGAACGGTGGCGATGTTGTCCAGCACGCTACGATGGGGCAACAGGCCCGAGGACTGCAGCACGTAGCCCATTGAACGCCGCAGTGCCGCAGCGGGCTGCTCCGAGACGTCCTGCCCGTCCACCAGAACTGTTCCCTGCGTGGGCTCCACCATGCGGTTGATCATCCGCAAGGATGTAGTCTTGCCGCAGCCGGACGGACCGACAAACACGGTGATGGCACCGCGGTTGATCTCCAGGTTCAGGTCATGCACCGCCGGCTGCCCCGAAGCATAGCTTTTCGATACGTTGCGGAACTGGACCATGGGCGAGTTGCCCGGGCTGGCCAGCGGGGCCATCGACTGTGCTTCGGTCATCGCGTTTCGCTCTCTGTCCTGATCGGGGAACCGTTTTGCACGGCGGCCTCGGAACTGCTGACAGCTTGCCTGACGGCGGCTGGCGCCGCAGCAGGTTCCGCAAAATAGAGGTTCAGGCCGACGTCCACCAGGTCCACCCGGTCGAGTGCTGGCACCTCGTCCAAGGGGATCCACTTTGCCTGGTCCGTGGACCCCTGGAGCTCATGGGTTAAATCGCCGCCGGTTACCGTCGCAGCGTAAATGATCCGCAGCGCGTGCAGCGGCACATTCCGGCCGTGCAGCCGTCGTTCCGCCGGGATGAATTTACTGTCGACGCCGAGCAGGCGGCCCAGTTCCACGGTGTAGCCGGTTTCTTCGGTGATTTCCCGCAAGGCGGCCGTGGGAGCATCTTCCCCCGCTTCAAGCCCTCCGCCGGGCAACGTCCAGCGCGGGGTGCCCGATCCGGTCCATCGTGCCAGCAGCACGGCATTCTCCTGAACAATCACGCCGTAGGCGCCGATGCGGGTATCGAAGGACATGCCTTTCAGTCTATGCGGGCTTCATCCTGCACCCCGGAAGTGCCGGGCCGCGTTTGGCAATGAATCCGCAGCCATGCTTTCGCCAACGTATCTTTGGCGGCCCGAGCGTTGCGTCCGGGGCCAGCGGGGACTACAACTGAATGCATGGGGATCAGGCCAGCAAGGCATCGCGCGGACCCCGTCCCGCCGGATTGGAGCGTGGCTATGCCCGCCATCGAGCGGCGGCTTCTGGAAGTCCTCGCTGCCGCCGGGCCGGACCCTGCCGCAACGCCGGCGAATCCCCGTGACTGCCTGGACCGGGCCTATGAAGCGGCCTACGCGGAGGACCACCATGGCGCGGTTACCTTGGCACGCCTCGGACTTGAGCAGGCTACCGAATCCGACACCGACACCGTGCTGGCGTTGTATTCGGTCCTGATAGCCGTGGCCCAGATCCAAGACCAGACTTCGGATGCCGAGTACTATCTGGCGCAGCGGGTGGACCGGCTGCGCAGCGCCGGACGCAATGTCCAAGCCTCCGTCGAGGCGGACCTCGGGACGGTCCTCTTCCGCGAAGCGACCGCCGCGGAACTGCCCGTGCTCGAAGCGGCTTTGGAGCAGCTTCAGGCAGCCAAGGCCCCCGTTGGCGTCCTGGCCGACGTCAAGCTGGCCATCGCCGTCGCACATTCGCAAAAAGGGGTGAGATCCACGGCGGTCGCCTTGCTTGAGGACGCGGTGGAGGGCTATGCTGCCGGCGAGCGCACCGACAGTCTCGCCGGGGCACTGATGTATCTGGCGCACACCTACCTGCAGATGGACCAGCCCGGGCAGGCTGTCGCCGCGGCAGACCGGCTGCTCGCCATTCCGGCCAACCGCGCACTGGCGGCCTCCATGTGGTTGCTGAAGGCCAACCTCGCCAACACCGGGGAGCATGACGACGACGCCATCGAGTATGCCCTGACGGCTCTTGAACTCTACGCTGCCTGCGGCGTCCGCAAGGGCGCCATTTCCGCGGCGGTCGTCGTGGCACAGCTCTGTGCTGCCGCCGGGGACGCGGAGAGTTCGGTACTGGCCTGGCGCGCGGCCGTGCAGCAGGCCGAACGCGGCGAAGTCCAGGAGGAACTGACTCTGCGCCTGGCGCTGGGCAACCAACTGCTGGAGGCGGAGGAGTATGAACTCGCTGCCCAGGTACTGGGCAAGCTGCTGCAGCGACAGCGGCTGACCGACGCCCCGCACTCGGACAAGGCCCGAACCCTGATGAGCCTGGGACATGCACACCGCCATGCCGAACGCACCGCCGACACCCTGGACTGCTGGCGCGAGGCAGTAGCCGAGTTCACTGGCGGCGGAGAGTACGGCGAGGCCGCCCGGTCGCTGCTGGCCATCGGCACCCTGCTGTCGCGGGAAGACCATGACGCTGACGCGATCGTCTGCTTCGAGGCGGCCGTTGCTGCCGCCCGCAAGTCTTCCGACGACGCAGCGGCCCTGCCGCAGGCCCTCCATGCCCTCGGCCATGCGATGTGCGAAGCCGGTGACCAGGACGGGATCACCCAGCTGGACGAGGCAATCCGGCTGGCGCGGGACTACGGCGCGCACTGGTACGAGGCGGACTACAGCGACACCAGGGCACGCGGGCTGTGGGCCCTCGACCATGGGCCTGCCGCCGTCTCCGCGGCTCTGCAGGCCGCGGACTTGTACTCCGCGGCGGACGACGCTGCCTCGGCCGGCAACTCCGAACTTTTCGCCGCGCACGTCCTGGCGGAGCTTGACCGTCCCGCGGACGCGGTACCGATGTTCCGGATGGTGCTGGCCCAACCCGAGGTCAGCCGAATGTTGCGTGTGGCTGCCAACCTCGGGCTGTCAGCGGCCCTGGACTCGCTCGGCCGCAAGGATGAGGCCGAGGAGGCACGCCGCGCGGCGGAAGAAGCAGCCGAGAACTGACGCTTCTCATATTCGTCTCATCTTGCGTCGGAATACTTGAAGCATGCAGCGCGCGACCATCCGTTATGTGCTCATGGCCGTTGGCATCGTGCTCGTCATGGGGCTGGCAGGCTATGCCGTGGCGAGCACTCTCCGCAGCCCGGCCCCCTCCGATCTGGGACCGTCGATAGTCTTCACGCCCTCCCCCTCGGCCTCCACGGCGCCGGCTGAATCGCCGGGTGCCGGTTCCGGGGACAACGCTTCGGCAGCACCCGATCCCGACGCCGGAAGGCCTTCGAAGCCGGAAGCGCCGGATCCCGACCCGGCACCTGATCCTGCGCCGGCCCCGACCCCTGCCCCCGAGCCGCCTCCCGCGCCCGCTCCGCCACCTGCCCCCGCTCCTGCGCCCGTCCCGGTGCCACCCGCACCGCCGGTTGATTACGACGACGGAGACGACGATTTCCATGATGACGACGGCGGTGACGATGACGACTAAAATCGACCTGATGATGACCGGGACGGATGTTTAGGCGCCTGGACGGCCTGTCCGTCCGCACCCGTGTCCTCGCGGCCGTACTCGCACTTTCCGCGTTGGGCCTCGCAGTAGCCGGCGCCGTGCTCTTTGGTCTCCAGCGTGGGCAGATTATTCAACGCATCGATGACTCGCTGAGACGGTCCGTCGAAGAGTTCGATACCTTGGCCGACATCGGCATCGACCCCGAAACGGGACAGGAATTCACCCGGGGCAGCCAGTTGGTCCGGACCGTGATGGCGCGTACGGCACCGGCGGAAAACGAAGGCATGGTTGGCATCGTTAATGGTCAGGTTGCGCTGACCGCCAACAACTCGGTCCAGCTGCGGCTGGAAAACGATCAGGAACTTATCGACAAAGTCGTGGCTCAGCCGGAGACTGAACGGATCATCCTCACCTCCATCCAAACCGAGCAGACTACGTACCGGGCCGTGACGGTACCTGTCCAGCTCTCCTCGGATCCCACCCACAGCATATTTTTGCTGGCCTTCGACTACGATGCGGAACTCGAGGAGCTCGGCGACAACTTCCGGACCTACACACTGATCAGCCTGGCCGCGCTTGTACTCATTTCCGGAGTGGGCTGGTTGGTGGCCGGAAGGTTACTGGCACCTATCCGACTAGTGCGGGAAACCGCCCAGAAGATCACCGAAACCGATCTGTCCCGCCGCATACCGGTCAGTGGGAACGATGACCTCTCCGAGCTTTCGCAGACCTTCAACGAGATGCTGGACAGGCTTCAGGGCTCAATGACAGCCCAGCGCCAGCTGCTCGACGACGTCGGACACGAGCTGCGTACGCCGATCACGATCGTCCAGGGGCACCTGGAACTGCAGGACTCGCGCGATCCGGAAGATGTTGACTCCGTCCGCGCTATTGCCCTCGACGAACTGGACCGCATGCGGCTGCTGGTTGATGACCTTGTTACGCTCGCGGGCGCCGAACGTCCCGAATTCGTCAAACCCCGCCCTCTGGAGGTCGGGCAGCTGACGGATGACGTGCTGGACAAAGCCCGCACACTGGGCGACCGGCGGTGGGTTGTCGACTCCCGCGCCGAACACATGTGGAGCCTCGATCCGAAACGCATGACCCAAGCCTGGCTGCAACTGGCTGCGAACGCGGTCAAGTTTTCGCCGATAGGTTCAACCATTGCCGTCGGATCCCGTGCCACCCCTGGAGAACTGCGCCTTTGGATCCGCGACGAGGGCGCCGGCATCGCCTCCGAGGACCAGAGCCGGATCTTCGAGCGCTTCGCCCGCGGCGCCAACGGGACCAGGGCCGAAGGATCCGGACTGGGATTGACCATCGTCAACGCCATCGCCCATGCCCACGGCGGGACGGTTGAACTGGCCAGCGCGCCCGGACACGGTTCCACTTTCACCATCGTTATCCAAGAACACGAGCCTGAGCAGGAGGATCAAGTATGAGCCAGATTCTGGTTATCGAGGACGAGGACAGGATCAGTTCGTTTGTCGCCAAGGGCCTGAAATCGGCCGGCTACGTACCTACTGTTGCAGCCACGGGCCGTGAGGGCTATCACCTGGCCATGACGGGTGATTTCGAGTTGATCGTGCTGGATCTCGGTCTGCCGGACCAGGATGGTTTTACGGTGCTCCGCCGGATCCGCGAGGCCAGGAACGATACTCCGGTCATCATCCTGACCGCACGCAGTTCCGTCGACGACACGGTGGCCGGCCTCGAAAACGGTGCCGACGACTATATGGCCAAGCCCTTCCGCTTTGAAGAGCTGCTCGCCCGGGTGCGCTTACGGCTGCGGACGGAAGCACCGACGTCGGATATGAGCACTCTCAGCAGCGGAAACCTGCAGCTCGACCTGCGCACCCGGCGTGCCGCCATTGACGGCAAAGAGATAGACCTGTCGGCCCGCGAATTCGCTTTGGCTGAAGCCTTTCTGCGCAACCCCGGCCAGGTCCTCAGCCGCGAGCAGCTCCTCTCCCGTGTCTGGGGCTACGATTTCGACCCCGGTTCGAATGTGGTCGATGTGTACGTACGCTACCTGCGCAACAAGCTTGGGGCCGAGCGCTTCGCCACGGTACGGGGCATGGGTTACCGGCTGGCCTCGGACAGCTGAACCGCTTCGACAGCAAGCCGCTCCGCAATGGCCAGGCGCTCCAGTGCGTCACGTTGCCAGCCTTCGCCCTGGCCAAAGGTCTTGGCGCCGGCCACCAGGGACAAGGCCACGCCGGCGGAGCGGGCTCTCAGCCCTGCCGGATCGACAGCTTTGTCAAAGGCGGCCAGGTAACGCTCCATAGCCTGCGGTACGTGGATGTATCCCTCATGAACAGCCGGCAGTACCGCCAGGTGGCCGATGAAGCAGGCGAGATCATCGATCCGGTAGCCGGGCCCCAGCGAGTCCACGTCCAGCACTCCCGTGACCGTGCCGCCGTCGATCAACAGATTCGCTTCGTAAAAGTCGCCGTGCGTTGGTACCAACGGACCAGACCTCGTCGCCGCCAGCACTTTCGAGATCTTCTCCTCCAGGCGGAAAATCCGATCCTGCTCCAGCGGAAGAGCGGCTGCGGCCGCCCGAGCGTAGTCTGCCGCGCGTTCGGCCCATGCCGGGCGGCGGGACAGCTTCATCACCCCGGCGGGCAACCGGTCCAGAAGCTCCAGCAGGGTGTCGGGGGCCAATTGCGATGCACCGTCATTCATCAGCCCTTGGGCCAGCGGCGTGCCCTGGACCTCACGCAGCAGCACCACGCCGGTAGCCGGGCCGGGAATCAGCTCCGGCGACGGGAGTCCGGCCTCCGTGAGCAGCCGATGGCGCCGCAACAACGCGTCGGCCTTGTCGGGGCGGACCACTTTAATGAACACGCGCGATGCTCCCTGCGAGGCTTCCAACACCGCCCGGCGGAGAGGACGGTAGTTGACCATCCGCAGGTCGGCGTCTCCACCGCCGAAGGCGGCGCGTGCCATAGCGGCGGAATCACAGGCAGTCGCCAACCCGGTCAACACCGGATCCGCGGGATACAGCCAAGCGGTCAACGCCATGTTCCCGTCATCCAGCCGCACCACGGGAACGCCAGTATCCGGAACCACTGAAGTAGTGATGCAGACGTATTCGGTGCGTACAGTCCCGTCAGGGACCCGCACGTCCACACTGTAGATCCCGGTCGCTCCGGCGCCCGGTCGGTGCTGCAGCTTGGCCAGTTTCCATCCCTGGATACTTGCGCCGAGAGTGCCGACCGCGATTTCCAGCGGCTGCTGCATCTTCCTGCTCTCCAACAGGTCGATGCCATCGGTCTCGGCCCGCATCAGGTCGCGGCTCGGAGCGTTCATACTCCTTTTCATATCATCCCGGCGCAGGAACGGCTTCCTCCGGCCGGAGAAAAGCAGAAGGCCCGCCCTTACCGGAGCGGACCCTCTGATCGCCACTTGCCAGCGCTGCGGCCGTCACGCCCGGCGCCGCTGCAGCACCGCGTCCAGATTGATCTTGCCCGCCGGCGACGCCGCTTCCTTGGCAGCCGGAGACGCGCCGTCCTTCGCGGCGACCGGCAGATCGGTTTTCGGAGCCACGGCGCCCTGCTTGATGGGCGTCTTCGCCGTTGGCTTTTTTACTTCCGGGGCCGGAAGCGGTGCGGGGGCCGGCCGTTCCGCTTTGGCCGATGCAACATAGGTCGGTTTCGGCACCTCTACGGGCTCCCAGGTGGGACCGGTTCCGGGCGCGGAATTCGCTGCGTTTTTTGACTCGGCTTCGGCAGCAACTTTGAGTGCTTCCGCGCGGAGTTCCTCCGGTGTCAGACGCCTTGGTTCAGGCGCGGCAGCCTGTTCCTGGTTTTCCGAACCCGACGCTGCTTCGGCTTCCGCTTCGGCCGCCGCATCGAAAAGCACCGTTTCCCTCTGCGGAAGTGGTGAAAGATGGTGGACCGGCGGATTCATCGCTTCTTCGAAGGCCCTGTTCACGCGGGCGGCTGCGCGGCGGCGCCGGTCACGCCGCACCAGCGCACGCAGCATAAGTACGACGGTGGCAACAGCCAGCAGTGCGACCCCCGGGACACTGCCCGAGACCACCCCGAAGAGGGCCAGTCCCCCGCCGATGACGAAAGTCAGCAATGCACCGGCTCCCACCAGAGCCAGAACAGTACGGCCGTAGCGGATGTTCAAGGGCGCGGGCGCATGTTGCTCCGGGGCAGCGCCCTCCGGGGCGACGCGCCCAGGCCCGGAGGCGGCGCGGGCTGTTCCGGAATGGGCGTTGTTTTCCATGATGATCCCCTGAGCTGCACTGCCTGTGGCCGTGACGGGTCCTGAGTCGAATGATATTCCCTGGCCCGGAAGCGCCTCGGCCAGCGTTGCGGTTCCAAGAAAGCGAAGTAAGTACGGTCCTACCCAGACAAGCCAAAGCCCCACGATCACCACGAAGATCACTGAGCTTTGAATGTCCACAATCAAAACCGTAGAAGCTAAAACATGCCGGATGCGGTATTAGTCACGGTGTGTCGGCGAAAGTCACCGGAAATTGATAAACCAGCAGGTCAGCACGAACGTCCGCTACTTTCGAGCCAGCCGGGAAGAAGTCCGTCCGGAACTTCCTCCGCAGTCAGCGCGAAAGACCTGTGGTCGGCCCATGAACCATTGATGTGCAGGTATCGCGGACGCAGCCCTTCATCCCGGAAGCCAAGTTTTTCCACTACCCGCAAGCTGGCGGAATTCTCCGGTCGGATATTGATTTCCATCCGATGCAGCCCCAGATCGCGAAAGCAGTGGTCCGTGGCCATTGCTACTGCCGTTGGCGCGATGCCGCGACCGGCCGACGCCTGATCCACCCAATAACCGAGCGTAGCCATCATGGCCGATCCCCAGACAATGCTGGATACGGTCAACTGCCCGACGATCACCGGTGCAGGCCGGCCCGGCTGGATCTCGGTGATGATCCACGGCAGCGCTGTTGCCAGCTTCGCCTGCCTGTTCAGCGATCGAACCATCTCGGCGAACTGCGGCAAGGAACCGTTGGGATCCGGATTGGAGGCTTCCCAAGGGGCGAGCCACGCCGCGTTCTGCTGGCGCAACTGCAGCCACTCACGCTTGTCCCGACGGGAGATCGGGCGCAGCGCCAAACTACCGCATTCAACTCTGACGGGCCAGATGGCCGAACTCAGCACCGCCGCCCGCCTGGTCTCAGCCCTGTGCGCCTTCGGTGAATTCCTTCAGCCAGGAGCGCAGATCCTCACCGATGTCGGCGCGTTCCGAGGCGATGGTCACTACAGCCTTCAGGTAGCTCAGCTTGTCACCGGTGTCGTACCGCCGTCCACGGAAGACCACACCGTAGACGCCCCCGCCTTCGCCTTCACGGGACGCCAGGGTCTCGAGCGCATCGGTGAGCTGGATTTCTCCGCCCCGTCCGGGACCGGTCTCTTCCAGCACGTCGAAGACCGACGGATGCAGTACGTACCGACCGATGATGGCCAGGTTCGAGGGGGCCTCTTCGGGCGACGGCTTTTCAACCAGCCGGTTGACCTGCACGCAGTCGATACCGTCCATCTCGCTGACGTCGGCACAACCGTAGGCACTGATCTGCGCGGGCTCGACCTCCATCAGTGCGACGACGGATCCACCGGTCTTCTCCTGGACGTCGATCATCCGGCGCAGCAGCTCATCGTTTTCGTCGATCAGGTCATCACCGAGCAGCACGGCAAAGGGCTCGTCGCCAACGTGCTGGCGGCTGCGCAGCACGGCATGTCCCAGTCCCTTGGGATCGCCTTGGCGCACGTAGTGGATATCAGCCAGGTTCGATGCCTCGCGCACCAAGGCCAGCTTGTCGAGGTCACCCTTTTCCTCGAGGACGAACTCGATGTTGGGCACCCGGTCGAAGTGGTCTTCCAGCGGTCGCTTGTTCCGTCCGGTAATCATCAGGATGTCCGTGATGTCCGCGCGGACCGCTTCCTCAACCACATACTGGATGGCCGGTTTATCCACTACCGGCAGCATCTCTTTGGGCATGGCTTTGGTTGCGGGCAGGAAGCGGGTGCCGAGACCGGCGGCCGGAATGACGGCCTTACGTACGGTGCGAAGAGACTTCATGGAAATAAGATTACCCATCCGCGGCGTCAAAATATGAATTAGCATGACAGCTGCCGCCTAAGTGCATTCGACGGCGGCAATGAGCCCTTCGAACAAGGATTGCCGTGACACCTCTGGATAAAGACTCCGCCCGTGCACATTTCCGCAAGCTGCGGCAGGATCTGCCCGAGACCGACCGGCGCGCGGCTGCCGAACAGTTGGCCAGCCACGTCATGGCGGGGCTGGAAGCGGCCGGGGCGGAACGCGGCAGTACCGTTGCCGGCTATCTCTCAACCGGCGCGGAGCCCTCCACCGAACTGCTGCTGCCTGCTCTGACCCGGGCCGGTTACCGAGTGGTCGTCCCCGTCTGCGAGCCGGAGTACCAGCTCAGCTGGGTGCAGTGGTACGACGGAGTGGAGCTGGTGCGCAGTCCACGGGCCTGGGTCTATGAGCCGGTTGGGGAACGACTGCCGTCAGCCATCATGGCCGATGTCCCGCTGATCTTGCTACCCGGTCTGGCGGTCGACGCCGATGGCAACCGGATAGGCCAGGGCGGCGGTTACTACGACCGTTTCCTTGCAGGGGTCGCCCGGCTGCCCGAGCAACCGAAGGAAGTCGGGGTCTTTTACCCTCACGAGGTCGTGGCTCCCGGCAGCTTCGAGGTCACTGAACTGGACGCCCCGCTGGACGGTGCCGTGACCGCAGAGGGTTGGATATGGTTCGGGCCCGGGACAGTGTAGAATTAGCACTCGGAACTATCGAGTGCCAGCCCAGGGGGTAGCCCCGGATATGTTCCCCGGGAATTTTCAGGAGGATTCAAGTGCCCACGTACGCCTATGCCTGCAAAGATTGCAGCCACGCTTTCGAGATCCAGCAGTCCTTCAGCGATAACTCGCTGAGCGTTTGCCCTGAGTGCAGCGGCAACCTGCGCAAAAAGTTCAACAGTGTCGGCGTCGTTTTCAAGGGTTCCGGCTTCTACCGGACCGATTCACGCGATACGAAGAGCACCAGCACGGTTCCGGCCGCCAGCAAGTCCGAAAGCCCGGCGTCGGCGCCTGCCGCGGCACCCGCACCGGCCACTGCCGCCCCCGCTGCCAGCTAGAAACCTGCCTTAGCAGTACGCCACCCGGGATGCCACGGCACCCCGGGTGTTCTGCGTCCGGTGACGTTCCTTTCCTCCACAACAGGAACTACCGCAGCCCCCGTGCACAATCCGCGGCAAACCCCTGCCCCGCTGGCTCCCGGCGTCCTTACTGTGGCCCTATGCAGCATTCACCCCGGGCGACCCTCCCGTTCCTTGTCCGGCGTCTGATCAGGCGCCATTACCGACTTATCGCAGCTGCCCTGCTCTGCGCAGCCGCCGGACTCACGGTCCATGAGCTCACTCCGGCCCCGCATGAGACCGTTCCCGTGGTCACTGCGGCCGCAGACCTGGCTGCGGGAACCGTCCTGGCCGATTCGGATCTGGTGACCGGCAGACTTCCCGCCTCGGCCGTGCCCTCCGGATCAACTGCTTCAGTCCACGACCTGACGGGAAAACGGCTGGCCACGGCGTTGCGGGCCGGTTCCCCTGTCCTGGATACCTCGATCGTGGGTCCCGGGCTCCTGGCCGGTAGCCCGCCGGGCACCGTCGCGGTTCCGGTTAGGCCGGCTGACCAGTCGACGGTGCAACTGCTCAGCCCCGGCCAACGGGTGGACATCGTGCTCAGCACCGGCAACGGTTATGAAGAACCGGCAGCCTCGGAAGTGCTGGCAAGCGACGTGCCCGTGCTGTGGAAGGCCGGGAGCACCACCGACGGTTCCGGGCTGTTGGGCCGCCAGGAAAGCGAAGGCCTCGTGGTGGTGGCAGCATCACCGACCGAAGCCACGGCGCTGGCAAGTGCGTCGAGCCGGGGCACGGTCTTCCTGGTCCTTGTGGGTTAGGAGTCAGCCCCAGTGAGGCGGGCGCTGTTCCTTCAGCCAGGCGTCCCGGTCCTCCCGGTTGTCGCCCCAGGCACTCGGATCGTCCTCTTTGGCCCGGTCCGGAATGGCACTTTCGCGAAGCGCCGCCGCGGCGGCCTTCCGTGTTTGCGGTTGCTGGTCCTGGGGTTCCGCCTGGGCTGCGGCGCCTTCGGTGGGGTCGACGGAATTGTCCGTGCCGCCTGCCTGCCGGTCCCCGGAACGTTCCGCAGGCTTGTCCTCCTTGGCCAAGTGCCTTCCCGTCCCTTCTTGATCCGGATCCTGTAGTCCCAAGTATCCTCCGATCAGCCGCGCGCACTTCTCCGGGTCGGCAAAAACTTCGATGGTCCACAACGTCAGCGGACGCCATCCGAGCCGCTCCAGCAGCTGTGGCCGCAGCCGGCTGCGCTCGCGCACACTCATCTTCCGGTACTGCGACGTGCCGTCCGACTCCAACGCCACCGGCAGGGTCGGATGGTGGTCTCCCGGCAACTGCAAGGGGTCTGCCGCTGCGACAATGTCCAGGATTCCCCGGTAGTGGTCCTGCACCTGCGCGCCGCGGCTGCGGATCCGCTCGACCAGATCCGCGACGAGCGGATCATCAATCCCGGCAGAGGCAGCTGATACGGTTACCCCGCCGGTACCGAGCTTGCGGTTGATCAGTTCATAGAAATCGATGGCACCATGGCTCAGCCGATCGGGATCAAGGTCTTCGGGTCGGAAACATGTGAGCACCCGCAGCGAACGCCGGGCCCGCGTCATAGCCATGGCGAACCTGCTCCGGCCATCCGGCTCCGACAAAGGGCCGAAGTTATGCACTGCCCGGCCATGCGGCGTGCGGCCGTAACCAAGTGAAAAGACGATGTCGTCTCGGACCAGCCCGGAGGACCGCTCCACGGGAACCACGCGGAAGGAATCCTCCGCCCGCTTGAAGAACTCCGAAGCCGCAGGATAATTGGGCATTTGCAGACGGATCGCCTCAGCCACGCGTGCCGCGTGGCGGACCGTGGAGGTGATGACGGCAAGCGAACGCTGGGGCCGGTGACGTGCGTGTTCAAACACCAGATCCACAACCCGGTTGATTTCCGCCGGAACGCTTTCAACACCCTCATGGCCGGCACCGGGCAGGCCTGTTCCGTCCGGCAGGTATTCCACCACGAGTCCATCACCGCCGGTGATTTCGCAGGCGGAGGGGAGCCGGGTGAGGGCGCCGTCGTAAAATTCCTTGCTCAACGACTGCGCCAGTTCCATGTCGACCGCGCGGTACAAGGTGGTCAGCGGAAGTACCGGCAGGACACGTGCCAGCGCGTGATAGCTGCTGATGACCGGATCCGTCTCGGTGCCCGGCGCTAGGTCGCGCTTCCGGTCCACATTGACTTCAAACGGTTCCGCCATGCCCAGCTGGCCGTCGCCGAAGGCGATGACCTGCTCTGCCCGTGCCATGGCTCCGACCGCGGACTGCAGGCTAGTGGCTTCGGCGTCGAGAATAATAACGGCATCGAACCGTTTCTGGGCCGGCAGTACCATCGGCAGAACCAGCGGTGAGGCCGCCCAGACAGGCATCAATGACGATACCAACTGGCCCGACTGCTCGCTCAAGGACCGCAGGGTCGGTTCGGAGGTCTTGAGCATCTCCCGCAGCCGCTCCGCCGCCTTGGGCTGGCTCTTGATGGCGTGCCGCCAGTTCTGGGCCAGCTCCCACCGCAGACGTGCCGCGCCGGACGCGATATGGGCGTTATCGGCCAGCCGGTAGACCGCTTCCAGCTTGCGCAGGTTGTCGCCGTCGGACATGGCCAGATAGTCGTCACCGCTGATCATGGCTTCCAGGGCCGACTGCCACCAAGCAAGGTCCAGTTCGGCGCCGACATTCTCGGTAGCCACTTCACGCTCGGCCAGATCATCCAGCAGTTCGCCCAGACCGTGCTCGCGCATCTGCTCCAACAGCAGGGTCCGCTCCGGCAGGTTCACCAGCGTCTCGCGGTCCGCCGCCAGTGCTTCCAACCGCTCCACCAGTGCGTCCTGGTCCAGGTCGGCCAGCAGCACGCCGTCGGCCGGTTCCGCAAGGAGCCCGGAAAGCTTTTGCAGCTTCTTGTGGATGCCGAGGTAGAAACTGTTCAGTTCCGCCAAGCCGGACGGCACCGACGGATGACGCTGCGTGGTGGCGTATTCGGCCCACTTGCTGCGCTGCTGCTGCACGTCCGCCAGGGACTCGTGCAGGTCCGAGATATGAACGCCGGGACGCACATATTCCTTGGCCACCCGCCGCAGTCGGGACCGGGTCATGGAGCTCATTTCGATCCCGCGCTCGCGCCGCCACCCGGAAGAGGCCGTTGCGGAAATCAGGTCCGTGACCGGCCTGTCGAAAATGTCCGGCGTGAACTTGTCCAGGCTGCCGCGCACGGCGACCAGCAGCAGGAGCTGCTGCCCCCATTCGCGGAAGCTGGTACCCAGGGAAATCTGGGAATGCTCCGCCACCCGGTTCATCTGCTCGCGCAGCTTGGGAATGTCGCGAGCCAGATCAACAGAAAGCTGGTGGGCGTCTTCGGTTTCCTTGCGGTTGAGCAGCTTGGCACCGAACCACGGGCTGTTGGTCGAGGACTTGCTGAAGCTGCCTAGTTCCGCCGCGCGGCGCAGCCGGCCGGTCAGTTCGGCCCGGTCGGCGATGCTGTCCAGCACGGAGCGCTTGAGCCGGACTGTGGTGGCCGGAGCCGGATCCAGCGAGGTGAGCTTGGCCAGCGACTGCATGGCTTGGTACGGCGAGCAGTTCCAGCGCTTGCGGACATTGTGCAGCGACTGAACATGGTCCATCAGCTGGTGGCGGTGGTCGTTGAGCGTGCTGTGCAGTTTTTCCAGCTGCGGCGCCGTGGCCTGCTCATTGCGCATGATGGCCCGGACCAGCTGGTCCTTAAGCTGCTGGCTGGTGATATTGGCGTTCAGCTGCAGCACCAGGGAACCGAGCTTGAGCTCGTCGAGCTGCTTGGCGAACTGGTTCAGCGTAGTGCGCCGCTCCGCCACCACCAGGACGGATTTGCCTTCGAAGGCCAGCGTCGCCGCGGCATTGATGGCGGTCTGGGTCTGGCCTGTGCCCGGCGGCGCGGAGACGACCACCGAGTGGCCGCTCTGGACCAGATCCAGGACGTGCTGCTGGGCCGGGTCCGCGTCAAGCACCAGGAACTCGTCCTGCGGTGCGCGCTCGTCCAGCGGCGGCAGGTCCACCTCGGGCACGGGCACGTGGTAGCCGGTTTCCGGATCCAGATCTGCCGCCATCATGGCGTTCAGCAGCGGATGCGCGGAATCCAGCACGGAGGTATCGGCAGTGTTCGCCACATCGGCGAAGGTGGAGACCAGCAGGTGATGCTCGATGGTCATGCTGCGCACATCCTGCGTCAGCGACCGCAGCCGCTCCAGCACCGGATGCGGATCGAACCGTGCGGTGCTGTACGCCAGCCGGGCCACGCCTTCGGGGTCGATGTCGAGGCCCTGTTCGGCTTCAAGGTGCCTCACCAGCGCCGGGTTGAGCCTGGCCTGGTCTGTGAGCTGGAGTTCGTAGTCATCCTGGCTGGGCCGGACCGTCAGCGCCACCGGGGTGAGCATGATCGGGGCGTTCAGGGTCTCGGACCGGCCAACCTCGGGAACACGCCAGGAGGCCGTGCCCGCCGCAAGATAGCCGACGTCGATGCCGCGCTCCGTGCCGAGCTCGAAGATTTTGGAGCGTAGGCTGCGGGCGGTCTTCATCGCCGCCGAGTACTGCGCCTGGTCCCGCAGCAACGTGGACAGCCGGGTACGCCGACCGGTCAGCAGCTGGGCAAGACCGGACGGATGGGCATGGGTGAGGTCGATGCTGTTCGTCGAGGATGGCGCGAAGTACAGCAGGGTATCTGTTCCCGCGTGCTGGCCCAGCTGTTTCAGCCAGTGCGTCAGAATATCCTCGGCAGCCTCGTCAGTGCGATCGCGCGACACGGCTACTCTCTTTTCTTCACTCTCGGGCACAAGCCTTGACCAAATTGGCATGTGTCTCAAACTATCCGATAGGACATGGCAAACGGGTGACCGCAACGCTCCCCGGCAGAATTTGCCGGGGAGTTCACAGCTTTACCTGCTGCGAGGCTGCGGCCACCCGTCAGGGTTACTCCCACTCAATGGTTCCCGGCGGCTTGCTGGTGACGTCGAGGACCACGCGGTTCACGCCGTCGACCTCGTTCGTGATGCGGTTCGAGATCCGCGCCAGCAGGTCGTAGGGCAGCCGTGACCAGTCCGCGGTCATGGCGTCCTCGCTGGAGACCGGGCGGAGCACAATCGGATGTCCGTAGGTGCGGCCGTCGCCCTGGACCCCGACACTGCGTACGTCGGCCAGCAGCACGACGGGCATCTGCCAGACTTCGTTATCCAGGCCGGCCGCGGTCAGCTCAGCGCGGGCGATCGCATCCGCCTTGCGCAGCAGCTCCAGGCGCTCGGCCGTGATGTCGCCGACGATGCGGATGCCCAGCCCGGGGCCGGGGAACGGCTGGCGGCCGACGATCTCGGCCGGCAGGCCCAGCTGGGCGCCAACGGAGCGGACCTCGTCCTTGAACAGGGTGCGCAGCGGCTCCACCAGCTCGAACTGCAGGTCCTCGGGCAGGCCGCCGACGTTGTGGTGGCTCTTGATGTTGGCAGCACCCTCGCCGCCGCCGGACTCGACGACGTCCGGGTACAGCGTGCCCTGGACCAGGAATTTGATGCTTTCGCCCTCAGCCGCGGCTTCGGCAATGATGGCGCGTTCGGCCTCTTCGAAGGCGCGGATGAATTCGCGGCCGATGATCTTGCGTTTGGTTTCCGGATCACTGACACCGGCCAGCGCACTCAGGAAGCGCTCCTGCTCGTTGGCCACGTACAGGTTCACGCCGGTGGCAGCAACGAAGTCCCGCTCCACCTGTTCGGCTTCGCCTTCGCGCAGCAGACCGTGGTCCACGAACACACAGGTCAGCTGGTCCCCCACGGCGCGCTGCACCAAGGCGGCGGCCACGGCGGAGTCCACGCCGCCGGAGAGTCCGCAGATCACGCGGGAAGTGCCGACCTGCTCGCGGATCCGCTCGACTTGCTCTTCGAGGATGTTGCCGGTGGTCCAGTTCGGTTCCACCTTGGCGCCCTTGAACAGGAAGTTCTCCAGAACCTGCTGGCCGTGCACCGAGTGCTTTACCTCCGGGTGCCACTGCACGCCGTACAGCGCCTTCTCCTCGTTGGCGAAGGCGGCTACCGGGGCGCCGGCAGTGCTGGCGAGAACCTCGAAGCCATCCGGAGCTTCGTGCACCGAGTCACCGTGGCTCATCCAGGTGTTCTGCGTTTCCGGCACGCCTTCGAGAATGGAGCGTGCCTGGCCCACCGTGGTGGTGTCCGTAGCTCCGTATTCGCGAAGTCCGGTCTGGGCGACCTTGCCGCCCAAGGCGTTTGCCATGGCCTGGAAGCCGTAGCAGATGCCAAGCACCGGCACGCCGGCTTCGAACAGGTCGGCGCCGACGCGCGGTGCGCCGTCGGCGTAGACGCTGGACGGCCCGCCGGAGAGGATGATCGCGGCCGGGTTCTTGGCCAGCAGTTGCTCTGTGGTGTGGGTGTGCGGAACGATTTCGGAATACACGTTGGCCTCGCGTACGCGGCGGGCGATCAGCTGCGCATACTGGGCCCCGTAGTCAACGACAAGTACGGGCCGGTGGTCCGTGGCGGCGGGGGCTGGATTAGTCACCCACTAAGGATAGTCGCCGCGCGCGGCTGCTTGCACATTGGGCTCGAGCGGAGCCGCCACCTACTGATCCGGCTGTTAACGCCAAGCGGACGACGGCGGGTGGGTACCCGCCGTCGTCCGCTTGGGTTTGATGCGTTGAGGTTTATCCGTTTGGGTTGGCCTTGCTGGCTTAGTAGCGCTTGGCCGCTTCGGGATGTTCGGCCAGGTCTTCTTCCACCTGCCGGTGGACGCGCTTTTCCAGCAGGATCGAGAGGAACGGGATGACACCGCCCAAAGCGATCAGGATGAACCGTGTGAAGGGCCAGCGCATCAGGGACCACAGGCGGAAGTCGGCGATCAGGTACAGCACGTACAGCCAGCCGTGGGCAATCAGGACGGCGATGGAGAGATTCACACCTTCTACCACCGACGGTTCTGCCTGCGCCAGACCGAGCGCGAACGTCTCCCCGGTGAGCGTATTGGTGGCTCCGGCGAAGAGGAACAGGTTGAAGCCGTAGCGCAGGATCATCTCCGCGCAGAGCAGCAGCAGCATGACGCCGGTGATGTAGGAAGTGACCTTGTAGAACGTCAGTGCCGAGCGGATCTGCGCGTGCGTGCCGCCGTACCGCCGCTTGGCAGGGCGGGCCTTGGCGGGAGCCTGCGGGGCATCCGGGTTCGGCTGGTTCACGTTATCTGTCACTTGCTTACCTCGTTGTTTTTATCGGTGCCGCCTGGAAGGCCGGCCAGATAGCGGGCCTCTTCGGCGGCGAATTCTTCGTCCTCGAGCGTCCGGCGGTAGTCGTCAGCGACGAGCCGCCACCAAAGGAAGATGGCGAAGCCGGCGAAGACTACCCACTCCACCGCGTAGAAGATGTTCATCCAGTTGACCGGTGTCTCCTGCGGCTGCGGGCCCACGACAACCGGCTCCATGGAGGTGCCGGCGGTGGCCGTGTCCAGATCCTCGCCCGCCACGGTGAAGTCGGTGCCGACCACAAAACCTGCATACGCCGGGGCGTTCCAGAGGTTGATCAGTTCCGCCACGGACAGGGTGGCCACTTCCCCCGGAGGGGTCTGCCCCGGCACTGGTGCTTCGGTCGGCAACAGGCGTCCGACGACGGTCGCCTCACCCTCCGGTGCCGTCGTCGCGTCCGCCGGATCCGCCACCCAACCGCGGACTACGGGGATGAAAACGTCTTCGCCGTTCTGTTCGGGAGCACCATCGACGGTAAACGCGGTGACTACCCAGTGCCCCTCCTCGCCGTCCTGCAGCCGGGTCTGCACCAGCACCTGGTCCCGCGGGCGGAACCGGCCGCCGAGGCTGACCATCTGGTCGGCCTGCGACGCATGCATCGGCGTGCCGGGCTCAAAGACCTCGGTCAGCGGCTGGACCGTTTCGGTCTGGCCGGGCGGCGGCGGGGCCTCGCTTTGGGATGCAGAAAACTGCCACTGGCTCAAGAGTACAAAGACTGTCGAAACGACCAGTGCCAGCACCAACGCCGCGATCCAGCGGGGTTTGAGGGCAGTTTTCAGCACCTATTAACCCTACTTCGTGCCTCTGTAGAAAACGAATCTGCCTGCGCATCCGGAAGCCTTCCCGGGACCGGCGGTGACTCAGGAATCGGAGAAGTCGATCGTGGAGTTGATCAGCTCGGCAATGACGCCCGGGTCATAGGCACGGCGCAGCGACTCCCGGAAGTTCTCTTTCATCAGGGACCGCGCCAGCGTGGCCAGCACCTCGAGATGCTCCGAAAACGACGCGGCCGGCGTCGCCATCAGCAGTACGAGGTTGGCTGGCCCGTCCACGGCGCCGAAATCGAGGCTGTGGCCGAATTTCGTCACCCCCACGGCGATGGATGTGTGCTGCACGAACTCGCTGCGTGCGTGCGGCAGGCCCACGCCGCCGGGGAGTCCTGTGGCCAACTGGTGTTCCCGGGCATTGACCTGCGCCAGAAAACCCTCCAGATCCGAGATGCGGCCGGCGGCATGCAGTGTTCCGGCCAGCTGCGCTGCGGCGTCTTGCTTGTCCACCGCCACCAGGTCCAGCAGCACCAGTGCCGGCGTGGTGAGATCGAGCTCAGTCATTCGCGTCAGCGCCTCCGTCCGTGCTCACAGCCGGCGCCTCAGCTGAGCGGAACAATGTCTTCCACACCCATGCGTGCGCTGTCCGCGGTGACATCGTCAGGCTGTTCCTGGCTCAGCCGTTCGGCTTCCACCCGGGCAAGGTAGTGCTTAACTTCCCGCGCTTCCTGCTCGTCGCTCCACTTCAGCAGCGGCGCCATCAGCGCCGCTACCACGGGGGCGGCGGAGACACCGCGGTCCCACGCCTCAATGGAGATCCGGGTACGCCGGGTCAGCACGTCGTCGATATGGCGGGCACCCTCATGCGTGGTGGCGTAGACGATTTCGGCCTTCAGATAGTCATCGGCGCCCGGCAGCGGCTCGGCCAGTTCCGGGCTGCCGGTGATGATGTCCAGCACTTCGTCCGTCATGGATCCGTAGCGGTTGAGCAGGTGCTCCACCCGTGCCACATGGATTCCCGCGCGGTCGGCCATGCGGCTGCGCTTGTTCCACTTCGCTTTGAACCCGGAGGCGCCGAGCAGCGGAACAATCTCCGTGCAGCTCTGCGGCACGCGTTCGTCCAGGGCGCGCGCTGCTTCGTCCACCGCATCCTTGGCCATAACACGGTAGGTGGTGTACTTGCCGCCCGCCACCACCACCAGCCCGGGAACGGGATGCGCAACCACGTGCTCGCGCGAGAGCTTGGCCGTGTCGTCGTTCTCGCCCGCCAGCAGTGGCCGCAGTCCGGCGTAAACGCCCTCCACATCCTCGCGGGTCAGCGGGCGGCTGAGCACTTGGTTCACGTGCTCGAGCAGATAGTCAATGTCCTTGGACGACGCCGCTGGGTGGGCCTTGTCCAGGTCCCAGCTGGTATCCGTGGTGCCGATGATCCAGTGCCGGCCCCACGGGATAACGAACAGCACGGACTTTTCGGTCCGCAGGATCAGCCCCACGGTGGACTGGAAGCGATCGCGGGGCACCACCAGGTGGATGCCCTTCGAGGCCCGCACCTTCAGCTGGCCGCGCTCGGTAACCATGGCCTGGGTTTCGTCGGTCCAGACTCCCGTGGCATTGACCACCTGTTTGGCCCGGATGTCGAACTCGGTGCCGTCCTCCTGGTTGCGGACGCGTGCGCCGACCACGCGTTCGCCCTCGCGCAGGAAGTTGATGACCTTCAGCCGGTTGGCGGCATGCGCTCCGTACTCCGCCGCCGTCCGGACAAGGTTGACTACCAGCCGCGCGTCGTCGACCTGCGCATCGTAGTAGCGGATGGAACCAACGAAGGCGTCCTTCTTCAGGCTCGGCGCCGCCCGCAAGGTGCCGTGCCGCGACAGGTGCTTGTGGAACGGCACCCCGCGCCCGTGGCCGCTGGCCACCGACAGCGCGTCATAAAGCGCGACGCCGGCACCCACGTAGGGACGCTCAACGAACCGTTTGGTCAGCGGATAGAGGAAAGGCACAGGGCGGACCAAGTGCGGCGCGATGCGCTGCAGCAGCAGGCCGCGTTCCTGCAGGGCTTCACGGACGAGGGCAAAGTCCAGCATCTCCAGGTAGCGCAGCCCGCCATGGATGAGCTTGGAGGACCGGGAAGACGTGCCGGACGACCAGTCCCGGGCCTCCACAATGCCGACGTCGAGGCCGCGGGTGACGGCGTCCAGCGCGGCGCCGGCGCCGACCACTCCCCCGCCGACGATCAGTATGTCCAGCTCCCGGTCGTGGTCCTGCGTGGCCCGCAGGGCGGCCAGGGCCTCCTCACGGCTTTCAGGACTCATGGCTCCGGAACTCATACTCAGTTAGCCCTCCAGATGTCGGCGGATCACTCGTTGGATATGTACGGCGAGAGGACTACCTCGCACCGCTGGAACTCCTTCAGGTCCGAGTAGCCGGTAGTGGCCATGGACCGGCGCAGCGCGCCCACCAGGTTGGATGTGCCGTTGGTGTGGTGTGAGGGCCCATAGAGCACCTCGGACAGCGGACCCACCGTACCGATCTTGACCCGGTCACCGCGCGGCAGCTCGTGGTGGTGGGCTTCCTGGCCCCAATGCCAGCCGCGGCCCGGAGCCTCTTCGGCGCGGGCCAGGGCGGCACCGAGCATGACGGCATCTGCGCCCATGGCGATGGCCTTGACGATGTCCCCGCTGGTGCCCAGTCCGCCGTCGGCAATCACGTGGACGTAGCGGCCGCCGGACTCGTCCATGTAGTCGCGGCGTGCCGCGGCCACGTCGGAGATCGCCGAGGCGAGGGGCGAATGGATACCCAGCGCGCGCCGCGTCGTCGTTGTTGCGCCGCCGCCGAAGCCCACCAGCACACCTGCTGCACCGGTGCGCATCAGGTGCAGCGCAGGGGTGTAGCCCGCGGCGCCGCCGACGATCACGGGAACGTCGAGTTCGTAGATGAACTGCTTGAGGTTCAGCGGCTCGTGCTCGCGGGAAACGTGCTCGGCAGAAACCGTGGTGCCGCGGATCACGAAAATGTCCACGCCGGCGGCGAGCACGGTCTTGTAGAACTCCTGGGTGCGCTGCGGGGTCAGGGAGCCGGCCACCGTCACACCGGCTTCGCGGATTTCGGCCAGGCGCGAGGTGATCAGGTCAGCCTGGATCGGAGCCTCGTAGATGTCCTGCATCCGCTTGGTGGCGGCGGGACTGAAGCTCTCTTCGCTCAGTGCCGTGATCTCATCAAGCATCGGTTCCGGGTCTTCGTAGCGGGTCCACAAACCTTCGAGGTTGAGCACGCCCAGGCCGCCGAGCCTGCCGACCGCGATCGCGGTGGCCGGGGACATGACCGAGTCCATCGGCGCGGCGATCACCGGCATGTCGAACTGGTAGGCATCGATCTGCCAGCTGACGGAGACATCCTTGGGGTCACGCGTGCGCCTCGAGGGAACAATCGCTACGTCATCCAGGGAGTAGGCTCTGCGCCCACGCTTGCCACGGCCAATCTCAATCTCGTAAGTCACGGCTCTAGGTTATCCCACCACGGCGCGCATACCGGGCCCGGGGCGCGGACTGTGGACAGCCGGGGCACCACCGGCAGCACAACACGGCGCAGATAGAGCGCGAAACGCATGCGGCAACCGGATGCGATTAACCACGACGAAGGCCCGGACTTGCTCCGGGCCTTCGTCTGACGCTACTGGCAATGGCGCCATCGGTTGCTGGAAACCGGGCGCCGCGCAGTGCGGCTACTGCTTGTACTGTTGTTGGCTACCGCTTGTAGTTCGGTGCCTCCGCCGTGATCATGATGTCGTGCGGGTGGGACTCCTTGAGCCCGGCACCGGTGATTCGGACGAACTTGCCCTTTGCCTTGAGTTCGGCGATGGTGCGGGCGCCGGTGTAGAACATCGTCTGGCGCAGACCGCCGACGAGCTGGTGTGCGACGGCGGAGAGCGGGCCGCGGTACGGCACCTGTCCTTCGATGCCTTCGGGGATGAGTTTCTCGTCGTCCGGCACGTCAGCCTGGAAGTAGCGGTCCTTCGAGTAGGACGTGTTCTTGCCGCGGGTCTGCATGGCGCCCAGCGAACCCATGCCGCGGTAGGCCTTGAACTGCTTGCCGTTGACGAAGACCAAGTCGCCCGGGCTTTCGGCAGCACCGGCGAGCAGCGACCCCAGCATCACGGTATCGGCGCCGGCAACCAGGGCCTTGCCGATGTCGCCCGAGTACTGCAGGCCGCCGTCGGCGATCAGCGGCACACCGGCCGGGATAGCCGCCTTGGCGGACTCGTAGATCGCGGTCACCTGCGGCACGCCGACGCCGGCCACCACGCGGGTGGTGCAAATCGAGCCCGGGCCCACGCCGACCTTGATGGCATCGGCACCGGCGTCGATGAGGGCCTGGGCACCCTCGCGGGTGGCGGCCTGTCCGCCGATAATGTCCACATGTGCCGCAGCCGGGTCCTTCTTTAGCCGAGCGATCATGTCCAGCACACCGCTGCTATGGCCGTTGGCCGTATCGACCACGAGGAGGTCAACACCGGCGTCGATCATGGCCATGCCGCGTTCGTAACCGTCACCGAAGAAGCCGATTGCGGCGCCGACACGCAGGCGGCCCTCATCGTCCTTGGTGGCCAGCGGGTACTGCTCGGCCTTGTCGAAGTCCTTGACCGTAATCAGGCCCTGCAGCATTCCGGCGTCGTCGACCAGCGGCAGCTTCTCGATCCGGTTTTTGCCCAGCAGTTCGATTACTTCTGGCCGGCTGATGCCGACCCTGCCGGTGATCAGCGGCATCGCGGTCATCACCTCGTGCACCTTGGTGGTCGGGTAGTCCGCGCGCGGCACAAAGCGGGTATCCCGGTTGGTGCAAATGCCCAGCAGCTTCCCGTCCGTGTCCACCACGGGCAGGCCGGACACGCGGTAGTTGAAGCAGAGCTCATCCAGTTCGGCCAGGGTCGCGTCCGGGGAGATGGTCACGGGGTTGGTGATCATGCCGGATTCGCTGCGCTTGACCCGGTCCACGTGCTCGGCCTGATCCTGAATGGAGAGGTTGCGGTGGATAACGCCGAGACCGCCCTGGCGTGCCATCGCGATGGCCATCCGGGACTCGGTCACGGTATCCATGGCCGCCGAGAGCAGCGGAGTCTGGACCGTGATGCGCTTCGACAACCGGGAGCTGGTGTCAGCCTCGGAGGGGATGACATCTGTCGGGCCGGGCAGCAGCAGCACGTCGTCGTAGGTCAAGCCCTCGAAGGCGAACGGGTTAAATTCTTCAGTCACTGTGCGGCCTTTCGGAGATACACCGGAAATGGGGAGCGGCCAATGTCGCGGGGGTTACCGGTACAGAGGTGGGTAGTTACATCCTAAAACCATTTGCCACCCGGCTCTATTTCGTTCCCGCAGCCATGTGGTGGAACTAACTCAACTTCGAACCTTAACGGCTTAAAATGCAAAAGAGATCCAGCCAGTGCGAACTGGCCGGATCCCCTCTGCGGCTACTGGAACCGAAGCGCGGGCGCTGCGGTCTTAGTGGCTGTGGCCTGCGTGGGCGTCCTCGTCCTCGGCCGGCTTGTCGACGACCAGAGTTTCGGTGGTCAGGACCAGCGCGGCAATGGATGCCGCGTTGACCAGCGCCGAACGGGTGACCTTGACCGGGTCGATGACGCCGGCAGCAACCAGGTCCTCGTACTTCCCGGTGGCGGCGTTGAAGCCGTGGTTGACCTCAAGCTCGCCCACCTTGGACACAACGACGAAGCCTTCGTGGCCGGCGTTCTCGGCGATCCAGCGCAACGGCTGGACCAACGCGCGGCGGACAAGTCCGACAGCGGTGGCTGCGTCGCCTTCGAGCGCCAGAACGTTGGGATCGGTGTCCAGGGCCTGGGCGGCGTGGACCAGTGCGGAACCGCCGCCGGCCACGATGCCCTCTTCCAAGGCAGCACGCGTGGAGGACACTGCGTCCTCGATGCGGTGCTTCTTTTCCTTCATCTCAACTTCGGTGGCTGCGCCGACCTTGATAACGCCGATGCCGCCTGCCAGCTTGGCCAGGCGTTCCTGCAGCTTCTCGCGGTCCCAATCGGAATCGGTGCGCTCGACCTCAGCGCGGATCTGCGCGACGCGGTCTGCAACATCGGATTCGGAGCCGGCACCATCAACGATGGTGGTGGCATCCTTGGTCACGGTGATGCGGCGTGCCGAACCCAGAACTTCCAAGCCGACCTGGTCCAGCTTCAGACCGAGGTCCGGGGAAACAACCTGGGCGCCGGTCAGGGTAGCAATGTCCTGCAGCATGGCCTTGCGGCGGTCGCCGAAGCCCGGAGCCTTGACGGCAACCACGTTCAGGGTGCCGCGGATCTTGTTGACCACGAGGGTCGACAGCGCTTCGCCGTCGATGTCCTCGGCAATGATGAACAGTGGCTTGCCGGCCTGCAGCGCCTTCTCCAGCAGCGGCAGGAATTCCTGCACGGTGGAGATCTTTCCCTGGTTGATCAGGATCAGGGCGTCTTCCAGGACAGCTTCCTGGCGTTCAGCGTCGGTGACGAAGTACGGCGACAGGTAACCCTTGTCGAACTGCATGCCTTCGGTGAGGACCAGCTCAGTCTGAAGACCGGAGGCCTCCTCGATGGTGATGACACCGTCCTTGCCGACCTGCTCGAAAGCCTTGGCCAGCAGCTCGCCGACCTCGGGGCTCTGGGCCGAGATGGTTGCCACTTCGGCGACCTTGCCCTCGACCTCGCGGGCGTTCTCCAGCAGGCGTGCGGAAACAGCCTCGACAGCCACCTCGATGCCGCGCTTGAGGGCACCGGGAGCTGCGCCAGCGGCTACGTTGCGCAGGCCTTCCTTGACCAGCGCCTGCGCCAGGACGGTAGCCGTGGTGGTTCCGTCACCGGCTACGTCGTTGGTTTTGGTGGCAACTTCCTTGGCCAGCTGTGCGCCCAGGTTCTCGTACGGGTCCTCGAGCTCAACCTCACGCGCGATGGTCACGCCGTCATTGGTGATGGTGGGTGCGCCCCACTTCTTGTCCAGCACGACATTGCGTCCGCGCGGGCCCAGGGTCACCTTGACGGTGTTGGCCAGCTTGTCGACGCCGGCTTCCAGAGCTTTGCGGGCGGCATCGTCAAACTTCAACTGCTTTGCCATTTATTAATTCTCCTTATTGGACCAAAAACCCCGGCCAGTCACCTGGCCGGGGTCATCGGAAAACTACTTGACGACGATCGCCAGTACGTCGCGGGCGGAGAGTACGAGGTACTCCTGGCCGCTGTGCTTGACTTCGGTTCCGCCGTACTTGGAGTAGATAACGACGTCGCCCTCGGCTACATCGACCGGGACGCGGTTTCCGTTGTCGTCAACGCGGCCGGGGCCTACTGCAACAACTTCACCTTCCTGCGGCTTTTCCTTGGCGGTGTCCGGGATGACCAGGCCTGAAGCCGTGGTCTGCTCTGCTTCGAGCGGGCGGACAACAATACGATCCTCAAGAGGCTTAATAGAGACCGACACTCGGCTCTCTCCTTTGCATGAGCTACGAATAGGTTCTTTGGCCAAGGACTTTTCTGCCGTCGTCGCGGTGCCGGCAGGAGGTTCCTTGAGTAATTAGCACCCGCACGGGGAGAGTGCTAATAAGACTCTATGTGCCGGATTAGCACTCGGTCAAGGTGAGTGCCAAAAGCGTCGCAACGCCCCCTTGCCCGACCCCCAACATCAGCCCCTATAGCCGGCCCGCTGATGGCCCCAAACGCCAACGAGAGTCCACACGGATGGCGCCATTCGCCGTCGTTAATTGATGCCGTTGTTGCTTGAGGACATTATTCTGCAAGAAAGTTGCCTAAGGCTAACCTAACCCGATACGGTTCGAAGGCGCGTAAGAATTAGCCAATGATTTTGTGATCTATTGCGGCGGGTACCGGGAGGTGCCCGAGCACCGATTTTCCTGGAGCCATATATGAATAAGTCCGTGAAGTCCCGCCTCCTGGCAGTCTCGGCCGTTGCCTCGCTGCTGGCGCTGAGCGCCTGCGGCCAGGACGCCGGGGCAGCCGACGCCAACGCCAACACGGAGACCATCACCGTTGAGCACGCGCAGGGCTCCACCGAGGTTCCGGTCAACCCGGAAACCGTCTACAGCTTTGACCTTGGCGCGCTGGACAGCCTGGATGCCCTCGGCGTAGAGGTTGACGGCGCTCCGACCGCGCAGTACCCGGAGTCGCTGGCCAAGTACGGCGAGGATGCCGTCACCAAGATCGGTTCCATGAAGGAACCGGATTTCGAAGCGATCAGCGAGGGCGCTCCGGATCTGATCATCATTTCGGGCCGCACCGCCGGTGCGTACGAGGAACTGAGCAAGATCGCTCCGACCATCGACGTCAGCGTTGATGCCGCCACGCCGGTGGAGAGCTTCAAAGAAGTTTCCACCACGCTCGGCGAGATCTTCGGCAAGGAAGCCGAGGTCGAGAAGCAGCTGGCCGCGATCGATACCAAGATCGAGGAGACCAAGGCCGCCGCTGCCGACGCAGGCACCGGCCTGGTGGTGATGACCAGCGGCGGCGAACTGACCGCCTATGGCGCCGGTTCACGCTTCGGCATCGTCCACGATGTCCTGGGCGTGGAGACCGCGGCCGACGTCAAGTCCGAGGGATCACACGGCGAGGCCATCTCCTTCGAGTACATCGCCGAGAAGAACCCGGCCCATCTCTTCGTGATCGACCGCGATGCGGCCATCGGCGAGGCTGCCGGCAAGGCCGCCGCCGCGGTCCTGGACAACGAACTGGTCGCGGGCACCGACGCCGCCAAGAACGACAACATCACCTACCTGGATTCCGCTTCCTGGTACCTGGTGGGCTACGGCCTGAACAACGTCGACTCCATGGTCGGCGCCGTACAGGCAGCACTGGTCAAGTAGTCAATACCGCTGCGGGCCGGCGCATCCGGCCCGCAGCGGAAGACATCTACCATGGCTTCCTCGACGATGACCCGATCCACCCCGGCAGTCTCCGGCCGGGTAGCTCTGGCCCGCCCGCGCGGTTCCGGCGGCCAGTTGGCGGTGGCCGGTGCCGCCGTTATCGCCCTCGCGATTGCCAGCATGTTTGTTGGGGTCAGCGACGTTTCACTGCCCGCGCTGCTCGCGGGCGACCGGACGGCATGGGATATTTTCTGGATCAGCAGGGTGCCGCGGACCATCTCCGTCATCCTGGCCGGTATGGCCATGAGCGTTGCGGGCCTGATTATGCAGCTCATGGCGCGCAACAAATTCGTCGAACCCTCCACCGTGGGCACGGTTGAATCCGCGTCGCTGGGCATCCTCGTGGTCACGGTGGCGGTCCCCGGCGCTTCCTTGCTGGCAAAGATGTCCACGGCCACCGTTTTCGCGGCCGCCGGCACCGCGCTCTTCCTGCTGGTGCTGCGCCGGATACCGCTGCGCAACACGCTGCTGGTTCCGTTAGTTGGAATCATGCTGGGCGGCGTAATTGCCGCCATCACCACTTTCTTCGCCTACCGCTACGACCTGTTGCAGACGCTGAACAGCTGGATGATCGGCGACTTCTCCGGCGTCCTGCGCGGCCGCTACGAACTGCTCTGGATTGTCGCCGTGCTGACTTTGGTCGGCTACCTCTGCGCGGACCGCTTCACCATGGCCGGCATGGGCCAGGAGTTTTCCACCAACCTCGGACTGAACTACAACCGGGTGATGACCCTCGGCCTGATCATTGTCTCGCTGATCAGCGCCGTCGTCGTTGTCAATATCGGTTCCATTCCTTTCCTTGGGCTGATTGTGCCGAACCTGGTGTCCATTATTTTTGGCGACAATGTTCGCCGGGCCGTGCCCTGGGTGGCCGTATTCGGCGCGGGGTTTGTCCTGGTCTGCGACATCATCGGCCGGACTATCCGCTTCCCCTACGAAATCCCCGTCGGAGTCATCGTCTCGGCGATCGGCAGCGCCATGTTCCTGTACCTGCTCCTTCGAAAGCGTGAACGCCGTGGTTAGCACCGGCCTGCCGACGGCACTGACCCAGCATCAGCGCCGGCCCATCAAGGGCATCTCCCCGAAGACGTGGATCATCGCCCTCTCGGTTGTCGCCGTGGCCGTGGTGGCGGCCTTCATGCTGATCGACCTGCGCGGGAACATCGGCTACATCCTCCCCCGCCGGGCCATTAAAGTGGGCTCGATGATCCTGGTGGCCTACGCCGTCGGCGTCTCCACCGTGCTGTTCCAGACGGTCACGTCCAACCGGATCCTGACGCCGTCGATCATGGGTTTTGACGCCCTCTACATGCTCATCCAGACCGGGCTGACTTTCGCCATTGGCGGCCAGGCGCTGCTGACCATGGGCGCCCCGGCCCGGTTTGTCACCGAAGTGGCCCTTATGGTGGGGTTCTCTTTCCTGCTCTACCGCTGGTTGTTCACCGGCGGCGGCAAGAGCCTGCATCTGATGCTGCTGGTAGGCATCGTCTTCGGCACGATGTTCCGCGGCATCTCCTCCCTGCTGCAGCGGCTGATCGATCCCAGCGAGTTCATCATCCTGCAGGACCTCTTCTTCGCCAGCTTCAACAATGTGGACGGACTGCTGCTGCTCGTCTCTGCGCTGGCTGTCGCCGCGGTCAGCACGCTCGCCTGGCGCATGCGCCACCAGCTGGACGTGCTCTCGCTGGGCCGCGAAACCGCGATCAACCTCGGCGTGGACCACAAGCGGTCCGTCATCTCGGTCTTGATCATCTGCTCTGTGCTGGTGGCCGTGTCCACCGCGTTGGTCGGTCCGATCACGTTCTTCGGGCTGCTGATTGCCAGCCTGGCCTACCAGCTGTGCTCGCACTTCCGGCACGCGTACGTACTGCCTATCGCCGTCCTGCTCGGCATCATCGCCCTGGTGGGCGGCCAGCTGGTGCTGGAACAGGTCTTCGCCTTCGACACGGCGCTGAGCATCGTCATTGAATTTGTGGGCGGCATCGTCTTCATCGCCCTGCTGCTGAAAGGCAAAGTCAAATGATCCACGTCTCCGGCGTCTCCAAGCGCTACGGCACACAGACCGTCGTCGACGACGTCAGCTGCTACATCAAGGACGGCGGCATTACCTCGATCATCGGCCCCAACGGTGCCGGGAAATCCACGCTGCTGTCCATGATCAGTCGGCTGCTGGATATGGACTCCGGCTCCGTCACCATCGACGGGCTCGACGTCAACGACACCCCCGGCCGGGAACTCGCGCGGAAAATGGCCATCCTGCGGCAGGACAACCAGCTCACGGTCCGGCTGACGGTGCGCGATCTGGTGGGTTTCGGACGCTTTCCCCACCACGGCGGGCGGCCCCGCATCGAGGACAAGGCGTACATTGACCAGGCGCTGGAATACCTGGATCTGGGCGCCCTGGCAGACAAGTTCGTGGACGAGCTCTCCGGCGGCCAGCGCCAGCGCGCGTTCATTGCCATGGTGCTCGCGCAGGACACGGACTACCTGCTGCTCGATGAGCCGCTGAACAACCTGGACATGAAGCACGCGGTGGAGATGATGCGCCTGCTCCGGCGTTTGACGGACGAGCTAGGCAAGACGGTGGTCCTGGTCATCCACGACATCAACTTCGCCTCCTGCTATTCGGACAACATTGTGGCCATGCGCGATGGCCGGCTGGTGCATCAGGGCGCACCCGCACAGATCATGCAGCCGGAGGTGCTGCGCGATGTCTACGAGATCGACATCCGCATCGAGGAGATCGAAGGCAACCGGATCGGCGTCTACTTCGCCTAAGGCACTGTGCGTTAAGGACAGCCGTCCGCCGTCGTTATTTCAGGCTTTGAGCACTGACAGGACGTTCCCTGCCGGGTCCTTGAACCAGGCAATGTCCGGGCCGTTGCCGCGCATGATCCCCTTGGCGTCCGTGGGAAGATCCGGGCGGTCATAGATAGCCGTTTCCACCCCGGCCTGGTTGAGCTCGTCCACGGCGGCTTCGACATCGTCCACGACGAAGTTCAGGACGGTAAACGAAGCAGGCTCGTGATTCTCTTTGGAGTAGATCATGACGGTGGCCCCGCCTGGAATGGTCACGTCCAGCGTGCCCATGTCCCCGTCCTGGACAGAAAGGCCGAGGGTCTGGCCATAAAAGTCTTTCGCTGCAGCTGTGTCATTGACGCTAAAGCTGCTGACCGCTTGCTTGGCAGTGAACATGGTGTTCTCCCTTGAGGACGGATAGCTGGACATTACCCAGCTTGGCACCGTGACGTCGCGTTTGCCATACCACGGGCAGCGCTCTTCAGCCCGGCGCCTTTCGGCCACCGGAGGCCCCTCGATCTTCTTTCTGAAGACTCCTACCATGGAACGAGGAGACGCCGCGGGCTGTCTCCCCTTGACACGGAGGACAGCATGGTCAGGTTGGAATCGGCCACTGCGGATGCTGCCATGGCCCGGGCCATAGCTGATTCCCGCCTGCGCCAGCTCCCGCCCCAACTGCTCGGTGAGCTGCTGACCGGCAGCGAACGGGACCGCATCGTGATGCTCGAGCCGGATCTGCTCAACGAACTGAGCAAATGGAACCCAGGGCACTGACATGCGGGCAGAAGAAGCGCATTATCAAACCATGACGACGACAACCGGTCGAGTGCACTCTGCGGAGCGCGCGGCCAGCAGCACGCCACGGCCGCACGCCGCGGAACCCACTACCGGCGACTTCAGCAGGGAAGAGGTGCTGCTGGCATCCCGCAACCACGCGATGCCGTTGGAGCTGCTGCGCTGGGACCGGACGCCGGCAGGCATGCACTATCTGGTCATACACTGGGATGTTCCGATGGTCGATCCGGCGGCCTGGCGACTGAAGATCGGCGGAGCGGTCGCCGAGCCAGTGGAGTTCTCGCTGGCTGACCTCCGTGCCCGGGACAGGATGTCCATGGGTGTGACCCTTGAGTGCGCAGGCAACGGCCGGAGCTTGTTCCAGCCACGCCCGGTATCACAGCCTTGGATCCATGGGGGTGTCAGCACGGCGGAGTGGACGGGCACCCCGCTCGTAGCCCTGATGGACGAAGCCGGGCTGCGGCCGGACGCGGTGGAGCTGGTCTTCAGCGCACTGGACCGCGGATTTCAGGGCGGAGTGGCGCACGCGTACGAACGCAGTCTGCCCGTCCGCGCCGCCGTCTCCGGTGATGTCCTGCTGGCCTACGAAATGAACGGCCAGCCGCTCCCGCCGCAGCACGGCTTTCCCCTTCGCCTGGTGGTTCCCTGCTGGTACGGCATGGCGAGCGTGAAGTGGCTGCACCGCATCGACGCCGTCACCCAGGCTTTCGAGGGGTTCCAGCAGCGCTTTGCCTACCGATTGCAGCAGGACGCCGACGATCCGGGCGAACCGGTCTCGCGGATACGTGTCCGCTCGCTCATGGCTCCCCCGGGCATTCCCGATTTCATGTCCCGCCGGCCCATTGTTCCCGCCGGCGCGACCAAACTCGTGGGCCGCGCCTGGTCCGGCTACGGCCTCATCAAGTCTGTGCAGGTGGGCGTCGACGGCCGTTGGTTGCCAGCACAGCTGGACGAGCAGGATGGCAGGCACGCCTGGCGGGGCTGGTCCTGCTTCTGGCAGGCCGAGGAGGGCGATCATGAATTGATGTGCCGTGCCGAAGACGACGCAGGGAACATCCAGCCGCTGGAACCGGAGTGGAACTACCAGGGCATGGCCAACAACGCGGTGCAGCGGTTGCAAGTCACCGTGCTGCCATCGATTTCCGACGGTACGGCATTGCCTTAGCCTTCACACGACGGAATAACCGGGTGGCAGAGCCGTCCGGCCGGTCAATGCCCGCAACAACAGACTGCCCTCGCCCCGCGCGGCGGCAATTTCCACCGCCACGTTCATGGCCGCCTTCTCCACTTCAGAAGACAACGACGTCGGAACTCCGCACGCGGACGCCAGGTCCAGGCTGTGGACCGCCAGTTCGAAAATCCTGGTGGGCAGATAATCGCTGAACCGCATCCCGCCTGCAATCGTCTCGATGACGCGATCCGAGACTACCGGCACCACGTTCTCCAGTTGCGCCAGCAGCCGGTCCACGGTCTCAACGGGCTTGGCTCCCAGATCCTCCCCGGCCGCCACCGCCCGGGCGGTAATCTCCGGCGACGAGGTGAAGTCCAGCCCGGAGTAGTATTCTGCGGTGGATCCGACGTCGATATTTTGAGCCGGACGCTCCAAATAGGTCAGGACCGTAATCAGCGCACGGCTGGTATGTCCGGCCAGCGTCCGCACGCTCCAGTCCCCCAGCCCCGGTTCGTCCCAGGCACTGTCCGGGATCCCGGCGAGCACCTCGTGGAAGTGCCGTGCCGCCTCTAGGTATGTTGCCGCTCCCTGAATCATGACCTCATAATGCCACCGCAAGGAGACCTCTACTATCAACCGTGTCCAGCCGATGGCACGCGCTGGTCTAGGCTTGAAAGCATGGCATCCGAGACCTCCGCCGAGAATATTGCTCCCATCCTCACGCCGGAAGGCTGGGACTTGCTGAACTCCCTGGAGCCGTATTCGGAAGCCGACAGCCTCAAGACCAGCACCGCCCTGCGCAAGGCCGGCCACTCCCCCGAACTGGTCGCGGCTGCCCTGACCCAATCCAAGCTCCGGGCCAAGGCCGCCGCGAAATTCGGTCCGTTTGCCGAGCAGATGCTGTTTACCAAGGCGGGCCTGGAACAGGCAACCCGACTCAATATCGCGGCGCTGCATGCCCAGCGGTTCGTCCAGGCCGGCGTCGAACATGTCGCGGACCTTGGCTGCGGAATCGGCGCGGACGCCCTGGCCCTGGCCACGCTGGAACGCAAAGTCACCGCCGTCGAACGTGATGAGACCACGGCCGCGGTGGCCACCATTAACCTTATGCCCTGGCCCAACGCCACCGTCGTTAATGCCGACGCGGAGCACGTGGACCTGAACGGCGTCGACGGCGTCTGGCTGGATCCGGCCAGAAGAACGACGACGACGTCCGGCACCACCCGCTTGTTCGATCCGGAGGCTTTCTCACCGCCGCTGTCCTTTGTCGAAAAACTGGCGGACCAAGGACTTCCGGTCGGCGTCAAAATGGGACCTGGCATTCCGCATGACGCGCTGCCGGCGGACTGCGAGGCCCAATGGGTTTCGGTGGACGGCGACGTGACCGAGGCGACCTTGTGGTTCAACAGCCTGGCCCGGCCAGGTGTCCGGCGGGCCGCCCTGGTCATCTCGAACGGCGGTTCGGCCGAGCTCACCAGCGACATCGGCTACGTGCCCGCAGAGCAGGATGTGTCGGTTGGGCCGGCAGAGGGCTACCTGTATGAACCGGACGGCGCGGTGATCCGGGCGGGACTGGTGGCTGATGTGGCACGGCAGCTCGGCGGGCACCTGCTCGATGAGCATATTGCCTACATCTGCGCGCCGGACCTGCTTCAGACTCCGTTTGCCCGTGCCTACAAAGTGCTGGAGGTCCGCCCGTACAACGTCAAGAAGCTCAAGGCGTGGGTGAAGGCTAGCAGGATCGGGACGCTGGAAATCAAGAAGCGCGGCACCTCGGTCACGCCGGAGGAACTGCGCAAGACCCTGCTCACCGGCTCCGGCAAGGGACCGAACAAGGCCACGCTGGTGCTGACCCGCATGGGCGAGGAGCGGGTGGCCATTGTCGTCGAGCCCATCCCGACAGCCGGCCACCGCAGCCGAAGCCGCAGCGCCCGGCCGTAGCATGCTACCGGCAGCCGGTGCCGGTTTCGTATTCGCCGACGTCCACCGGAAGGGTCCCGGGTGCACCGGCCTCGCCCGTGAGGTAGTCCAGCAGCGCTTCGAACGCTGCCGGGGTGTCGCCGTAGAGCGCGGCCTTTACCTCGGCTGAGGACAGTTCCAGGCCCCACGGTGCATCCAGCGAGACAACGATGTCCCCGGTTCCGCTCTCGGGCCCGGCCAGCAGCGTGACCGTTGGCCCCGAACCTACTGTCAGCCCGCGCGCCTCGGCGGCCTCCGCCAGCCGCTGGTTGGCCACCGGGTCTGCTCCCTGGATGGTCAGCGAACCGTCCAACTGGTCCTCGCGCGAGCACTGCCCGGTCAGGATGGTCAGCGCCGTGGCCGAGGCGTCCTGCGAGTCCTGCGCGTGGGTACCGATTTCCGCCAGCGACGGCGTCTGCGCGATGGACTTCTGCCACAGCTGCATGGTGACTACCCGGGTGGCGGCCTCATCCAGCCGCTCCTCGGCCAGCGTGCCGTCCTCCACTGCGGCGAGAATCGCGGCATGCGCGGCATACGGATCCGCCGGCATCAGCAGCAGGTCGGCGCCCGCGGCGAGTGCCATCGGGGCAGCCTGGCCGCCGGGGTACTGGTTCTCCACCGCGCCCATGTTCAGCGCATCCGTGATGATGACGCCTTCAAACCCCAGGTCCCGCAGCGCCTGGTAACTCGGTGCCGACAACGACGACGGAACACCCGGCTCCAGCGCGGGAACGGCTATGTGGCCCATCATCATGACCGGTGCCCCGGCGTCGATCGCCGCTTTGAACGGTTTCCAGTCCCGCGCCTGCAGTTCCGCCACGGAGGCGTCCTGCACCGGCAGGGCAAGGTGGGAATCGGTGGTCACGGAGCCATGGCCCGGGAAGTGTTTCACGCTGGGCATGACCCCGGCTTTCTCGAAGCCCTCCAGCAGCGCCGGGGCCTGTGCCGACGCCCGCTCCGGGTCGCTGCCCAGGGAGCGCGCCCCGATGGTCGGATCCGCCGGTCCGATGGTCAGATCCAGGCCCGGCGCGTGGTCCATCGTGAAGCCGAGCGCGGCCAGTTCGGTGGCCATCGCCGCCATGGAGTCCCGCGAGACGGTCTCTTCCGCAGCGGCGCCGTAGGTCATCGGCGTAGGCCACTCGGTCAGCGGCGCGCCCAGCCGGGCCACCATCCCGCCTTCCTGATCCACCGAGATGATCCCGGGCCAGTCCCGAGCGTTGAACATTGCGTCCTGCAGCGACTTGTTGATCTGCGCCATCGCCGCCACATCCACCGTGCCGTCAGCGGTCAGCGGGACGTTGTCGCCCATAATGATGCTGCCGCCCAGATGCAGTTCCTCAATGGCCGTCAGTTGCGGTGCCGGATCCGTTCCGGAGTAGAAGGACACCATGACCTGCCCGGCCTTTTCCTCAAGGCTCATCGCCTCGACGGCGGCAGCGGCGTCGTCGTAATGATCCTGGCTCGGCCCCCAGGACAGCGCGGGCGCTTCGGTGGGCGCGGCAACGGACGACGGCGGCGCGGAACTGCCGCTTTCGGGCGCGGGGCCAGGGGCGGTACAGGAGGAAATGAGGAGTGCGGACGTGGCCGCCAACACACCCAGCGCCAGACGCCGGGAACCGAACTTTTTCACGTCTTTGACGGTACCACTGCCGTAGAATCTGACTTGGGTTCTCTGCCGCAAGCCGCGTGACGGGAGCACAGCCGGGGCAGTTCCGGCAAGCCGCGCAGATCAGGAGTCAGTTTGAATATCGAGTTCGCACCGTCCGCCCAGTCCACCCTCGGTGTCGAGTGGGAACTGGCGCTGGTGGACGGCCAAAGCGGCGAGCTGGTCTCCGCGGCCTCAGAGGTGCTGCGCAACGTCGCGGCCGGGCATCCCGAACTCAAGGACGACGACGAGCACCCCCACATCAAACAGGAGCTGCTGCTGAACACGGTGGAGCTCGTAACCGGGATCTGCACGTCGGTGGAGCAGGCCAAGGGCGAACTAAGCGATGCGCTGACGGCGGTGCGCGATGTGACGGATCCGATGGGCGTGGAGCTGTTCTGCGCCGGCAGCCACCCCTTTGCCGCCCCGCGCTCCCAGCCGGTGACGGACAAGGAGCGCTACGCGAAGCTGATCGACCGGACCCAGTGGTGGGGCCAGCAGATGGTGATCTACGGCGTGCATGTCCACGTGGGTCTGGACCACAGGGACAAGGCCCTGCCGGTGCTGGACGGCCTGGTCAACTACTTCCCGCACTTCCAGGCACTGTCCGCATCCTCCCCCTTCTGGGGCGGCGAAGATACCGGCTATGCCTCGCAGCGCGCGCTGATGTTCCAGCAGTTGCCGACGGCCGGCCTGCCGTTCCAGTTCCCCGCCTGGGCCAATTATGAAGACTATGTGCAGGACATGTTCAACACCGGGGTGATCGACACGCTCAGCGAGATCCGCTGGGACGTCCGCCCGGTCGCCGCCCTGGGCACCATCGAGATGCGCATCTGCGACGGCATGTCCTCGCTGCAGGATGTCGGCGCCATCGCCGCGCTGACCCAGTGCCTGGTGGACGAGTTCTCCACCGTGCTCGACGACGGCTGGGCCATCCCCACGATGCCGCCGTGGCATGTGCAGGAGAACAAGTGGCGCGCGGCCCGGTACGGCATGGAAGCGATCGTCATCCTCGACGGCGCCGGCAAGGAAAAGCTGGTCACCGAGCACCTGCGCGAAGACGTGCTCAACCGGCTGGAACCGGTGGCGAAGAAGCTCGGCTGCAGCAACGAACTGGCGGACGTGGAGAAGATTATCGAGCGCGGCGCCGGCTACCAGCGCCAGCGCCGGATTGCCGCAGAGAACGATGGCGATCTGCGCGCCGTCGTGCTCGATGTCGTCCGGCAGATGCGCGGCGAAGCCTAACTACCACCGCCTCCTCGAATGAGGCGCGCCGCTTACAGGTGGACGCTGGTCACCGGCATGGAGGAGTCCGGGGCGAAGGCGATCCCGGACGGTTCTCCCCCGGCCATGACGATCTGCGAGCCCAGTGCCGCGACCATGGCGCCGTTGTCTGTACAGAGGTTGATCGGCGGGACGCGCAGCGTGATCCCGTTGGCCGCACAGCGTTCCGCAGTCAGCTCCCGGAGCCGCGAATTGGCGGCCACTCCCCCGCCGAGCAGCAGATTGGTGATGCCGTGTTCGGTGCAGGCGAGCATGGCTTTGGCGGTGATCACGTCCACCACCGCTTCCTGGAAGGATGCGGCGATGTCGGCCACCGGGACCACTTGGCCGGCCGCCTCGAACCGCTCCACGGCGCGGGCCACGGCGGTCTTCAGCCCGGAAAAGGACCAGTCGTACCGGTGCCGGCCGGGCTGCTCCGCTGAGCCCATGTACTTGGGCTGGCTCAGGCCGCGCGGGAAACGGATGGCCTTGGGGTTGCCTTCCTTGGCCAGCTTGTCGATCACCGGCCCGCCCGGGTATCCGAGTCCGAGGATGCGGGCCACCTTGTCGTAGGCTTCGCCGGCGGCGTCGTCGATGGTGGAGCCGAGCAGTTCGACGTCGTCGGTAATGGACTTCACCCGCAGGATCTCCGTGTGACCGCCGGAGACCAGCAGCGCGCCGAGGTTTTCGGGCAGTTCCCCGCCGTCCAGCAGGCCCACGCCCACGTGCGCCACCAGGTGGTTGATCGCGTAGAGCGGTTTGCCCGTTGCGACGGCGAGCGCCTTGGCCGCGCAGACTCCCACCATCAGTGCACCGGCAAGGCCCGGACCGGAGGTCACAGCCAAAGCGTCGACTTCGTCCAGGGTCACCCCGGCTTCGTCCAACGCCTGCTGCAGCGTGGGGACAAACGCATCCAGATGGGCCCGCGAGGCAATCTCCGGAATCACGCCGCCGAATCGCACGTGTTCCTCCATCGAGGAGGAGACGGTGTTGGTCAGCAGGGTGTCGCCGCGGACTATGCCTACACCGGTTTCGTCGCAGGAGGACTCGATGCCCAGTACCAGCGGTTCGCTGCGGTTCATCGGGTCTCCTCCGAAGTGGTTGTGGTTGCGCCGGGCGCTCCGGTCCAGCCGGCGAGTTCCAGCCGCATGATCAGCGCATCCGCGCCGTCACGGTAGTAGCGCGGGCGGCGGTGGATCTGTTCGAACCCGAACCACTGGTACAGCCGCTGCGCCCGCGGGTTATCCGCCCGGACCTCAAGCAGCACGTCCTTGGCCTTGCGCCCCGCGGCCTCCTCGATCAGGCGGGTCAGCATCAGGCTGCCGATCCCCTGCCCTTCCCGCTCCGGCACCACGGCGATGGTCTGAACATCCGCGATCGGCTCGATGCACATCAGTCCGGCGTACCCGATCACCGTTCCAGCGGCGTCGACGGCGACATAGTAGCTGCGGGTTTCGGGCTGGGACAGCTCATCGAAGAACATCTGGGTGGGCCAGGCGTCCATTGGAAACAGGCTCTTCTCCAGGGCGTCGACCTCGGGTATGTCGGCCTCGGTCATCGGCCGGATGCTTCCGCGCTGCACGGCCCTGTCCGCCGCCTTCACAGCGCACGCTTCCGCGGCCCGGGGACCTTCGCATCGGATTCGCGCAGGTAAAGGGGTGTGGTTTCCAGCAGGGGCAGGCCCCGTGTCAGCTTGACGACGGCGGTGCGGCCGAGCGCTTCAGCGGTCGGTTGGGTGCCGCTGAAGTCCGCGACGGCGTGCAGTTGGTCCGGATAGATTCCCGCCCCCTTGCCGTAGGCCGGCAGCTCCGGCACCTCCGCCGGCGCGGAGACGTGCGGACCGTCCAGCAATTCGGGGGTTCCGCCGGTGCTGCGGTACTGCGCCCAGTAGACTTCCTTGCGTCGCGCGTCCGTGGCCACGATGAATTCGTCGATCCCCAGCCGCCAAGCATCCAGTGCTGCCTCCACGGCGATGGCGTCCAGACTCATCACCCCATGCAGTGGCTTGTTCCACGCGAACGCCAGCGATCGGGCCGTGGCGATCCCGGACCGCAGCCCGGTGAAAGGACCGGGCCCCACGCCCACGACCAAGGCGTCGATATCGGCGGCGGTGACGTCCGCCGTCGTCAGTATTTCCTGGATGCCGGGGGCCAGCACCTCGGCATGGGTCCGGGTGTCCTCGGTGGCAAATGCCTGCAGGGTCTCTCCGTCTCCGGTGATGAGAGCCGCGCTGGCAATGGCGGAGGTATCGATGGAGAGAATCAGCACCAGACCATTTTACGCGGTTTGGGTAGCTCCCGTGTCAGCGGTGGACGGCGCGGTCGACGGCAGTGGCAATGTCCCGGTACAGCCTGCTTGACGGGCGGACATTGAGGTGGGCTCCGGCGTCGTCCCTGCCCAGATGGTAATGGCCTGCCTCGCCGGCGTTGACGTAGGTCAGGGGCGGGCCGGAGGACGGTTCCAGCACCAGCTGCCAGATGAACCAGGGCTGGCGCCACATATTCGCCAGCGGTGCATCCGCGCCCGCTGGGACGGGAACGGCTTCGCTGGTAAACCGGGCTTGGAGAACCTGCGGATCCACCGCGAGCGGCGCCGCGGCCAGGCTCCAGGCCGGTGCGATTCCGGTCCAGGCCGCGATGGCCGGGTACAGATGGTCAAGAGCCAGGAAATCCAGTTGGTGGAAGCCGGTACGCGGCGTTCCGGCCAGGAACTGGCTGTAGGACGGGCCTGCCAGCACCAGACATCCTTCCGGCGCAAGCCAGGCCTGGAAGGCCGCAGCGTGGCCACGGAACTGCGCCGAAATCCTCAACGAGGCGAGCGAGTCTTTCCACGGGCTGGTGACCAGGCGTCCCTGTCCCGTCAGCGCACCCTTCGACGTGAGCAGCCCGGCATCCACCAGCGGTGCCAGTTCGGCGGACTTGCCGGCAATGCCAAAGCGGCCGAGCTTGCCTGCCTCGGCAGCGGTCTGCAATAGCTCCAGCCCCGTGGCGGAAATCCACGGGCCGTCCGAGACGTAGGGCTGTTTGCCCACGATGCCCGAGAGTTGCTCAAGCTGCTCGCCCGTGTGGGAGGACGCGAAGACCTCGGTCCGGGGTTCTTTATGCGGAAACTCGGTCACTCAGGCAGCCTTCCGGAATTCAATGTTCGCGGCCATATAGCCGAACAGCTCGTCGATTGCGGTCAGCTGGGTCGAACTGCAGGTGGCCGTGACGTCAACAGCCTTGCCGTCGACGGCGAAGGTCCAGCGCTGAACATGCAGGATCTGGTTGCCCATTTGGTGGGTGTACTCGATCTGGCGTCCGTCGCCGGCAGGGTGCGGCCAGATGTTGCACGCAATCAGGTGCGGGCTCGTCAGCTCTCCGAGGGCTGCCGCCATGGCGAAGGTGGACAATTTGGCGATGGATCCCTCATAGGGCTGGCTCGTTACCACGACGTTGGGGCGGAACACACCTGCGCGGACCGGAGGGGACAGCAACACCATGTCGGTGCCTTCCGTATCCTGGCGGGTCCAGTCTGCCGGGCGGGGAATCGTGATGTCCTCCGAAGCTTCAAGTGGAAAGGCCTGGGCATTCGACGTGCTCATCAACGCCCTTTCTGCCGTACGCGCGGCATCTGCTCCTGTACGGCGGTGCGCACCCACGCCGGCGTCATGAAGCGGGGAAGCCAGGCAAGGCTCAGCAGACAAATCAGCATGCCGGCAATGACGGGAAGAACCAGCGCGGCCACGGCTGCCTTCGGTGCACCGGCTTCAGAGGCCCACGCCGCCGCGGGCGCCAGCAGGAAACTGATTCCGCCATAGAGCAGGCCGAGCCCCGGGTAGCTGCGCAGGTTCGGGAACAAGCCGCCGTAGGCGAGCCATCTGCGCCAGCGGCCGGAGTAGGCCCTCCAGCCGGCCAGCACCATGGCGGCACCTGCCGCGATGGCCATTAATCCCACAGAGAGTTCCACGCGCTCTTGATCCCTTCGCCGACTTTTTCACCGAGGCCGCTGCCCACGATACCGCCGGCTAGACCCCCCACGATACCGCCGACAACGCCGCCGATTGCCGTGCCGGGCCCGGGGAAGATGGAGCCGATGGCGCCGCCCAGAAGCGCGCCGCCCTTCGCCCCGGCCCAGGCACCCGCGGCACCACCGGCTAACGACATGCCACCGACAATGACCACATTTTCCGTCACGCTGGCGGCACGTTGTCCGCTGTCCCAGTCCGGATGGCTTGCCAGATCCTCGTTGTACTGTGACGATCCTTGTTCCCAGACCGTCAGGCCAGCGTCCACCACAAACAGTCCGCGGCCAGCGTTCCTGGCCCAGTCCGGCGGAACAACTGCGTCCGGATCCAGCCTCAGGGTTGGTCCCGGCCGTTCGTAGGCACCCGGATCAATCGGCGGCCGGTTCACGTCCACCGCCGATCCGACCGGTGCCAGGATTCCGGACGCGGTTTTCACGAATTTGTTGCCGTTGCCGTCGATATAGTCGTACGGCATGTCATCCATGTGCAGCGGTCCCTCCAGCCGGAGAGGCGGGCCCAGTTCCAGGTCGAATACGGTTGGACTGGTCACCACTTCCAGGGGTTTACGCACATGGATCGGGGATTGGTGAATGTGCTCCCGGATGGTGTCAGCGACGGTCGTGCCGGTACCGAGACCGTCGGCCCAGCCCGGCGTGCTGATTTGGCCGGTGGCTCCTCCAATGGCCGAGATGCACTGGGCTTCAGCTTCTTCATACTCCCGGACAAGCTGGTTCACCTTGCCTTGGAGTTCCCGTTCGGCAGCGGCTTCCTCATCGGTTTGCTCCTCGCCGTCAGGCGTGCATGCTCCGGCAGCGAGGACCAGGGCGTCATACCGCGTCTTGAAGCCGCGTACCTGGCCCGCGAAGGTAGTCAGGGCCGCTTTGATGAGGCCGGACACCGTCAGGGCTTCATCGCCGTAGGCCTTGACCTTGTCGAACGCGCGGACGGCCTGCTCTGCCTCAGGTGCAGTGTAAACAGCTGCCAGACCTGACCACGTGCTGTGGCAGTTGACACCGATGGTGTTGGCTTCAGTTCCGGCTGCGGCAATGTCGTCGGCTTGGGTCTCGAGCGCATCCGGGTCGGCAAAGACCGGGACGCTGGCGAAGGAGACAGTCATGGCTGCGGCACCTTGGAAGCGTTCCGCTGCGCGTTGGCAGCCATTTCCAGGTTCCCGGCGTTGTACCAGTTAATCGCCTGGGCAGTGCCGTTGCACGCGTTGGTGGAACGGGCTGTTGCGTTGGAGAGCAGCAGGCCCAGATAGTCGTTCTGGGCAGATTCGAGGGCAGCCTTAATCCCCGCACTGGCACTGGCCCCGGCTGCTCCGTCGATCGCGGCCTGCATGTCCTTCTCCACTTGGTGGAACTTCAGCATTTCATCCACCGTTTGGGCCACGATTCCGCTGGCTGCTGCCACATCGATATCCCAGTCGACCATTACCAACCTTTGCTTGTCTTGTCCCATTGCTATCCATGCACGTCAGACGCCTTTTACACAATATGTGAACGGCTGTCCGGCCGCGATGGGGACAACTATCCATGCCCTGATGAAACCCGAATACCGCCTCTGCCCGATACGGCGGCTCCAGGACGACTGCCGGATGTGGGCGGTCAATACTGCAGCTCGTGGAACCGTGCGTCTTCCACGGCGTCGCGCAGTGTGTGCCAAACCAGGGAGGAGGCCTGCGGCGCCAACTGCACATCGCCGTCGTTATTCAGGCCGAACAGGAAATGCCCGGCGGCCCCGGCGTTGATGAAACCACGGCGGAATCTTTCCCGTCCTACGGTGACTACCCAGACGAACCAAGGCTCCTGCCACAGGCTGCGCAGCTGGCCGTCCGCGTTGGAAGGTACGGGCACCTTCGCATCTTGGAGCCTGCGCTCGAACAGTCCACTGTTGACGGTGTTGATGGTGCCGGCGGTTCCGGCCATGGGCCATGCCGGGGCGAGCCCGGTCCAGGCGGCCATGACGGAAGCGGCATCGTCCACGCCTGCGACATCGAGTTGGACCATCGTTCCGCGGTGGCCGGATTCGTACCCGAGTAGCAGGGCACCCGCCGAGCTTCCCGCAACGACGGCGGTCCAGCGGTTGCCGACCCACAGCCGCAGGCTTGTCCGCTTCCCCAAATGCCAGCCATCGATCCGGGCCGTTGTGCGGGCGGCCAGGATGGCGTGGCGGAAGAACCTGCTGTCCGTTGTGTATGCGCCGCGCGAATTGGTGAAACCCCAGCTGGCGAACTCGCGGGCGATGTCCGGACGCTGGAGCGCCGCGGTCCGGCCGAATCTGGCCGAGCCGCGTGAGGCACTGTCAATCAAGACTTCCGTCGCATCCGCCGACAACCAAGGCCCGGTGGAAAAGTAGCCCTAGCGTCCGGCGAGGGAAGCCAGGTCTTCGGGCGCCGATTCTGCGGGTCCAGAAGGCTGCACATCGGCTGCCTTGGCCGGCGACTCCGGCTGCATCAGCACGCTCACGCGGCAGCACTTTCCCACGCCAGCGAGCTGAACATCGCCTCAAAGCTGCCCCGGACCAGCGGCACCTGCCCGACCGTGCTGCTGGCGATGACATCCAGGCAGCGGCTGTCGAGCTTCAGGATCCAGCGGCGCACAAACACCGTGGTCTCGCCGATCCGGTAGGTGAACTCGATCCTTCGGCCCGCCCGGCCAAAATGTTCCAGGTAATCGCTGGAGATCAGCAGCGGGTCCTCGTACTGCTGCTGGGCCTCCTCGGCGGCACGCAGCGCGATCCGCGGCAGCGGTTCTTCGGAGAAGTAGCTCACCACCACGAGGCTGGGGCGGAACACCCCGGCGGGCATGCCGGCCAGCGCCAGAACCAGCTCGGTGTGTTCGACGTCGATCCGTTCCCAACCGGCGGGGGCGCTTACGGATACTTCGAGGGGCGGACGGATAGTCCTTTTCACCCATCCGGCCACGCTGGAGCTCCTCGATCAACCCGTTCAATTGTGCTCTCCAGCGTAGGCAGACCGGCCGTGCCCGCGCGATGGGGAGGACTGCCCATGCCTGCTCGTTGACACCGCAACGCCGGCATGCGGGCGAGCATGGACCTAACGAAGGCACCCTCCGGCGAGGCTCCTAGAAAGGAATGCCGCCGGCCCAGCGTGGACCGTGCGCGACGATGCGGATCTGCCGATCTTCAGCCTCGTCCGGTTCATCAAAATCAAGTACGACGGCGGGGCTGCCGCCAGCTTCCGCAGTGTCTGTTGTGCCCGCTAAGTTGGCTGAGCTCGCGGTGCTCGCGGTGCTCCCGTTCTTTGCGATGTTTGTTTCTGCTGCGGCCAGGTCAGCTCCGGTGGCGCGCACCAGCGTGATGTCCAGCCGGCTCTCTGCCAGGTGTTCCACCCGATCGCGGCCCCACTCGACCACTGTTACCGCGGTGTCCAGGGTGTTTTCCAGGTCAATGTCGTCAATCTCGCCGGCCGACTCCAGCCGGTAGGCGTCCACGTGCACCAGGTCCGGCCCGTCTCCCAGGCTGGGGTGTACCCGCACCAGCACAAAAGTGGGCGAGATGATGCCGGGGCGCACGCCCAAACCTTCGCCCAGCCCCTGGGTGAAAGTGGTCTTGCCTGCCCCGAGTTCCCCGGTCAGGACGATCAGGTCCCCGGCCTGCAACTGTGCACCGATCCGGGCGGCCAGAGCCTGGGTTTCTTCCGCACTGGCTACGGAATACTCCGTTTCCCACATCTGTGTCGGTTCCTCGGGTTCAGTCACTCGCGGTCCCCCGCGCCATTGCTGCCGTCTGCAGCGGCGGAGGCCCCGCCGTCGTAATTCGCGGTGAAGTCCACGGAAGGCTCCATGCCGGCCGCCGCACCTGTCGCGAGGTCCTGGCCGATGTAGACGCGGGGCACGCGCGGGCTGACCCTGGTGACGATCTCATAGTTGATGGTCCCGGCCGCTGCGGCCCAGTCCTCCGCCCCCGGCGCATCCTCGCCGGGGCCGAACAGAATGACTTCCGCGCCGACAAGGTCCTCGGCCTCGGAGGTGCGCAGGTCCACCACGAACTGGTCCATAGCTACCCGGCCCACCACGTCGTAGCGCTTGCCGCCGATGGCAACCTGGGCTCCGTTGGCGCTGCGGGGAATGCCGTCGCCGTATCCCATCGGCACCAGGACCAGGGTTGTGGGCTCCTCGGTGTGGTAGCGCAGGCCGTAGGAAACACCCTGGTGCTCGGGAACGAGTTTGCAGTTGGCCACCCGGGCACGCAGGGTCATCGCCGGCTTGAGTTTGAGTTCCTCCGGCACCTGCCCTTCAAAAGGTGAAAGACCGTACAGGCCAAGGCCAACCCGCACCAGGTCGAAGTGCGAATCCGGTCGGGTCAGGGTCCCGGGCGTGTTCGCCAGATGGCGCACTTCAAGGTCCAGGCCGGCGTTCTCGGCCACCGCCACCGCCTCCCGGAACCGGTCAATCTGCTCATCCGTTTCCGGCCGGTGCGGTTCATCGGCGACGGCCAGATGCGAGAAGACCCCGACCACGCGCAGCAGCCCTTCCTCCTGGAACTCCACGGCCCGGCTGACCAGCGGCTCCCATTGGGCAGGCGGGCAGCCGTTGCGGCCCAGGCCGGTATCGATCTTGAGCTGCACGCGCGCCGGCCGTTCCTGCCGCTTGGCCGCCGCCGCCACGTACTCCAGCTCCCAGCCGGATATGCCCAGATCCACGTTCGCGTTGATGGCGGCGTCGAAATCGCTGTCGGGAGTGTGCAGCCAGGCCAGGATCGGGGCGTCGAAGCCCGCCGACCTCAGTTTGAGCGCTTCGGAAATGTGCGCGGTGCCAAGCCAGCTTGCCCCGGCTTCCAACGCCGCGCGGGCAACCTCAAGGGCGCCGTGTCCGTAGCCGTCCGCCTTGACCACGGCCATCACCCGCGCGGGGGCGGCGATCTCGAGGAAGTGCCGGACGTTGGCCCGGATGGCGTCCAGGTCAATTACTGCCTGGCGGTCATAACTCATGCCTGCTGGAGAACTCACCAGTCCATTCTTTCATCAGCAGCCCGGAATCCGGCTCAGGCCCGCCCCCGGCCCACGTCAGACGTCCGAATGCCGCGCCACGGTGGCGGTGGCCCGGCGGACTGCCAGCGGCGGAATCTCGGGGACGATCTTTTCCAGGAAGGCATACCGGCGCAGCCACTGGCCGCGGACTCCCTCGCGCGCATCGTTGACCCGCTGCCACCAGTCCGCCACGTCGCCCCAGCCCGGCGCCGCGAGCGATCCGCCGAATTGCTGGACAGACAGAGCAGCACACAGATTGGCAAATGCGAGGCGGTCGGCCAGCCTCCATCCGGCCAGCGTGCCCATCAGGAACGCCGCGCTGAAACAGTCCCCTGCACCGGTGGAGTCGTAGGCCTTCACCGGCAGTGCGGGAACCCAGTCCTCTTCGCCGGTGATCGAATCGATGGCAATCGCCCCGCGCGAGCCCAAGGTCACCACGGCCACCGGAACCCGGTCCGCGAGGGCATACAGTGCCGCCCACGGATCGTCGGTTCCTGTATAGCGCATGGCCTCCGCGTCGTTCGGCAGGAAGGCGTGGAATCTTTCGAGATTGGCCAGGGTGGACTTAGACCACTGGCCGGTGGGGTCCCAGCCAACATCGCCGAAGAGTTTTGTCCCGTTTGCCGCAGCGGCAAGTGCCCACGGTTCCAGGTCCGGCGCCAGCGACGTGATGGCGGCCCTGCACGGCGGCGGATTGCCGACCAGTTCGGATGCGCTGAGCGGGGCGGCGTGCCCATGCGTAACAAACGAACGGTCCCTCGTGGTGGAGAGGGAGACCGTAACCGGCGAGTGCCATCCGGGGAAGTTCCGCGACAGGGACAGGTCAACGTACTCCTGCGCGCCGATGGTGTCGCGGTTGAACTCGCCGTACGCGTCGTCCCCAAAAGCCGCGGCGAGCGTGGTGTTCAATCCCAGCCTGCTGGCGGCAATGGCCTGGTTCGCCACACCCCCGGGGCAGGATCCCATTCCCTCGCTCCACAATTCTTCCCCCGGCTCCGGCAGGGAGCTGAGACCGGTGAAGATAATGTCCAGAAAGACCGGACCCGTCAGCAGCAGGTCGAAAGCCGGGCTTTCCGGCGTGCGGCTTGCAGCCAGCGGGTCATATCCGTGTGGTTGGTTGAGGATGTTGGTCATACTGGCACAATACAAGCAGGGGGCTGGCTGTCATTTTTGATCCAGCCGGGTAAATCGTCTCAAAGGGGTGCTGTGGTCAAGCTGGTAATTCTGGGCGGCGGAGGTTTCCGGGTGCCGTTGGTCTACCGCGCCCTTTCCACCGGACCTTACGCGGGGCTCATAGATGAGCTGGTGCTGCAGGACACGGACGGCAGCAGGCTTCAGGCCATCGCACGCGTACTCGGTGACCTTCCCCTGCCCGGCGGCGCCCAGCCTCCCCGGTTCACGCTGACCGAAAACCTCCAGGACGCTCTGGCCGGTGCGGATGTGGTTTTTTGCGCCATCCGGCCCGGCGGCACTGCCGGCCGAACTGTCGACGAACGCGTTGCGGCGCGGCTGAACATCCTTGGCCAGGAAACCACCGGTGCCGGCGGCATCGCCTATGCCCTTCGGTCCATCCCCGCCGTGCTGGAAATCGGCCGGCAGATGCAGGTCCACTGTCCGGACGCGTGGCTCATCAACTTCACCAATCCCGCGGGCATGGTCACTGAGGCACTGCACAAGATCCTTGGCCGGAAGGTCATTGGCATCTGCGACTCCCCCGTCGCATTGGTCAGGCGCGCGTCCCAGGCTGTCGGGATTCCTCTTCGGGAGGGGCGGTTAACAGGCGTCGATTACGTGGGCCTCAACCACTTGGGCTGGCTGCGCGCCCTGAATTACGACGGCGAGGATCGGCTTCCCAAATTATTGTCCGATGAGCGGGCGCTGGCTTCCTTCGAAGAGGGCCGGGTGTTCGGCGCGCCAATGCTTCGGGTACTCGGAACCGTGCCCAACGAGTATTTGTTTTACTACTACTTCCGCCGTGAAGCGACGCTGGCCATGGCCGGGGCAGCCCGGACCCGCGGCGAGTCCATCCACGATCAGCAGCAGGACCTCTACGCCAAACTGCACTCTTCGCCGACGCCGTTCCAGGACTGGGATGCTGTCCGACGGTCGCGCGAAGAGGGCTATCTGGCCGAAGCCAGGCCCGAAGGCGGGTCGCGGGACGAGTGCGATGTGGCCGGCGGCGGGTATGAACGGGTGGCGCTCCAGACCATGCGGGGATTGCTCTCCGGGGAACGGACCGAGCTGATCCTGAACGTCCGCAACAGCTCCACCCTGCCCCAGCTTCCTGAGGACGCCGTCATAGAGGTCCCTTCGGAAGTGACGGCCGAGGGCGCCCGCCCGCTGCCGGTACGGCAGCCGTTGACTCTTCACCAGGCGGGGCTCATGGCGCAGTTGAAGGCGGTGGAACAGGAGACGATCAAGGCAGCCCATGGAGACCGCGATGCAGCCCTGCGGGCCTTCATGATCCACCCGTTGATCCTGTCGGGCCACGTGGCGCACCGGCTGCTCGAGGCCTATGAACAGGCCCACGGCTACAAGTGGGCCTAGGAACGAGGTCCAGCCCGCGCTAGGATTCGCGCTCACAAGGCTGACCGGGAAACGACGCCGGCCGATCGCTGTGAGGCGACCGGCCGGCGTCGTTCTTTATTGCTTCTGCCGTAGATTCCCCTGGACGGGAATTGCCCGGCTAGCGCGCGTGGTGGGACTGCTGCAGTTCGTACACCGGCGTCTCCAGACCTTCCATCCGGGCCTTCAGCTGGAGGGCCAGGTAGGTGGAGTAGTGCCGGCTCTGGTGCAGGTTGCCGCCGTGGATCCACAGGTTCTCCACATTCGTGGGCTTCCACATGTTGCGCAGTTCGCCCTCCCAGGGTCCCGGATCCTTGGGCGTGTCGGAACCGTATCCCCAGCATTTGCCCACCTGGTTGGCCACCTCCGGCGACACCAAGTCCGCCAGCCAACCATTCATTGAGCCGAAGCCGGTGGCGTAGACGATCAGGTCCGCCTCCAGCTCCGTGCCGTCGTCGAGCACCACGGCATTGCCGGTAATCTTGTCCACCTGCCCGTTGGCCAGCTTGACCCGGCCGTCGATGATCAACTGGGAGGCGCCTACGTCGATGTAGTAGCCAGAGCCCCGACGCAGGTACTTCACGAACAGGCCGGAACCGTCTTCGCCGAAGTCCAGGTCAAAGCCCGCGGCCTTGAGCTGGGAGTAGAACTCTGCGTCACGTTCTGCCATCTTCTCGTAGACCGGTTTCTGCGCGTCCGGCAGGATCCGGTACGGCAGCGAGGCGAAGAGCATGTCGGCCTTCTCCGTGGTCACACCATTGGCCAGCGCCTTTTCCGAGTACAGATCGCCCAGCCCCAGGTCCATCAGCGATTCGCTGCGGGAGATGTGCGTGGAGGAACGTTGCACCATCGTCACGTCCGCACCGTGCTCCCACAGGTCGGCGCAGATGTCATGCGCGGAGTTGTTGGAGCCGATGACCACGGCCTTCTTGCCGGTCCAGTCCCCGCCACCGGGGTGCCGGGAGGAATGGTGCTGCTGGCCCAGGAAGGAGTCCGCGCCGTCGAACTTCGGGATGTTGGGGTAACCGGAAACGCCGAGGGCGAAGACCAATTGCTTCGGCCGCAACGTGACCGGTTCGCCGTCGCGTACAACGTCCACGATCCACTCGCCTGCGGCCTCATCGAACCGGGCCTTGGTGCACTCCGTGCCGGACCAGTAATTCAGCTCCATAATCCGCGTGTAGTGCTCCAGCCAGTCCCCGATCTTGTCCTTGGCTGCGAAGACCGGCCAGTCATCCGGGAACTTCAGGTACGGGAGGTGGTCGTACCAGACCGGATCGTGCAGGTGCAGGGACTTGTACCGGTTGCGCCAGGAGTCCCCCGGCCGCTGGTTCTTCTCGATGATGATGGTGGGCACGCCGAGCCGCCGCAGCCGCGCCGCCAGCCCGATCCCGCCCTGCCCACCGCCGGCAATCACGGTGTAGGGCTGCTCCTCGTAGCCGAGCCGGGCCTCCTGCTCCTCCTTCAGTTCCAGCCAGGACTTGCGGCCCTTGGTGATGTGGTGCGCTACGCCCTTGTCCCGGTTTGGCCCCTTTTTCTCCTCGAACCCCTTGAGCTCCTGCATGGTGGTCAGCAAGGTCCAGCATTTGCCGTCGCGCAGCCGCAGATGGGCCCAGCCTCGGGCGGTCCCGGTCTCGAAATTGACCCAGGCCTCGGTCGCCGCCGCGTCCCCGGTGGCGACCTCCGCCAGCTTCCAGCCGGAGGGCTGCACATCGGCCAGCCTGGCTTCAAGCATCCGCCGGATCTCCGCCTTGCCTTCCAGGGTCTTCAGGTTCCAGGTGAAGGAAACAAAGTCCCGCCAGAAACACTCGTCATCGAAGAGTTCCAGTGCGCCGTCGATATTTCCGGCCTGCAGCGCTTCGTCCAGGTTGTCCAGCCACGCCTGCGCGACGTCGTTCGGTGAATCCGCCATGTCCACTCCTTTGTGTCAATTGCTCGTGTCCTGAGGGTCGCAACAGCTTCGGCGGTACGCGTATGCTGGTGCGAACGTGATCGACATCACCAGTGTCAGCCCGCGGGGGTTGCAACGGCGTTACACGGCGGCCGCACCCCGTTCACTCCGGCTGGCATCGAACGAAGGAGCCACGGTTGCCTGCAAGCCCGCCCTATCCAACTACGGGTGCTGCGTTGGAACCGGGGCTGCGTTTCACTGCGCCGCGTGAGTACGCCCGGTTGCTGCGCACCGCGCACGAACAGGTCATCGGCGGGGTGCACCGTCCTGAAATTCCTTCCGCTTTGGTCGCCTCGTGGCGTCGCTCCATGGCCTTGGGCATCGACCCGGATCAGCACAGCCCCCGGCACCTGCACGATCCGGCCGACGTCGCCGATCTCCGCCGCGGCCACCGTCTCCAGACAACGCTGCCCGCGCTCACAGACCTGCTGGCCGAAGATGGCGTCGACGGACGGCACCTGCTCATCATCACGGATGCGCAGGGCGAGGTGCTGTGGCGGATCGGCAGTGCCTCGGTGCTGCGCAGGGCTGACTCGCTGGAGTTTATCGAGGGTGCGGACTGGTCCGAGGCCGGCATCGGTACCAACGCCATCAGCCAGGCTCTGACCACGGGCGCTCCGGTCCAGCTGTTCTCCGCCGAGCATCTGGTCCGCACCCACCACGAATGGGCTTGCACGGCGGCGCCGATCCGGGATCCGCGAACCGGCCGCATCCTCGGAGTGCTGGATGTCTCCGGACCGTTGGACACGCTGACCACGGACAGTCTGCGCATGGTGCGCTGCGGCGTCCGGGTGGCCGAGGAACTGCTGGCAAAGCACGACGACGGCGCGCGGGCTACAGCTTCCGCCATTCCACCGGAGCGCCGCAAGGCTTCCCGTGGGCCTGCCGCCGAGCAATCGTCCGAGGGTGTGCGGTTGGAACTGTTGGGCGACAAGCCTGCCGCAGTGCTAGCCAATGGCTCGCAGGTTCCCCTGACATTGCGACGGGCCGAGATCCTGGCACTGCTGGATTCCCGCAGACAGGGTTGGAGCGCGGACGAGCTTGCGTTCGAGCTGTACGGCGACACAGGCACGCCCTCAACGGTCCGCATAGAAATGCACCGGATCCGAGCTGCGCTCGGCAATGCCGTCGCGTCGTCGCCCTACAGGCTGACCGGGTCAAAGGAACGGGGTTCAGATGCCCGCCAGGTGATGGAACTGCTGCGCCAAGGCAAGCTACGCGAGGCGCTCGATGCCTATAGTGCGCCATTGCTGCCCCGCTCAAGTCTGCTCTGCGTGGAGCTCCTGCGCGAAGAACTGAACCTCGCCGTCGGCGCCGCCGTACGCGCCAGTGGCTCCGCCGAACTGATCAGCCGGTGGCTGGCCACGGACATGGGCTCGGGCGATGCCGGCGCTGTGGATGCTCTGGAACACCTGCTGGGCCCTTCGCACCCCCGATGCTCTGCCTTCCGCGCCCGGATCGATTTACTGGACCGGACTCTACGCAGCTGACCGCAACGGCTAAAGACCCTTAAGATCGCGAAAGGCTTCGCGGATGGCAACTTCGTGGGCGACTGCGTTGAACCTAAACACGGTTTCAGCGTCCGCTACCAGACGTTCATTGCATTCGCGAAAGAGTTCCTCATTCACCCGCCTCTGCAAAACTTCCAGAGCCGGCTCCGACAGGGTTGAAAGATCTTTCGGAAACTCGTCCGATGGCTTTAGAGCAGAGAACGGCATGACAGATCCCTTCTCCAGCTACCCCGCGCTGGGCCTCCTCAGTGATTTCGGCGAACGGCTGATGCCGTGTCGACTTCTCCATTTGACCGCCGTTCCGCCAAACTGGCAATAGTCATCGCAGGGGAAATCTGCAGACCGTCGGATACTGCCTGCCATTGCCGAAAATAGCACCGGCAGGAGCGTCTGCGGACAGGTTCGTAGACGCTCCCCCAACGGCGTGCAAAGGTAGTCCCATGCAAACCCTGGACGACGTCCGCCGCATCTGCCTCTCATTTCCCGGAGTTACCGAAAGGCTCAGCTGGGGCAATCCGGCCTGGTTCGCGCGGACCCTGATGGCCCGCATCTGGGAAGATGGTGTGCTCACGGTCAAGACCCGGGAACGCGATGCCCTCGCCGGTACGTCCCCGGATATCTTCTTCTGGACGCCGCACCATGAACGCTCGCCCGAGCTGGTGCTGGTGCGGCTGGGTCGGATCTCCGCTGAGGAGCTGGCCGAGCTGCTGGACGATTCCTACCGCATCGCAGGTACGGTCAGGAAAGCCCGCTAATCCAGCTTCCGGTGCATCACGTGCAGCCCCACCAGCCCGTCAACCGGATGGTCGAAGGCGTCCGGAATGGTCGCGAGGATTTCGAAGCCCAGTGACTGCCACAGTCGCACAGCCCTGACGTTGGAAGCAACAACGGCGTTGAACACCATCGCGCGGTAGCCGTCTGCCTGCGCCTGCTCCAGGACGTGGTTGGCCAAAGCCCTCGCGATGCCTTTGCCGCCGCGGCCCGGGTGCACCATAAACCCGGCGTTTGCAACCTGGGCCGCAGCCCCACCGTAGTTCGGGTGGAGCTCGGCTGTCCCGGCGACCGCACCGTCGTCGTCAATTGCGACAAAGGTGCGTCCCCGGCCGGACAGATGCAGCCACTTGGCGCGCAGCGACTCTTCCGAGCTGTCCGGGTCCAGGGTGTACGTCTCCCCCGCCCGGATGATCGGTTCCATGACGGACCAGATGCCGGCCCAGTCGGTGGACGTGGCGTCGCGGATGTGCATGTTGTTCCTCTTTCCAAGCCCGCCTGTCGGATAGCCGAATGGCGGGCGAAAGTTTCGGCTCGCCCGCCAAAAGCTGTTAGCGGACGGTCGCTTCCTCAAGCGTATCCGTGGCGCCGTGGGCAGCTGCGGAGGCAGGGCCGCCCGGAACCAGCTTCGCCCCTTCGACATCGACGTCCGGCAGGATCTTCTCCAGCCAGTTCGGCATCCACCACGCAGATTTGCCCAGCAGGTGCATGGCCGCGGGGATCAGCGTCATGCGCACCACGAAGGCATCCAGCAGCACGCCCAGCGCCAGCGCGAAGCCGATGGGCCGGACCATGGTCAGGTGGGAGAAGATGAAGCCGGCAAACACAGAGACCATGATGATCGCGGCGGCCGTGACCACCTTGGCGCCGTGGTTGAAACCGCTGACGACCGCGGCGCGCGCGTCCTCGCCGTGCGCAAATGATTCGCGCATGCCCGAGACCAGGAACATCTGGTAGTCCATCGCCAGGCCGAAGAGCACGCCTATCAGGATCATCGGCAGGAAGCTCAGGATCGGGCCCGGATGGTGGACGCCGAAAACCTCGCTCAGCCAGCCCCACTGGTAGATCGCCACGACGGCACCGAAGCTGGCTCCGAGCGACAGCAGGAAGCCGGCCGTCGCCAGCAGCGGCACCAGGATGGAGCGGAAGACCAGCAGCAGCAGGATCAGCGAGAGCCCGATGACAATGGCCAAGTAAATGGGCATGGCGTCGGCAAGTTTGTCCGAGACGTCGATTTGCATGGCGGGCTGGCCGGTCAGCGAAACGCCGACGCCGGTGGTCGCCTCGAGCGCGCTGGCTTCAGCGCGAAGGTTGTGGACTAGGTCCTCGGTACTCTCCGCTGCCGGACCTTCCTCCGGGATGACCTGCAGTACGGCGGTGCGGCCGTCCTCGCTGGTGCCGGTGGGCACCGCGGCGGAGACGTGGTCCATGGCGCGCAGTTCCTGCGACAGCTCCAGCAGCGCCTCGTCCTTGGCAGTGCCTTCAAGGCCTTCCGGCAGGTCAGCCACGATGATCAGCGGGCCGTTAATGCCTTCGCCAAAGTTCTCGCCGAGCTGCGTGTAGGCCTGGTACGCCGTGGAATCCGCAGGCTCGGAACTGCCGTCCGGCAGACCCAGACGCAGTTCGGCGGCGGGAACCGCCATGATTCCAAGAACGGCGACGCCGGCCACCAAGGACAGCCACGGATGCCGGGTGACGGCCTTGCCCCAGCTGCGCTTGGGGTCGTTGTGGAACTGCCCACCCGCCGTCGTTGTTTGAGCGGTATTTTCACTCACGGGTCCGCTCATTCCGGCCTTTGCCCACGCCCGCTTGGACAGAATCCGTTTGCCCATGATGGCCAGCATGGCCGGGGTCAACGTCAAAGCAACGACGACGGCGACCGCCACCGTCGCGGCACCGGCGAGTCCCAGCACGGTCAGGAACGGGATGCCCGGGACCGCGAGCGCGGCCAGGGCGATGATCACCGTCAGGCCCGCGAAAAGCACCGCGTTGCCCGAGGTTCCGGTGGCGCGGCCGATGGACTCGACCAGCGGGACGCCGGAGAGCAGCTGGGTGCGGTGGCGGTTGACGATGAAGAGCGAGTAGTCGATCCCCACGGCCAGACCGAGCATCAGGGCCAGGACCGGCGAGATCGAGCTCATTTCCACCACGCCGCTGAGCGCCATGGTTCCGCCGACGCCAACACCGACGCCGATGACCGCCATCAGCAGCGGCAGTCCGGCGGCGATGAGAGTGCCGAGCATGAGGATCAGGACGGCTGCGGCAACGGCAATACCGATGATCTCCGCGGCGCCGAAGAGCTGCGAAATGTCCTCGACGATGTCCTTGCTGTACTCCGCCTGCAGGCCCGGGACGAGGCCCGCCTCGGTGATCTGCTGGACCTGGTCGCGGTCAGCCCTGGCGACCTCCATCAGGGGCTGCTCGAACTGGACCTGTACAAAGGCGGCGGAAGCGTCCTCGGAAACGAAGCGCAGGCCCTCGGAGGACTGCTGCTGCAGCTTGGCTGCTTCAAGCTCGGCGACGCCGGACTCATACTCCGCGCGGCCGTCTTCGAGCTGCTGCTCGGCTTCGGCCAACCGGTCCTGGGCCGCTTCCAGCTGTGCCCGCTGCGGCTCCAGCTGGGCGCGGGCCTGCTCCGCCATGGCAGTTTGGCCGGCCGCCTCGAGTTGCTGGATCTGTGCCTCGGCAGTCTCGAGCTGCTGCTGGGCCGGCGCAAGCTGAGCCTTGCCTGCGTCCAGTTCGGTCTGGCCTGCCTCCAGCTGCTGCTTGGCTGCGTCCAGCTCGGCTAGGCCGTCGTCGATCATTTCCGGCGCAGCGTCCAGGGAGCTCTGCAGTTCCAGCGGATCGGTGGCGCTCTTGACGGCGTCGTTGTCCGTGAGTTCCTCCGAGATCGCGGCGATCGCGTCTTCCTGCTCAGCAGTGAAGGCCTTGCCATCCTCAGTGGTGAAGACAATGGTGCCGAGGCCGCCCGAGGCCTCGGGCATCTTCTCCTTCAACTCATCCAGCACGCCCTGCGCAGGGGTGCCGGGGATGGTGAAGCTGTTGGACAGCGTGCCGCTGAACGCAACGAGGGAACCGCCGACCGCCACCATGACGGCCAGCCAGGCGGAGACGAACCACCACCGCTTGCGGGCGGCGAACTTGCCAAGGGCATACAGCAACGAGGCCATGCGTCAGGAATCCTTCGAAAGTGAATTGAAGCCGGTGCGGAGCATCCCGATGCTCGCCAGCAGATACTTTTGGAATGCTCCCGTGTCCGGCGAGCGGCCGGCAGTTTCGGCGGCGGCTTCCCGCATGGCCGCCTGGCCGCAGGCGATCAGGGCACCGGCGAGCGAATTGATCAGCAGGTCGCTCTCGGAGCGGGATAAACGGACACGCAGGCCCTCTTCGAGTTTCTGCTGGGCCTTGTTCCAGACCTGTAGCTGCACCCGCTCCAGCTGGGGATCGTCCTCGCCCATGGCATAGATCTCGCAGAGCAGCGCCATCTGTTCCTGGGATACGTCCCCGCCCAAGGTGGCGAGCACGGCGTCCATGATCGGCTCGTCGGCCGGCCGGTCGTAGAGCTGGGCGAAGGCACCCTCCAGGAACTCCTCCACCGGACGCGTGAGCGCGGCCTCGATGGACGGGAAGTAATTGAAGAACGTGCGGCGGGAGATTCCGGCTTCTTCGGCCAGTTGGTCGACGGTGAAGCCGCCGGGCCCATGGGCACGGGCAAGGCTAAGCGCCGCCGTCGATATGGCGGTCCGGGTGGCGCGCTTGTTCAGCTCCCGCCGGCCGCCGGAGTCGGCTGGTGATAGTTGTTCGGATGGCACTCGTCTACGATAAACCTAAACTTGCACAGGATGCAAAGTTGCACACGAGGCATTGTCTATCGGTCAGCCTTGGTAATTCACGAACCGTTTGACGTCGTCGAGCTCCTGCTGGAGATCTTCCATGGTCCGCTTGTAGCGCGCGAACTCAGCCTTCTGCCATTTCTTCTCGCGGTAGCTGGTGGCGAGGGCGAAAAGTGCCAACGGAATCACCACAAGGAATCCCCAGCCGGCCGCAGCGAAGAAGTCGAGAGCAACGGGAATGGCCTGCTGAATATCCCGGACATCATTGATCCTCGCCACGACGTCGTCCATGACAGAGTCGAGCGATTGCAGGTGCTGCCCAATCATCGGAGTGCCTGACAATGATGGGGCGGCCAGCGGAGCATTGTCAGACCAGCGTGGATCCCCCGGATGCGCAACCACGTAGATTCCGGAAGCGATGTTGGCAGCAATGAAGGTGGTCACGGCCCCAAGGGCCCCCGCGAGCAGTTTTCGCGCCTGCCGCAGGTATTTTGGCAGATGCGACAGACGCTCACCCGGATGCCACAGGTGCATCGACAGCCCCACAAGGATTGCCAGTATCCAGATGCCCGCGCTTAATACTTCGATACTGATTTCAGCCAGTGACACAGGAATAACCGCTCCTAGCAAATACAAGGTAGATTCTCAGCCTTGCAGGCCGTCGGCTCGCAGGGTGACCGCCAAAGGCCATGCATCAAGAAAAGGGTGAATGACCTAAGAAGAATAGGTGACCCGTCACTTACGACACGCCTCCACTGCGACTGTTACGGTCCGATTGAGATCATGCGTCGGCAGGCAAGCATTGAGGGATGGCTTCCCCGCGGTACGGGCGGCTCTGGCCCACGGACGTGGCGAACTGTCAGGATGGATTCATGCCATCACTTCACGGCGGGGAGAAGGAAAAAGGGCAGGCTGCACTCCGGCAGCCCCCTGCCGACTGGTTCGTCTTGCTGGCGCGAATCACCGCTGAGATCAGGGAACTGCTGGAGAACCGGCAGATCTGGTTGAGAACGACTGCACGTTCTACAGAGCAGGAGACCGACAAGCACTTCCAGGGTGCCGATGGACGGGGCAGCGCTGCAGCTTCACCGGACGGGCAAAGCTGGCTGGATGCGCTCTACTACCGCGATGCGGCGCTGGGGATTCGGCGGATGCTCGACGGCGACCGCCGGACCGGCTCCCTCAAGCGGCTCCTGCAGAAGATGGCGGAAGAGCCCAGGGTGCTGGCCGGTGAGTGGTTCCTCGGCGATGCAACCGGAGAACGCCGTCGTGATTTGGAACTTGCTTTCATGGCAGAAGCAGACACGCTGAAGTTTGGGCATCTGAACCCGGCCGTGCCGCGCGCGGACCTGGCCGCGCTGAGCGAGAAGACCGCGGGGATCAAGTGCTACGTGGACCAGCACATAACCCATGCCCAGCTGGATCCGCACTCGGCCATGCCGCCGCCGTCGGACATAGACGCGGCGTTGGATCTGCTGGCCCAGTTGCTCGACAAATACACGTTCCTGCTGCGGCCACCGCAGGCGAATGGCGTGGCCGCGACTTCAGAACCCGATCAGTCCGGAACCGCCAGGCCTGGCGCTACTGCTGGGCCCAGAGGTTGATGCCGGATTCCACCGCATACTGGTCGATCATGTCGATCTCCTCCAGGGAGAAGTCCAGGTTTTCGACGGCGGCAAGATTATCCTCGAGCTGCTTCACGCTTGAGGCACCGATGAGCGCCGAGGTGACCTGGCCGCCCTTGCGCTGCTCGCGGAGCACCCAGGCGATGGCGAGCTGCGCAAGGGACTGGCCGCGTCCGGCGGCAATCTGGTTCAGGGCACGGACCCGCGAAAGCCGATCTTCATTCAGCCAGTCCGCCGCGAAGGACTTGTTCTGTGCAACCCGCGAGTCCTGCGGGATCCCGCCGAGATAGCGGTCGGTCAGGAGACCCTGCGCCAGCGGGGAGAAAGCGATGGAGCCAAGGCCCTCCTCCTCGAGGACTTCGAGCAGGTTGGGACTGCCATCTTCGACCCAGCGGTTGAGCATGGAGTAGGACGGCTGGTGGATCAACAGCGGCGTGCCGAGCCCGCGCATGATCCGTGCGGCCTCGCGGGTCTGCTCGGGGGTGTAGGAGGAGATGCCGGCATACAGTGCCTTGCCCGAGCGGACGGCCTGGTCAAGAGCGCCCATGGTCTCTTCGAGCGGGGTCTGCGGATCCGGCCGGTGGCTGTAGAAGATGTCCACGTAGTCCAGTTCCATCCGCTTGAGGGACTGGTCGAGACTGGAAAGCAAGTACTTCCGCGATCCCCATTCGCCGTACGGGCCGGGCCACATCAGGTAGCCCGCCTTCGTGGAGATGATGAGTTCGTCGCGGTACGGCAGGAAGTCCTCGCGCATGTGCCGGCCGAAGTTGGTCTCGGCACTGCCGGCGGGCGGGCCGTAGTTGTTGGCGAGGTCGAAGTGGGTAACACCCAGATCGAAGGCACGGCGCAGGATAGCGCGCTGGGTTTCGAAAGGCTTGTCGTCGCCAAAGTTGTGCCACAGGCCCAGAGAAACCGCCGGGAGCCGCAGCCCACTGCGTCCTACCCGGCGGTATGGAATCTTCTCGTAGCGGTTGCCCGCAGCCTCAAACGTCATTCGTCCATCATGCGTTTACCCCCCGGTCCCTTTCAAATCGAAAATTCAGTGCTTGTCGTCAGAGGACAAGCGATTAAGGGCCAGAGCGCCCACGAGGAGTCCGAAATCACGCAGGGCGACGTCGAAGTAGCCGGGCACCAACAGCAGGTTGATAATGATGCCGGCGAGCCAGGCAGCTACGACCAGCGAGCCGATCCGCGGCTTCCATGCCACGAGAATGCCGGCGAGGATTTCTATGACGCCGACTGCATACATGAACGCTTGCGGAGAAACCGGGATGATGTCGGTCGCAATGGGGGCCAGATAGCTAGTCCAATCGACCATCACGTTGAAGAACTTATCGAGGCCGAAGAGAATCGGCGCGATGGTGAAGACGGTACGCAGCAGCAAAAAGGCCTGGTGCGTATGGCTGCGCAGACCGGGGCGGTCTGTAAGGCGGGGCTGGTGGGTGACCATGACCGTTCCTTTCTAAAAGTAGTAATACTTGACTTTAGAAAGAGCGGGCTGTTATGTCAATGGTTGTTGTTTTTAGAGTAAAATTGCAGGTATGAAAGCACGCACGGAGTCCGATTCGGTCAGCGCAGTTGCCGCTTTAGCGGATTCCTCCCGGCGTGGGGTCTATGAATACATCCTTGAGGCGGAGGGACCGGTCAGCCGGGACGACGTCGCCGGCGCGCTGGGCATGGTGCGCGGCACGGCGGCCTTCCACCTGGACCGGTTGGCGCGGGAAGAACTGCTGACGGTGAGCTACCGGCGGTTGTCCGGGCGCAGCGGTCCAGGGTCGGGCCGGCCGACCAAATTGTATGCTCCGGCGGTCCGAGAGGTCTCGGTCAGCCTGCCGCAACGACACTACGACCTGGCGGCCGAACTTCTTGCGGCCGCCGTCGAGAATTCCCACCGAACCGGAGCCCCGGTGGACGAGTCGTTGCGGCGGGTGGCCGCCGAGGCGGGTAGTGCCATCGGCGAGGACGCGGACAATCTTGAGCATGCCCTGGAGAAGTACGGGTTCAAGCCCGAGAGCGAAGCGGACGGCAGCGTCGTCCTGCAAAACTGTCCGTTCCACCGCCTGTCCCAAAGCCACACGGCCACCATCTGCGGGCTGAACCTGGATCTGTTGTCGGCGGTGACCGGCAAGACCGGGCCTGCCGGCTGCACCGCGGTGCTGGATCCTGCGCCCGGGCGCTGCTGCGTCAGGATCCTGCCGCCCGATCCCGCCTGAACCCCGCGACTCCGCCCAAGGTCCAGCCGCCAGGTGAGAGCGTTAGCCGTCCTGACGGAGTTCCAGCAGCGTCCGCACGGTTTCGGGCACGGCCCGGCCGAAGTCCGAGGCGGCGACGGGTCCTCCGGCAGCGGCCTCGGTTCCGGCGATCCCATGCACAGCGGCGGCCATGGCAGCCACGGCCGCCCAATGGTCGGGCTCGGGAAGGCCTGCTTCGGTCAGGCGGTCGCGCTGGACTGTGGCGGCGAGCGCGCCGAGGATCCCGGCGAGCGTGTCCCCGGAACCTGCCGTTGCCAGCCAGGGCGTGGCGTTGTCCTGGGTAAAGAGAGCACCGGACGGTGAGGAAATGACGGTGGCTGCTCCCTTGAGCAGCACGGTGGCACCGGTAAGCCCGGCGGCAAGGCGTGCAAAGTCCGACGGCGATGCCTCCACCTGCTCGCGCGTCACCTCCACGTCCTGCTCGGCAAGAATTCGGACGAGTTCACCGGCGTGCGGCGTCAGGATCACCTGCGGGCCCAGGTCGGCCGGAAGGCTGTCCAGCGCGCCGGCGTCCGCCACCACCGGCAGTCCGGAAGCGAGCGCGTCCCGAACGCGGACCTGCTGGTCCCGATCCCCGGTGGCGCCTGGTCCCACCAGCCAGGCCTGCACACGGCTCTCCCCCACGGTGCCCTGGCTGCAAACCGCTTCCGGCGTCGAGAGGTTGACCAGGCGGCAGATCTCCTGGGGGCCCAGATAGCGGATCATGCCCACGCCCGTGGCTGCGGCCGCCTGCGTGCACAGCAGTGCGGCGCCCGGATACTGGGCCGACCCGGCGACGATTCCGAGCACGCCGCGCGTGTACTTGTGGCTGGTTCTCTGCGGTACGGGCCACCAGTCGGCCAGATCCGCCGGTTCCAGCCGCCGAAGTTCCGGCACCGGGAGAAGCGGACCGAGGCCGATGTCTACGGTCAGCACCCTGCCTGCAACCTCTGCGGCGGGATCGGTGAGCAGTCCGGCTTTGGCTCCACCGAAAGTCACGGTGAGGTCGGCCGGCAGGACGGGCCCGAAGACTTCCCCGGTATCGGCAGAGACTCCGCTGGGCAGGTCGCAGGCGATGGTCAGGGCCGGGGTTCCCCGCGCGATGATGTTCTCCACCAGATCCTTGCCCGGGCTGCGCAAACCGCCCGAGGCTCCGGTTCCGAGAATCCCGTCGATCAGCACATCCGCACGGGAGCAGCTGGCTGCGGCTTCGTCGGGCGTGACGAAAGGACCGGCTGCCGCGGCGGCGGAATCGTCACCACCCGCGCCCGTACCGGCACCACCAGCGGCCAGCCGCAGCACAGTCCCGCCGGCCTTCTCAAACACGGCCAACGCCTGCGGGTGGCTGCGCGCCGAGGTGAGGACCGCCGTCGTACTCATTCCCCTGCGCGCGAGGGTGGCGGCGGCGAAGAGCGCGTCTCCCCCGTTGTTGCCGCTGCCGGCGATCACTGCCAGCCGCGCGCCGTAGATCCGTCCGCGGTTTTCCCGCACTGCACGGACCACGGCGTTGGCCAGCCCCTGGGCGGCGGTGGCCATGAGCCGGTCGCCGTGCCCGGCGTCGAGCAGCGGTTGCTCGGCGGCGCGGATCTGGCGACCGGTCCAGGCGCTGATCATGCCCCTTAGCCCTGCCCCCGGATGATGGCGGCGGAGTTGGCCGGCAGCGTCAGCACACCGTCCAGCTTCGCTTCGTCTTCCGTGGCCAGCAGCAACCGGCCGGTGCCCGCATCCACGGTGCAGGTCCGGTCCGCGAAGTTCAAGCACACGCTGATCCGGCCGCGGCGCAGAATGAACCAGCCGTGATCCTGGTCGAACTCCACCTGGACGGAAGCGAAATCCGGGTCCGTGAGTTCCGGGGTCTGCCGGCGCAGCGCAATCAGGTCCTTGTACAGCGCCAGCAGCCGCGCGTGGTCCCCGCGCTCCGGCTCGGACCAGTCCAGCTTGGAGTTGGTGAAGGTGGTCTCGGCCTGCGGGTCCGGCACGAGGTCCGGATCCCAGCCCATCCGCTCGAACTCCCGGAGCCGGCCGGCCGACGTGGCCTCGCCCAGTTCCGGCTCCGGGTGGGAGGTGAAGAACTGCCAGGGGGTGGACGCGGCGAACTCCTCGCCCATAAAGAGCATGGGCGTGAACGGCGACGTCAGGTTCAGCACGGCAGCCATCGCCAGCCGACCATAGCCCAGTGTGGAGGACAGCCTGTCCCCCGCGGCGCGGTTGCCAATCTGGTCGTGGTTCTGCGTGCAGACCACCAGCTGGCGCGCTTTCACCCGTTCCTTGTTGATCGGCCGGCCGTGGTGCCGGTGCCGGAAGGAGGAGTACGTGCCGTTGTGGAAGAAGCCCTCCGTGAGCACCTTCGCCAGCACATCCAGGCCCTCGAAGTCCGCGTAGTAGCCGGCGGTTTCGCCCGTCAGGTTCACATGGACGGCATGGTGGAAATCATCGCTCCACTGGCCGGTGAGCCCGTACCCGTTCACAGCCCGGGACTCCAGCAGCCGCGGATTGTTAAGATCCGATTCCGCGATCAGGAACAACGGCTTGTCCAGCTCCCGGGAACATTCATCCGTGGCGGCCGAGAACTCCTCGAGGATGTGGACGGCGCGCTCGTCCTGCAGCGCGTGGACGGCATCCAGCCGCAGCCCGTCCACGTGGTAGTCGCGGAACCACATCAGCACGTTGTCCAGGATGTAGCGGCGGACCTCGTCCGAATCCGGGCCGTCCAGGTTCACCGAGTCACCCCAGCTGTTGCCCCCGGCAGCGCTCAGGTAAGGGCCGAAGCGCGGCAAGTAGTTCCCGCTGGGACCCAGATGGTTGTAGACCACGTCCTGGATCACGCCGATGCCGTGGCGGTGCGCGGCGTCCACGAACCGCTGGTAGGCCGCGGGACCGCCGTAGGTTTCCTGCACCGCGTACCAGTGCACGCCGTCGTAGCCCCAGTTGTGCGTGCCGTTGAACGCATTGACCGGCAGCAGTTCCACGAAGTCGATGCCGAGTCCGGCGAGATAGTCCAGCTTGGCAGCGGCGGCATCCAGCGTCCCCTCGGGAGTGAAGGTGCCCAGGTGCAGCTCGTAGATCACGCCGCCGTTCAGTCCCGGTGACTGCCAGCCGCCGTCCGCCCACTGGTGGGCATCGGCGTCGAACCTGCGGGACAGCCCGTGCACGCCGTCCGGCTGGCGGCGCGACCGCGGATCCGGCAGCGGCGTGGTTTCGCCGTCCAGCAGGTAGCCGTAGTCCGTCTCCCCCGCCGGAACAGCCGCCGGGTCGGCCAGCGTCCACCAGCCGTCCTGGCTCTGCTCCATGGACAGCAGTTGTCCGGCGGCCTTCAGCTCGACGGTCTTGGCCAGCGGAGCCCAGACGTCAAAGCGTGCCGGGGCAAATCCGTTACTCACTGTTCTTCCTCCTTGACCAGCAGGGCCACGGGCAGGCCGGCGAAAACGTCACCAACCGGGAGCGACCCGGTGCTGCTGAAGACCAGCCCGGTCAGCACGTCCTGGTAACGTCCGGCCGGAATGACGACGGCGGTGTCCCGCCATCCGCCGCCGCTTTGCAGTCCCAGCGGCAAACGGGTGACCAGCGTGATGGCTCCGCCGCGGTCGAAACCGAAGACATGCTCCGCTGCGGCGCCCTCGGCGTTGACGGCTTCGTAACCAATGAACAGATCCGGCCGGTCGCGGCGCAGCCGCAGAGCCCGGGCCACCACCAGCATCTTAGCCTGCGCGCCCTCGTCGATGACCGGAACCGTCCCCTCGCCGAGCCGGGCGAGGGCCTTGTGCCGGGCGTCGAAATCCACCGGCCGCCGGTTGTCCGGATCCACCAGCGAATGGTCCCAGAACTCGGTGCCTTGGTAGACATCGGGAACACCGGGCATGGTCAGCTGCACCAGCTTGGCCGAGAGCGAATTGGTCCAGCCGGGCAGCTTGGTCTCTTCCGCCAGCGTGCTCAGGATCCGGTTGACTTCAGGGTTGTCGAACGCGGCATCCACGGCGGCATGCAGCTGTTCTTCGAACTGCTCGTTCGGGTCCAGCCAGGAGGTGCTGTTTCCTGCTTCCCGCGCCGCCTTCTCCGCGTAGGCGTGGGCGCGCTTGCGGCTGAACGGCCACGCGCCCAAGGCAGCCTGCCACAGCAGGTCCGCGAACGGCACGTCACCCAGCGGCGCGGCCGCATCCAGCTCCGCGAACTTCCCGGACCACGCGCCGGCCATCTCGGAGAGGACGCTGATCCTCGCTCGGGTGTCCTCGCTGCGCTTGGTGTCGTGTGTGCTCAGCGCGGTCATGGCCAACGGTTGTTCCAGCTGCCGGCGGACCAGCTTGGTCTGCAGGTCGAACGGCTCGATGGCAAAGATGGACGGGTCCGCGCCAACCTCGTTCAGCGAGGTCAGCCGCGAGTAGCGGTAGAACGCAGTGTCCTCCACTCCCTTGGCCATCACCATGCCCGAGGTCTGCTGGAACCGGACGGCCAGCGCCGTCAGCTCTCCTTCAGGGTTCAACAGCGGCTGCAGTGCGACGATCGTTTCGGCCAGATCCGGGCGACGGACCTGCGCGGCGATCACCGCTTCCTCCAGATACTCCGCGCCCTGCGGCAGGTAGCTGCGGTAGACCGGGAAACAGGCCAGCAGTTCGGCGAGCGCATCTGCGGCAATGTCCTGCTCCAGGTCCGCCTCGGCCGGGATGAGCCGGGTCAACCGGAGCACCTCGGAGCGCAGGATACCGTCCGCAATAGCACGCTTGGTGTCGTGGATCATGTGCCGGTAGGGTTCCACGGGCGCCACATCGGTCAGCTGTTCCCGGCCCTCCGGGTCGACGAACAGCCGGTCCACGTCCGCCAGCGCGTCATATCCGGTGGTGCCGTGGCAGAACCAACCCGAAGGCAGGCTCTCCCCCGGTTCCAGGATCTTCTCCACCAGCACATACGCCCCGCCGGTCAGCTCGTGCAGCTGGCGCAGGTAACCGCCAGGATCCGCCAGACCATCCGGGTGGTCGATGCGCAGCCCGTCCACGAGCCCCTCGGTGAACCAGCGCCGAATTTCGGCGTGCGATTCCTCGAACACCCATGGCACTTCCACGCGCACTCCGGCCAGCGAGTTCACGCCGAAGAACCGGCGGTAGTTCAGTTCGCTGTCCGCCCGGCGCCAGTTCACCAACTGGTAGTGCTGCCGCTCATGAACGGTGCGGGCATCCGCGCCGTCATCGGCCGTTCCGGCTGCCACGGGGAAGCGGTTCTCGTAGTAGCGCAGCTCGCCGTCCACTAGCTCCAACGCGTCCAGTTCTGCGCCGCCGTCGCCGAGGACCGGCAGCCGAAGCTTCCCGTCCGCGGCGTCCCAGTCGACGTCGAACGCCTCCGCATAGCGCGATCCGCGCCCCTCGGCCAGCAGCGACCACCACCAGCGGTTGTTCACCGGCGTGGCCACGCCCATGTGGTTGGGCACGATGTCCACCAGCACGCCCATCCCGGCGGCGTGCGCGGCCTCGGAGAGCGCCTTCAGCCCCTCGGCTCCGCCGCGCGCCGGGTCCACCGCGGTGAAGTCGACGACGTCGTAGCCGTGGTCCGAGCCGGGCTCGGCGGTGAGGATCGGCGAGAGGTACACCCAGTCAGCCCCGAGCTCGCGCAGGTACGGCACCAGCCGCGCCGCGTCGAACAGGTTGAAGGACTCACGGATCTGCAGCCGGTAGGTGGAGAGCGGGGTTTTCATGCGGATCCCTTGCCGGTGCCCTTGGCGTCAGCCATCGCTGCCAGAGACGCTGCCACGGAGTGGTCAGGCTCTTCGGCCGGCGGCGTGTAGGCCCGCAGCACCACCATCGCCTTGGCCTGCACGGTCATGGGCTTCCCGGCCGCGATCGGTTCGGAATCAGCGTATTTGCCGGCGGTGTCAATCACCTGGTCCCACTTGGCCGCGTACTCCTTGGGCGGCAGGACGAACTCCACGTCGTTGTCGTCCGCGTTGAAGTAGATCAGGAAGTTCTCGTCCGTGATCCGCTGCCCGCGCTCGTCCCGGCCCGGGATACCCTGGCCGTTAAGGAAGACGCCGATGCACCGGCCCAGCGCCGCATCCCAGTCCTCGGGCTCCATCAGGGTGCCGTCCGCGGTCAGCCAGACAATGTCCGGCAGCGCCTCGCCTTCGCCCCGGCGCACCGGCCGTCCGTCAAAGAAGCGACGTCGACGGAACGTGGGGTGTTCGGTGCGCAGCTTGTTGACCGCAGCGACGAACTCGAGCAGCGGCTGGTCCACCTTGTCCCAGTCAACCCAGGACAGCTCGGAATCCTGGCAGTACACGTTGTTGTTGCCCTGCTGGGTGCGGCCCAGCTCGTCGCCGTGCGCGATCATCGGCACGCCCTGGCTCAGCAGCAGGGTGGCCAGGAAATTCCGCTGCTGACGGGCGCGCAGGCCCTGCACCTTCGAGTCGTCCGTCTCCCCCTCCACGCCGCAGTTCCACGAGCGGTTGTGCGATTCCCCGTCGTTATTGTCTTCGCCGTTGGCCTCATTGTGCTTCTCGTTGTAGGAGACCAGGTCCCGCAGCGTGAAGCCGTCATGGGCGGTGACGAAGTTGATCGAGGCCACGGGGCGGCGGCCGGAACTCTCGTACAGGTCCGCCGAACCGGTGATGCGCGAGGCAAACTCGCCCAAGGTGGAAGGTTCGCCGCGCCAGAAGTCCCGGACGGTGTCCCGGTAGAGCCCGTTCCATTCCGTCCACAGCGGCGGGAAGTTGCCCACCTGGTAGCCGCCGGGGCCAACGTCCCACGGTTCGGCGATGAGCTTGCTCTGCGAAACCACCGGGTCCTGCTGGCAGAGTTCGAAGAAGGTGGACAGCCGGTCCACATCGTAGAACTCGCGCGCCAGCGTGGAGGCCAGGTCGAAGCGGAAACCGTCCACGTGCATCTCCGTGGCCCAGTACCGCAGCGAGTCCATCAGCAGCTGCAGCGAGTGCGGGTGGCGCACGTTGAGCGAGTTTCCGGTGCCGGTGTAGTCCATGTAGTACTGCTTCTCATCTTCCATGAGGCGGTAGTACGCGGAGTTGTCGATGCCCCGGAAGGACAGCGTGGGGCCCATGTGGTTACCCTCGGCGGTGTGGTTGTAGACCACGTCCAGGATGACCTCGATGCCGGCCAGATGCAGCTCGCGCACCATCGCCTTGAACTCCTGGACCTGCTGCCCGGCGTCCCCGGTGGAGCAGTAGGTGTTCTGCGGGGCGAAGAAGCCGATGGTGTTGTAGCCCCAGTAGTTGGAGAGCCCCTTCTCCTGCAGCGTGCTGTCATTGACGAACTGGTGCACCGGCATCAGCTCGATGGCTGTGACGCCCAGCTTCTGCAGGTGCGCGATCACCGACGGATGCGCAATGGCGGCGTAGGTTCCGCGCTGCTCCTCGGGGATGTCCGGGTGCAGCTGGGTCAGGCCCTTCACATGCGCCTCGTAAATGACCGAACGGTGGTACGGAATACGTGGCTTGCGGTCCCCGTCCCAGTCAAAGAACGGGCTGACCACCACGCCCATCATCATGTGCGCGGCGGAGTCCTCGTCGTTGCGCGAGTTCTCGTCGCCGAAGTTGTAGCCGAACAACGACTGGTCCCAGTCGATCTCCCCGTGCACGGCCTTGGCGTACGGGTCCAGCAGCAGCTTGTTGACATTGCAGCGCAGCCCGTTCGCCGGCTCATACGGTCCGTCAACGCGAAAACCGTACTTCTGGCCCGGCAAAACATGCGGGAGGTAGCAATGCCAGACGTAGCCGTCCACATCCTTAAGTTCAACCCTGGTTTCCTCGCCGTCGTCGTCAAACAGGCAGAGGTAAACACGCTCGCCTGCTTCACTGAACAGGGCAAAGTTAGTTCCATTGCCGTCGTAGGTGGCACCCAGCGGATAGGCTTCTCCGGGCCAAACTTCCATGTACTGCTCCTGACATTAGACGCTTCTGTATCTTTCATACAGTATGCGAAAGACAGTTTGATGATGATTCGGGCAGATCGCACGAATTACGACGGCGGGAAGCGGCTACCGCTCGAATCCCACCGAGGCAGGAAGAAAGGACCGTATCATGACGGACCAGCACCGGCCCGGCAATGAGGCCTCGCTTGCGCTCCTGGATACGCTCACGGTGCGGTTTTCCGAAGACCCGCTGGTCGAACGCGGCACCATGTTCCGCAGCCCCGGCATAAAAGTGGGCAGGACGGTCTTCGCGTTCCTGGGCGGCGCCGACCGGCTGATCGTGAGGATCCCGCGGCACCGGGCGGAGGCGGCCGTTGCGGCCGGTGAAGCAGAGCCTGTCACGATGGGAACCAGGACGATGAAGGAATGGGTGGCCTACCCTGCGGTCTGGGAAGATCCGCAGGAAACCGAGCAGTGCTGCGCCCGCGCTGTCGATGAAGCGTATGCCTATGTGAAAAGTCTCGGGCCCGAGTGACTTTCGGGCAGGCTATCCCCTAATCGTCGGCTTCGCCGCCTTCCCTGTCCTGCTCGTTGCCGCCTTGATCGCCGCCGTCGTTCTCTTGTTCCTCGCCGTTGTTCCCGTTCTGTTCCTGTTGGACGTCCTGATTGTTTCCTTCGTCCTCGTTGGGGTTATCGCAGCCGGTCAGGAGCAGTGCGCACAGCGCCACCAGGGTGGCGATACCCTTGGAAATCTTGGTCGTCATGAGGCGTCCGTCCCTTTCGAGAGTCGTTTGCGGGGTCAGGGCCGCTGGGCGGCTTCGAAGAGTTCGATGAGGTTCCCTGCGGGGTCGGCGAGCAGGATTTGGCGCCCGCCCGGTCCGGCCACCACGTCGCTGCGGAACGACAGGCCGGCACCGCGCAGCCGCTCGATCTCGCCGTCGAGGTCCGCAAAAATCAGGTGGATGCGGTTGCCTCCGGGAGCGCCATACTCCGCCGGGGTGGCGCGGGCGCCCGAGCTTGCTGGCCCGGAGAGCAGCAGCCGCAGCGGGCCACGGATCACGTCGGCAAAGGCAGGCGCCTGCATGTTAACGGTGAAGCCGAGGTGCGTTGTGTAGAAGTCGACGGCGGCCTGAACATCGTCGACGAGGTACCGGACACTGGCGTATTCATTCGGTGCTGTCATGGCTTATTCTCCTTCGGACACGACTTCAACACTCCCCTGTTGCGGTGATGATCGCAAGCGTATCGTTGAGCTAGCAGCATTCTTTATCGAGGTGAGCTGGCCATGACTGGCAGCGATTTGGGGTCTACATTCTCGCGGCGGCAGTTCAATGCCGCGGCGGCCGTAACCGTGCTTGGCGCCGCAGGTCTGCTCGGCGGCAGCCTGTCCAGGGCGGTGACGGCGGCAGGTCCGCGGCCGCTCGAGGTCAGCCTCGCCGCGGCGGTCCCCAACAGGGTCTACCGCATCACCGCGCGGGAGCGTGCCCGGGTCACGGACGCGCCGAAGCACGAGTTCCGCGGGTTCTGGCTCTCCAGCGTGGTCAATATCGACTGGCCGTCGCGTTCCGGGCTGACCGCCGCCGTCCAGCAGACCGAGCTCCGCGGCTGGCTGGACCTGGCCCGCAGCCGGAACCTGAATGCCGTGATGCTGCAGGTGCGCCCGGCCGGCGACGTCTTCTGGCCGTCCACAGTCGGCGAACCGTGGTCCCGCTACTTGACCGGCACCCAGGGCAGGAATCCCGGCTACGATCCGCTGGCCTACGCGGTCAGCCAGGCCCACGCCCGGAACCTGCATTTGCACGCCTGGTTCAACCCGTTCCGAGCCGGCATGACGGCGAACCTGGCCGACCTGATCTCCTGGCATCCGGCGCGGAAGAACCCCAGCTGGACTTTCGCCTATGGCGGCCGCCGCTACTACAACCCCGGCATCCCCGCCGTACGCAGCTTCATCATCAAAGTGATTGCGGAGGTCGTGGCGAAGTACGACGTCGACGGCGTGCATCTGGACGACTATTTCTATCCCTATCCGGTGACCGGCCAAAGCATTCCGGACTCGGCTGCCTACAACGCCTACCGGCTGCCCGGTGAGAGCCTGGCGAACTTCCGGCGGCGCAGCGTGAACGTCTTTGTCCGAGACCTGAGCGCGAGGATCGCCGCTACCAAACCGCGGATGCTGTTCGGCATCAGCCCGTTCGGGATCTGGCGCAACCAGTCGACGGACAGCCGCGGCTCCGCGACCTCCGGATTCCAGAGCTACGACGGCATCTTCGCGGACTCGCGGCTCTGGGTGAAGCAGGGCTGGCTGGACTACGTGGTGCCGCAGCTCTACTGGCACCAGGGCAATCCAGCCGCGGACTACAACACGCTGGTCAACTGGTGGTCGGCCCAGGTCAGCGGCACCAGCTGCAAGCTCTACATCGGCGAGGCCGCCTACAAGGTCGGCGACCCTGCCCAGGGCGCCGATTGGCAGGACCGGCGGGAGCTGTACAACCACACCGCCAAGTGCCGGGCAACGGCGCGGGTCAGCGGCCAGGTGTACTTCTCGGCCAAGTCCGTGCGGGCCAACAAGCTGGGCAGCATCGGCCTGGTGAAGGACAAATACTACAAGCGGGTGGCCATGACGCCGGTCATGTCCCATCTTGGCGCCCAGCGTCCCTACACCCCCGTGATCAGCAGTGCGCGCTGGAACGGCTCTGGCGTCGAGCTTATTTGGCGCGGTTCCAACAGCGGGACGCTGCCGCGGCATTACGCTATCTATCGCTGGGAAGCCAAGGCGGATTCCAGCGCATTCATCCCCTCACAGGCCGGGGCCCTGCGCCGCGTGCACCGCCGCCGCGGCAACCCCGAAAAGTTCGTGGATACCGGAGTGGTGCGGGGACGTACGTACTGGTACGTCGTCGTCGGACTGAGCGACCTGATGGTGGAGTCCGCCGCCGCCTCCGCAATCTTCATCCGGGCCTGAGGGCACCGGACAAACCGGGTGCCCGCTTGGACGGCCCTGCCCATCAACCAGTCCGTAGCGGCCAGGGACGCCAGCCCTCCGGAACTTCCTGCAGCTTCAGCTCAGCCTCGCGGAGCCGGATCCCGGCGACGGCATCGGGCTCTCCTCTGCCGCCTTCCTCCCAGGAACCGTCCGCCGCCGTCAACGCATATTCGCTCCACCCGCGCCGGCCCACCGGATAGCGTTCACCGTAGCCGCCGGCGGCTACCGCCAGCACCAGCCGTTCCAGCCTGTCCGCCTCCGATTCGGCTGTCTCGTCGCAGGCGTCGCAGCCGCAGGACGGGAAGATGAACTCGTGCAGCAGCCCGGCATGCACCACCACGCCGGGGTAACTGGTAAGTCCGAAAGTCAGGACCGCTGCGCCAGGGTCGCGGGGACAAAGTCGGACCGCTTCCCGCACCTCATCGGAGTGCACCAGCAGATCCGGCACGCGCTCAGGGTCAGGATCCACATCGACGTCGTACACCTCGCAAAGGTGCTCGATCAGTGCACGGGCCACGGTGTGCAGCCCGGCGAAGCGCTCCGTATTGCTGTCCATGGTGTAGGCCTCCGCCGGCGGACCCTCGTCGCCCCACCTGCTCCCGTACGGAATGGGCTGCCCGTCCGGCGAGCTGAACTCTTGCACCGGCAGCGTCGGCCGGATGTACGGCGGTTGGTCTGGCGCAGGCGGCACCGGCTTCAGTTGCATGGCCGGCAGGATTTCGGCCTCTTCACTCTCCCACTCCTGGATAACGGAGATGAAGCCCTGCAGCCACTCGGCGTCGGCATCGCGGATCCGGGTGGGCAGGCCCTCGATCTCGAACTGCAGATCATCGTTTCCGACGGTCGGTGAACTGCCCTCGAAGGTCCGCCACTGCGCGTCCGGCCTCAGGCTGGCCAGCACGTTTCCGGCGAACATTCCCGCCGCGGCTTCGAGCGCACTGTCGTTGGCGATCCGGCCACCGGACGAGTGCAGGAATTCCACGAGCCTGGCGGGATCGGTTCCCAGCTGCGCTGCGTCCACGTCCTGCTCCCTGCAGAAGGCCACGAACGGAGCGTACCCTCGCGCGTGCCGGACCGGCGGCTGGACTTCGGACTCTGGCCGGTAGAGCGCCCGCGAGCGCTGCATCGGTTCAGGCAGTTCTACCGCTGGTCCCTCGAAAACATCCTCAGCATCTCCCATGACCAGATCCTAGCCGGTAGCCTCCGCTGCCGCAGTGGCCAGAGAACCCCCACGTCCCGTTGCCGTTGCCGTTGCCGTTGTCAGAGCACCCAAGATTGCTTCAAGAACCGGCCACTAGTCTCGGCCCATGCACTCTTCCCCGTTTCAGGACGGACCGCTGTTGCCTCGAACGTCTGCAGATCAACACCGTGAGGATGGCTCTCCAGATACGGATATCAACGTCCTGGAGTACTGCAACGGATTGTTAGCGGATGCCCCCGAAAGTGAGCAGGTGCGTCTGGACCTGTTGCTGGAGCGGACCTACCGGGTGATTACTGCGCAGGCAGAACGAAGTTTTGAAACCGCCGGGAATCACGAGGAAGCCTCCGCCTTTCGGGAATTGCTCATGAGGCCGGATTTCCGCGCACCAATGGCATGGGACTACTTGGCTGGCTCACCTTCCAGGGATGCCGTCAGGAAACGAATCAGCCGCCTGTTGCAGTCGGGATGGGTGCGTGACACCCTGACCAAGAGCGCGGGTGTCGATACCGCCACCATCCATGAGTTAGCGAGGGCCTACCGTTCACGCACCGAGGCGTCAGGCCTCGTTCAGACTGGGGAACCTCCGCCTCCGAACCTGCTGATGCGCACAAAACGCAGGTTCAGATGCAGGCAGACGAGCAATTCGGAGTAGAAGCTACCTCTCGGCGACAACCATTGCGGTAGCCAGGTCCCCGTCGTGGCTCATGGACAGGTGCCAGAATTTCACGCCTTTGGCCTCGGATGCCGCAGCCACAGTCCCGGTGAACTCCGGGTACGGGTCTCCGCCGTCGTCAATGCAGATAGTGCAGTCCTGCCAGTTCATCCCTGCGGGTGCCCCAAGGGCCTTGGCAATGGCTTCCTTGGCGGCGAAGCGCGCTGCCAAGGAGCGGGTATTCAGGACCCGTTCGGCCGGCGTGAACAACCGGTCCACCAATCCAGGCGTCCGCTCCAGCTGCTTCCGGAAGCGCGAAACCTCCACCACATCAACGCCGATTCCCACGATCATGATTCATACCTATCCACACAGCGGCCGCACAGGCCTTGAATGAACAATAGCTGCCCGTTGGGAGATCCCATCGGACAGCTATCGTTTACGTACTTGGCGGGAAGCCTCTACTCGACGGTGACGCTCTTGGCCAGGTTGCGCGGCTGGTCGACGTCGTAGCCCTTGGCGTTCGCCAGCTCGCACGCGAAGATCTGCAGCGGCACGGTGGCCAGCAACGGTGCAAGCAGGGTCGGGGTCTCCGGGATGTAGAAGACGTGCTCGGCGTAGGCCTTGACCGCTTCGTCGCCCTCTTCGGCGATGACAATGGTCTTGGCGCCGCGGGCCCGGATCTCCTGGATGTTGGAGACAACCTTGGAGTGCAGCGAGTGGCGCCCGCGCGGCGAAGGCACCACCACGAAGACCGGCTGGCCTTCCTCGATCAGCGCGATCGGGCCGTGCTTGAGCTCACCGGCGGCGAAGCCCTCGGCGTGGATGTAGGCCAGTTCCTTGAGCTTCAGCGCGCCTTCCATGGCGACCGGGAAGCCGACGTGGCGGCCCAGGAACAGCACGGAGCGGGTTTCCGCCATTTCACGGGCCAGCTTCTTGATCTGGTCCGCGTTGTCCAGGACGGACTGGATCTTGGCCGGGATGGCAGCCAGATCGGAGAGGATGTCCTTGATCTCGCCCTGGAACTTGTTGCCGCGCAACTGTGCCAGGTACAGGCCCAGCAGGTAAGCGGCGGTGATCTGTGCCAGGAACGCCTTGGTGGAGGCGACGGCGATCTCCGGACCGGCGTGCGTGTAGAGCACGGCGTCGGATTCACGCGGAATGGTGGACCCGTTGGTGTTGCAGATCGCCAGGGTCTTGGCGCCCTGTTCCTTGGCGTAGCGCACGGCCATCAGGGTGTCCATGGTCTCGCCGGACTGGGACATCGAGACGATCAGGGTGCGCTCGTCCACGATCGGGTCGCGGTAGCGGAACTCGTGGCTCAGCTCCACCTCGGTGGGGATCCGGACCCAGTGCTCGATGGCATACTTCGCCACCTGCCCGGCGTACGCGGAGGTACCACAGGCGAGCACGATGATCTTGTTGACGTTCTTCAGCTCGGCCGGGTCGATTCGGACCTCGTCAAGGGTGAGCCGGCCGTCGGCGTCGGAGCGGCCCAGCAGGGTCTGGCCCACGGCCTCGGGCTGGTCGTTGATCTCCTTCTCCATGAAGGAGGGGAAGCCGCCCTTTTCCGCTGCCGCGGCGTCCCAGTCCACATGGAACTCGGTGCCTTCGGCCGGCTTGCCGAAGAAGTCGGTGATCTCGAAGCTGTCCGGGGTGATGGTGACAATCTGGTCCTGGCCCAGTTCCACCGCGCGGCGGGTGAAGTCGATGAAGCCGGAAACGTCGGAGCCGAGGAAGTTCTCGTTCTCGCCAAGGCCGACTACCAGCGGGGAGTTGCGGCGGGCGGCAACGACGACGTCGGGCTCATCGGCGTGGATGGCCAGCAGCGTGAACGCGCCTTCGAGCTTCTGGCAGGCCTGCTGCATGGCCTGCGCCAGGGCACCGGAGCCGGTGTTCGTCTTGACCAGCGAGCGGTAGATGTCGCCGAGCAGTACGGCGGCCACCTCGGTGTCCGTTTCGGAGAGGAAGGTGTGGCCCTTGGCCAGCAGCGATCCCTTGACCTCGGCGAAGTTTTCGATAATGCCGTTGTGGATGACGGCGAGCTTGCCGTCATCGGCCAGATGCGGGTGGGCGTTCTGGTCGGTCGGACCACCGTGAGTGGCCCAGCGGGTGTGGCCAATGCCGGTCAGCGACACCGGCAGCGGGCGCTCTTCGAGCTCGGTGACCAGGTTGCTCAGCTTGCCGGACTTCTTACGGGACTCAATGCCGCCGTCGGCAATAACGGCAACGCCGGCAGAGTCGTACCCGCGGTACTCCAGACGCCGCAGACCTTCCAGCACCACGTCGAGAGCACTGTGGCTGTCAATTCCGGGAGCAAGATCAGCACTGCTGCTTACGGCCGGCATGTCGCGGCGGCCTACATAACCTACGATTCCACACATGCCATAAAGCGTACCTGCCCCACCGGCCGAGCACCGCACCGGGCGGGCATGAAACGCGGCACCACCAGCTAGCACCCGATTTCGGCCGCCGGGTATACGTCGTCTTGATATTGGGTAATGTGCCGCCCAACAGGCACAATTCGTTAAGTGAGTGAAGAGACACCGAAGACGGCGTCATCCAATGGTGAGAGTAACGTCACACCTTTTGTCGAGCTGGACCGGCAGACATGGTCCCGGCTTTCCAACGAGATCGAACAGCCCCTCAACCAGGAAGATATCGAGCGGCTGCGCGGTCTGGGCGAACAACTGAACATGGACGAGGTGCGCGAGGTCTACCTCCCGCTGTCCCGGCTGCTGAACCTCTACGTGGGCGCGGCCGGCGAACTGCACAAGGCAACCACCACCTTCCTGGGTGAACAGACCCGCCGCACTCCCTTTGTCATCGGCGTTGCCGGCTCCGTCGCCGTCGGAAAATCCACCACCGCCCGCGTGCTGCGCGAGATGCTGCGCCGCTGGGAGGGCACGCCCAATGTCGAGCTGATCACCACGGACGGTTTCCTCTACCCGAACGAGGAACTTCAGCGCCGTGGCCTGATGGACCGCAAGGGCTTCCCCGAGTCCTACAACCGCCGCGCCCTGCTGCGCTTTGTCAGCGAGGTCAAGTCCGGCGCCGAGGAAGTCAGGGCTCCTTGGTATTCGCACCTGACCTACAACATTGTCCCGGGCAAGGAAGTTGTGGTCCGCCGTCCCGACGTGCTGATCGTCGAGGGGCTGAACGTGCTGCAGCCGGCACGGCCCCGCGCGGACGGCCGCTCCGGCCTGGCCCTGAGTGATTTCTTCGACTTCTCCATTTATGTGGACGCGAAGACCTCGTATATTGAACAGTGGTATGTCAACCGGTTCCAGAAGCTGCGCACCTCCGCGTTCGCGAATCCGGAATCGTACTTCCACCGCTACGCCTCTCTGACGGACGAGGAAGCCGTGGAAACGGCGCTGAGCATCTGGCGCCGCATCAACGAGCCGAACCTGGAGCAGAACGTGCTTCCCACCCGGGGCCGGGCACAACTGGTGCTCACCAAGGACGCGGACCACTCGGTCCGCCGGATGCTGCTGCGGAAAACCTGAGATGAATAGCAGGACTGCCATCAAGACGCTAGCCATCGCCGCCGCCATTGCCGTGCTCACCGGCTGCGCAGGCCCGTCCCCTGAACCTTCCAGCCAAAGCACGACGGCGTCATCCTCCGTTGCGTCGTCACCGTCGCCGTCGGGCGCGGGGCGCGACGAGGGCACGGCTGCCCCGGAACCGGGAGAAACCAGCGTGCCCGAGACGGACGAGCCCCAAGCCCGTGTCGAGCCGGAGGAGACCGAGCAGCCCGGGGAGCCAGAGGAACCAGACCAGCAAGCCGACCAGCCCGGCGCGGAAGGTCACGACGATCCGGCGAGCATCGACGTCGTTGTTAATAAGACCCGGCCGCTGGAACCGGCAGATTACTACCCGGCCGACCTCCGCTCCCCCAACGTGACCACTGGTCCGGGCGGCGCCGGTGCCCAGTTGCGCGCTGCCGCTGCGGGTGCCGCTGAGGAGATGTTCGCCGCCGCCGCTGCGGAGGGCGTGGGCATGACCATCGTGAGCGGCTTCCGCTCCTACGACACGCAGGTCTCCACTTACCAGCACTGGGTCAATGTCAATGGCAAGGCCGGGGCCGACGAAGTATCGGCGCGCCCCGGCTACTCGGAACACCAGACCGGCCTTGCCCTGGACATCGGGGACAGCAGCGGAGCCTGCAATCTCAGCGCCTGCTTCGCGGACACCGCCGCCGGCAGCTGGGCCGCGCAGAACGCCCACCGCTTCGGTTTCGTGGTCCGCTACCAGTCCGGGCAGCAAGACATCACGGGTTATTCGCCTGAGCCATGGCACCTGCGTTTCATCGGCAAAGCCGACGCGGCCGACATGTACAACAGCGGTGCCAAGGCCCTGGAGACCTACTACGGACTGCCTGCAGCACCTGATTATCTTTGAGCTGTTTTCCTAAAAGCCGCTAAGTATCCATTGCATTCAGTACGACAAGCGGTACATTGGGGCGCATGTTACAAGGATTCAAGGAATTCATCATGAAGGGCAATGTCGTAGACCTTGCCGTCGCTGTGGTCATCGGCGCCGCCTTTGCCGGCGTGGTCAACTCCCTCGTCGGAGACGTCCTTATGCCGCTGATCTCGATGCTGGTCGGAGAGCCCGACTTCAGCAACTTCCTGGTCTTCGGTGCAGTCAGGTTCGGCGCCTTCCTGACCGTAGTCATCAACTTCCTGCTCGTAGCCGCCGCCATCTACTTCGTCGTCGTTGTTCCCATGAACCACATGATTGAACGCCGCAACCGCCGCCTCGGCATCACCCCGGCAGCAGAAGAAGCCGATCCGCAGGTCGTCCTGCTGACCGAAATCCGCGATTCACTGCGCGCCCGCCAGTAGTAATCCGACCTGTCCGCCTACCAACCGGCTCAACCCCCTAGGCTATCCAGCCGGACGGTTACCGAAAAAGTGGCCCGCATCCATTCGGATGGGGGCCACTTTCCGTTGTGCGGTCCGGTCCTCCGGATTTACCCCTGCCGCCGGCAGGAGCTAGTGTGCGTGCGCCTTGTAGGGGTGCCCCGGCGTGCCAACCGGCTCTGTTCCGGTGTAGCCGTGGTCCTCGTCCATGGTGGTCTCATCGAAGGGATCAGAACCGGCCAGGACCCTGTCCACCTGCTCCGGGTCAATTTCCTGGGTCCACTTGCCGATCAGGACCGTGGCCACTGCGTTCCCGGTGAAGTTGGTCAAGGCACGGGCCTCCGACATGAACCGGTCGATGCCCACGATCAGGCCTACGCCTTCCACAAGGTCAGGCCGGTGGGACTGCAGGCCGCCGGCCAATGTAGCGAGTCCGGCTCCGGTGACGCCGGCGGCGCCCTTCGAGGCAATGATCATGAAGACCAGAAGCGAGATCTGCTCTCCCAACTGGAGGGGCTTGCCCAGAGCCTCGGCGACAAACAAGGCAGCCATAGTCAGGTAGATCGCTGTGCCATCCAGATTGAAGGAATAGCCCGTTGGCACCGTGACGCCGACCACCGGCTTGGCCACACCCAGATGCTCCATCTTCGCGATCAGCCGCGGCAGTGCAACCTCGGAGGACGAGGTGGACACGATCAGCAGATACTCCCGCGCGAGGTAGCGCATGAGCATGAAGATGTTTATCCCCGTCACGAGCTTCAGCAGGCCGCCGAGGATAACGACAATGAAGAGGGCGCAAGTGATGTAGAAGGCGATCATCAAGGTGCCCAGGCTGATGATCGCATCCAGTCCCGTTTCACCGACGACGGCGGCGATGGCACCGAAGGCGCCGATCGGAGCGAGCCACATAATCATGACAAGGATACGGAAGACCAGGGTCTGCAGGTAGCCAACCCCCCTCAGGATCGGTACACCGCTGGGTCCCATTTTCTGCAGCGCGAAGCCCACCAGCAGCGCGACGAACAGCGTCTGCAGGATGCTGCCGAAAGTAAGCGCGGAGAACAGCGTGGTCGGAATGATGCTCAGCAGGAACTCCACGGTCCCGCCAGCCTCTTCCTCGCCACCACCCGCTTCGAACTCGGTAGCGCCGATGTCCAGTCCAGCTCCCGGCTGGATGATGTTGCCCACGATCAGGCCGATCGCCAGCGCGAAGGTGGACATCAGGATGAAGTAGCCTAGCGCCAGCCCACCGACCTTGCCCACCGTGGCTGCCTTAGCGATCGAGCCCACGCCGAGCACGATAGTGCAGAAGATCACCGGCGCAATCATCATCTTGATCAGCCCGATGAACGCGGTGCCCAAGGGTTTGAGCTGCTGGGCGAAGTCTGGCGCCACGAAGCCGATGATGATGCCGAGCACCACAGCCACGATGACGGACACGTAGAGCAGATGTGTACGGTCCTTCTTTTTAGTCGGGCCACCTGCCGTTGCCGGTTCTTGCGACGGGCGTTCAGCCGGGGAAGACATAGCTTTCTCCTTTGTCACCGCTGTTCCTGCTGATGTAATAACTGTCCCACCGGCCATGTTCCAGCACCATAGAAAAGGGCCAATTACAAGGGTCAAAGGCGTTCTTTCCCGCGTAGCATTGGAGAAGACACTGGGAGCCCGCTCCGGTGACTCCCGGACTTCTTTCCGCACGGAGACACCCATGCACAACACCCCAGCCCCGATTCCCTCCCGGCGCCCGCGGCTCGGCAAGACCGCCGCAGGACTTCTCGGGATAGCTGCCCTGATCGCCTCGGCCGGACCCGTCTCGGCCCACCCCAGCCACCATGACCGTCCAGACAGTCCGCCGGACAGCATTGAACTTCCCGACGCTTCGTCGGCCGAAGGCATCACCGCCGGAAGGGGCAGCTCCTTCTACGCGGGTGACCTCTTCGAGGGCGACATCTACCGCGGCAGCCTGCGCAGCGGATCTGCCGAGGAGATCATTGACGCCCCGGACGGCCGTAAGGCAGTCGGTATGGACTTCAGCAAACGGCATGAACTGCTCGCCGTGGCCGGCGGTGATACCGGCCAGGCCTACTTCTACGACACGGACACGGGGGAAACCGTGGCCAAGTACCAATTGGCCAAGGCGGGAGCATCCTTCATCAATGACGTCACGCTGACCCGACGCGGCGCCTGGTTCACCAACTCGCTGCGGGGCGAGTTGTACTTCGTACCCATCGACCGCCACGATGGCGGCCTTAGGAAGGCAAGAACACTGGACCTGAAGGGGCCGGCTGGCGAGACACCCGGAGACTTCAACCTCAACGGCATAGCCGTAGCCGACGACGGCCGCACACTGGTGGTCGCGCACTCGGCCAAGGCATCGCTCTTCACCGTGAACACCCGGAGCGGGGAAAGCAGGCTCATTCGCAATCTGGACCTGCCCCACGTGGACGGCATCGTCGTCGACGGCCGCAATGTGTGGGCCGTTCAGAACATGATTAATCAGGTGAGCCGGATCAGAGTCTCCGATGACCTGCGCCGCGGCGAAGTAAAGGAAGTCATCACCGACAAGCTCTTCCAAACACCAACGACGGCGGCACTCATCGACGATGATCTGGCCGTGGTCAACGCCAAGTTCGACACCGGCCTCCCACCGACGGCCGACACTTACGAGTTCGTCATCGTAGACGCCTTCGGCGAAGACTGATCCTTTGCGAGGCCGCTAGTCTGCGGCGACCGGCTGCGGCAACCCTAGATGCTGCTTGACGGCAGCAGCCAACTGATCAGCGGTGGTCTGGGCGGTTGCCATGTCGGCGGCTTCGACCATCACGCGGACCACGGGCTCGGTGCCCGAGGGGCGCAGCAGCACACGTCCGGTTTCACCAAGGACCGCGCTGGCGGCGGCGATGGCGGCCTGCAGCTCGGCGTTGGTCTTCACCGCGGCCTTGTCCACGTCCTTGACGTTGATCAGCACCTGCGGAAGGTGGTTCATGGCCTTGGCCAGTTCTGAGAGCGGTTTGCCGGTCTTCGCGATCTGGGCCGCGACCTGCAGGCCGGTGAGGACTCCGTCGCCTGTAGTGGCGTAGTCGGAGAAGATCACGTGGCCGGACTGCTCGCCGCCCAGGGAGTAGCCGTGGGCGCGCATGCTTTCGAGCACGTAGCGGTCCCCTACCGCGGTCTCTTCGATCCGGACACCGGCTTCCTGGAGGGCCAGCTTCATGCCCAGGTTGCTCATCACCGTGGCCACGAGGACGTTGTCCTTGAGCCTGCCGGCGTCCTTCATGGCCAGGGCCAGGATGGTCATGATCTGGTCACCGTCAACCACGGTGCCGTTCTCATCCACCGCCAGGCAGCGGTCGGCATCGCCATCGTGCGCGATGCCGAGGTTCGCGCCGTGGGCTACCACGGCCTTCTGCAGCTCCTCCAGGTGGGTGGAGCCCACGCCGTCGTTAATATTCAGTCCATCGGGGTCGGCGCCGATGACAACAATTTCGGCGCCGGCGTCGGAGAAGACCTGCGGAGAGCAGCCGCTGGCCGCACCGTGCGCGCAGTCGAGAACGACTTTGAGGCCGTCCAGGCGGGCCGGCAGGGTCTGCAGCAGATGGACGATGTAGCGGTCCTCGGCGTCGGCGAAGCGCTGGATACGCCCGACCTCGGCGCCCGTGGGACGGTGGCGGGGGTTCTTCATTTCGGCCTCGATGGCGTCCTCGACCTCGTCCGGCAGCTTGTGGCCGCCGCGGGCGAAGAACTTGATGCCGTTATCCGGCGCTGGGTTGTGGGAGGCGGAGATCATCACGCCGAAGTCCGCACCCAGGTCCGCGACCAGGTAGGCGGCCGCAGGGGTCGGCAGCACCCCGGCGTCGTACACATCCACGCCGGCACTGGCGAGCCCTGCGGAGACGGCAGCGCTGATGAACTCGCCGCTGGCACGGGGATCCCGCGCAACCACGGCGGTGGGCCGCTTTCCGTCTTGAACCTGCCGGTGGCCAAGGACTACTGCAGCGGCCTGGGAAACTTCCATCGCCAGTTCTGCAGTGATCAGTCCGTTGGCCAATCCGCGGACACCGTCGGTACCAAATAATCTAGACACAGGAGACCATTTTACGGGAGGGAAACAGAGCAGCATGACATGTTGCCCTCGAAGCCCGTGTTAACGCCAGAACCCCGCCCAGTGGATTGCACTGGGCGGGGTTCTGAAGCAGTCCGGGTAACGCTGGTAGCGCTGCTTCCGGAAAGCGCAGATTTAGCGCTTCGAGTACTGCGGTGCCTTACGGGCCTTCTTGAGACCAGCCTTCTTACGCTCGATGATACGGGCGTCGCGGGTCAGGAAGCCGGCCTTCTTCAGGGCCGGACGGTTGTTCTCGCGGTCAACCTCGTTCAGCGCACGGGCGATGCCCAGGCGCAGCGCACCGGCCTGGCCGGAGGGGCCGCCGCCGTTGATGCGTGCAACCACGTCGTAAGCGCCATCCAGATCAAGCAGCTTGAACGGATCGTTGACTTCCTGCTGGTGCAGCTTGTTCGGGAAGTAGTTGGCCAGTTCGCGGCCGTTGATGGTCCAGTTGCCGGAACCCGGAACGATGCGCACGCGGGCAACAGCTTCCTTGCGGCGGCCAACAGCGGAACCGGAAACGGTCAGGGCCGGGCGTTCCTTGGCAACGGCCTGCGTTGCTTCGGAGCTGCTTTCCGAGGTGTAGCTGGTGAGGTTCTCGCCAGCGGTGTTCAGCTCTTCAGTATTCTGAGCCACGATTCTCCTTGAATAAATTCTTTAGTTTGGTGGCCAGGACTACTGGGCGACCTGGGTGATTTCGAAGGTCTTCGGCTGCTGGGCAGCGTGCGGGTGCTCGGCACCTGCGTAGACCTTCAGCTTGCCCAACTGCTGGGCAGCCAGGGAGTTCTTGGGCAGCATGCCGCGGATTGCCTTCTCGACTGCGCGAACCGGGTTCTTCTCCAGCAGTTCGGCGTAGTTGACGGAGGACAGGCCACCCGGGTAACCGGAGTGGCGGTAGGCACGCTTCTGTTCGAGCTTGGCGCCGGTCAGGGCAACCTTCTCAGCGTTGATGATGATGACGAAATCGCCCATGTCCATATGCGGAGCAAAGGTCGGCTTGTGCTTTCCGCGCAGCAGTGTTGCGGTCTGGCTGGCAAGACGACCCAGGACAACGTCGGTGGCGTCAATGACGTGCCACTGGCGGTTGATATCGCCGGGCTTCGGGGTGTACGTACGCACGGTTTTTGCCTTCGTTTGTTGTTCTCAGGGTAGCGGCGCATCCGTAGCGGACACGCACGCAAGTTCATCTATGCGCTACCGGAACTTCAGGTGAGGACTGAAATGTAACCAGTGGTCCAGAGAATCTCGGCTATTTCCATGGACCAGGTGACTCTGCAACTGAGCCGTCTCACGGACATAGACGTATCGAGGTTGGACACGCACAACGACTACCAAGGTTACCGTGTTTGAGTGGATCAGGTCAAAAGGACCTGAGAGTTGATCCACCGGGCCCCGGACACAGCCGCCGGAGGAACACAAACGCGTCCGCAGTTATGGCCGGAACAGGGCGGGAAATCGGCCCATTCCAGACAACTACTGCGGACGCCTTGTGTACTGAGCGTGGTTTTTAGCGTTCGACGTCGCCGCGGATGAAGGCTTCGACCTTGTCGCGGGCGATGTCGTCGTTGTACTGCTCGGGCGGGGACTTCATGAAGTAGCTCGACGCCGACAGGATCGGGCCGCCCACGCCGCGGTCCAGGGCGATCTTCGCCGCGCGCACCGCGTCGATGATCACGCCGGCGGAGTTCGGGGAGTCCCAGACCTCGAGCTTGTACTCCAGCGACACCGGGGCGTCGCCGAAGTTGCGGCCCTCGAGCCGGACGAAGGCCCACTTGCGGTCATCAAGCCAGGCCACGTAGTCGGACGGGCCGATGTGCACATCGTCGGCGTGCAGCTCCGCCTCGACGTTGGAGGTCACGGCCTGGGTCTTGGAGATCTTCTTCGACTCCAGCCGGTCCCGCTCGAGCATGTTCTTGAAGTCCATGTTCCCGCCGACGTTCAGCTGGTACGTGCGGTCCAGGGTCACGCCGCGGTCTTCGAACAGCTTCGCCATCACCCGGTGCGTGATGGTCGCGCCGATCTGGCTCTTGATGTCATCGCCGACAATCGGGACACCGGCGGCGGTGAACTTATCCGCCCATTCCTTGGTCCCCGCAATGAACACCGGCAGGGCGTTGACGAACGCCACGCCGGCGTCGATCGCGCACTGGGCGTAGAACTTCGCCGCGGCCTCGGAACCGACCGGCAGGTAGCAGACCAGCACATCGACCTTCGCCGCGCGCAGCTCCGCCACAATGTCCACGGCCTCGTCGTCGGATTCGACGATGGTTTCGCGGTAGTACTTGCCCAGGCCGTCCAGGGTGTGGCCGCGCTGGACCGTCACGCCCGTGGCCGGGACATCGGCGATTTTGATCGTGTTGTTCTCGCTCGCGCCGATGGCGTCGGCCAGGTCCAGGCCGACCTTCTTGCTGTCCACATCGAACGCGGCAACGAACTCGACGTCGTTCACGTGGTACTTGCCGAACTGCACATGCATCAGGCCGGGAATGGTCGAATCCGGATCCGCATCCCGGTAGTACTGCACGCCCTGCACCAGCGAGGCCGCACAGTTACCAACGCCAACGATCGCTACCCTGATGGGGTTCTCTGCCACGGTTCTCCTTCGACAAACACTGCGATGGGGGCCGCCTCCGGTGGAAGCGGCCAGTCCATTCTAGCGGCAGGGTTACAGCTCGGCCTGACGGGCTTCGATCAGCTTCTGCACCTGCGGGAACAGCGGGTGCTCTGCTGTCAGGTCGGTGATCCGTTCGGCGGCTGCGGCAGGTTCGGAATCGGCCAGGATCCGCGCCAGCTCCTGGGCTTCCGCGTCCGCAGGGTCGTCGAACCTCAGGGCAGCGGCCATCGCCTCGAGCAGTGCCACAGGAACCACGCCGCGCTCGGCGAGTTCGGCGGCCGGACCGATAAACCGTTCGTGCCGGCTCAGCTTGCGCAGCGGGGCCCGTCCCACCCGGTTCACCGTGTCCGGAAGGTACGGATTAGTGAAGCGGGAGAGGATCTTCTGCACGTAGGCTTCCTGCTCGGCCCCGGCGAAATCGTGCTTAGCCACCAGAAGCTGCTTGGTCTCATCCAGCACGGCGCTCACCTTGGCGGCCACGGCTGGGTCCGCCATGGCGTCCGAGATCTTCTCGACGCCCGCGGCGTAACCGAAGTAGGCGGCGGAGGCATGGCCGGTGTTGACCGTGAACAGCTTCCGCTCGATATACGGTCCCAGCTCGTCCACGAACGTTGCTCCCGGGATTTCCGGTGTAGCCGCGCCGAATGGTGCGCGCTCGATGACCCACTCGAAGAACGTCTCCACTGTCACGTCCAGGCCATGGCCCTCCGCCTGGTTAGGCACAATCCGGTCCACGGCGGTGTTGGCGAACACCGCCACGTCGGACAGCTCCCCCGCCGACGAATCCCAGACGGACTCGATCTCCCGGCGCAGAATATCGGTTGCGTTGATCGCGTTCTCGCAGGCCATCACCTGTAGCGGCCGCTGTTCCGGTCCGCGTCCGGCCAGTCCACGCGCAATGACCGGCGCCACGAACTTGAGGATGTGTGGGCCCACAGCGGTGGTGACCACGTCCGCCGTCGTTATTTCCGCCACGACGTCCGCTTCCTGTTTGCCGGAATTCAGCGCACGGAAGTTGTTAACCGTCTTGACCGAAGGGTTTTCGCCTACCTGGTGGACCTCGTACGAGGACGCCGCGGAGAGCTGGTCGATCAGGGCGTCCGCCACGTCAGCGAACACCACTTCATATCCTGCTTCGTGAAGCAGCAGCCCCACGAAGCCGCGGCCGATATTGCCTGCTCCAAAGTGCACTGCCTTCACTATGCGTTGACCTTTCCGAAGAGTTCCATGACTTCCTCCACCGTGGTGGCCTGCTCGAGCTGGGCCACCTGCGCCTTGTTGGTGAAGATCTTGGCGATGGAGGCCAGGATCTGGAGGTGCTCGTTGTCGACGCCGGCTATGCCCACTACGAACTTGACCTGCTTGCCGCCCCAGTCGATGCCCTCGGGGTAGCGGACCAGCGACACTGCCGATTTCATAATGTGGTCCTTGGCGGCGTTGGTACCGTGCGGGATGGCCAGGAGGCTGCCCATATATGTGGAGACGGATTCCTCGCGCTCATGCATCGAGTGCACGTAGCTCATATCGACGGCGCCGCGGTCCAGCAGCAGCTGGCCCGCCTCATCGATCGCCGAATCGCGGTCCTTCGCAGTGCCGTTGAGGACAATGCTCTCCTCCAACAGGACTCCCCTGCCGACGGCCGGTTCCGCGGCATGTGCTCCCGCAGCCACCTCGGCGGCTGGAGCTGCGGCCACAGCGGCCGGATCCTTGCCGGCAGCGGCAACGCCGTCTGCGGTCAGCTCTTCGGCTGCAGCTTCTGCGGCGGGCACTCCGCTCGAGCCTTCGGCGCTGTCCTTGACCAGCTCCACGATCTCGTCATAGCGCGGGCTGTTCATGAAGTTGTCCACGGAGACGTGCACCGCACTCGAGGTGACCGGGCGCGCGCGCTCGGTCAGGTCCTGGTGGGTAACGACGACGTCGTACGTGTCGCTCAGATTGGCGATGGCCGAGTTGGTGACCTTCACGTCCGGGAAGCCGGCCGCCTTGATCTTGTTGCGCAAAACAGAGGCGCCCATCGCGCTGGAGCCCATGCCAGCGTCGCACGCGAACACAATGTTCCGGATGGGACCGGCCAGGACTGCGGTGTCCCCGGTTCCTCCGCCCAGGGCGGAAGCAACAGAGCTCTTCTTGCCCTTGAGCCCTTCCATTTTGGCGGTTGCCTCGCCGAGACCGTCCACGTCCGTGGTTTTGCTGGCCTTCAGAATGACGGAAGCGATCAGGAAGGATACGGCCGCGGCAAGCACCACGGACAAAGTGACGCCGAAGTAGCTGTCGCTCGCCGTGGCCGCATAGACCGCGAGAATGCTGCCGGGTGCTGCCGGCGAACGCAGGCCCGCACCGGTGAGCACCAGGGTGAAGATACCCGTCATGCCGCCGGCGATGGCAGCAAGAATGATGATCGGCTTCATCAGGACGTACGGGAAGTAGATCTCGTGGATACCGCCAACAAACTGGATCAGCGCGGCGCCGGGTGCAGACGCGCGGGCCAGCCCCTTGCCGAAGACCATGTACGCGAGCAAGATACCCACGCCCGGGCCGGGGTTGGCCTCGAGCAGGAACAGGATGGACTTGCCTTCGGCGAGCGCCTGTTCTGTGGCGAGCGGGGTCAGGATGCCGTGGTTGATGGCGTTGTTGAGGAACAGCACCTTGGCGGGCTCGATGAGGATGCTGGTCAGCGGCAAGAGGCCGTTATTGACCAGGAATTCGACGACGGCGGCTGCAGCGTTGCTGAAAATCGTCACTACGGGGCCAATCACCAGCATGCCGACAATGGCCATGATGGAGGCGAGAATGCCGGCAGAGAAGTTGTCTATCAGCATCTCGAAGCCCGGCTTGACCCGGCCTTCCCAGACCTTGTCCAGCTTCTTCATGATCCAGGCCGTCAGCGGACCCATGATCATGGCGCCGATGAACATCGGGATATCGGTTCCCACGATGACCCCCATGGTGGCGGCAGCACCCACCACTCCGCCGCGGATGCCATGGACCATCCGGCCGCCGGTGTAGCCGATGAGCAGCGGCAGCAGGAAGGAGATCATCGGCCCGACCAGGGCTGCCAGTGTCTCATTCGGCAGGAACCCGTCGGGAATGAAGAGGGCTGTGATGATGCCCCAGGCGATGAAGGCCCCGATGTTGGGCATGATCATGCCGGAGAGGAAGGTGCCGAACTTTTGGACACCCACGCGCAAGCTTGTCTTGGGCCTCGCAGCGGTCTCTGTTGCCATGTGAATTCCTAACGTGAGTCCCGCAGCGATGCGGGGTCAGCGGATACCTGTCGAAGGAGTGAGCTCATGCCGAGCTGCTCGATATTCTGTGGAGCCATTCGAGGAAGAGCCTCAATTCCGAGCCGGATAGTTGATCCGAATGCGAGGCCTGGAGGGCCGCATTCAGGGCGATGGCTGCAACGACAACGGAAGACTTGCCGGAGTCTTCCGCTGCAGCCGCATTGGCATGGTCGGCCGAGATAGCGGAGATCATGGAGTCCCTGGTCATGGTGGACAATTCCAGGTTCCGCTCCTCGGCGGGTTCCGAGATGAGCATGAGGGTCACGCCCACGTTGGCCGCGAGGATGCTCCTTGCTGCCTCCCGCGGCGGCACATTGAGCTTCCCCGCGATGGCCGCCTTGTTGAGCATCTCCTCCATGAGTGCCTCGGCATCTGCCACAAGGGCCGGGCGGCTCTCGGGGCGGATGTTCCCGAACATCACCAGATAGAGGTGCGGCTGGCTCAGGCCGAACTGGACGTGGTTGTCCCACATCCGCCGAATGTCCTCCAGAGGATCCCCTGTCAGCGCAAATTTCCGCTCCCGCGCCACATACTCCTCGAACCCACCGGCAACGACGGCGTCGAAAAGGCCTTCCTTGGTGCCAAAGTGGTGATAGAGCGTAGGCGCCGTAACGCCGGCCAGTTTCGTGATCTGTCGGGTAGAGACCGCCGAGCCCTGCGCATCCGCCAACAGCTCGGCAGCCGCACGGAGCAACCGGGTTTTCGCCGGAAGCCGGTCCTCGACACTCATAGCCGCTACCCTAGCACCTATAGCGCCGCTATATGAAGTGAATCACAGGATTTTGCGGGCCGCAGTCTCCACCTTCGAGACTTTTTGGAGTAAGCGTCAGGCCCCGCCGCTTCACCAGCACCGTCCAACAGATGGCTAAACCCAATCAGAGAGCCGACGATCGGCGAGCGCCTCAATGCCTAGACCAGCACGGAGGACGCCGTCACCAGCCTCAAACGGGTGCGAAAGCCGTGCACGACGAGCTCAAGGCCCGGGCGGAGACGGCACGGCCGTACAGGATGCCACCGCCCTGATGGCCACGGACACCATGCTGCTGAAGTCGGCCGCCAAACTCATCAACTCGGGCACTTCGGCGGAGCGCGCCATCTGGAAAGCAGGAGCCACCATTGCCGAAACGCAGCACAGTCTAGGCGGCTACATGGCCGAACGCGCCACGGATGTCCTCGACGTCCGAGCCCGGGTCGTCACCCAACTGCGCGTAGTTCCCGCCCCGGCACGCCGGCCTCGGACAAGCCCGTCATCCTGGTGGCCGAGGACCTGGCCCCGGCCGACACTGCGACGCTGGACCCGACGTCGTGCTCGCGCTCGTGATCTCAGGCGGTGGGCCGCAGTCCCACACTGCCATCATCGCCCGCTCGCTCGGGCTGCCCGCTGTCGTCGCCGCTCCCGGCGTGGACGAACTATCAGACGGCACGGAAGTCTTTGTGGACGGTGCCGCCGGCAGCGTTACGGTTGACCCGTCGGAGGAACAGCACGCCGCCGCCAGGGCCTGGGCCGACACTGCGGCCACCCTTGCCGTCTTTGACGGCAACGGCACGACGGCGGACGGCCACTTGATCCCGCTCCTCGCCAATGTGGGTGGAGCCAAGGACGCGGTGGCTGCCGTAGCGCTGGGAGCCCAAGGCGTGGGACTCTTTCGCACGGAATTCTGCTTCCTCGATCGCGACACCGAACCGAGCGTCGAGGAACAAGCTGCCGCCTATCAGGGCGTTTTCGACGCCTTTCCCGGGAAGAAGGCAGCGCTCCGGACGCTCGATGCCGGGCCGACAAGCCACTGCCGTTCCTCACCGACGCCACCGAGCCCAACCCGGCCCTCGGCGTCCGCGGCTACCGCACCGACTTCACCAACCCCGGGGTGCTGGAGCGCCAGCTGGATGCAATTGCCGAAGCCGCGGCGGCCTCGTCGGCTGATGTGTGGGTGATGGCCCCGATGATTTCGACGGCGGCCGCAGCCGCGTGGTCTGCCTCGCTGTGCGCCGCCGCCGGACTCCGGACGCCCGGGTCATGGTGGAAGTTCCGTCCGCCGCACTGACCGCAGCCTCGGTGCTTCGCCACCTGGGCTTTGCATTCATCGGCACTAACGACCTGACCCAGTACGCCATGGCCGCGGACCGGCAACTCGTTCCCTTGCCCAGCTCGATTCCCCGTGGTAGCCAGCCGTGCTGCGCCTCATCCAGCTGACGGTGGCGGGTACCGTGGCGGAAGGCAATGGCAAACCTGGAGGCGTCTGCGGTGAGGCGGCTGCAGATCCGGCCCCCGCCGTCGTGCTGGTTGGACTGGGCGCTTCGACGCTCTCGATGACCCCGCGTTTCCTGGCCACCGGCGGGATTGAAGTCGGTCACCCTGGAACAGGCGCAGGAGCTGCCCCGTCTGGCCCTGACCGCCCCCGACGCGCTCGATGCGAGGTCCTGCGTCCGCGCCAATCTGCCCGACTCGAAGAACTCGACCTACAACGCCGCCACTGCCATTATCGCCAGCCGCCCTGACCCTCAGCCCTAGTCAGTACCTGCTCTGCTGCCAAAAAGTGACGAGATTATGATAACGGTTTCATAACGGCTGCGAACAAGGCTGGTGAAACCTTCCACTTACCCCTTACGATATTCTCGGTTGGGGGCGATCAAACAACTCCTTTCGAGACTTCCCTCTCGAGATAGTTGGGGGCAATTTCTGCAAAACCTCCTGCCATTGGTCTATATCCGTCCAATGGCCTTTATGGTCATTTGCTTTTCAGGAGTTGAATCTCATGCTCGGACTTTACATGAACGCGCGCAATTTCGTTTCCACCCGTCTTTCCCGCGAGGAAAAAGGAGCTACAGCCGTCGAATACGGCATCATGGTCGCACTCATCGCCGTGGTCATTATTGTCGCGGTTAACCTCATCGGTGGTTCCCTAAGCGATGCTTTCGACGGTGTCGCATGCGAACTCGACAAAACCGGCGCTACCGCTGCAGGCAAGACCTGCTAGCAGCCTTAATCGAAGGCATCCGTCCGCCTCTGTGTGGCAACGGCTGTGGGGCGGGTTTCCGCTCGTCCCGCAGCTTCCGCAACGATTGAAAGGCTCAAGATGCGCGAGTCATCCGAGCGCGGGGCTGTGGCAATCGAATTTGCAATCCTACTTCCGATTCTCTTATTCCTTTTCTTAGGAATTATCGAATTCGGGCGCGCATACAACGCCCAAATTACACTGTCACAAGGTGCTCGAGAAAGTGTCCGGGTCATGGCTATAGCTGACGACAATGTAGCTGCCCGCAGCGCCGCAACGCGCTCGTCAGGGTTGCTTGACCCCACACTAATGACGATTGACATTACGGCACAAGATCCAAGAGACCCGTCAGGAACAGTGATCGTTGATGATTGTAGGCCTGAACATGATGTCACTGTCCAGATTGAATACGATCTCGCTTCCATAACAGGATTTTTCAATGCTTATAAGATAAGAGGCATCGGAACGATGAGATGCGGCGGGTAGGTGAGGCATCCGAGTCTCAGCGGGGCGCTGTCGGAGTCGTGGTAGCACTTTTGTTAGTAGCTCTGCTCGGCTTCGCAGCGCTCGCTTTGGATATCGGACGAATTTATGCCGAGAAGGCACAGTTGCAGAACGGAGCTGATGCCGCCGCACTTGGCGTAGCTCAAATATGCGCAGCAAATTCGGCGGATACAAGATGTGAGACTATGTCCAGCGTCGGCAAAATGCTCACAAGTGCGAATGCGAATGACGGTCTCAGTGAACTTCAAGAGCTCGTCGTCGAAAAATCAGTTGGGTCAGTCACGGTTAGAACTGACGCTCATGAGCCAGGCCATGAACCAAACAGCATTACGATGCTGTTCGCACCTGTATTCGGGATCGAGTTCATTTCGGTGAATGCCTCTGCCGTGGCGCGTTGGGGAGGGCCTTCCGCAGGTTCGGCCCCTTTCTCAATCGCCTTCTCTCAATGCGAGATCGATTCAGGACCGTCCGATGACGGTTCTTTGCAGTTCCTACGAGCCCATGGTGTTGGTTCCAATGACAAGGCCTGTACATCGACATCTTCTGGTCAAGAACTTCCTGGCGGCTTCGGCTGGTTAGTTCAAGAACCAAAACTCTCTTGCAGTGTCAGCATCACGCTGTCAAGCCCACTAGAAACCGGAGATCCCGGCAGCAACTTCAAAACCGGTTGTGAGGCTGTTCTTGAATATTGGAAGAAGCAACTCGAAAAGGGCGAACCAGTTATAGCGTTCTTCCCCGTATTCGACAAGATCGTCAACGGGCAGTATCGAATCGAGGCATTTGCCGCCTTTGATGTTCGGGGCTGGAATTTCTACAACGGCACCGGCAAGTTCGCCCTTTCTGAAGCTCAGCCCTACATGCCGTCTTCTGGTTACAGCGAGACTGGGTTTATCGGAAAGTTCGTCGAATATGTCGCAATCGATGACAGCATGGAATTTGGCGGTAGTACAAAATACGGCGCCAAAATCGTATCGCTCACTGAGTGATTCGTAAGTTGGGGGAAATAATCATGAAATCTCGTTTGCTGGCTGGCTTCCTTGCCGTCGTGCTCGCCCTGGTCGGAGGTTTACTCGTCTTCGCATATGCGGGAAATGCAAACGACAGGGCCATGGCGGAAATGGAGCCGGCAAATGTCCTAGTCGTTGCTTCACAGGTCCCTGCAGGCACTGCCGTCGAAGCCCTGGGAGAATACGTCCAGACAACGTCCCTTCCTAGCACCGCCATTGCTGCTTCTGCAATCAGAGATTTGTCAGGGTTCGAGGGCAAAGTTACCGCCGTGGATCTAGTGCCTGGCGAGCAGTTGCTTGCTGAGCGTATGGTCGCTCCCGAAGACTTGACGGGCGGCACAATCGAAGTGCCGAAGGGGTTGCAGGAGGTGTCCTTTCAACTGGAACCTCAGAAAGTTGTAGGCGGACGCCTCGTTCCAGGAGACCACGTGGGGATATTCATCTCCTTCGATGGTGGTGCGTTAGAGGATGCTCCTGAAGAACAGACAACGCAGTTAGTACTTCGCAAGGTCCTAGTGACTGCTGTCCAACGTGCTCCTGAGGTTGTATCGGAAAGTGCCGAGGAAGCGGCGCAAGCCCTCCCTCAGGGTTCCCTCCTTCTAACTGTCGCGGTCGATGATCTTCAGGCGCAGAAAATTGTTTTTGCCGCTGAATTTGCGAAACTTTGGTTGAGCAAGGAACCGAGTGATGCCAAGGAAAGCAAATCGGAAGTAGTACAAAAGACGAAGGTATACCGATGAGCCGCTTCCTTTTCATCGGCTCAGATGACTCCTTCGAGGAGAAGCTTCGACTGGCTGTAGCTGGCGGGCTGCCGGGTGACGTGGCAAGAGTCAGTTCGAGCACCGCCATGAGGGAGGCACAACAGCTGCTATCTCTGGTGGCGGATAATCGACCCGAAGTGATTATCCTTGGCCCCGATCTCGTGACAGAGGACGCATTGAGACTCGCGATGGTTCTAGACGTCCAGTTCCCTGGACTAAGCGTCGTCCTAGTCGCCGAAACGACCCCTGAACTCGTTCTCCAGGCAATGCGTTCCGGCGTCCGGGACGTCATGAGTCCACTAGCCGACATACCGTCGATCCGGATCCTATTGGAGCGGGCGGGTCACGTTTTCGCCAGTAGATACCGATCAGGGTCTCAAGGGACGATGCCACCCAGCGAACTGGGGCTCGTGATTGGTGTGTTTTCGCCAAAGGGCGGTGTCGGCAAAACGACCATAGCCACCAACCTCGCCGTCGGGCTCGGCAAAGTAGCCCCGATGAATGTCGTCATTGTGGATTTGGATCTGCAGTTCGGCGATGTCGCTTCGGGCCTCTACCTGAACCCTGAGCACACCATGACAGACGCCGTCTCGAATTCTGCGAGCCAGGATTCCATGGTGCTCAAGGCATTCCTGACCGTTCACCCGGCGAACATCTACGCATTGTGCGCGCCGCGGGATCCAGTATCTGCCGATTTGATAACGGCCGATCAAATTACGCACGTGCTACAGCAACTGACAGCACAGTTCAAATATGTGATCGTCGATACCGGTCCTGGACTGACCGAACATACATTGGCTGCTCTTGAGCAGTGCACGGACGCAGTCTGGGTTGCGGGAATGGACGTTTCCAGTGTAAGAAGCCTTCGTACTGGACTTGACGTCCTGAGGAAGCTTGAGCTTACGCCAGAAAACCGCCATGTGGTCCTAAACTTTGCGGATGCGAAGTCCGGTTTGAGCGTTCAAGACATCGAAGCGAGTCTCGCTGCTCCGATCGATATTGCAATCCCACGTTCCAAGGCTCTGTCGTACTCGACAAATCGTGGGATTCCAGTATTACAGGACGATGCGAAAGATCCTGCGACGAAAAGTCTGAAAGCTCTTGTGCAGCGATTTGATCCGAAAACGAAGGAGAAACGGCGCAAGCAGCATCGAAGGGCGGTTGTCCAATGAAGCTCTCCGACCGTATGAATTCAGCGCTCAAGCAGCAACAACTCGTCCATGAGTCGTCCGGGGAATCGACAAATGCAGCGGTACCTGCAGCGCTGGTTGAAGTAGCCGTCAAGTCTGCAGCCGCTGCCCCCGCAACTATTGATATTACTGCGGTGCCCATTGATGCGCTGTCAGGGCTCAAACGCCGGGCCGCGAATTCTCTGTTTGACCGAATGGGTGCCCGGTTCAATGATTCGACCCTGAGCGAAGAGGATCTGCGTGCTGCTGCGCGCGAAGAGCTCGGTCAGATTATTGACGAGGAACAAGTCCCACTCTCTGCCGACGAACGACGTCGCCTTATCAGAGATGTCGCTGACGATGTCATGGGTTACGGCCCGTTGCAACGCTTCCTAGATGATCCAAGCGTCACAGAAATCATGGTGAATCGCATGGATCAGATTTACGTGGAACGTAAAGGGCTCGTGACTTTGACGGACGGCCGATTCAGCTCAGAGGAGCACCTGCGGAAGGTCATTGAGCGTATCGTGTCGAAAGTAGGACGCAGAATCGATGAGTCCTCGCCACTTGTGGATGCGCGTCTCGAAGATGGCTCACGTGTGAATGCTGTCATCCCGCCACTGGCAGTCAACGGGTCGTCCCTGACTATTCGTAAGTTCAGCAAGGTTCCACTGACGGTCCAAAACCTAATCGATTTCGGAACGATGACGCCGGAGATGGCCGAGCTATTGGATGCCTGCGTCAAAGCCAAACTAAACATTATCGTTTCCGGCGGTACCGGAACGGGTAAGACTACTTTGCTGAACGTTCTATCCTCGTTCTTGCCTGCAACTGACCGGATCGTCACTATTGAAGACGCTGTTGAGCTGCAGATTCAGCAGCAGCACGTGGTCCGTTTGGAGAGCCGGCCGCCTAACACCGAGGGGAAAGGCGCGGTGACCATCCGTGATCTGCTGCGAAACTCACTGCGAATGCGTCCGGACCGCATCGTGGTCGGGGAGGTCCGCGGCGGAGAATCCCTGGACATGCTCCAAGCCATGAATACCGGTCACGACGGTTCCCTTTCCACGGTGCACTCGAACTCGCCACGCGACGCGGTCGCCCGGCTGGAAACACTAGTTCTCATGGCCGGCATGGACCTGCCACTCCGAGCCATTAGGGAGCAGATAGCCTCCGCTGTCGACTTGATCATCCAGATTGCGCGCCTGCGCGATGGCACACGGCGGATCACCCATGTCACCGAGGTTCAGGGTATGGAAGGTGATGTAGTCACCCTCCAAGATGCCTTTGTTTTTGACTATTCTGCTGGTGTTGACGCTCACGGCAGATTCCTTGGCAAGCCTGTTCCAACTGGCATCCGTCCACGCTTCATCGAACGTTTTGAGGACATGGGTATAAAGGTCTCGCCAGCAGTCTTTGGAAGTGCGATGAGCGCGCCAGGCGGGCACTGATCATGAGCGCACTGTTATTCGTCGGCACCCTGCTGCTGTTCGGGGGTCTCTTCCTAGGTCATTTTGCCCTCCAACCACCGAAGGCGAGCATCCCACGGGACCGCCGCCGACCGTTCGAAGAAGATTCCACCTCCCAGCTTTCCCGTTTCGCAGGATCTGCCGTGCGCATTATCGAAGAACAACTGGCACGTCGGCCCACAAGGTTCTACCGGCGAGAGCTTCTTGAGATGGCTGGCCTTAAGCTCAGCCAAGCGGACTACATAATCCTCGTCATGTCAGGGAGCATCGTCGGCGGCCTGATTGGGCTCCTCCTCAGCGGCATCGGCCTCGCGCTGCTGTTTTTCCTAAGTGCCCCGTTCGCTGGGCAGTTTGTTCTCGTGGTACTTACAATGCAACGGCGCACCAAGTTCGATGCTCAGCTAGGGGATACGCTGCAACTGCTGACCGGAGGACTCCGCGCGGGCCATAGCATACTTCGGGCTATCGATGCAGCTGCTGTTGAAGCTGACAGCCCTACATCCGAGGAAATGCGCCGAATAATCACGGAGACAAGCCTCGGCAAAGACCTGCAGCAGTCACTGAATGACACCTCGGACCGCATGGCTAGCGAGGACTTCATGTGGATCGCCCAAGCCATCCAGATCAACAGGGAAGTCGGTGGAGACCTCGCGGAGGTGCTGGACCAGGTGAGTGGCACTATTCGTGAGCGGACTGAGATCAAGGGACATATCAAGGCTTTGGCCGCGGAAGGCAAGTTCTCCGCGTACATTCTGATGGCATTGCCCTTGGGTATTGTCGTAATGCTTAGCGTCGCGAACCCGGAGTATATCGGCGTTTTGTACACTGAGCCGCTTGGTTGGGTAATGATCGGCGTATCAGTCATCCTTATGGTCATTGGCGGGCTGTGGCTGCGCAAAATAATCGATCTCAAATTCTGATGGCGAATCGAAAATGAACGCACTAGTGATAATAGGAGCCACTCTGGTCTGTGGCTCAACCGGGTTTGTCGTCTGGATCCTTTTCGCATACGACAAGAAGGGGTTGAACGCCGTCAGAGCCAATCTGACGCGCGGCTTTGAATCCACGGGAGTCCAGGGCCGACGTAATCTAGGAGTTCTATATCAGATTGGGAAAAGGCTCACGCCCGAAGGGTATGTCAAGAAGCTGGACCGCTTGTTGGCATTGGCTGGTAGACCGGCGACCATGCCGTTAAACCGACTGCTGGCGGCAAAACCCACGTTGGCTCTGCTGGGCGCTCTTCTTGCGTTCGTGATAATCAGGGCGAACCCGACGTCGACCATGTTCTTGCTCGGAATGTTCATGGTTGCACTGGGATACTTCATCCCAGATCTGCTGCTATATAGCAAAGGACAAGAGCGCCAGCAGGCTATGCAGTTGGAATTGGCCAACACACTTGACCAGATGCTGATCTCCGTGGAAGCGGGTCTTGGCTTCGAAGCGGCCATGGCTCGAGCCGGAACCAACGGAAAGGGACCCTTGGCCGAGGAACTCGTCCGGACGCTACAAGATATGCAGGTAGGCCGAAGCCGGAGAGAATCTTATCTCGCTCTAGCCGAACGGACGAGCATTCCCGAGCTCAAGAGCTTCGTCAAGGCGATAGTGCAGGCGGACTCATACGGCATCGCCCTCAGCGGTGTGCTTCGGACCCAAGCCAAGGTCATGCGGGTCAAACGGCGCCAACGTGCCGAAGAGAAGGCCATGAAGTTACCCGTCAAGGTTCTTTTTCCACTACTTTTCTTCATTTTCCCGGTCCTCTTCATCGCGATTCTCGGACCTGCCGCCATCAACACCCTCAACACATTCAGCAGCCAGTGATAGCAACTGTCAGATCCAGGCCATGACCGTTGTACCTGATCTTGTATGTGTCCTTGCCGGAACTATTGCCGCCTGGCTGCTGTTTCCCTTGGCACAACGCGAGGAGCGTACACCGATGCCGCAGACTTGGCGCGGGCCGCTGGCAGTGTTGGCCGGGCTGCTCTGCGGACTGGTGGCATGGATGTTTGGCACTGCCCCCGCTCTGCCGGGGTTCCTCTACTTCGCGGTAATGGGGATAACGCTTGGCGCGATCGATGCCCGACATAAGCTCCTGCCCAACCGACTGGTGCTGCCGTTCCTGCTCGGTGCACTCGCTCTTTTCGGAATCGCCAGCCTGATCAGCGGCTCATGGCTACAGTTGCTCGGGGGTCTAACGGGTGGCGTGGCAATGTTCGCCGTGTACCTGCTCATGGCGCTGATCAAGCCGGGTGGGCTCGGCATGGGCGACGTGAAGCTAGCCGCCGTCGTCGGGCTTTATGCGGGCTATCTTGGTTTGAACGCCTGGTTGCTGGTGCTGGTAGGGGCCTTCGTCCTGAACGCACTGGCGATAGTGGTCCTCATGCTGGCGCGTGTATTGAACAGGAAATCCGAAATCCCCTTTGGCCCGTCGATGATTGCGGCAACGCTACTAGTTCCGCTTGTTTCAGGAGTCGGGTGACCGGCGGACTTCGATCCCACCGTCAATGACGCGCGCCTCGTAGACCGGCTGTGGGTTGCTCGCCGGGCCGCGGACTATGCCACCGTCTGAGAGCCGGAAGGTGCTGCCGTGCCAAGGGCAGGTCACGCAGCCGTCGCTGACAGTTCCCTCTTCCAGCGGCCCACCCATGTGACTGCACACGCTGTCCAGGGCATGAATCTGTCCGCCGTCGCGGTACAGCACCACGGAAACTCCGTCCAGATCAACCTTGCGCAGGTGGCCCTCGCTCAGCTCGGACTCCGCAAGTACCGTCTGCCATTCTGCAGGACCTTCGCGCCAGGCGGTGCGGTTGACGTTGACCCCTTTGGAGTAGGACAGGTAGCCGCCGAGATAGCCGCCGACCGTCAGGACACCGAAACCGGCCAGCCCGAGGACCTTGCCTGCTTGGCGATTGCCCTTCTTGCGGGCGATAAGCGATGCTGCGTAAAGGCTCACAGCGGTTGAGTTGGACAGTGCGTGCACCAGTCCGACGCGGCGCTCCTTGCCCTGCGTATCGGACCAGTCGTTGGAACCGGATGCGGCAGTCGGAATCGCCGTGGCAATCCCGGCCAACACCAGCAGATCGGCCGCCGGTTCGGAAGACTCTCCGCCCAGAGTGTCGAGCAGGGTAGCCATGCTCCACGCGCCGATGGGCAGGTCGGTCAGTAGCGGATGCAACGGGTGTCCCAGATACGTACCGCTGAGCACGTTGCGCAAGAATCGGGGTTTGTATACCCGATGGACGATGGCGGCATACGGTTCGGCTACCTTGTCCAGTATTTCGAGGTCTTCCAGCTTCTCCACGACCTGATGCAGCACGTTCATTGCAGCCTCCTGAGGCCCTCGCCCGATGTCGGTTTCGGAACGAAGCCATCACAACGGGCATCATCCCAGTCCACCCGAGTCTGCCATCGCGGCGGAAGGTGGGCAAGGGACAGAGACCGTTAGGCGGGGCCACTCAGCGAAGGTACGCCGGCGGAGACGTCAGTCTTCCGCGGTGCGCAGGGCCCGCGTCTGCTCGGCGCGGCCGAACAGAGCGGAGTTGTCCGGATATTTCACTTCTTCGAGGACCAGCGGATGCGGAGGGGCCAGTATGGTTTTGGAGTCCCGGACCTTGGCGACGAGGCGTTCATGCAGCCAATCCGGCTGCTCCTCCCCCGCACCAACAGCTAACGACGCACCGATCAGGGCACGGACCATGTTGTGGCAGAAGGCGTCCGCGCGCACCGTGGCGACCACAACGCCGTCGTTATTGCGGGTGAAGCTGAAGTCCTGGAGTTCGCGGATGGTCGTGGAGAACTGGCGCGGCTTGCAGAAGGACAGGTAGTCGTTCACTCCCAGAATCCGCCTCGCCGCGGAGTTCAGGTCATCGACGTCGAGGGCGTGCTTGTGCCAGAGGGTGATGTTGCGCGTCAGCGGATCCCACGACTCGGCGCGGTCAGCAATGCGGTAGCTGTACCGGCGCCAGAGGGCGGAGAACCGGGCGTCGAAGCCGATCGGGGCCAGCTCGGCAGTATGCACTTCGATGGCGCCGGCGAGATCGCGGTACGGCACCGGTGCGCCGACGCGGCCGCCGAGGACCTTGGTAATGACGCCGCGCAGCCGGCGCAGCAGGGAGGCCGATGGATCGATCATCTTGCCGCGGGCGAGCGACTCCCACTCCCCCGGTTCCAGATCGAAGTGCACCACCTGGCCGCGGGCGTGGACACCTGCATCGGTCCGGCCGGCCACGGTCAGCCGGATGGGCCGGCGCAGCAGCGTGGCAAGTGCTTCTTCCAGCACTCCCTGGACGGTCAGCAATCCCGGTTGGATTGCCCACCCGCTGAACGGACCGCCGTCGTACGCTAAATTCATCCGGACACGCAGAAGCCCGCTGTCCGGTTGCGGGACAGCGGGCTTCTGGGAATGCATGCTCTAAATGCTAGCCGGATTCAGACTCGAAGAATTACTTCTTCTCGTCAGCTTCCGGAGCCTCAGCAGCTTCTTCGGCGGAAGGAGCCGAGGGAGCGGAAGCCGGCGAGTCAGCGGACTCAGCCGAAGCAGAGGAAGCGGATTCGGCCGAAACGGCCTCTTCCTCAACCGGAGCCGGAGCGGACTTGGCGGCAGCCTTCTCAGCTTCGGCCACAACGGCCTGCTTCGGGGATACCGGATCCAGGACCAGTTCGATGACAGCCATGGGAGCGTTGTCGCCCTTGCGGTTGCCGATCTTGGTGATGCGGGTGTAGCCACCATCACGGTTCTCGACGGCGGTAGCGATGTCGGTGAACAGCTCGTGGACGATGCCCTTGTTGCTGATCAGGGACAGCACGCGACGACGCGAGGCCAGGTCTCCGCGCTTGGCGAAGGTGACCAGGCGCTCGGCGTACGGACGCAGACGCTTTGCCTTGGTAACAGTGGTGGTGATGCGCTTGTGCTCGAACAGAGCAGCGGCCAGGTTGGCGAGCATCAGTCGCTCGTGAGCCGGACCGCCTCCGAGGCGCGGACCCTTAGCGGGGGTAGGCATTATGTTTTCTCCTCAAATGGTGCCGCTCTTGGCGCTACAGAGCACCATGACGGCAGAATTCTTGCGATTTAGAGTTCGTCCTCGCCGAAGGCTTCTTCGTCCTCTTCGATGGCTGCGGCACGCGCGGCAAGGTCGAATCCTGGAGGGGAATCCTTCAGGGACAGACCAAGCTCAACAAGCTTTGCCTTGACCTCATCGATGGACTTCGCACCGAAGTTGCGGATGTCCATGAGGTCAGCCTCGGAGCGGGCAACGAGCTCACCCACGGTGTGGATGCCCTCACGCTTGAGGCAGTTGTAGGACCGCACGGTCAGCTCAAGGTCCTCGATCGGCAGAGCCATGTCAGCCGCCAGGGCGGCATCTGTGGGGCTCGGGCCGATTTCGATACCTTCAGCCTGGGTGTTCAGCTCGCGTGCCAGGCCGAACAGCTCAACCAGGGTGGTTCCGGCAGAGGCGACGGCGTCGCGCGGTGCAATGGAGTCCTTGGTTTCGACGTCGACGATCAGGCGGTCGAAGTCGGTGCGCTGCTCAACACGGGTTGCCTCAACCTTGAAGGTAACCTTCAGGACCGGCGAGTAGATGGAGTCAACCGGAATGCGGCCGATCTCCGAGTCGCCGGACTTGTTCTGGCTCGCCGAAACGTAGCCACGGCCGCGTTCGATGGTCAGTTCGAGCTCGAACTTGCCCTTCTCGTTCAGCGTGGCGATGTGCAGATCCGGGTTGTGGAATTCCACGCCGGCCGGCGGTGCAATGTCCGCAGCGGTGACAACACCGGGTCCCTGCTTGCGCAGGTAGGCGACCACTGGCTCGTCATGCTCGGAGGAGACTGCCAGGTTCTTGATGTTCAGGATGATCTCGGTGACATCTTCCTTCACACCCTGAACGGTGGTGAACTCATGCAGCACACCGTCGATCCGGATGCTGGTTACAGCAGCACCGGGGATCGAGGACAGCAGGGTGCGGCGAAGAGAGTTTCCCAGGGTGTAGCCAAAGCCCGGCTCAAGCGGTTCGATAACGAACCGTGAGCGGTTGTCGGCCACTACTTCTTCGGTAAGGGTGGGGCGCTGTGCAATGAGCACTTAGATTTCCTTTCAGCGAGCGTCCGCTATATGACGCAGCACGAATTGGTGGAAAAGAACGGCTAGACAGCCGGGAGCGGAACCTTCAGCCGCCGTCGTAATTCCCATTTACATGGGGATCGACGGCGGCCGAAGGAACCTAACGGCGGCTGGTTAGACGCGGCGGCGCTTCGGGGGACGGCAACCGTTGTGGGCGCTGGGGGTGACATCCGAGATGGAGCCAACCTCGAGGCCAGCGGCCTGCAGCGAACGGATTGCAGTCTCGCGTCCGGATCCCGGACCCTTCACGAAAACGTCGACCTTCTTCAGGCCATGCTCCTGGGCACGCTTTGCAGCGGACTCAGCAGCCATCTGCGCTGCGAACGGGGTGGACTTACGCGAGCCCTTGAAGCCAACCTCGCCGGCCGAAGCCCACGAGATAACAGCACCGTTCGGGTCCGTGATGGACACGATGGTGTTGTTGAAGGTGCTCTTGATGTGCGCCTGTCCGAGCGCGATATTCTTCTTATCCTTGCGACGCGGCTTACGTACCGCTCCACGAGTCTTGGGGGGCATATATTTCTCCTACAAAGTTGGTTGGTAGCTAGCAGACCGGCTGTTTAGCGAGTCTTCTTCTTACCGGCGACGGTGCGCTTCGGGCCCTTACGGGTACGAGCGTTGGTCTTGGTGCGCTGACCGCGAACGGGCAGGCCACGACGGTGGCGAATACCTTCGTAGCTACCGATCTCAACCTTGCGGCGGATGTCGGCGGCAACCTCACGGCGGAGGTCACCTTCTACCTTGTAGTTGCCCTCGATGTTGTCACGCAGCTGCACGAGCTCTGCATCGGTGAGGTCCTTAACACGGGTGTCCGGGCTGATGCCGGTGTCCGCGATGATCTGCTCTGCACGGGTCTTACCCACGCCGTAGATGTAAGTCAGGGCGATAATTACCCGCTTTTCGCGGGGAATATCTACGCCAGCGAGACGAGCCATATGGCGGTTCTCCTTGTTGTATCCGGAGGTCTGAAGCAATGCATCCCTGTTACCAGGTCCCCGGCCTCCGAGCCCGGGGGTGTGCAGGAAATCCTGCTGCACTGCCTATTGAATTACTACGCGTGGGTAGTTCCTGCTTCGAAGCAGGAAGCTTAGCCCTGGCGCTGCTTGTGGCGCGGGTTCTCGCAGATCACAATGACGTTGCCCTTGCGACGAATCACCTGGCACTTATCACAGATCCGCTTGACGCTCGGCTGGACCTTCATGGTTATCCTTTGCGTTTGCAGTTGTCGCTTGCGTAACTACCTATTTCCGCGGTGGCCCGCGGAGCTAAGTCTTTACTTGTAGCGGTAGACGATACGGCCCCGTGAGAGGTCGTACGGGCTGAGTTCCACTACAACACGGTCCTCTGGGAGGATCCTGATGTAGTGCTGACGCATCTTTCCCGAGATGTGAGCAAGCACAACGTGTCCGTTAGTCAGCTCAACGCGGAACATCGCGTTGGGCAGAGCTTCCTGCACAGTGCCTTCAATCTCTATGACACCGTCTTTCTTAGCCATATCCTCCGCTAACGTCAGTAACCACCACTTGCGTGGGGCTAGTTTTTGGGTTTTGCTTGCCACTAGACTTCCGGTGGAATGCGCTCAAAGAGCGGCCCCGGGCCCGGCAACGGGCACGAAAGTAGAGACAACCAACAGATAACTGTACTCCGCGCGCCGCTTTAAGTTAAATCGGGATGCTTTGCAAGTACGACGGCGGGAGTTTCCACCGTCTCGGCACTCGCCACCGCGTCAAGGATGGCAAGGCGGACGGCTTCCGCCGCCAAAATCTGCAGTTCCAGGACCGGAGTCACCGGACCCTCCTGCACCAGTTGCTTCTCGCCGGTGGCCAAACCAAAGACCACGTCCCCGTCTCCGAGGGTATGGGAGGGGTTGAGCGCTCTTGCCAGTCCCGCATGGGAGGCCGAAGCAGTGCGCTTGACCTGTGCGGGATCCAGCACAGCGTTGGTGGCGATGACGCAAAGCGTCGTGTTCAGCGGGGCCTGGCTGGGTGGCGATGCCTGGGTGGGCAGCGGCGGCAGTGCGGGAGCTGATCTCGAGACCTGTTCGGTACCGAGGCCAACGGGGGCGCCGGCCGCGTTGACCACCGCGATAGCACCGATGACCACATCGGAGTTGCCGCCACTCATCCGCAGCGAAGCGCTGCCCACTCCCCCTTTATAGCGCTGGTAGTCCAGTGCCGCTCCGGTGCCGGCACCCGCGTTGCCCCGCTGCACCGGCGCAAAGTACGGAGAGGCACCCGCTGCAGCGGCAGCGTCGTACCCCATCTGTTCGGTCGGGCGGGCCTTGGCATCGCCGCCGCGGCCGAGGTCGAAGATCGCTGCCGCGGGCACGATCGGGACTACGCCGGCGTCCGTCCGGAAGCCTCTGTCCTGCTCCTCGAGCCAGCGCTGCGCGCCGTGGGCGGTGATCAGCCCGAAGGCGCTGCCGCCGGTGAGGACCACTGCGTCCACTGTTGGGACCAGGGTGGTTGGATCGAGCGCGTCGGTTTCGTGGGTGGCGGGCCCTCCCCCGCCCACGTGCACGGAACCGATGGTTCCCGGCGGCGGCAGCACTACCGTGACGCCGGACAGCCAGCCCCCGCCGATCCGCTGGACCTGGCCGACCTTGATTCCGGGGACATCGGTGATGGAGGAAGTCATGCCTTCACTCTAGAGGGCTGCCCTTATCAGACCGGAGTTGTCGCTGAGCCAGGCTTCGGCCCTCGGCACCCGGTCCTTCACGCCCTCGTTCCACCAGCGCCGGAAGACCGGGTCAGCGTCGGCGGCGGCTTTGGCGGTGAGTGACGCATTGCGGCCGCGCTGGATGGCGACATCAACCAACGTGCTTCTTTGCTCGGCGTTCATGCCGTAGGCGTCGGCGAACAACCGCACCCGTGCCGGGATGTCAGCTTCCGCCAATGCCGGAGGCCGGTCTGCCGGGTGCAGGAGCGGCGCCCACCAGTAGAGCGCATTGACGACGTCGGCGACCCGGGTGGTTGGCCTGGCCAGGTCGAAATCGATCAGCGCCGCCGGAACGCCGTTGCGGAAGACGACGTTGCCCGGGCAGTAGTCCTGATGGGAGACCAGTTCGGGCGTGGTGAACAGGGGCTTGACCTCTGGCGGACGGATGCCGGGTAGGCTGCCGAACACCGCATCCTCCGGCGGCACCCATCCCTGGGCGGCGTCGTGCATCCGGCGGATGAGCCGGGCCAGCGCGGTCAGTACCTCCGGGCCCGTTGCCTCTGCGGTCAGCGGTTCCACGGGGACATCGCCCGGGACATAGGAGAGGACTTCCCGTCCGGCGTCGTCGTAGCCAAGCGGGACCGGAGCGGCGTCGAAGCCCTGGGCGTGCAGGTGTGCGAGGTACTCCTGGACGGTTGCGGTGAACGGGCGGACCGGCCGGCGGACCGTGTCCCCGATTCTGACCACCGTGGTCCAGCCGCCCTCGCCCAGCTGCTGCCCTCCGCCGTCGTTCATTGGATCCTCAGAGCTTGGTGACGTCGATGGTGCCGGGCTTCATGTCGATGGCTTCGCAGAACTCCTGGACATTCGCGGGCAATCCGTCCGGCGTGGCGAAGACGGCGTAGCGCCAATCGTCCCGAACGCAGGTCACCATGGCCGGCGGTTCGCTTCCCGGTGCCGATTGGTCCCGTCCTTCCTCGGACCGGGCCTCCCCCGGCGCCGGTTCCTGCGGCGAAGACTGTCCCGGCTCCGGCAGCGGGGCCTCCCGCCACAGTGCCCCGCAGAGTTCCTGCGGGTCGATCCGCTGCGGCACCCCGGTCAGGTCCACCATGACGCTGCCGTCCGGATTGGTGCCGACGATCTCGCCGCCGCTGGCAAAGCCCGCCTCCTGCTGCGGGGCATCGGGGGTGGAGCCCATGTAGCAGATGGCGGTGAAGCGCTTCTGGTCGTCGGTGAGGTTCAGAATGGCAAAGCCGGCGGTGGCGGAACCGGCCAGCACCGGCACGGCGACCGCAGCGGTGACCACCCGCCGTCGTCGTTTGTGGCGGGCGATGTCCCGCGTGATCCGAGCATTCAGCGCCGAGCGCACGCGCGCTTTACTGAGCTGGAGTTCGTCCATTCCTATTCACCTTCTTCCGCTGTGAGCACGTCCGAAAACTGGTTTTTCAGCCGGTTGCGCAGGCGCAGCACCCGGTTTTTGACGGCGGCCTTGGTCAGGCCGAGTTCCTTGGCAATGTCGCCGTGCGGGCGGCCGCCGACGAAGTGGACCAGGAAGATCCGCTGGTCTGCTTCGGGCATGGCCGACACGGCGCGGTGGACCCGGTTGAGGGTGTCCTGCGCAATGACCTTCTCTTCGGTCGAGACCTCGGCAAGGACCCGACCGATGTCCATCCGGTCGATGTCCAGCATGTGCTGGTTGCCTTTTTTGCGCAGGTGGTTCGCCGCCAGGTATTTGGCTGTGGTGTAGAGCCAGGGGAAGACGGAGCCGTTGACGCACTTGATGCGCTTCGCCTTCTCCCACATGAGGAAGAAGGTTTCCTGGGCAAGCTCCTCCGCTGCCCCGACGTCGCCGGTGATCCTGCCCACGTACCGCAGCACACCGTCGGCATGGCGCTCGTAGAGCACGCCGAACGCGTCTTCGTCCCTGCGTCCGCAGCGCCGGAGCAGCACGGACTCATCCGGCGACCCGTCGGCCGCCGGCTCGTCATCGACTGCCATCTAGCCGAAGAAACTGGCGGATGAAGCCTGGTCATTGAAAGCACCGATCCAGCTCGAGAACTGGTAGTCACCATAGGTAGCCCCTTCGCCGTCGCGGTCTTCGTGCAGCCGCACGCTGCAGCCGTTGTAGCCGCGGAAGGACGTGACCTGGTCATTCCAGCCGACGTCGGCCAGATTGATGAAGGCCGAGCCGCCCGCGAAGCAGCCCCCGTAGTTCAGGATCCGGTACGAGTCCCCGGAGTACCCAGCGTTCGCGTACACAATTGCCGCCGTAACAAACGACGACGGCGGCGCCTCCTCGGTCACGGGCGCTTGAGCAGCTATTGGCCGCGTTGCCATCGCAGGCCCAGCTGTTGCCGGCGTTACTGCGGCCGGCTCGGCGGTTTGCTGCGTGGCCACGGCCGGCTCAGCCGCATGGGTGGCCACGGCCGGTTCAGCCAACTGCGTGGTTGCGGTCTGCTCAACGGTGCCGGCCAGTTGGTCCACGCCCAGCTGCTCGAGTGCGGTGTCCAAGGCGGCTTCGGTTCCGTAGCATTCAGACGCCGAGGTAACGGCGTTGAACCAGCAATGTTCCGCGCCGGTGGACTGCTTAGTCGAGGTCGTCTCCGAGGTTCCGGGGGGAGCTGGACTGGCCGCGGCGACGGCCGGAACGGCCCCTATTCCGATCAGTCCTGCCGTGATCACTGCCGCGAAGACGGCATACTTGCGCTGTTTCAGTACTTGGCGGCCCATGTTTCCACCATATAAGAGCCCCTTCCCGGGCTCCTAAAGCCCTGTGGATTGGGAGGAAAAGTGTGGCCGGCCCACGGAGCGGTGAGCCGTTCGCTCCCACCGCCCCGCGGCCATACCCTCGATGACCACTCTCCACGCAATGCATCCTGACGGGCCGAAGCCGTTCGTTCCTCAGCCGGAATCAGGTCCCTTGCGGGCCATCTACTTATCTAATGTGCCGGGGACGCAAAAGGTCTCGCCTGGGATGAAAGTTTTTTCATCCCGGGCGAGACCCGCCGAACGCAACGCTCCAAGACCAAGCCAAGAGCCGCCGTCGTTCGCTTGAAACTGAGGCCGGTCAGTCCAGCGGAACCGGGGTGACGCCCAGCGGCGCCAGCTTGGCAGCGCCGCCATCTTCGGCGGTGAGAACCCAGATACCCTTGTCATGCACGGCAACCGTGTGTTCCCACTGGCACGAGCGCGAGCCGTCGGTGGTGACGACCGTCCAGTCATCGGCCAGGGTTTTGGTCTCGATGTCCCCGCGGACCAGCATGGGCTCGATGGCCAGGCACAGGCCAGGACGGATCTTCGGGCCGCGGTGGCTGGTGCGGTAGTTCAGCACGTCGGGCGCCTGATGCATGGCGGTGCCGATGCCGTGGCCCACGTAGTCCTCGAGGATGCCCAGCGGCTTGCCCTCGACGCTGCTGACGTAGTCATCGATGGCGTTGCCGATGTCGCCGACGCGCGAGCCGTTGGCCAGGGCTGCTATCCCACGCCACATGGCTTCCTCGGTCACATCGGAGAGCCGCTGGTCTTCGGGATCGGCCGTGCCCACAATGACGCCCCGCGCGGAGTCGCCATGCCAGCCGTCGATGCTGCAGCCGCCGTCAATGGAGAGGATGTCCCCGTCCTCGAGCACTTTGTTGCCGGGGATGCCGTGGACAACTTCCTCGTTTACCGAAACGCAGACGGTGGCAGGGAAACCGTGGTAGCCCTTGAAGTTGCTCTTGGCGCCGGCCTCATTGAGGACGGCTTCGAAGGCTGCGTCCACATCACTGGTGGTGGCACCGACGACGGCGGCGGCCACCGCAGCATCGAGGGCGCGGCTGACCACCAGACCCGCTTTGCGCATTTTGCGGATCTGGTCTTTGGTCTTGTACTCGATGCTGGGCTGGCCGAATGCCATGTGTTCTGTGTTCCTTCTGTTTTGCGAAATGCCGCAGGCCCTGTCCAACGAATCCGAAGGATCAGGGCCTGGGCCTAGGTTGGAGCGGCAGCTCCCGTTGCTAAGCGGTGACGCTCTTGAGTGCTTCCATAATGCGGTTGGTGACGTCGTCGATGGCGCCCAGTCCGTCCACCTTGGTCACGATGCCGCGTTCCTCGTAGCGCGAGACGACTGCCTCGGTCTGCTCGTGGTACAGATCCAGGCGGTGCCGGATGACGGTTTCGTTGTCGTCGGCGCGGCCTTCCTGCGCCGCGCGGCCCAGCAGACGCTTGACCAGTTCCTCGTCGTCGGCAGTCAGCTGCAGGACGACGTCCAGCTGATCCTCGCTCTCGGCCAGGATGCTGTCCAGCTCATCTACCTGCGCCGTGGTGCGCGGGTAGCCGTCGAGGAGGAAACCCGGTTCGACGTCGTCCTTGGAAAGGCGGTCGCGCACCATGTTGTTGGTGACGCTGTCCGGAACGAAGTCGCCGTTGTCGATGTACTTCTTCGCCTCGAGGCCCAGCGGGGTCTCTTCCTTGACGTTCGCGCGGAAGATATCACCGGTGGAAATGGCGACGATGCCCAACCGCTCGGAGATACGTGATGCCTGGGTTCCTTTGCCGGATCCGGGCGGGCCAATAATGAGCATCTTTGTCATCGCAGTAGTCCTTCATAGTGACGTTGCTGTAGCTGGGCATTTATCTGTTTCACGGTTTCCAGACCAACACCAACCATGATGAGGATCGAGACGCCGCCAAACGGGAAGTTCTGGTTCGCGTTGATCAGCACCAGGGCGATCAGCGGAATCAGAGAAATCACGCCGAGGTAAAGCGCGCCCGGAAGGGTAATCCGGGACAGCACGTAGGAGAGGTATTCCTCGGTGGGGCGGCCGGCCCGGATCCCCGGGATGAAACCGCCGTACTTTTTCATGTTGTCCGCCACCTCTTCAGGGTTGAAGGTGATGGCCACGTAGAAGTAGGTGAAGAAAACGATCAGGGCGAAGTACACGGCCATGTAGACCGGGTGGTCTCCGCTGACCAGGAAGGTGTTGATCCAGTTGACCCATTCCGGCGGCGGGGTGGTGCCATCTGTGGGGGTGTTGAACTGGGCTACCAGGGAGGGAAGGTAGAGCATCGACGAGGCGAAGATGACGGGGATAACACCGGCCATGTTCACCTTGATCGGAATGTAGGTGCTGGTGCCGCCGAGCGTGCGGCGGCCGATCATACGCTTGGCGTACTGGACCGGGATGCGGCGCTGGGACTGCTCCACGAAGATGACCGCGGCCACGGTGAACAGGCCGATGATGATCACGCCGATGAAGATGTTGACGCCCTGTGCCCGCAGGATTTCTCCCAGCGAGCTCGGGAAGCCGGCAGCGATGGAAACGAAGATCAGCAGGGACATGCCGTTGCCGACGCCCTTTTCGGTGACCAGTTCGCCCATCCACATGATCAGGCCGGTACCGGCCGTCAGCGTGAGGATGAGCAGCACGATCACGATCAGGCTGTCGTCCGGAATGATCGGTACCGGGCAGTCGCCCAGGAGGGCACCGGAGCGGGCCAGCGAGACGAGCGTGGTGCCGTTGAGCAGGCCGAGGGCAATGGTCAGGTAGCGGGTGTACTGGGTCAGCTTGGACTGGCCCTGCGCGCCTTCCTGATGCAGCTCCTGGAAGCGGGGAATGACCACCCGCAGCAACTGCACGATGATGCTCGCCGTAATGTACGGCATGATGCCGAGGGCGAAGATGGACACCTGCAGCAGGGCGCCGCCGCTGAAGAGGTTGACGAACTGGTACAGCCCGCCGCTGGTGTTGCCGAGCGCCAAGCATTGCTGCACGTTTCCGTAATCAACACCGGGGGCAGGGATGAAGGCACCCACGCGGTAAATGGTGATGATGGCGAGGGTGAACAACAACTTGCGCCGCAGGTCCGGCGTCCGGAAAACCCGGCCAATTGCGCTGAGCAAGCGTCCTCCTGAAAAGTCTTTGATGCCGCCGAGCGGCGATGCACAAGAACCGAGTCTATCTGCTCGGCCGCGTCCGGAATAACTCGCGGACTAAAACGTAAACTGCCTTTAACCCAATGAAACTCTTGGTGGCCGGAATACACCGACCACCAAGAGTTTAGTCATTGGTTGTGAGAGATCACTACCGAAGCCGTTTGGCTACAGCTCCGTGACGGAACCGCCGGCGGCGGCAATCTTCTCAGCAGCACTGGCGGAGAAGGCGTGAGCCTTCACATCAACCTTGACGGTGATGTCGCCGGTACCCAGAACCTTGACGAGCTGGTTCTTGCGAACCGCGCCCTTTTCGACCAGGTTCTCCACGGTGACCTCGCCACCTTCGGGGAACAGCTCGTTGAGCTTATCCAGGTTCACAACCTGGAATTCCACCTTGTACGGGTTCTTGAAGCCGCGCAGCTTCGGCAGGCGCATGTGCAGCGGCAGCTGGCCGCCTGCAAAACCTGCCTTGACCTGGTAGCGCGCCTTCGTACCCTTGGTACCACGGCCTGCAGTCTTACCCTTGGAGCCTTCACCACGACCAACACGGGTCTTGGCGGTCTTGGCACCGGGGGCAGGACGCAGGTGGTGGACCTTCAGAGTGTTGTTCTCTTCTGCCATCTCTACTTCGCCTCCTCAACCTTTACCAGGTGAGAAACAGTGTTGAGCATGCCCACGGTCACGGCGTCGGCGTTACGGACAACGGTGTGTCCGATACGCTTCAGGCCCAGTGAACGCAGCGTGTCGCGCTGATTCTGCTTGCCGCCAATGACGGACTTAATCTGGGTGATTTCCAACTGTGCATCAGACGCAACCAAGTTGCTACGAGTCGTCTGGATCATTACGCACCTGCCTTCTGCTGCTGCATTGCGCGGAGCAGGATCGGAGGAACAACCTCATCCAGCGGCAGGCCACGACGGGCTGCTACTGCCTGAGGCTCTTCGAGACGGCGCAGTGCGTCCACCGTTGCGTGCACAATGTTGATCGCGTTGGCCGAGCCGAGCGACTTCGAGAGCACATCGTGGACACCGGCGCACTCAAGTACGGCGCGGACCGGGCCACCGGCGATAACACCGGTACCGGCAGCGGCCGGACGGAGCATGACGACGCCTGCAGCGGCCTCACCCTGGACACGGTGGGGCACCGTGCCGCCGATGATCGGGACGCGGAAGAAGGACTTCTTGGCTTCTTCAACACCCTTGGCGATAGCTGCGGGAACTTCCTTCGCCTTGCCGTAACCAACGCCGACCAGGCCGTTGCCGTCGCCGACAACTACCAGAGCGGTGAAGCTGAAGCGACGACCACCCTTGACGACCTTGGAAACACGGTTGATGGTAACGACGCGCTCGAGGTACTTGTCCTTCTCGGCATCGCGTGCGTTGTCGCGGCCACCACGGCCACCACGCTCGCCACGGCCACCGCGGTCGCCACGCTCTCCACGACGGCCGCCGCGGCGGTCATCCTGGGAAGAAGCAGCTTTATCGGCGGTACCCGCGGCTGCGGCGGTCTCAGTTGCTTCAGTCACCTGAGTATCCTTTTCGTTATTCTCTGCGGTCACAGTGCCAGCCCACCTTCACGTGCGCCTTCGGCAACAGCTGCGACACGGCCGTGGTACTTGTTACCACCACGGTCGAAGACAACGGCCTCGATGCCGGCAGCCTTGGCGCGCTCGGCTACGAGCTCGCCAACGCGCTTGGACTTTGCGGTCTTGTCACCTTCGAATCCGCGCAGGTCAGCTTCCATGGTGGAAGCCGAAGCCACGGTGATGCCCTTGCTGTCATCGACAACCTGGACGAATACGTGGCGTGCGGAGCGGTTGACAACCAGACGCGGACGGACCGCGGTGCCGGTGATGCGCTTACGGACGCGCAGGTGGCGGCGGCCGCGTGCAGCGGACTTGCTCTTACCCTTAATTCCGAGAGCCATGGTTACTTACCAGCCTTTCCGACCTTGCGGCGGATCTGCTCGCCTGCGTAACGGATGCCCTTGCCCTTGTAGGGGTCCGGCTTCCGCAGCTTGCGGATGTTGGCAGCAACCTCGCCGACCTGCTGCTTATTGATTCCCGATACAGAGAGCTTGGTCGGACCCTCTACTGCAAAGGTGATGCCTTCGGGTGCCTTGATGGCAACCGGGTGGCTGTAGCCCAGGGCGAACTCGAGGTCCGAACCCTTGGCCTGTACGCGGTAACCGGTACCAACGATCTCGAGGTCCTTCTTGTAGCCTTCGGTCACACCGATGATCATGTTGTTGATCAGGGTGCGGGTCAGGCCGTGGAGGGAACGGGATTCGCGCTCGTCGTTCGGGCGGGACACGGTCAGCGTGCTCTCGTCCAGGGCTACCTGAATCGGGGAAGCAACCGCGTGGGTCAGTTCTCCCTTGGTGCCCTTGACGGAGACAACGTTGCCGTCGACCTTGACCTCTACGCCGGCGGGAACGGTGATGGGGAGACGTCCAATACGTGACATTTTATCTCTTCCTTTCCGTTACCAGACGTAAGCGAGGACTTCGCCGCCCACGCCCTTCTTGCCGGCCTGACGATCAGTCATCAGCCCGGAAGAGGTGGACAGGATTGCGATACCCAGGCCACCCAGCACGTGCGGCAGGTTGGTGGACTTCGCGTAGACGCGGAGACCGGGCTTGGAAATACGGCGGATACCGGCGATAGAACGCTCCCGGCTCGGGCCGAACTTCAGTTCAATGGTCAGCTTTTTGCCAACCTCAGCTTCCTCTTCCTTCCAGCCGGCGATGTAACCTTCGGCCTTCAGGATGTCGGCAACGCGTGCCTTGAGTTTGCTGTACGGCATGGACACGGATTCGTGGTAAGCCGAGTTTGCATTGCGCAGACGAGTCAGCATGTCTGCGACAGGATCTGTCATAGTCATTGTGGGCTCTTGCCCTTCCTCGTAACGGTTTCCTTGTTCCGGCAGGCTCAACCAGCGGAACGGGACCTTTTACGTAGTTGAATTAATCTTCGGTCTTGAACGGGAAGCCAAGCGCCTTGAGCAGCGCACGACCCTCGTCGTCGGTCTTTGCGGTAGTCACTACAGTGATATCCATACCGCGGACGCGGTCGATCTTGTCCTGATCGATCTCGTGGAACATTGCCTGTTCGGTCAGACCGAAGGTGTAGTTACCATTGCCATCGAACTGCTTGCCGTTGAGGCCGCGGAAGTCGCGGATACGGGGCAGAGCCAGGCTGACCAGACGGTCAACGAATTCCCACATACGGTCGCCGCGCAGTGTTGCGTGCGCGCCGATCGGCATGCCTTCGCGCAGCTTGAACTGTGCAATGGACTTGCGGGCCTTGGTGACCTGGGGCTTCTGGCCGGTGATCTGGGTCAGATCGCGCACTGCGCCGTCGATGAGCTTGGAGTCCTTGGCGGCATCTCCAACACCCATGTTCACAACAACCTTGACAAGGCGCGGAACCTGGTTGACGTTGACGTACTTGAACTCGTCGCGCAGAGTCTGCTTGATCTCTTCTGCGTAACGGGTCTTCAGACGGGGGACGATCTTGGTGACGGTCTCAGTCATTAGAGATCCTTCCCGGAGCTCTTGGCAACGCGGATACGCACAGTGCGCTCACGGCCATCACGCTCGACGGTCTCGGTGCGGTAGCCAACACGGGTCGGCTTCTTGGTCTCGGGGTCAACAACGGCAACGTTGGAGATGTGCAGCGGGGCCTCTACGGTCTCGATGCCACCGGTCTTCGTGCCGCGCTGCGACTGACCGACCTTGGTGTGCTTGGTGACGGTGTTTACGCCTTCAACCAGTACGCGGTTGGTCTCCGGGAAAACCTTGAGGACCTTGCCCTGCTTGCCGCGGTCGCCGCCGCGCTCCTGCTTGGCACCGGTGATGACCTGAACCAGGTCACCCTTCTTGATCTTGAACTTTGCAGCCATGGACTACAGCACCTCCGGAGCAAGCGAGATGATCTTCATGAACTTCTTATCGCGAAGCTCACGGCCAACCGGGCCGAAGATACGGGTACCGCGGGGGTCGCCGTCGTTCTTCAGGATCACTGCAGCGTTTTCATCGAACTTGATGTAGGAACCGTCCGCACGGCGGCGTTCCTTCTTGGTACGAACGATGACAGCTTTGACGATGTCACCCTTCTTGACGTTGCCGCCGGGAATTGCGTCCTTGACGGTGGCAACGATGACGTCGCCAATGCCTGCGTAGCGACGTCCGGATCCACCGAGAACGCGGATGGTCAAGATTTCCTTGGCACCCGTGTTGTCGGCGACCTTAAGCCGCGACTCCTGCTGAATCACTTATTACTCCTGTCGTCGCGCTGGTTCTCATCATGTGAGCCTTGCGGAACGGATATGGGATACCCCCACCCCGGACTCCCCCTGCCCGCGCGCAAGCGTGGGCCGAAGGCGGAAGTGGGAATTTGCCTATTCTGTCCATACGGAAAGGTGGATAGTCTTTCCAAACGGCACAGGCAAGATTACTAGTTTATTACTAAGACACCCCAGACGCGAAATTCACCGGATTTTTCCGAGAACTAAGCGGCCAGGGGCTCGTATTTTTCAAGGGGATCGCTCCCCTTCAAACCCGGTCCCGACTGGTTTGCGGCAACTGCCGGAAACCAGCTATGGGGCGGGAAATCTAAGGGGTTGGGCCCGCCCGTCGAAACGGACGGGCCCAACCGTAAACCCTAGGGTTTACTTAGCCTTTTCGACGATCTCGACCAGGCGCCACCGCTTGGTAGCGGACAGCGGACGAGTCTCGGCGACGACGACCAGGTCGCCGATGCCGGCGGTGTTCTGCTCGTCATGGGCCTTGATCTTGGAGTTCCGACGAAGAACCTTCCCGTAAAGGGCGTGCTTCTTGCGGTCTTCGATCTCGACGACGATGGTCTTATCCATCTTGTCCGAGACAACGTAGCCGCGGGCGGTCTTCCGGTTGCCACGAGCCTGTGCTGCTTCAGTCACAGATGCTTCCTTCTCACTCATTTGGCATCATCCTCGGTGGCCGGAGTCTCTGCTTCTTCTGCAGGCTCGGCCTTCTTGGACTTCTTTGCCTTCTTCTCGGTCTTAGCTTCCTCAACGGGAGCTACGACCTCGGGGCGGATGCCCAGCTCGCGCTCACGCAGCACCGTGTAGATGCGGGCGATGTCACGCTTGACTGCCTTGAGGCGGCCGTGGTTCTCCAGCTGACCGGTGGCGGACTGGAAACGGAGGTTGAACAGTTCCTCCTTGGCCTTGCGCAGCTCTTCTACGAGACGGTCCTTATCGAAAGTCTCGAGCTGGTCTGTTGCCAATTCTTTTGAACCAATTGCCATTTCTATTCACCACCTTCGCGACGCACAATGCGTGCCTTCAACGGGAGCTTGTGGATCGCCAGGCGCAGTGCCTCGCGAGCTACCTCTTCACTGACACCGGAGAGTTCGAACAGAACCCGGCCCGGCTTGACGTTGGCAACCCACCACTCCGGCGAACCCTTACCGGAACCCATACGGGTTTCGGCCGGCTTCTTCGTCAGGGGGCGGTCCGGATAAATATTGATCCAGACCTTACCGCCACGCTTGATGTGGCGGGTCATCGCGATACGGGCTGCTTCGATCTGCCGGTTGGTGACGTATGCAGGCGTAAGCGCCTGGATACCCCACTCGCCGAAGCTGACCTGGGTGCCGCCCGTTGCAGCGCCGGAACGACCCGGGTGGTGCTGCTTACGGTGCTTGACTCGACGTGGGATAAGCATTTAAGCCTGTCCTCCTTCGGCAGCCGGAGCGGCAGCTGCTTCAGCAGCCGGAGCCTCGGCCTTGGGAGCTGCATCGGCCGAAGCCTGAGCAGGACGGTCATTACGACGACGGCGTTCGCCACCGCGGTCCGCCGGGCCGCGGCCCGGACGGTCTCCGCCACGGCCGCGGGACGGAGCTGCAGCCTGCTGCGCAGCCAGTTCCTTGGCAGTAACGTCGCCCTTGTAGATCCAGACCTTCACGCCGATGCGGCCGAAGGTGGTCTTGGCTTCGAAGAAACCGTAGTCGATGTTCGCGCGGAGGGTGTGCAGGGGCACACGGCCTTCGCGGTAGAACTCCGAACGGCTCATTTCGGCGCCACCCAGGCGGCCGGAGCACTGAACGCGGATACCCTTGGCGCCGGCCCGCTGTGCGGACTGCATTGCCTTCTTCATCGCGCGGCGGAAAGCCACGCGGGAAGTCAGCTGCTCGGCGATGCCCTGGGCAACGAGCTGTGCTTCGATCTCGGGGTTCTTGACCTCAAGGATGTTCAGCTGAACCTGCTTGCCGGTCAGCTTTTCGAGCTCGCCGCGGATGCGGTCAGCTTCTGCACCGCGGCGGCCGATAACGATACCGGGGCGTGCGGTGTGGATGTCCACGCGGACACGGTCACGGGTGCGCTCGATCTCAACCTTGGCAATACCTGCCCGCTCCATGCCCGTGGACATAAGCTGGCGGATCTTGACGTCTTCGCGAACGAAGTCCTTGTAACGCTGGCCGGCCTTGTTGCTGTCAGCGAACCAGTGGGAAACGTGGTCGGTGGTGATACCGAGTCGGAATCCGTGCGGGTTTACTTTCTGTCCCACTTACTGGTCCTCCTCTTTCTCCGGGGTAGCGACAACAAGTGTGATGTGGCTGGTCCGCTTGTTGATGCGGTAGGCGCGGCCCTGGGCACGCGGCTGGAACCGCTTCATGGTCGGGCCTTCATCGACAAATGCTTCGCTGATGTACAGGTCGCTCTCGTCAAAGGCGACGCCGTCACGGTCCGCGAGAACGCGGGCGTTGGCGACTGCCGATGCGAGTACCTTGCTGACCGGCTCCGAAGCTGCCTGCGGGGCAAACTTCAGAATTGCCAGAGCCTCATTCGCCTGCTTGCCACGAACAAGGTTGACGACGCGCCGGGCCTTCATAGGCGTCACGCGAATATGGCGCGCAATAGCCTTGGCTTCCATTGCTTTCCTTCTCTCGTCTTCTGCCGTACGAGCGAGCGCCTAGCGGCGCTTGCCCTTACGGTCGTCCTTCACATGGCCGCGGAAAGTCCGCGTCGGGGCGAATTCGCCGAGCTTGTGCCCGACCATCGACTCGGTGACAAACACCGGAATGTGCTTGCGTCCGTCGTGTACGGCGATCGTGTGCCCGAGCATGTCGGGAACGATCATCGAACGGCGGGACCACGTCTTAATGACGTTCTTGGTGCCCTTTTCGTTCTCTGCAGCTACCTTGACAAAGAGGTGCTGATCGACGAAGGGGCCTTTCTTCAGGCTGCGTGGCATGTCTCCAGGCTCCTATCGCTTGTTCTTGCCAGTACGACGGCGACGCACAATGAGCTTGTCGCTTTCCTTGTTGGGGCGGCGGGTACGGCCCTCAGGCTTACCGTTCGGGTTGACCGGGTGGCGTCCACCGGAGGTCTTACCTTCACCACCACCGTGCGGGTGGTCGATCGGGTTCATAGCCACACCACGGACGGTCGGGCGAACGCCCTTCCAGCGCAGGCGGCCGGCCTTGCCCCAGTTGATGTTGGACTGCTCGGCGTTGCCGACCTCGCCGATGGATGCGCGGCAGCGCACGTCAACGTTGCGGATTTCGCCGGAAGGCAGACGGAGCTGGCCGTACTTGCCTTCCTTGGCAACGAGCTGTACCGAGGCACCGGCGGAGCGGGCCATCTTGGCACCGCCGCCAGGACGCAGTTCAACGGCGTGGATAACAGTACCCACGGGGATGTTGCGCAGCGGCAGGTTGTTGCCGGGCTTGATGTCGGCGCTGGCGCCGGCCTCAACAACGTCGCCCTGCTTCAGCTTGGCCGGAGCAAGGATGTAACGCTTGGTGCCATCAACGTAGTGCAGCAGTGCGATACGGGCGGTACGGTTCGGATCATATTCGATCTCGGCAACCTTGGCCGGCACGCCGTCCTTGTCGTGACGACGGAAGTCGATCAGACGGTAGGCGCGCTTGTGGCCACCACCCTTATGGCGGGTAGTGATCTTACCGGAGTTGTTACGGCCGCCCGACTTGGTCAGGGGACGAACCAACGACTTTTCCGGCGTCGATCGCGTGATTTCAGCAAAGTCGGCAACGCTAGAGCCGCGGCGGCCCGGCGTAGTCGGCTTGTGTTTACGGATTCCCATAGTTTATTTCCTCGTTAAAGTGGTCTCCGCTTAAGAAAGCGGACCGCCGAAGATGTCGATTGTGCCTTCCTTCAGGGTGACAATTGCGCGCTTGGTGTTCTTGCGCTGTCCCCATCCGAAACGGGTGCGCTTGCGCTTCCCGGCACGGTTGATGGTGTTGATCGAGTCGACCTTGACGGAGAAGATTTTCTCCACGGCCAGCTTGATCTCGGTCTTGTTCGAGCGCGGGTCGACCAGGAAGGTGTACTTACCTTCGTCGATCAGGCCGTAGCTCTTCTCCGAAACGACGGGTGCAATGACGACGTCGCGGGGGTCCTTAGCGGTGGTCGCGCTCACTTGGCGTCCTCCTTGTTGACGAAAGCCTCGTAGGCTGCCTTGGTGAAGACCACGTCGTCGGAAATCAGCACGTCGTAGGTGTTCAGCTGATCTACGTAGATCGTGTGAACTTCCGCGATGTTGCGCAGGCTCAGGGCCGCAACATCGTTGGCGCGCTCGATAACAACGAGCAGGTTCTTACGGTCAGAGACGGACCGCAGGGACTCGAGGGCACCCTTGGTGTTCGGCTTCTCGCCGGAAACCAGGGACTCGAGAACGTGGATGCGGCCGTTGCGTGCCCGGTCGGACAGGGCGCCGCGCAGGGCAGCAGCCTTCATCTTCTTGGGGGTGCGCTGGCTGTAATCGCGCGGGGTCGGACCGTGGACAACGCCACCGCCGGTCATGTGAGGTGCACGGATGGAACCCTGACGGGCGCGGCCGGTGCCCTTCTGCTTGAACGGCTTGCGGCCAGCACCCGAAACCTCGGCGCGGGTCTTGGTCTTATGCGTGCCCTGGCGGGCAGCTGCGAGCTGCGCGACGACAACCTGGTGCAGCAGCGGCACGTTGGTCTGTACGTCGAAGATCTCTGCAGGCAGATCGACATTTACAGTGTTAGCCATTGAACTAGGCTCCCTTCACAGCGGAACGGACGAGAACGACCGAGCCGCGGGCACCGGGAACGGCACCCTTGATCAAGAGCAGCGACTTCTCAGTGTCCACAGCGTGAACGGTCAGGTTCAGTGTGGTGTGGCGGACGGCGCCCATACGGCCGGCCATCTTGAGGCCCTTGAAGACGCGGCCCGGGGTGGACGCGCCACCGATGGAACCGGGCTTACGGTGGTTCTTGTGGGCACCGTGGGAGGCACCAACACCATGGAAGCCGTGACGCTTCATAACACCGGCGAAGCCCTTACCCTTGGAGGTTCCGACGACGTCGACCTTCTGGCCGGCTTCGAAAGTCTCCACGGAGAGCTCCTGGCCCAGCTCGTAGGTGTCTGCATCTGAGGTGCGCAGTTCAACTACGTGGCGGCGGGGGGTGACACCGGCCTTCTCAAAGTGGCCAGCCAGCGGCTTGGACACCTTGCGGGGGTCGATCTGGCCGAAGCCGATCTGAACGGCGGTGTAACCATCAACATCTGCATTGCGCAGCTGAGTGATGACGTTGGAGTCAGCCTGGACGACAGTTACCGGCACAAGGCGGTTGTTCTCGTCCCAGACCTGGGTCATGCCGAGCTTGGTGCCCAGCAGTCCCTTTACCTGGCGTGTAGTGGTAGACATATTTATCCGCACTCCCCTACAGCTTGATTTCGATGTTCACGTCAGCAGGCAGGTCAAGACGCATGAGCGAGTCAACGGCCTTCGGCGTGGGGTCAATAATGTCGATCAGACGCTTGTGAGTACGCATTTCAAAGTGCTCACGGCTGTCCTTGTACTTGTGCGGCGAACGAATAACGCAGTACACGTTCTTCTCGGTGGGCAGCGGCACGGGGCCGACTACCGTTGCGCCTGCACGCGTGACCGTCTCAACGATCTTCCGTGCTGAAACATCAATGACCTCATGGTCATATGACTTCAGACGGATGCGGATTTTCTGTCCCGCCATGGCGTCTCCGCTCTCTTTCTCAGTGCTGCTCTGTTAATTTCCGGTCTGCGCCCCTCCGGCCGGATCAAGTCCGCACCTGGCGCTCCTCCAACAGACTGAATCCGGATATTTCCGGGTTCCTCACCCTGCCGAGGCTCCGACCCCCGCGCTCGGGCGTGTCGCGAATATTCTGCGCACGAACCCATGCAAGATTGGGGCGGGTTATATTTGGGCTTCTCCGCCTAGTGGAACCTGACCCTGGCCCCGGGCATTATCCCGGGCGGGACGCGGTTTCGCACGACGACATAAGGAAGCGCTTGAACAACTCATCTAGTGTGGCAGATATCGGCATGAAACGCCAATCTGCGCCGGGTTGCCGGGCATCTGCACCGGCCGGGTATAGACTCCGGCCCGCTCTGAACTATTAATGTGTTCCTCCCCCACCATAGCTATTTGTCTGCGGACGCCACAAATTGCCGTGACGCAGCCGCCTTGAAGTGAGATGCTTCTGATTATCGACGGCTCTTCCGGCCGCCGGCGGCTTGATCTAAGGACTTGATCATGGGCATGACACCGCAGAGCCTGGCAGCACTGATCCCGCCTGACTTCACGCTGGGAGTTGCCACGGCAGCCTTCCAAATCGAAGGTGCCGTGGCTGAGGACGGCCGCGGGCCCTCGGGTTGGGACGCCTTCTCCCAGCAGGAAGGCCACATCGTCAACGGTGACCGGGCCGACGTCGCCTGCGACCACTATCACCGGATGCCCGAAGACGTCGAACTGCTGCATGCGCTCGGCGTCGACTCGTACCGCTTCTCCCTTTCCTGGCCGCGTATCCAGCCGGACGGCCGCGGTCAGGTCAACCAGGCAGGCATCGATTTCTACGACCGGCTCCTCGACCAGCTGCTCGAGCGCGGCATCTCCCCCATGTGCACGCTCTACCACTGGGACACTCCGCTGCCACTCGAGCAGGCCGGCGGATGGCTCAACCGCGAGACCGCTTACCGGCTGGCTGACTTCGCCGGGCTCGCCGCGGAGGCCTTCGGTGACCGGGTCCACCGCTGGGTCACTATCAATGAACCCACCACAGTCGCCCTCAACGGCTATGCGCTGGGCATCCATGCTCCGGGTTATCCCGGCCTGTTCGAGGCCTTGCCCGCGGCGCACCATATGATTCTGGCCCATGGGCTGAGCATTCAGGCGCTGCGCAGTGCCAACGTTCCCGGCGAACTCGGCATCACCAACGTGTATTCCCCCGTGGTCTCCGCCCGCGGCGGCTTTGCCAATGACCTGATGGTGGAGCTCTTCGACATCCTGCACAACGCGATGTTCTCCGACCCGGTCCTGCTCGGGCGCTATTCGGACTTCAATCCGCTGCTGACACCGTTCCTGCATTACCTCACGGATGTTTCCCCGGAGGATCTGGCGATCATGAGCCAGCCGCTGGATTTCTACGGGTTGAATTACTACTTTCCGACCAGGATTGCACCCGGCTCGGGACCTAACACCGGTCCGGATGCCATTCCGGAGGGGGTGCCGGAGCATATGCTTGAGGACAGTCCGGACCTGCCCTTCCACATCACCGGTTGGCCGCAGTACGACCGCACGGCTTTCGGTTGGCCCATCGCACCCGAGTATCTCGCCGTCGCCCTGACGGAAATGGCGAACAGGTATCCAGGGTTGCCGCCGGTCTTCATCACCGAGGGCGGCGCCAGCTTCCCCGATGTGGTGGTTCAGGATGCCCTGACATTGGAGCCGCACGTTGCCGATGTAAAGCGCATCAACTATCTCAGTGACCATCTGGCGGCGGCTCTGAATGCCACCGCTCCCGGCGGGCCAGCCGAATCGATCGACCTGCGGGGCTATTACATCTGGACGCTGATGGACAACTTCGAGTGGGCCGCCGGCTACAGCCAACGCTTCGGACTGGTTTACGTGGATTTCGAAACCCAGCAGCGCATTCCGAAATCCTCTTACAACTGGCTGCAGGAAATCACGTCGCTACGGGCAGCCGATACCAGCAGCCTTCGGCGCTGAGGTGCCGGCGGCGGCAGCCTGCAGCCCCCGGCCCATCGCCGATCCGCGCTCCGCGCATCAAGCCCGTACGCGTCTAGCGTTCGCCGTCCTGGTTGGCGCGACGGATCCGCTTGGCCCGGTCGATTTCATGCCGGAAATACTTGCGGCCCCACATGGCGGCCCCCGCCACGGCCACCACAATGCCGACTACGATCCAAAAGACTATCCACTCCATGCTCCGATCCTACTGCCGCTCCGCGTCTTGCTTGCCGTGCCGGATCAATTTCCAGACTGCGAAGGCCAGCAGAGCCAATGCGGCAACGGCCAGCACGATCGCGCCGCGTTGATCCCGACCGCGGACGAACTCGTAGGCAGCTATAGAGGCTGTTCCTGATGGACGCCCGGCTGCTGCCCAGCCAGAGGCTCCCGCGGCATGTTCTGCGACGGCGGACTAAACGTTGGACCGGGCTGCGCCGTCGGAGCCTGCGGTGAAGGTCCCTGTCGCGTGGTAACCGGTGGCGCCGGGGCATCGCCAGCGGATGCAGCCCGAACGCCGGCGGGCTCCATTGCTGTGCATCAAGGAATCCCTGGCGGTAGCCCTCCTCATATACCTGGTTCGGCGGCGGTAACAGGGCCGCCCACTCCCCCGGGGCTTCTTTGGCGCCGGCCCTACGGAGGCTGATGAACCAGCCCGCAAGAAACGCCCGCCGGCCAGCAGGATGACCGCGAATAGCTCCGTATCCCCCGGACCTCTTCATTATTTGAGACTGTTCCGCTCAGTATATGAGACGCGTGTCGGTGCACCGGAGCCGCATTCCATGGCTGTGGATAACCAGCAGCACGTTCGCCATCAGGTCCTTTGCGAACACTCCAGCGCATGCTGAAATTTGTCACTGCCAGACCGGTCCGGAGAGCTCCAGCAAGACTATTCTGTAGGTGTCCGCACGCCGATTGCACGAAGGGAGTTGGACGCAGTGCTCAGCACTACCAAAATGACCGCGGTCCTGCCCGTGAAAGATCTGGACCGCGCACGCGATTTCTACGAGAAGTCCCTAGGTCTCGAACCTCAGGGCCTCATGGATGACGACACCTTCATTTTCTCCGCCGACGGAGCTACCGCGCTCGAACTGCTGCGGCGGCCGGATGCCACTCCGTCGCAGAACACTGCCGTCAGTTTCGAGGTAGCCGATCTGGAAGCAGAGATGAAGGATCTTGAAGGCCGTGGCATCAAATTCGAAGACTACGACCTGCCAGGTCTGAAGACCATCAACCACATCGCAACCAGCGACAATCTCCGCTGCGCATGGTTTGCGGATCCGGAAGGCAACGTTCTCTGCCTCCACCAGCCCGTCTGAGAGGAGTCCAGCCAGCACGCACCACTCGGACCAGCCGGAGCCGGTCAACGGAAGTTAAGACAGAAAACCCCCGCTGCGTAAACAGCGGGGGTTTTCCTGGTCTCATTCCGGTGCAGCTGCACCGGGCCGATTACCCAAGAACCAAGTAATTACTTGATGATCTTGGTAACGCGACCGGATCCAACGGTGCGGCCACCCTCACGGATAGCGAAGCCGAGGCCCTCTTCCATAGCGATCGGCTGGATGAGCTCAACGGTCATCTCAGTGTTGTCGCCAGGCATAACCATTTCCGTGCCTTCCGGCAGGGTGATAACGCCGGTTACGTCCGTGGTACGGAAGTAGAACTGCGGGCGGTAGTTCGAGTAGAACGGGTTGTGGCGTCCGCCTTCATCCTTGGACAGGATGTAGACGTTGGCCTCGAAGTCGGTGTGCGGAGTGATGGAACCCGGCTTCACAACAACCTGGCCGCGCTCTACGTCTTCGCGCTTGATACCGCGGAGCAGCAGACCACAGTTCTCGCCGGCCCATGCCTCGTCGAGCTGCTTGTGGAACATCTCGATACCGGTGACCGTGGTCTTCTGGATCGGACGGATACCGACGATCTCGACCTCGGAGTTGATGGCGAGGGTACCACGCTCGGCGCGGCCGGTTACAACCGTACCGCGGCCGGTGATGGTGAAGACGTCCTCGATCGGCATCAGGAACGGCTTGTCCTTGTCGCGGACCGGGTCCGGAACGTTTTCGTCAACGGCTTCCATCAGGTCCTCAACGGACTTGACCCACTGCGGGTCGCCTTCCAGCGCCTTCAGGCCGGAAACGCGCACGACGGGAGCGTTGTCGCCGTCGAACTCCTGCGAGCTGAGCAGTTCGCGAACTTCCATTTCGACGAGGTCGAGGAGCTCTTCGTCTTCAACCATGTCGGACTTGTTCAGCGCGACCAGCAGGTAGGGAACACCAACCTGGCGGGCCAGCAGAACGTGCTCGCGGGTCTGAGCCATCGGGCCATCGGTAGCGGCAACCACGAGGATTGCGCCGTCCATCTGAGCTGCACCAGTGATCATGTTCTTGATGTAGTCAGCGTGACCGGGAGCGTCTACGTGTGCGTAGTGGCGCTTCTCGGTCTGGTATTCGATGTGCGAGATGTTGATGGTGATACCGCGCTGGCGCTCTTCCGGGGCAGAGTCGATAGCTGCGAAGTCACGCTGCTCGTTGAGATCGGGGTACTTGTCATGAAGCACCTTGGAAATAGCAGCGGTCAACGTGGTCTTACCGTGGTCAACGTGACCGATGGTGCCAATGTTGACGTGCGGCTTAGTCCGCTCGAACTTTGCCTTCGCCACGGGTTCCTCCTAGAACGTTTTGAGAAGAATTGCTCTTCGGTAACGCTTTTCGTTACCGAAACCTGAACAAGTCTACTTCGGGCTTTTGTATTTGGTGAAATTACAGATTTCTTCAGGTACCGGCAACTTGCCGTTACCCTCGGCCTGCGGTGCAGTGGACCGCCCACCGGAGTGACCGGCCCACTGCGTTTGGTGTTGCCCCGGCGGACCGGGACGCTACCGGAACTTACTCGCCGCGCGTCTTCTGGATGATCTCGTCGGCAACTGCCTTCGGGACCTCAGAGTAGCTCTCGAACTGCATCGAGTACACAGCACGGCCCTGCGTCTTGGAACGCAGGTCGCCGATGTAGCCGAACATCTCGGACAGCGGCACGTTGGCGCGGACAACCTTCACACCCGAGGCATCTTCCATGGACTGGATCATGCCACGGCGGGAGTTCAGGTCACCGATGACGTCGCCCATGTATTCCTCAGGGGTACGTACTTCAACAGCCATCAGCGGTTCGAGCAGGACCGGGTTGGCGCGCTTGACGCCTTCCTTCAGCACCTGGGAACCGGCGATCTTGAACGCCATTTCCGAAGAGTCGACGTCGTGGTAGGCGCCGTCAAGCAGAGTGGCCTTCACGCCAACCAGCGGGTAGCCGGCCAGCACACCGAGCTGCAGGGCACTCTGGATACCTTGATCCACCGAGGGAATGTACTCGCGGGGGATACGGCCACCAGTGACCTTGTTCTCGAATTCGTAGAAGACGCCTTCGGAAGTATCCAGCGGCTCGAAGGCCACCTGGACCTTTGCGAACTGGCCGGATCCACCCGTCTGCTTCTTGTGGGTGTAGTCGACCTTGTCGACGGCCTTCTTGATCGTCTCGCGGTATGCCACCTGCGGCTTACCGACGTTGGCCTCGACCTTGAACTCGCGACGCATGCGGTCCACCAGGATGTCCAGGTGGAGCTCGCCCATGCCGCCGATTTCGGTCTGGCCGGTGTCTTCGTTCAGGCTGACGGTGAACGTCGGGTCCTCGGCGGAGAGCTTCTGGATAGCCGTGGACAGCTTCTCCTGGTCGCCCTTGGTCTTCGGCTCGATGGCCACGAAGATCACCGGCTCCGGGAAGGACATCGATTCGAGGACGATCGGGGCATCGGGAGCACACAGGGTGTCGCCGGTGGTGGTGTCCTTGAGGCCGATGACGGCGTAGATGTGGCCGGCATGCAGCTCGTCGACCGGCATTTCCTTGTTGGCGTGCATCTGGAACAGCTTGCCCAGGCGCTCCTTCTTGCCCTTGGTGGAGTTCAGCAACTGCTGACCCGCCACGGCCTTACCGGAGTAGACGCGGATGAAGTTCAGCTGCCCGAAGAACGGGTGGGCGGCGATCTTGAACGCAAGTGCGGAGAACGGCTCGTCCTCGCTCGGCTTGCGCGTCAGTTCCTTTTCTTCGTTCTGCGGGTCGTGGCCGATCATCGACGCAACGTCCAGCGGGGAAGGCAGGTAATCGATGACAGCGTCCAGCATCGGCTGCACGCCGCGGTTCTTGAACGCGGAGCCACAGAAGACCGGGTAGATCTCCGAGTTGACAACCATCTTGCGGATGCCGGCCTTGAGCTCCTCGATGGTGGGCTCTTCGCCCTCGAGGAACTTGTTCATCAGTTCATCGGAAGATTCTGCAACATCCTCGACCAGCTTGGCGCGGTATTCCTCGGCCTTGGCCTGCAGCTCCGCCGGGATCGGGCCGGTCTCGTAGGCAGCACCCATGGTGACGTCACCCTTGGAGTCGCCCGGCCAGGTCAGGGCCTTCATGGTCAGCAGGTCCACGACACCGACGAAGTCGCTCTCGGAGCCGATCGGCAGCTGCATAACCAGCGGCTTGGCACCCAGGCGGTTGATGATGGTGTCAACGGTGTAGTAGAAGTCCGCACCGAGCTTGTCCATCTTGTTGACGAAGCAGATACGCGGAACTTCGTACTTGTCGGCCTGGCGCCACACAGTCTCGGACTGCGGCTCCACGCCTTCCTTGCCGTCGAAGACTGCAACGGCGCCGTCGAGAACGCGCAGGGAGCGCTCGACCTCAACCGTGAAGTCCACGTGGCCCGGGGTGTCGATGATGTTGATCTGGTTCTGGTCCCAGAAGCAGGTCACCGCGGCAGAGGTGATGGTGATGCCGCGTTCCTTTTCCTGCTCCATCCAGTCGGTCGTCGAAGCACCGTCGTGCGTTTCGCCGATCTTGTGGCTCACACCCGTGTAGAACAGGATGCGCTCCGTAGTGGTGGTCTTGCCGGCATCGATGTGGGCCATGATGCCGATATTGCGGACCTTATTAAGGTCGGTAAGCACGTCGAGTGCCACAGTTTCTCCCTTTTTAGGTGAGCCCCAACCAACGACGGCGGTGGGCAGCTGAGCCAGCCAGCCGCCGTCGTGGGTAGAGGTTTTTTACCAGCGGTAGTGAGCGAAGGCCTTGTTGGACTCGGCCATCTTGTGGGTGTCTTCGCGACGCTTCACAGCGGCACCCAGACCGTTCGAGGCGTCCAGAATCTCGTTCATGAGACGCTCGGTCATGGTCTTCTCGCGGCGGGCCTTGGAGTAGCCAACCAGCCAGCGCAGTGCCAGAGCCGTGGCGCGGCCCGGCTTGACCTCAACGGGAACCTGGTACGTGGCGCCACCGACACGGCGGGAGCGGACCTCGAGGGTAGGCCGGACATTGTCCATGGCCTTCTTCAGAGCGGCAACGGGATCGCCACCGGTCTTGGTCTGGACACCTTCAAGGGCACCGTAAACGATGCGCTCTGCAGTGGACTTCTTGCCGTCGACCAGAACCTTGTTGATCAGCTGGGTAACCAGCGGGGAACCGTGGACGGGATCTACAACTAGCGGCCGCTTGGGGGCCGGACCCTTGCGGGGCATATTACTTCTTCTCCATCTTCGCGCCGTAGCGGCTACGAGCCTGCTTGCGGTTCTTCACGCCCTGGGTGTCGAGTGCACCACGGACGATCTTGTAACGGACACCCGGCAGGTCCTTAACACGGCCGCCGCGAACGAGCACGATGGAGTGTTCCTGCAGGTTGTGGCCTACACCGGGGATGTAGGCGGTAACTTCGATGCCACCGTTGAGGCGGACACGGGCTACCTTACGAAGAGCGGAGTTCGGCTTCTTCGGGGTGGTGGTGTAAACGCGGGTGCAGACGCCGCGCTTCATGGGGCTGCCCTTAAGCGCGGGCGCCTTGGTCTTATTGACCTTGGGTGAGCGGCCCTTGCGGACCAGCTGGTTAATCGTAGGCACTTACGTGATCTCCGTTTATCTAGGCTTTGCCCCGCCACTTTTGCGAGGCCAGGCACTTTCCAGTCGTCTCCACGCCTACTGCGGATTGAAACGACGGTAGGCATGCAAAGGTGTGGCATTCACCGCGCAAGAACCCCGCGGACCGGAAACAGGCTCCATCCCCAAATTCCCAACCTGCGGAAACTTCGGAACGGCCTTCATCCACTGCCACACAAAACAATCGGGTAATAGTCTATCAGAGATTAACGAAGCTTCTGACAGCAGGCTCACTGCGCCTCTTCCATGGCTGCCAGCAGCTTTTCCTCGAGCCTCGGCGCCAGCGTCTTCATGTAAGTCCTGGTGATGTGGTTCTTGTCCGCGTAGAGCAGCACGTTGCCGATGACGGCGGGACAGGAATCCTCCCCGCAGAAGGCGTCCGAAAGGTCCAGCACCCGTGCCCGGGGTGCCAGTTCCGCGGCTTCCCGCGTGAGGTCCTGGCCGTCGAACGCTTCGCTGCGCGGCTGGTTGCACTCCTGCGGTTGCTCGTAGGACTGCGCCACGCAGTCCGGGGCAATGGCTCCTGCGCGCGGCCGGGGAGTGTCGATCAGTGGATAGACCCCGATTCCGGCGTCGGCCAGCGCGTTCCAGTTCTCGGCAAAGCCGGCAGCTCCCGGGCGGTGTCCGGTGCCGGAATCCACAAAGTTTACGTTGGCGTAGTAGGAGGTCACGACGGCATCCACGTCTCCCCTGTCGATGATCCGGTTCAGGGTTTCGCGGTTCGGCTCGGTGCACTGCAGGTCCTCGTCCCGTTCGGCCACCCGCATTTCCGTGGTGAAGGGGCACGAGTTGTGCAGGTACGTCACCAGCTGCCAGTCCTGTTTCTCGGCAATCGGCTCCAGCGCGGCAAACCATTGCGCAGCGTGCGAGTCCCCGACCAATGCCACGGTCTTCTCCGCATCTTCGTCCCCGAATTCGCATTCCTTCGTATCCGGATCCGATGCCAGCGAGGCACAGTCGCCGACGTCGAAATTATCTTCCTTCGCCAGGCTGGGGTCCGGCACGATCACATCGGACTCAGCGGCAAACGCCCGGTCCGCGGCGGGTGACATTGCCTCTGCTCCGAAGTCTTCGGGAGGTGCGGCCAGCAGGGCCGATGTCTGGACTGCGCGTTCCGCCAGGATCCGCTCCTGTTGGTTGCCCGGGACGAAGGCCAGTGTGCCCACCAGCGCGGTGGCCGCGGCTCCCGCGGCCAGCGGGCGCCAGGCCTGGGAATTGAGCCAACCGAACCGGCGTACCGGGGTTTCCACGTAGTAGTAACACAGCGCTGCCAAACCGAAGGACGCTGCCAGGAGCGCTAGGCTGGCCACCGGCCCGGGCTCGATGCCTGCCACCGTCTTGTAGAAGACGATCAGCGGCCAGTGCCACAAGTAGAGGGAGTAGGAGATGTTGCCTGTCCACTGCACGGGCTTCAGGTCCACCAGCCGGTGCAGCGACAGCTCTCCGCTGGTGCGGCCGGCGGCGATAATCGCCATGGTGCCCAGGACCGGGAGCAGTGCCGCAGTGCCGGGGAAGGGCGTCGAACCGTCCAGCAGGAAGGCCGCTGCCAGGATCATGGCCAGGCCTGCGGCGGCAAGGAGGCTGCGCAGATGGGGCAGGCGGTCCGTGTAGGTCAAGGCGAGTGCCAGCAGCCCGCCAAGCCCGAGTTCCCAGATCCGGGTAGGCGTAATGAAGTAGGCAGCCGGACTGCCGCCTGCGGTGTACCAGATCCCGAATACCAGCGAGGCCGCGGTGACCAGTGCGAAGAGCAGGCCCACGCAGCGGGTGACCGAGTAACTCGCACGGCGCAATTGCCCGCCGGCCTGCAGCCGCGCGTTGGACCTGCGGACCAGGTAGGCCGCCAGCAGGACCAGCAGCGGCCAGAACACATAAAACTGCTCCTCCACAGCAAGCGACCAGAAGTGCTGCAGGGCAGTGGCGGATTCCGTGGCGGCGAGGTAGTCCACCGAGTTGGAGGCCAAGGCCCAGTTCTGCACGTAGAAGGTGGAGGCCAGCGCCTGGATGCCGATCTGCGGCCACTGCGTCATCGGAGCGATCATCAGCGTGACCACCAGGACAACGACGACGGTGAGCAGCGCTGCTGGCAGGATGCGCCGGATGCGTGCGCCCCAGAAATGGCGCAACGAGACGGTCCCCGTCCGGGCCACCTCGCGCAGCATGTGTCCGGTGATCAGGAAACCGGAAATGACGAAGAAAACGTCGACGCCGACAAACCCACCGGGCAGCCACCGCGGCTCGAGGTGGTAGACCACCACCATCAGGACTGCCAACGCCCGCAAGGCCTGGATTTCGGGCAGGAACTTGCGCACTTTTCCTTCCGCCTGTTTGGTCTCCATGGCTGCTAAGTCAGTCATGCCCAGGTAAACAAACGGTGCACTCGACATGAACGCGGCATAATCCTGCCGCGATTCACTCCGCTTTGGCGGCCGCGAGCTCCTCCCCCAGCCGGTCGACGAGGGTCAGCATGTAGGTCCGGGTGACGTGGTTGAAGTCCCGGTAAAGCATGACGTTGCCGATCACCATCGGGCAGGAATCCGCGCCGCAGAACTTGTCCGAGAGGTCGACCACCCGGGCCCGCGGCGCCAGGGCGGCTGCCTCACGGGTGATGTCCTTGCCGTCGAAGCCCTCGGACCGCGGCTGGCTGCAGCGCTCGGGCTCGCCATAGTGCAGGTCCACGCAGTCCCGCGGATCCGCTCCCGGCCGCGGTGCCGGGGTGTCCACGATCGGGTAGACATCGATGCCGGCGTCGGCCAGCGTGTTCCAGTACCCGGCCATGCCCACTACTCCAGGGCGGTGGCCGGTGTCCGTGTCCTCGAAGACCGAGGAAGAGAAATAGGACGTGATCACCGCGTCCACATCGCCCCTGTCGACCAGCCGTTCCAGGGTCCGTGCGTTGGGTTCGGTGCAGACGGATTTACCCTCGGCCTCGAGCACCCGCCGCTCCGGCGTGAACGGGCACGAGTTGTGGATGTAGGTGACCAGATTCCAGCCACGCTCCTTGGCCAGGACGTCCAGTGCGGGCACCCACTGCCCCGCGTGGGAGTCTCCCACCAGCGCAACGGTGGGTCCACCCTCGTTCTTGCGATAGTCGTATTCGCACTCCGGCGTCTCGGCATCGCGCTGCTGCGCCACGCAGTCGCCGAAGTCGAACTCGTCCTCCATCGCCTTGTTCGGATCCGGCACGATGGCTTCATTTGCGCCGGCGAAGCTCTTGTCGGCGCTGGCGTCCATCGCCTTTGCCCCGAATTGCGATGGCGGGGCGTCCAGCAACTGCTGCGTCTGCACCGCGCGTTCGGCCACCAACTGCTCGCGCTGCTGCCCGGGGGCCAGCGCGAGCGTCCCGATCAGGCCCATGGCCACAATGCCGGCGCCGATGGGACGCCACGGATGCGCCGACAGCCAGCCGGCCTTACGGACCGGGGTCTCAATGAAGTAGTAGCTCGCCGCCGCCAGTCCCAGCGAGGCCGCCAGCAGGAACAGGCTCTCCCATACACCCGGCGGCCGGTCCGCGAGGGTACGGTAGTACACCGCCAGCGGCCAGTGCCAGAGGTAGAGGGAGTAGGAGACATTCCCCAGCCACTGCACGGGCCGGCGGTCGATGATGGTGTGCAGCGACGCGGCGCCCACAGTGCGCCCGGCGGCGATGACGGCCATGGTCCCGAGCACAGGCAGCAGCGCGGCGGCACCCGGGAAGGGTGTGGCGCCGCTGAAGGTCAGGGCGGCGGTGAGAATGGCAACCGCTCCGGCCAGCGCCAGGACCTTGCGGGCGCGCAGCCAGCGGTCTGTGTAGGTCAAAGTCGCCGCGAGCAGCCCGCCGAGGGCGAGCTCCCAGATCCGGGTGGGGGTGATGAAGTATGCCGCCGGACTGCCCGTGGCCGTAAACCAGATGCTGAAGACCAGCGACGCCGCCGCCACCACGGCGAAGACCGACACCACGGCAGGCAGTTGTCGCCCGCGTTTTCCCCGCCAGCGCCGGCCGAGCGCCACGGCAAGGAGCATCAGCAGCGGCCAGAACAGGTAGAACTGTTCCTCCACGGCCAGCGACCAGAAGTGCTGCAGCGGGGTGGCGCTGTTGCCGGCCGCCATATAGTCGGTGGAGTCGGCGGCGAGCACCCAGTTCTGCGTGTAAAACGTGGAGGCCAGTGCCTGCGAACCTATCCTCCCCCACTGGGTTGCCGGGCTCAGCAGGAAGGTGGCCAGGCAGACCGCGGCGATGGTCACCAGGGCTGCCGGCAGGATGCGCCGGGCCCGCGCGGCCCAGAACGCGGCCAGCGAGAGTCTGCCCGTCCGCTGGACTTCGCGCAGCATGTGTCCGGTGATCAGGAAACCGGAGATGACGAAGAAGACATCGACGCCGACAAATCCGCCGCGAAGCCAGCCGGGCTGCAGGTGGTAGACCACCACGAGAAGCACGGCAAGGGCGCGCAGGGCCTGGACTTCGGGCAGGAATTTGCGCCGCTGCGGCGTGGCAGCAGGCTGTTCTCCCCTGATGGCGGCTTGTCTGGTCAATTCAGGCATAGACAGCCAATATAACAAAAAGATAACAGGCGGTACGCGGGTGCAGCCCGGATCGCCCGCGGAAAGGCATTGGATTCCGCCGGCGGCAGAAAACCGCGTAAAAATCCGGCGGCAGAAAGCTAGTGCTGGGCGCGCAGGGCGTCGGTGATCTTGGCGGAGACTGCCTGGAGTTTGGGGAGCGCTTCGAAGACGGCCTGGTCCAGGTCCGTGCCGTCGGCCAGCGAGGCCTGCATGGACATGTTCAGCGCGGCGACCACTGTGCCGTCCGGTTGGAGGATCGGGACGGCCACGGAACGCAGGCCGTTTTCGAGCTCCTGGTCCACCAACGCCCAACCCTGCGCGCGGACATTGTCCAGTTCGGCGCGAAGCCGCTCGGGGTCGCTGATGGTCCGCGGGGTGAGCGGCTTGAGCTCCGCCCGGGACAGGTACTCGTCCAGCTGGTCGGCCGGCAGCCCGGCGAGCAGCACCCGTCCCATCGAGGTGGCGTAGGCCGGGAACCGGGTACCTACCGTGATGCCCACCGTCATGATCCGCCTGGTGTGGATGCGTGCGATGTAGACGATGTCGTCGCCGTCGAGAATCGAGGCCGAGGTGGATTCGTGCAGTTCCTCGGAGAGCTCTTCGAGCAGCGGCTGCACCAATTGGGGAAGGGACTGCCCGGCCAGATAGGAGTATCCGAGCTGCAGCACCAGGGCTGTCAGCTCGAACACCCGCCCGTCCGTCCGCACGTACCCCAGGTCAACCAGGGTGTGCAGGAAACGGCGGGCCGTGGCACGGGTCAGTCCCGTTCGTTTGGAGACCTCACTGAGGGTCATGCTGATGTGATCGGCGTCGAAGGCACGGATCACGGCAAGGCCGCGGGCGAGCGACTGGACGAACTGGTCGCCCGGCAGTTTGGTCTCGGTCATCATTCCCTACTGCGCAGTGCGCAGGTCAGTTGCGGTTATTCGGCCGGAAGCAGCTTCACTTCCATCTTGGCCTGCAGTTCCTCGATGGTGGTTCCGAAGGTTTCGCGCACGCGGACGCCGTCCTTCGTAATCAGGAATACAGCCTCATTAGTGTATATGCGGGTCACGCAATCCACGCCCGTCACGGGGTAGGTGCATTCCGGAACCAGCTTGGACTGGCCATCCTTGGTGAACAGGGACATCATCACGTAGACGTCCTTGGCACCGGTGGCCAGGTCCATGGCCCCGCCCACGGCCGGGATGGCGTCCGGGGCGCCGGTGTGCCAGTTGGCCAGGTCGCCGGTGGCGGAGACCTGGAAGGCCCCGAGCACGCAGACATCCAGGTGGCCGCCGCGCATGATGGCGAAGGAGTCAGCATGATGGAAGTAGGACGCCCCGGGCAGTTCCGTGACCGGAATCTTGCCCGCGTTGATCAGGTCTTCGTCGATCTCGTCACCCTGGGCTACCGGGCCCATGCCCAGCATGCCGTTCTCGGTGTGCAGGGTGATGTCCTGTTCCGGGGTCAGGTAGTTCGAGACCAGCGTCGGCTGGCCGATGCCCAGGTTCACGAAGGATCCGGGCTTGATGTCCTTGGCTACAAGTTGGGCCAGCTCGTCGCGGCCGATTTTCTCGCTCACTTGCTTACCTTCTGTTCTGCCGCGGCGGTTGCGGGCGCCGCAATCTTGACGACGGTGTCCACATAGATGCCCGGGGTGATGACCACCTCGGGATCCAGCTGCCCGGTTTCCACGATCTCGGAAACCTGCACAATGGACTTTTTGGCGGCGGCGGCCATGATCGGGCCGAAGTTGCGGGCGGTCTTGCGGTAGACCAGGTTGCCCGTCTTGTCCGACTTCAGGGCCTTGATCAGCGCGAAGTCGGCGTGGATCGGCGTCTCGTAGACGTAGCCCCGGCCGTCGATCTCGCGGGTTTCCTTGCCCTCGGCCAGCATGGTGCCGTAACCGGTGGGAGTGAAGAAACCGCCGATACCGGCGCCGGCGGCACGGATGCGCTCGGCCAGGTTGCCCTGCGGCACCAGTTCCAACTCGATTTCGCCGGCCCGGTAGGCGGCGTCGAAATGCCAGGAGTCGGACTGCCGAGGGAAGGAACAGATAATCTTCTTGACCCGGCGCTCCTTGATCAGCAGCGCCAGACCGGCGTCGGCCTGGCCCGCGTTGTTGTTGATCACGGTCAGGTCCTTCGCGCCGCATTCGAGCAGCGCGTCGATCAGCTCCATCGGCTGGCCGGCGTTGCCGAAGCCGCCGATCAGCACGGTGGCGCCGTCATGAACGCCCTCCACCGCTTCCTGGGCTGTTTGTGCAATGTTGAGCATGCTCAAGCCTCTCTTGATTACTTACTTGGCGTTGACGTTTTCAAGCACGACGGCGAGGCCCTGGCCCACGCCGATGCAGATTGCGGCCACGCCCCAGCGCTGGCCGCTGGCCTGCAGGCGGCGGGCCAAGGTGCCGAGAATGCGGATGCCGGAGGCGCCCAGCGGGTGGCCGATGGCCACCGCGCCGCCCCAGGCATTGACGATCGCCGGGTCGATGTCCCAGGCGTCGATGCATGCCAGCGACTGCGCGGCGAAGGCCTCGTTGAGTTCGACGGCGGCAACGTCGCCCCAGCTGATGCCCGCGCGCTTGAGGGCCTGGTTGGCGGCCTCGACCGGCGCGAACCCGAAGAACTGCGGTTCCAGGGCAGCGGCGCCGCGGCCGGCAATGCGGGCCAGCGGCTCCATGCCGAGCACCTCGGCGCCGGCCTCGCTGCCCAGCAGGGCCGCGGAGGCGCCGTCGTTAAGCGGTGAGGCGTTGCCGGCGGTCACGGTGCCGCCCTCGGGGCCGTCGCCGACCGGGCGGAACACGGTCTTCAGGCCCGCGAGGACGTCCGGCGTGCTGGTCGGGCGGATGCTCTCGTCCCGCGTGAGCTCGGTGCCCGGGACGGAAACCACGAGGTTCTCGTACTTGCCCTCGTTCCAGGCGGCGTCGGCCAGCTTGTGCGACGCTGCGGCGAATTCGTCCTGGCGTTCGCGGCTGATTCCATGGCGTTCGCGCAGCTGCTCGGTGGCCTCGCCCAGCGAGACGGTCCACTCCTTGGGCATGTTCTTGTTCACCAGGCGCCAGCCGAGCGTGGTGGAAGCCAACGTCATGTCGCCGGCCGGGTAGGGCTTGGCAGTCTTCGGAAGCACCCAGGGGGCGCGGCTCATGGACTCGACGCCGCCGATCAGCGTGACGTCGGCCTCACCGGCGTTGATCTGGCGGGAGGCGATGATGGCTGCGTCCAGGCTGGAGCCGCAGAGGCGGTTCACGGTGGTGCCCGGAATGGAGGTGGGCAGGCCTGCCAGCAGGGTGGCCATGCGGGCCACGTTGCGGTTTTCCTCGCCGGCGCCATTGGCGTTGCCGAAGATCACTTCGTCAATGCGCTCCGGGTCCAGGCCGGGTGCCCGCGCTACGGAGGCCTTGACTACCTCGGCGGCCAGATCGTCAGGCCTGACGCCGGCCAAACCCCCGCCGAATTTACCGAAGGGGGTGCGGATAGCGTCATAGAGGTACGCCTGGTTCACTACGGGCTCCTTAGACCGCGGCCCTTCGCTCGGGGCGCGGAGACAGTCCCGGTCCCGGCCGTGCAGCCTTGCTCTGGCTGTGCGGCCGGGCCGGATGAGGTGCTGAAAAAGTTCTCGCCTCTGTTCTTCTGCTGATCACCTAACCCGGAGTTCGCTTCTCGAACAGATGTACGTGATATGAACTATAGCTACTTCGCGTGATCCTCGTCAAGGGTGGCGAACACGCCCTGGGCCACCTTGAAGGCGACGTTCGCGGCGGGAACACTGCAGTAAATGGCGGACTGAAGGATGACTTCCTTGATCTCGTCCCGGGTCATGCCGTTGGTCAGCGCCGCCCGCACATGCATGGCCAGCTCCTCCCAGTAGCCGTTGGCGATCATCGCGGTCAGCGTGATGGCGCTGCGGGTGGTCCGCGGCAGCCCTTCGCGCGTCCAGATGGTCCCCCAGGCGTAGCGCGTAATCAGCTCCTGGAACTCCTGCGTGAACTCGTCGATCGAGCTGTTGGCGCGGTCCACGTGTGCATCGCCAAGCACTTCGCGGCGTACCTTCATGCCGTCGTCGTACACATCCTGCTGGGTCTGGGCCGGATCGAATGTCGGGGTTGTCTCGCTCACCGGTGGTGCTCCTTGTTGGCTTGGTGGTGGTTCTCTTCAGGTGGCTTGCGTTTGGGGTGTTAGCCGGCGAGGAAGAATTCGCGCAGCAGCTTCGCCGTTTCCTCAGGTGCCTCCAGTGGTGCCTGGTGGGCCGCCGAATCGACGACGGCGGCTCGGCCGTTCCGTACGCCGGCCGCCGTTGCTTCGGCGAGGGGCGGCGGGCAGACCTCGTCCTGGCCGCCGGCAATCGCCAGCACCGGGGTGGAGATTTGGCCGAGCTGCCCGCGCACGTCGAAACCGGCCAGCGCCTCGCAGCAGTGCGCGTAGGCAAAGCGGTCCGCGTCCTGCAGGGTGTGCAGCAGGCGGGTGGTGGCTTCTGCGTTCTTCTCGATGAAGCCCGGGGCGAACCAGCGCTGCGCCGATCCGGTCACCATGGTGGGTGTGCCGGACGCCCGGACGGTCTCCGCGCGGTCCAGCCAGGACTGCGGCTCGCCGATCTTGGCACCCGAGCAGATCACGCCGATGCCGGCGAAGAACTCCGGGTAGTCAACGCCGAGCTGCAGTCCCAGGGCGCCGGCCAGCGAGACACCGGCGTAATAGATCTTCTGGTCCGCGGCGATGTCGCCGGCCGCGCGCAGCTTCTCCACGGCATTGACGACGCCGGAGGCGAGCTCGGCCACCGTGAACGTTTCGGTGGACGCGGGGCTGGCCCCGTGGCCGGGCAGGTCCACGCCGACAACCTGGAAGTCGTCCAGGAACGGCACGGTGTCGATCCACAGGGCCTTGGCGCCTGTGCCCAGTCCGGCGCCGGCGATCAGGACCGGCTTGCCGCTGCCCTCGGACAGCAGGGTGGGAGTGATCTGGGGAATGCTCATGCTTGGCTCCAATCTGAATAATGTTCAATGATCCGAGTGATCAGTTCATCGCTTTGGCCCAGGTAGCCGGCCGGGTCCAGCAGCGCCTGCAGGTCGGCATCCGACAGCTTGTCCTGCGGCACGGCGCCACGCAGCCGCTGCGCGAACGGTGTCCCGCCGGTGAGGGACTCGTTGACCAGTGCCTGCACTTTGGGCTTGCCCGATCCGGCCGCGCCGTCATCCAGCAGCGGGGCGACCGTGGCCATGATTTTCTCGCTGACGACCAGCGGACCGGTGATGGCCAGGTTCTCCTGCATCCGGTCCGCGTGCACAACCAGGCCGTCCGCGAGTTCGGCCAGTTTGGCGGCCGCTCCCCCGGCCAGGCGCAGCAGCTGGCGCAGGGCCTGCCACTCCACATGCCAGGAACCGTCCGGGCGCTCGTCGATGGCGCCCGCGGCGGCGGCCTGGACCTGGGCCAGGTGGCCCGGTGCGGCCAAGGCTGCGCTGCGGATCAGGACGGAGAGCACCGGGTTCTGCTTCTGCGGCATGGCCGAGGAGACTCCGCGCCCTTCTGCCCGGGGTTCGGACAGTTCGCCGAATTCGGGGCGGCTGAGCAGCAGCACGTCGTTGGCGATCTTTCCCGCGGCGGCGAGCACATCGGCCAGGGCGGCGGCCAGCGCGGTGACCGGCAGCCGGTTGGTCTGCCACGGCGCCACCGGATCGGCCAACCCCAGCCGTTCGGCGAGCTGCGCAGCCAAAGCCAGCGCCCCGCCGTCGTTGTTGGCAGTTTTGTTTTGGGGCCCCTTGGCGGCCACGGAAGCCAGCGCTGCCATGGTTCCGGCAGCGCCGCCCCACTGCAGCGGCAGCCTGCCGGCCACCTCGGACAGCTGCACCCCGGCCTGACCGACGCCGGAAAGCCAGTTTGCGGCCTTGAGCCCGAACGTGCTCGGCAGCGAGTGCTGGGTCAGCGTGCGGGCCACGGTGACCGTGCCGCGGTGCGTTTCGGCCAGCCGGGCCAACGCCGCCGCGGCGGTCTTCAGGTCCGCAAGAATGACCTCGAGGGTGCGGCTGGCCATCAGCAGCAGGGCGCTGTCCAGGATGTCCTGGCTGGTGGCGCCCTTGTGGATTGCCGCTGCGGCCGCGGGTGAGGACTCCTTCACGCGTGCGCGCAGATCGCCGAGCAACGGGATGACCGGGTTGCCGCCGCCCTGCGCGCGTTCGGCCAGGGACGCCGCATCGTACTGCCCGGCGGTGGAGGCTGCTTCGACCGTGGGGAGGAGTCCGGCGTCGATATAGCCCGCATCGGCGAGGACGCGGACCCACTGGAGTTCGACGTCGAGCATGGCTTGGATGAATTGGTAATCGCTGGTTAAACGGGACGCTGCTGTCCCGGCCGAAGCCGGGGACAGCAGCCCGAAATCAGCGTTATCCGCTGGATTCATGTGTAGTTATGCTCCCGGGTAGCTCAGGAAGACCGTCTCGTTGTCACCCTGCAGGCGGATGTCGAAGTACAGGTCTCCGTTGGCCTCGCGCGTAGCGATCAGGGTCCTGCGGCGCTCCTCCGGCAGCGAGGAAAGCAGCGGATCGCTGGCCAGGGCCCCGGTGTCTTCGGGCAGGTAGATGCGGGTGTGCAGCTTGTTCAGCAGGCCGCGGGCGAAAACCACCAGCGAGATGAACGGGGCTTTGCCCTCCTGCGTAGCCCCCGGATTGACCGTAGTGAAGGTGTAGTGGCCTTCGTTGTCCACAGCAACGCGGCCGAAGCCGGTGAAGGTGTGGTTATCGCGTACCAGCGAGCCCGTCTCCCGGGAAATGACACCGCTCTCGTCGGCCTGCCAGATTTCCAGCAGGGCGTCCGGGATGGGTGTGCCCTGGCCGTCGTAGACCACGCCGTGCAGCCGGATGGAGCCGGGGTGCGCGCGGTGGACCAGCTGGCTGTCCTTCTCGTACGGCAGCGCATAACCGTAGAACGGGCCGATGGTCTGGCCGGGGGTTGCTACAAGCTGTGTGGAGTTCTGCGTCATTACTCTGCGTCCTCGTCTTCCATCCAGGTGCGGTTGCTGCCGGAGAGCACAATGTCCCAGGTGTAGCCGGTGGCCCACTCGTGGCTGGTGACATTGTGGTCGTAGGTGGCGACCAGACGGTCGCGGGCCTTCTGGTCCGTGATGGACTGGTAAATCGGATCCAGGGAAAAGAGCGGATCGCCGGGGAAGTACATCTGCGTGATCATGCGCTGGGTGAAGTCGGTGCCGAACAGCGAGAAGTGGATGTGCGCCGGGCGCCACGCATTGTGATGGTTCTTCCAGGGGTACGGGGCCGGCTTGATGGTGGTGAACTCGTACGAGCCGTCATCGCCGGTCAGGCAGCGGCCAACACCGGTGAAGTTCGGGTCGATCGGGGCCGGGTGCTGGTCGCGCTTGTGGATGTAGCGGCCGGCTGCGTTGGCCTGCCAGATTTCCACCAGCTGGTTGCGGACCGGCCGGCCGGCGCCATCGAGCACCTTGCCGCGGACCACGATGCGCTCACCGAGAGGCTCGCCGTTGTGCTGGATGGTCAGGTCCGCTTCCAGCGCATGCACGTCGCGGTGGCCGAAGGCGGGCGACCACAGTTCGATGGTCTCCGGATCCGCATGGTGCAGGTCCTTGGTGGGGTGGCGCAGCACGGAGCTGCGGTACGGGGCGAAGTCGATCCGCGGCTGCGTTTCCTCCGGCTTCCCCTCGGCCTTGCCCTGCTGGTACTCATCGTGGATCTTAGTGATCTGGTTGGTGATGAAGTCCTGGCTGTCAGCGGCTGCGTCGGAATCAATCACGGCGCTGTCATTTTCGATCACGTGGCTCTCGTCGAACGTCTCGTCGGTATTTGCTGTCATGGTCTCGCTCCTTCCCTGGAGTGTTTCTAGTCTCGGTTAGCTGTGCGGCCAACCGGTGTAGGACTCGGCGAGGTACTGCTGCCCGTAGCGCGAGCTCGCCACGGTCTCCAGTTCACCCAGAGCGCGCTTGACCTCGAACGGATTGGCATCCTTGCGGGTGTGCAGCATGCTGGTCATCCAGTAGGAGAAGTTCTGCGCCTTCCAGACGCGCTTGAGCGCCTTCTCGCTGTAGCCGTCCAGCAGGTCCTTGGACTTGGTCGCGTAGAAGGAGTCGATAGCTTCGAACAGCACCTTGACATCCGCGAGGGCCAAATTCAGGCCCTTGGCGCCGGTGGGCGGAACCGTGTGTCCGGCGTCGCCGGCCAGGAACAGGTTGCCGTAGCGCATCGGCTCACAGACATAGGAGCGGAATTTCAGAATCATCTGCTCGAAGATCGGACCGCGCTTGAGCTCAAAGCCGTCCGGGCCATCCACGCGCTTCTGCAGCTCTGCCCAGATCTGGTCCTCGGTCCACTTCGAGGCGTCCTCGTTCGGGTCGGCCTGGAAGTACATCCGCTGAACCGTGTCGCTGCGCTGCGAAATCAGCGCGAAGCCGTGCTCGGAGTTGGCGTAGATCAGTTCGTCGGAGCTCTTCGGCGCCTCGGTGAGGATACCGAACCAGGCGAAGGGGTACTCGATGAAGTTGTCGATACGGTGTTCAGCCGGGATGGCCCATTTGCAGATGCCCTGCGAACCGTCAGCGCCGACCAGGATGTCGCAGTGGATTTCGAAGGCCTGGCCCTCGGCATCGGTGAAACGGATCTTAGGGGTATCCGTGGTCAGGTCCAGGACCTCGGTATCGGTGACCGAGTAGCGGACGTCGCCGCCGTCGCGCTCACGGGCGGCGGCCAGGTCCACGAAGACTTCGTTCTGCGGGTAGAGCGTCACAGTGGCGTCGACGAGATCGCGGAAGTTCAGGCGGTGCGATTCGCCCTTGAAGCGCAGGTCAATCCCCTCATGCTCCATGCCCTCGGTCAGCACCCGGCCATTGACGTCCGTGTCGGTCAGCATCTTCACTGAGCCGGCTTCCAGGATGCCCGCGCGGTGGGTGGTCCGAATGGTCTCGTGGTCCCTCTTTTCCACCACGATGTTCTCGATGCCGGACTTGGCCAGCAGATGGGAGAGCATCAGCCCGGCCGGGCCGCCGCCGACAATGCCGACTTTGGTCTTGAGAATCTGAGCGGGTGCAGCCATAGTGGATCTCCTTCAACTACTGTGGGGCAGGTCTTGATCCAGTGTGACTGTGGCGACACGCTCCCCGCGCCCCCGTTCTCATTGAATGATAATTACGACGGCGGCGCGGGTTTCAGCGACAGGCTGTTTGGCAGCAGCAATGCCTAGTGGCACGGAACCTTCAGTCCGGCAGCTCTCCCACGGCACGGGCGATGCCCCTGGCCCCGGCCATCAGCACCGGAACGATCGCAGGCAGGTTTTCCAGCCCCAGCGGCAGCACAACCCCGATCGCCGCGATGGCCTGCCCGCCCTTGCCCAGCACGGGAACAGCCAGGCCGGTAGTGTCTGTGTCCACCCGGCCGTCGAAGGCGGCATAGCCCCGCTTGCGGATGTCCGCCAGATGCCGGCGGAAGTCGAACGAAACCGCGTCCACCACGGCCACCGCCTCGGGGTGGCGGGCAAGGTAGGACTCCTGGACATGGTTCGGTGCATAGGCCAGCAGCGCCATGCCCATCGCCGTCCGGTGCACCGGCATCCGGCCCGCAATCTTCGCCTGGTTGACCACCGATCCCCTGCTTGAGAGCCGCTCGATGACCAGGACTTCATCGTCTTTGAGTACCGCCAGCTGGGTGTGCTGGCGGACTACTGACTGAATGTCTTCCATGAAGGGCATGGCCGCCTGGCGCAGGTCCACCGCGGGTGAGCTGCGGTTGGCGAGCTCCCACAGCCGCATCCCCAGCCGGACCTCTCCCGATGGCTCCCTGCTCAACAGCTCATGACGGGCCATTTCGTCCACCAGCCGGTAGGTGGTGGCCAGCGGCACCTCGGCACGCCGTGACAGCGTGGCCACGCTCATCGAAGACCGGGTGGCGTCAAAGGCGCTGAGGATGCGCACAAACCGCTCCAGCATGGAGTCCCCGGAACGCGAATTGGCCATGGCAACAGGTTCTCACAACTGCCGGTTCCCACGGGAACGTTCCTGCCGGTTTACGGTCCTAGGGCAAGGAACGGTCTCGGAGCCAGGGAGCGATCCCGCGTCCAGCAGCCACTGGCCGGGAGACCGCTCACCCCAAAACCAAGAAGCCCCCGACGCTTAAACGCAGAACACCCCTTGCGCCCGTTTCCGGGTGCAAGGGGTGTTCTATTGCTACGTGACTAGAGGTCCCCGGGGTGGCGGCAATGCCGGCACGCTCGGGTCCGGTTTCCTAGCGGTAGTCGTTGCCCATGTCGTAGTCATCCAGCGGGATGGCGTGGAACTCGGGGGTCAGACCGCCGTCGACACCGGGGTAATCGAAGTCGCTGAACGCGCTCGGGCCGGTGAACAGGTTGGCCTTTGCTTCCTCAGTCGGTTCAACGGTGACGTTGTTATAGCGGTCCAGGCCGGTACCGGCCGGGATCAGCTTACCGATGATGACGTTCTCCTTCAGACCCAGCAGCGGATCCGACTTGCCTTCCATGGCCGCCTGCGTCAGGACGCGGGTGGTCTCCTGGAAGGAAGCCGCGGACAGCCACGACTCGGTCGCCAGCGAGGCCTTGGTGATACCCATGAGCTCGTCACGGCCGTTGGCCGGGGTCTTGCCCTCGGATACCGCCTTGCGGTTCTCCTTCTGGAAGCGGCTGCGCTCTGCCAGTTCGCCCGGCAGCAGATCCGTTTCACCGGATTCGATGACGGTCACGCGGCGGAGCATCTGGCGGACGATAACCTCGACGTGCTTGTCGTGGATACCAACACCCTGGCTGCGGTACACCAGCTGGACCTCGTCTACCAGGAACTTCTGTGCCTGGCGCGGGCCGAGGATACGCAGAACCTGCTTCGGGTCGATGGCACCGACCACCAGCTGCTGGCCGACCTCGACGTGCTGGCCGTCTTCGACCAGCAGACGCGCACGGCGCAGCACCGGGTAGGCGATTTCCTCGGAGCCGTCGTCCGGAGTGACGATGAGGCGCATCTGGCGCTCCCCATCCTCGATGGTGATGCGGCCGGCAACCTCGGAGATCGGAGCAACACCCTTGGGGGTACGTGCTTCGAAGAGCTCCTGGATACGCGGCAGACCCTGGGTGATATCGCCTGCAGAGGCAACACCACCGGTGTGGAAGGTACGCATCGTCAGCTGGGTACCGGGCTCACCGATGGACTGTGCCGCGATGATGCCGACGGCCTCGCCGATGTCCACGGTCTTACCCGTGGCCAGGGAGCGGCCGTAGCACAGTGCACAAGTACCGACGGCGGACTCACAGGTGAGTACGGAGCGGACCTTGATGTCGGTGATGCCGGCGTTGAAGAGCTCGCGGATGAGCACGTCGCCCACGTCGGAACCGCCCGCAGCCAGTACCTTGCCGTCGGCGTCAACGACGTCGGTGGCGAGGGTACGTGCGTACGCCGAGTTCTCCACGTCTTCATGCAGGTGCAGCTCGCCGTTGGCGTCCGCTACTGCAATCGGGGTGTTCAGGCCGCGCTCGGTACCGCAGTCCTCTTCGCGGACGATGACGTCCTGGGACACGTCCACCAGACGACGGGTCAGGTAACCCGAGTTGGCGGTACGCAGAGCGGTATCGGCAAGACCCTTACGGGCACCGTGGGTGGCAATGAAGTATTCCAGAACCGACAGGCCCTCACGGTAGGAGGACTTGATCGGACGCGGGATGATTTCACCCTTTGGGTTAGCCACCAGACCACGGATACCGGCAATCTGGCGGATCTGCAGCCAGTTACCACGTGCACCGGAGGACACCATGCGGTTGATGGTGTTCTCCTTGGTCAGGTTCTTGCGCATCGCGTCGGCAACCTCGTTGGTGGCCTTGTTCCAGATGTCGATCAGTTCCTGGCGGCGCTCGTCGTCCGCGATCAGGCCCTTGCCGTACTGCGACTCAACCTTGGCAGCCTGCGCTTCGTAGCCTTCCATAATGGCGGGCTTCTCGGCCGGTGCCTCGATGTCGGAGATAGCCACGGTCACACCGGAGCGGGTAGCCCAGTAGAAACCGGCATCCTTCAGGTTGTCCAGCGTTGCCGCCGTAACAACCTTCGGGTAGCGCTCGGCCAGATCGTTGACGATCGTGGAGAGCTGGCCCTTGTCCGCAACCTTCTCAACCCAGGGGTAGTCATCGGGCAGCGTCTGGTTGAAGATGACCTGGCCCAGCGAGGTCTCGAGGAGGGCCGGCTGGCCGGCTTCCCAACCTTCCGGAGCCGGCTGGTCCGCGCTGGGCACGTACCCGCTGGAGATCCGGATTTTCACCACGGAGTTCAGGTGCAGCTCTCCGGCGTCGAAAGCCATGATGGCTTCGGCCGGCGAGGTGAACACGCGGCCTTCGCCTGCGGAACCTTCGCGCTTGGTCGTCAGGTGGTGCAGACCGATGATCATATCCTGCGAGGGCAGGGTGACCGGACGGCCGTCCGACGGCTTCAGGATGTTGTTCGAGGACAGCATCAGGATGCGGGCTTCGGCCTGCGCTTCGGGGCTCAGCGGCAGGTGGACTGCCATCTGGTCGCCGTCAAAGTCAGCATTGAACGCGCCACAAACCAGCGGGTGCAGCTGGAGTGCCTTACCTTCAACGAGCTGCGGCTCGAAGGCCTGGATACCCAGGCGGTGCAGGGTTGGTGCACGGTTCAGCAGGACCGGGTGCTCGGTGATGATCTCTTCGAGCACGTCCCAAACCTGCGGACGGTAACGCTCCACCATGCGCTTGGCACTCTTGATGTTCTGTGCGTGGTTGAGGTCAACCAGGCGCTTCATCACGAACGGCTTGAAGAGCTCCAGCGCCATCTGCTTGGGCAGACCGCACTGGTGCAGCTTCAGCTGCGGGCCGACAACAATGACGGAACGGCCGGAGTAGTCAACACGCTTACCCAGCAGGTTCTGACGGAAACGTCCCTGCTTGCCCTTGAGCATGTCGGACAGCGACTTCAGCGGACGGTTGCCCGGTCCGGTGACCGGACGGCCGCGGCGGCCGTTGTCGAACAGCGAGTCAACAGCTTCCTGGAGCATGCGCTTTTCGTTGTTCACGATGATCTCGGGGGCACCGAGATCCAGCAGGCGCTTCAGGCGGTTGTTGCGGTTGATCACGCGGCGGTACAGGTCGTTCAGGTCCGAGGTGGCGAAACGGCCACCGTCGAGCTGGACCATCGGGCGCAGTTCCGGCGGAATCACCGGGACGGCGTCCAGCACCATGCCCAGCGGGCTGTTGGTGGTGGTCAGGAACGCGTTGACAACCTTCAGGCGCTTCAGGGCACGCGTCTTGCGCTGGCCCTTGCCGTTCTTGATGGTGTCGCGCAGTGACTCAGCCTCTGCGACCATGTCGAAGGTTTCCAGGCGCTTCTTGATCGACTCGGCGCCCATGGAGCCCTCGAAGTACAGACCGTAGCGGTCACGCAGTTCGCGGTACAGGCCTTCGTCACCTTCGAGGTCGGCGACCTTGAGGTTCTTGAAGCGGTCCCAGACCTGCTCGAGGCGCTCGATGTCGGCATCCGCACGCTTGCGGACGTTGGCCATCTGGCGGTCGGCGGAGTCGCGGGCCTTCTTCTTCTCGGGTGCCTTGGCGCCTTCGGCCTCGAGACGGGCAAGCTCGTCTTCCAGGTCGCGGGCGATCGCGGCGATGTCCGAGTCGCGGGTGTCGGAGAGCTGCTTCTTCTCCAGGTCGTGTTCGGCCTGCAGGTTCGGCAGTTCTTCGTGGCGGCGCTCTTCGTCCACGCTGGTGATCATGTAGGCGGCGAAGTAGATGACCTTTTCGAGGTCCTTCGGTGCCAGGTCAAGGAGGTAGCCCAGACGGGAGGGAACGCCCTTGAAATACCAGATGTGTGTGACAGGTGCGGCCAGTTCGATGTGGCCCATGCGCTCACGGCGTACCTTGGCGCGGGTGACTTCAACGCCACAACGCTCGCAGATGATGCCCTTGAAGCGCACTCGCTTGTACTTACCGCAGTAGCATTCCCAGTCCCGGGACGGGCCGAAGATCTTCTCGCAGAAGAGTCCGTCCTTCTCGGGCTTGAGGGTGCGGTAGTTGATGGTTTCCGGCTTCTTGACCTCGCCGTAAGACCAGTCGCGGATTTCTTCCGCGGTGGCAAGGCCAATTCGCATGAGGCCGAAGGAGGATTCGCTGGACATATGGTCCCTGTTCTCTCTTGTTCTCTAAATCTGAATGTCTTGTGTCGGGTACGGAAAGAGGTACGACGGCGGTAGCCGGCACGGGTTCCGAAGGTTCCGTGCCGGTCCGCTCATCTAGACCTCTTCGACGGAGCTGGGCTCTGCGCGGGACAGATCGATACCCAGTTCCTCCGCGGCCCGGAAGACTTCTTCATCCGAGTCACGCATTTCAATCGTGGTGCCGTCCGTGGAAAGGACTTCCACGTTCAGGCACAGCGACTGCATTTCCTTGATCAAGACCTTGAAGGACTCCGGAACACCCGGTTCGGGGATGTTCTCGCCCTTGACGATGGCTTCGTAGACCTTGACGCGGCCGTGGATGTCGTCGGACTTGATGGTCAGCAGTTCCTGCAGGGTGTACGCGGCACCGTAGGCTTCCAGAGCCCACACTTCCATTTCGCCGAAGCGCTGGCCACCGAACTGGGCCTTACCACCAAGCGGCTGCTGGGTGATCATGGAGTACGGGCCGGTGGAGCGTGCGTGGATCTTGTCATCGACAAGGTGGTGCAGCTTCAGGATGTACATGTAGCCCACGGAGATCGGGTCCGGGAACGGCTCGCCGGAGCGGCCGTCGAACAGACGCGCCTTGCCGGAGGAACCGATCAGGCGATCGCCGTCGCGGGTCACGTTGGTCGAGTCCAGCAGACCGGTGATCTCATGCTCGGAAGCACCGTCGAAGACCGGGGTGGCCACGGTGGTTGAACCACTCTGGCGCGGCAGGTTCGGCAGGTTCTTGACCCAATCCGGGTCCCCTTCGATGGTCCAGCCTTGCTTCGCGGCCCAGCCAAGGTGGATTTCCAGTACCTGGCCGACGTTCATACGGCCCGGAACACCCAGCGGGTTGAGGACGATGTCCACCGGAGTGCCATCTTCCATGAACGGCATGTCCTCGATCGGCAGGATCTTGGAGATGACGCCCTTGTTGCCGTGGCGGCCGGCGAGCTTGTCGCCGTCCGTGATCTTACGCTTCTGTGCCACGTAGACGCGGACCAGCTGGTTCACGCCCGGGGGCAGTTCGTCGTCGTTGTCGCGCTCGAAGATGCGCACGCCGATGACCGTACCGGACTCGCCGTGCGGAACCTTCAGCGAGGTGTCGCGGACTTCGCGCGACTTCTCACCGAAGATGGCGCGCAGCAGGCGCTCTTCGGGGGTCAGCTCGGTTTCACCCTTCGGGGTCACACGGCCAACCAGGATGTCGCCTGCTTCGACCTCGGCACCGATGTGGATGATGCCGCGCTCGTCCAGCTGGGAGAGGACCTCTTCGCTCACGTTCGGGATGTCACGGGTGATTTCCTCGGCACCAAGCTTGGTGTCGCGGGCGTCAACCTCATGCTCCTCGATGTGGATGGAGGTCAGCACGTCGTCGGAGACGATGCGCTGGCTCAGGATGATCGCGTCCTCGTAGTTGTGGCCTTCCCAGGACATGAACGCAACGAGCAGGTTCTTGCCCAGAGCCAGTTCGCCCTGGTCCGTGGAGGGACCGTCGGCGATGATGCTCTTGACCTCCACCCGCTGGCCCTCGGCAACCAGCACGCGCTGGTTGTAGGCGTTGCCCTGGTTGGAGCGCGCGAACTTCATGATCGGGTAGTGCGTCTCGGTGCCGTCGTCGTTCAAGGTGGTGACCATGTCAGCCGAAACCTCGGTGACCACACCGGCCTTGGCGGCAACCACGGAGTCACCGGCGTCGACAGCGGCGTAGCGCTCCATGCCGGTACCAACCAGCGGAGCTTCCGAACGCAGCAGCGGCACAGCCTGGCGCTGCATGTTCGCACCCATGAGGGCGCGGTTGGCGTCGTCGTGCTCGAGGAACGGGATCAGGGCGGTTGCCACGGACACCATCTGGCGCGGGGAAACGTCCATATAGTCGATCTCGGCCGGCTCCGTCAGGATCGGCTCGCCACCGCCACCGCGTTCGCGGCAGAGGACCAGCTCTTCGGAGAAGCGGTTGTCCTCGTCCAGCGGCGCGTTGGCCTGGGCGATCACGGCCTCGATCTCGTCATCCGCGGTCAGGTAGTCGATCTGGTCGGTGACCAGGCCGTCCACGACCTTGCGGTACGGGGTCTCGATGAAGCCGAAGGCGTTGATGCGGCCGTAGGAAGCCAGCGAACCGATCAGGCCGATGTTCGGGCCTTCAGGGGTTTCGATGGGGCACATACGTCCGTAGTGCGACGGGTGGACGTCACGGACTTCCATGCCTGCACGGTCACGGGACAGACCACCCGGGCCCAGCGCGGACAGACGGCGCTTGTGCGTCAGGCCGGCCAGCGGGTTGTTCTGGTCCATGAACTGGGACAGCTGGGAGGTTCCGAAGAACTCCTTAATGGCTGCCACAACGGGACGGATGTTGATCAGGGTCTGCGGAGTAATGGCCTCCACGTCCTGGGTGGTCATCCGCTCGCGGACGACACGCTCCATACGGGAAAGACCGGTGCGGACCTGGTTCTCGATCAGTTCACCGACGGCGCGGATGCGGCGGTTGCCGAAGTGGTCGATGTCGTCGACCTCGACGCGGATCTCGTGGTCCTCGCCGTCACGCTTGCCCGGAATGGACTTCTCGCCGGCGTGCAGGGCTACGAGGAACTTGATCATGGCGACAATGTCGTCATTGTTCAGAACAGATGCGTCCGGATCATCCAGCGGCTTGTCGATGCCCAGCTTGCGGTTGATCTTGTAGCGGCCAACCTTGGCCAGATCGTAGCGCTTCGGGTTGAAGTAGAGGTTGTCCAGCAGGGACTGGGCAGCTTCCACGGTGGGCGGCTCGCCCGGACGGAGCTTGCGGTAGATGTCCAGGAGTGCGTCTTCCTGGGTCTCGGTGGTGTCCTTCTCCAGCGTGGCGCGGATGGAGTCGTACTCGCCGAAGGTCTCCAGGATCTGGCCTTCGGTCCAGCCGAGGGCCTTCAGCAAGACGGTGACGGACTGCTTGCGCTTGCGGTCGAGGCGTACGCCGACCTGGTCGCGCTTGTCGATCTCCAGTTCGAACCATGCACCGCGGGACGGGATGATCTTGGCGGTGAAGATGTCCTTGTCACTGGTCTTGTCGGCGGAACGCTCGAAGTAGGCGCCCGGGGAACGGACCAGCTGGGAGACGACAACGCGCTCGGTGCCGTTGATGACGAAGGTGCCCTTGTCGGTCATCAGCGGGAAGTCGCCCATGAACACGGTCTGCTGCTTGATTTCGCCCGTGTTGTTGTTCATGAACTCCGCCTTGACGTACAGCGGAGCGGAATAGGTGGCGTCGCGGTCCTTGCACTCCGCCATCGTGTACTTCGGGTCAGCGAACTCCGGCTCGGAGAAGCTCAGGGACATGGTGCCCTGGAAGTCCTCGATCGGGGAGATCTCTTCGAAGATGTCCGCCAGACCCGACGTCGTGGCCATGCCCTTCTGGCCTTCGGCCAGCGCCTGCTCAAGGCGGGTCTTCCAGCGCTCGTTGCCGACCAGCCAATCGAAGCTGTGGGTCTGCAGGGCGAGAAGATTGGGAACGTCCAGAGGTTCGTGAATCTTAGCGAATGAGATCCTGCGGGTGGCGCCATCGTTCGATGAAGCGTCAAGCAGGCTGTTAGCGGTATCAGTATTAGAGGTGCTCGAGGCGACCAAGAGAGGGATCCTTCCACAGACCTTCAGGCTTGTACGCGCTTCCGCACTACCGGCATCATGAGATGCCAAGCACAACCAGACCGGATCCGCTATATGATCCAAGCCCGCCCGGATTCCTGTTAAATACAGGAAGGCGTGGCAAAGCCCACCGCTATATGAAGGCTGAAGGTTAAGAGGGAAGACGCAGATTTATACTCTACGCCACGTCCCCTAAATTGTCCAGCAGGCAGACTATCCCGTTGCCTGTCTGCGCCGGTGAACTGCTTCCGGCGTGTCGGGCGGCGGAAGCCGAATCGTAATCTCCGGCGCCGGCCCTGCTCCCCTGCCAACGGAGCGCTTTGTCTTCCGCGCGGCTCCCCTGCAGCAGCTTCCCTGCTTATCCTGCGGCGGCCATTCTGCGGAACATCTGCGGCTGTTGCCGCGTTCCACAGATTGGAAGCATATCGAACTCCCGCGCCAGCTAACTGTAGCCTGTCGGGAACAGCTATTTCAAGGATGAAAGCGAGCACAGGACAGTGTCAGGTAACAGAAACGACGTGGTAATTCTCGGCGGTGCCCGCACTCCGCAGGGCCGGCTCAACGGACAGCTGGCGGGTTTCAGCGCCGTCGAGCTCGGCAGCAAGGCCATCGCGGCGGCCCTCGAGCGCTCCGGCGTGCCGGCGGAGAACGTCGACTCGGTCATCATGGGACAGGTCATCCAGGCTGGCGCCGGGCAGAATCCGGCCCGCCAGAGCGCCATCGGAGCCGGCATCGGGTGGGACGTTCCCACCGTGACCATCAACAAGGTGTGCCTCTCCGGCCTCGCGGCGATCACCGATGCGGCCCGCTTGATCCGCGCGGGCGAGGCAGAGGTAGTAGTTGCCGGCGGCCAGGAGTCCATGACCAACGGACCGCATGTCCTCCCCGGTTCCCGGCAGGGCTGGACCTACGGCAACATCAACGTCATCGACTCAGTGGCCCATGACGGGCTGACCGATGCTTTCGACCACGAGTCGATGGGTGCCTCAACGGAACGGCGGAATACCGAACTGAGTATCGACCGCACCGCCCAGGACGAAGTGGCTGCGGCATCGCACCAACGCGCCGCCGCTGCCGCCGAATCCGGTGTGTTCGATGCGGAGATCGTCCCCGTCACGGTCCCCCAGCGCAAGGGCGATGATCTGGTGCTGACCAAGGACGAAGGTATCCGCCCCCAGACCACGGTGGAATCGCTGGCGCCGCTGAGGCCGGCCTTTGACAAGGACGGCACCATCACGGCAGGCAACTCGTCACCGCTTTCCGACGGCGCAGCCGCCGTCGTGCTGGCGACCCGCGGTTATGCCGAAGACAACGGACTTGAGTGGCTCGCCGTCGTCGGCAAACCCGGCCAGGTGGCCGGGCCGGACACCTCCCTGCATTCACAGCCGTCCAATGCCATTGCTCAGGCCCTGAAGCGCGCCGGCTGGAGCACCTCGGACCTAGACTTCATCGAAATCAACGAGGCCTTCGGTTCCGTTGCCGTGCAGTCGCTGAAGGATCTGGATTACCCGCTGGAGAAGTGCAACCTCCACGGCGGCGCCATCGCACTGGGGCATCCGATCGGAGCCTCCGGCGCACGGCTGGCGCTGCATGCAGCCCATGAGCTTAAGCGCCGCAGGCAGGGCAAGGCCGCCGTTTCGCTGTGCGGCGGCGGAGGCCAGGGCGAGGCGCTCCTGCTGTACCGCGACGAGGAGTAGCCGGTGACTGACATTGCCACCGGCAAGGACAGGTTCCTAGCCGACGCGGGCGACCGCGAGCTGGACGTGGAATTGATCGCACGTCCGGCGGCTCGGAGCCTGGTGGAGGCGGCGCAGCTGCTCGGGATCGCACCCGCTGATATCGTCAAGTCGCTCGTGGTGAAGCACAAAGACGGCACGTTCCTGTTCGCGCTGATTCCCGGGGACCGGCAGATCTCCTGGCCGAAGCTGCGCGCCTTGCTCGGGGTGAACAAGCTGTCGATGCCTGCTGCCGACGTCGCCTTCGAGGCGACCGGCTATCAGCGCGGTACTATCACGCCGCTGGGCAGCACCACGGCCTGGCCGGTCTATGCCGATGCCGCGATCACCGGCCGGCGCATCTCCATGGGTGCCGGTGAGCACGGCTACTCTGCCTTTGTGGATTCTGATGCTCTGATCAAGGCGCTGAACGCTACTGTCGCGGATATCAGCGATCCGGAATAACGCCTCGGCGTTCCGCCAGAGCAGACAAAAGAGCCCCGCACCTGAGTGCGGGGCTCTTTTGGGTGTTGCGAAAAGCTTACTTGACCGTGACGGTGGCGCCGGCAGCTTCGAGAGCTTCCTTGGCCTTGTCGGCAGCTTCCTTGGTTGCACCTTCGAGAACAGCCTTCGGAGCGCTGTCGACAACGTCCTTGGCTTCCTTCAGGCCCAGGGAGGTCAGGGCGCGAACTTCCTTGATCACTGCGATCTTCTTGTCGCCAGCAGCTTCGAGGATAACGTCGAATTCGGTCTGCTCTTCAGCAGCCTCAGCGGCGCCACCGGCGGCGGGGCCAGCAACGGCAACGGCAGCAGCCGTAACGTCGAAGGTCTCTTCGAAGAGCTTCACGAAGTCGGAGAGCTCGATGATGGACAGTTCCTTGAAAGCTTCAATGAGCTCTTCGTTGGTGAGCTTCGCCATGGTTGGCGTCCTTCCTATAGGTGGTGTTCAGCGCATTGGCCGCGCACCAAGAGTTGTGGATTGGGAAGAGAGTTTTACTTCTCTTCGGCAGCAGCCTCGGCCGGAGCCTCGGTTGCCTCGGCAGCGGGAGCTTCTTCAGCAGCAGGTGCTTCTGCGGCCGGAGCTTCGGCAGCAGCAGTGTCTGCCGCACCGCCGTTCTCCTCCTGCTTGACGCGCAGTGCCTCGACAGTGCGGGCCAGGGCAGCCATCGGGGCCTTGAGGACGCCGGCAACGCGTGCCAGCTGGAACTCACGGGACTCGAGTGCGGCCAGCGCTGCAACACCGGGTGCGTCCAGGGCTTTGCCCTCGAAGAAACCGGTCTTGATGACGAGCTGCGGGTTGGACTTTGCGAAATCCGTCAGGGACTTTGCGGCTGCAACAGCGTCACCCTTGATGAAGGCGATAGCAGTGGGTCCGGAGAGCTGGTCATCGAATGCATCGATGCCGGCTTCCTTGGCTGCAATGCCAGTCAGGGTGTTCTTGACGACGGAGAACTTGGTCTCCTGGCCGAGAGAAACACGCAGCTCCTTGAGCTGTGCAACGGTAAGCCCGCGGTATTCGGTTAGGACTGCAGCGTTGGATTCCTTGAAATCAGTGGTGATCTCTTCAACTGCTGCCACCTTGTTTGGCGTTGCCATAACCCTCCTTCCGGGGAATAGTGCCGGTGGTTCGGGTCGCACGCATAAAAAACGCCCCGGGCAGATGCACGGGGCTTGGCCTTCACAGATCCGGCAGCACCGGATATGGAGGATTGCTTCGTTCACCTGCGCAGGCCGTCCCAGGCATGGGACTTTCGGTTGAATTCTTAGGGGAAATCAACGACCGACGGTCTTTGGTAGTTCAAGCTTACGCGAAGGGTTGGCCACGTCCAAATCGGCCATACCGTGGCAACCGGTCAGGCGCCGGCGCCCGCCTTTTTCTGCCATGCCGCCTCATACCCGGCAGGGACAAACCCCAGGGCATCGTTGATGGTGAGCATGTGCTGGTTCTCGGCAGCGTTCCATGTCAGCAAGCGCTCCCCCTCAGGCCATAGCCTGCCGACCCGCAGCAGGTTATGCGCCTTCATCAGCATGCCCAGGCTGTGGCCGCGGTGGGCGCGCAGGACGAGGGTGTCCTCCTGGTAAATAACGTCCGGCTTCTCCGGGTAGTAATCCAAAAAAGTATGTCCGGCGAGTTCCCTACTCGGGACATGCAGGGCCGCGGTGACGAGGGAGTGGCCACCTTTACGTCGAAGTTCCTCTTCGCCTTGGCGTACCCTCGCGCGGTCCCAGGCTTCCTCCTGATAATCAATCTCGCCCAACGGCACATCCGTGCTCATTCTCTGCCGCAGCAGGGCATACTGGTCGACGAATTCCTCCGGGCAGGCGTCTTCCCAAACCACCAGCCGGTAACCGGTGGCCTTCGCAGCAGCCAGCGACTCCAAGGACTCCACCCTGGCGGCTTCCACCGGACGAGCGAGGACACTGAAGCGCTCAACCTGCTCCAGTTCATACCCGTTGTTCCGAGCGAAGCGGACGGCCGCCGAACTTCCCGGCAACGATCCCGCACCCGTCTTCGGCCGCAGGACATCCGCCGCTTCCGGGTCAAAGCCAGCAGGGTGTTCACTATAGGACTGCAGCACTCTTCTGCCGTGGTCTTGGGCGGAGGCCTCGGCAGTCCGCAGCAGTTCGCGTGCGATCCCCTGTCCGCGGAAGCCGGGATGGACCATGACGTGCACGAAGGCGTTGTGCAGGTTGTCCTGTTTCGTCATTTCCAGGACGGCACGGCCAACGTGCCTGTCCCCGTCTTTGGCCGCCCACAGCAAGGACTGCTCGTAATCATTGGGACGGGCGCCCTCCAGCCGCGCGGCAGGGCTGACCCACAGGTCATTATTGCCCCACAGCAGGCCGGTCACCAGGTTGGCCAGCTCAGAGGATGCAACGAAATCCTCTGCATCCCTGGCTTCCAACGAGTCGGGAATGCGGATGGACTGCATGGTGACCGACGTCGTCGACATGGCGTCCCTCGCTCGAGTAATTGACCTTCCTCAATCAGATTACCTGCTCCACTAATTCGATGCCAGCGGCATCAGGCTTTTCCGACAAAGCCTTTTCCGGGTTCGCCCCGACGGCCCTACCATGCAGTATGGAGCTCTTGACCGCACGCGCTGGAAAACGAGCACTGGCGCACATCGGCCGCGGCATGCTGGCAGGAATGGTCGGGACCGCGGTCATGACAGCTTTCCAGAGGCTGGTGGAAATGCCGATCACTGGACGCCCGGAAAGTTATGCGCCCGCAGAGCTGGCGGAGAAGTTCCTGCCGGTGAAGGTCAAGTCCATCCGCGGACGTAAACTGCTGAACTACAGTGCGCATTTCGCCATCGGAGCTATGTGGGGAGCAGCATACGGAACCGCCGCGGCAGTGGGGTGGCGCGGCCAGAAGGCCATCAATACCGTCTTCGCCGTTGTATACGGGGGTGAGCTGCTGGGCGGATCGCTGTCCGGTTTCTCCCGGCCGTCCGAATGGAGCGCACAGGACTGGGCCGTGGACGTCGTGGACATCTATGTCCAGGCCCAGGCGACGGGGCTCGTCTTTGACCGCGTGCTGGTAGCCAAGTCCTAGCCGGTTGCCGGCAACAGTGACCGGCGCCCTGGCCGGGTCAGTGCCCGCTTGGGTCAGCGCCGCTTAAATGAACAGAACGGCCACAGCGTGATGCTGGGCCGTTCTGTTGTGGAAAATCCGGAAGGATTGCTTCCTTAGGCTTCGGTGGAAACCTTGGTGACGTTCGGGTCCATGGAGATGCCCGGGCCGAAGGTCGTCGCCACGGTGGCCTTCGAGATGTAGCGGCCCTTGGAAGCGGACGGCTTCAGGCGAAGCACCTCTTCCAGTGCGGCTGCGTAGTTCTCCACCAGCTTGCTGGTATCGAAGGACACCTTGCCAATGATGAAGTGAAGGTTGGCGTGCTTGTCGACGCGGAAGTCGATCTTGCCACCCTTGATGTCATTGACAGCCTTAGCCACATCAGGGGTCACGGTGCCGGTCTTCGGGTTCGGCATCAGGTTACGCGGGCCGAGAACCTTACCGAGGCGTCCAACCTTGCCCATCAGGTCCGGGGTTGCCACGGCGGCGTCGAAGTCGGTCCAGCCGCCCTGGATCTTTTCGATCAGGTCATCGGAACCAACGAAGTCGGCGCCGGCCGCGATTGCGGCTTCAGCCTTGTCACCGGTGGCGAAAACCAGGACGCGGGCGGTCTTACCGGTGCCGTGCGGCAGGTTGACCGTACCGCGGACCATCTGGTCAGCCTTGCGGGGGTCGACGCTGAGGCGCAGTGCAACCTCAACGGTGGCGTCGAACTTGGAAGGATTGCTTTCCTTCGCCAGGGTGATTGCCTCGACCGGGGCGTACTGCTTGTCCGCCTCGATCTTGGCTACAGCTGCCTCATATGCTTTGCTGCGCTTTGCCATCTGCTTTTTCTCCTTGTGCAGTTGTGGTCTGCGGACCGCGCCCGGCCCTGCCACTACGACGGCGTTGCCACCTTCAAAAGGTGGCGTTCGGCGCCGTCGTTCTTTAGTTTTGTCTTGTTTGCTTTCCGGCCTCGGAAAACCTCAGGCCTTTCAGCGTAAACGCCTAGGGGAATTAGCCCTCGACAGTGATGCCCATGGAGCGGGCGGTGCCGGCGATGATCTTGGCAGCAGCCTGGATGTCGTTGGCGTTGAGGTCATCCATCTTGGTGGAAGCGATCTCTTCAACCTGAGCCTGGGTCAGCTTGGCTACCTTGGTGGTGTGCGGGGTTGCGGAACCCTTCTGCACGCCAGCAGCCTTCTTGATCAGTTCTGCAGCCGGCGGGGTCTTGGTGATGAAGGTGAAGGAACGGTCTTCGTAAACCGTGATTTCAACCGGGATCACATTTCCGCGCTGGGCTTCCGTAGCGGCGTTGTACGCCTTGCAGAATTCCATGATGTTGACACCGTGCTGACCAAGTGCCGGACCAATCGGCGGTGCCGGGTTAGCGGCGCCTGCCTGGATCTGCAGCTTGATGAGGCCGGTGACCTTTTTCTTCGGGGCCATATCGGGTCCTTCTCTAATTTACGTACCGCAGACACAGGAGCGTGCCGGCGGCGGTTTGGCCGCCATGGCGTGGCGGCCGCCCGCGCAGGTCCGGCTAAAGCGGGCCGGGCTGCGCGAAGTCTTTACTACTGGATCTTGGTGACCTGGTTGAACGAGAGCGTCACCGGGGTCTCGCGCTCGAAGATGGTCACCAGTACCACCAGCTGCTGGGATTCCGGCTTGATCTCGGAGATCGTCGCAGGCAGGGTCTCGAACGGACCGTCGTTGACCGTGACCGATTCGCCGACCTCGAAGTCCACCGTGATGGGAGCCGAGGGCTGGGCGGCCTTGGTGGGCTTGCCACCCTCGGTCTTGCCTGCGGTGACGGTGTGCTCCAGCATGGAGAACACTTCGTTCAGGCTCAGCGGAACCGGGTTGTGGGCGTTACCAACAAAGCCGGTGACACCGGGAGTGTGGCGTACGGCGCCCCACGAAGCGTCCGTCAGTTCCATGCGGACCAGCACGTAGCCGGGGATGCGCACGCGGTTGACGATCTTGCGCGTGGTGTTCTTGATCTCCACGACCTCTTCCATGGGGACCTGGATCTCGAAGATGTAGTCCTCCATGTTCAGGGTCTGGATACGGGTCTCCAGATTGACCTTCACACGGTTTTCGTAGCCAGCGTACGAGTGGATAACGTACCAGTCACCCTCCTGGCGGCGCAGCTTCGCGCGGAACGCCTCGACCGGATCCTCTTCAGGGGCCGCGGCGGGCTCCACTGCGGAAGCCTCTGCGTCGGGCTCATCGCCTTCGGCCGGCTCTTCGCCTTCGGCCGGTGCGGTTTCAACGGTTGCTTCGTCGGCCGGTTCCGTTTCCTCGGAAACTTCCCCGGGAACGTCGGAAGCCGGTGCCTGATCGGCACCGGTCTCAGTAGCCTGATCCTCGGCTTCCAGATCAGCGGTTTCCTCGGTGGTCTGCGACTCGAGTTCCTGCTCGGACACTTAGCTTCCTGCTTTCTTCTTCAGCTCTTTTGATTCAATGGCGCCTGATCCTCAGGCCCGGCGCGTTGCCGTCTCCGGTGCACACGGCAGAATCCTGAGCAAAGACGCTACCGTTCGGGCGCTCCGTCACCGAAGATGTAGAGCGAGCCCTGGCCGAAAGCCAGATCCAAAACTGTCACGATCAGCATCATGATGACCACGAAGGCGATCACCACGAGGGTGTAATTCAGCAGTTCCTTGCGGGTAGGTGTGACCACCTTTTTCAGCTCACCGATTACCTGGCGGACGAACAGGACGATCTTGCCGAAGAATCCGCGCTTGTCGGACTTCCTGCCTGAGGGGCGTCCCTTGGAGCTGTTGGCAGCCGTTTCGGTCAACCTGTGCCTCACTCATCTAGTCCGGTACACGGCCCGCCGGCGGAGGCCGGCAACGCCGCTAGCTTCATACTTTGAATTGCTGAACTGCTGCTTCCCGTCCCAAGACGGTTATGCGCAGGGCAGACAGGACTCGAACCTGCAACCTGCGGTTTTGGAGACCGCTGCGCTACCAATTGCGCCACTACCCTATGCGTTGAAACCAAGAGGCAAGCTCCCGGAATACGGGCGCAAACCATCATGGCGTTTTTCAACACCGAGGTCTAAGTCTACGTCAGGGAAACCCTCACGTCGAACCAGCCCTCATGCCGCCTTCACCAAGCGACTCTCCATTATGCAACATTTCCGGCGTCGTTATTAAACCGAACGGCTTGCAGGGCATTCATCTAAGCGCTTTTCCCGGCATAGAGCAGGACAGGCCGCGGGGCAAGCCCCTAAACTGGGCCATGGACCATTTGTTCTGACGCCTCAAAGACGGGAAACCCATGCCTGCCAACGCGCGCATCTCACAGCGCATAGCCTCCATCGCCGAATCCGCCACCCTGGCTGTTGACGCAAAAGCCAAGGCACTGAAGGCAGCCGGGCGTCCGGTCATCGGCTTCGGCGCAGGCGAGCCGGACTTCCCCACCCCGGACTACGTTGTCGAGGCCGCCGTGAAGGCCGCCCGCGAGCCGCGGTTCCACCGCTACTCCCCCGCCGGCGGGCTTCCGGAGCTGAAGCAGGCTATTGCCGAGAAGACGATGCGGGACTCGGGATACCAGGTGGATCCCGCGCAGGTGCTGGTCACCAACGGCGGCAAGCAGGCCGTCTATGAATCCTTCGCCACGCTGTTGGATCCGGGGGACGAGGTTCTGGTGCCGACCCCGTACTGGACCACCTACCCGGAAGCAATCCGGCTTGCCGGCGGTGTCCCGGTAGAGATTTTTGCCGGCCCCGAACAGGGCTATCTGGTGAACATCGACCAGCTTGAAGCAGCGGTGACCAAGAACACCAAAGTCCTGCTGTTTGTTTCGCCGTCCAACCCCACCGGTGCCGTGTACTCGCCGGATCAGGTTGCGGAAATCGGCCGGTGGGCTGCCTCCAAGGGCTTGTGGGTCATTACCGACGAAATCTACGAACACCTCACGTACGACGGCGTGCCGTTCACTTCCATTGCCACGGCAGCTCCGGAGCTCGGCGACAAGGTTGTGATCCTCAACGGTGTAGCCAAGACCTATGCCATGACCGGCTGGCGGGTGGGCTGGATGGTCGGCCCAAAGGATGTCATCAAGGCCGCCACCAACATGCAGTCCCATGCCACCTCCAACGTCGCGAACGTCTCGCAGATGGCGGCGCTGGCCGCCGTCTCCGGGCCGCTGACGGCGGTGGACGAGATGAAGGTCGCCTTCGACCGCCGCCGCAAGGCCATGGTCGACGGGCTCAACGCCATCGAAGGTATCGAATGCCCGACGCCGAAGGGCGCCTTCTACGCCTACGCGGATGTCCGCGGGCTGCTGGGCAAGGAGATCGACGGCGTCCGCCCGTCCACCTCTGCCGAACTGGCTGCGCTGGTGCTGGACAAGGTGGAGGTAGCCATCGTTCCCGGTGAAGCATTCGGCCCCTCCGGCTTCGTACGCCTCTCCTACGCGCTCGGCGACGAGGACCTGGCCACCGGCATCGGCCGCCTGCAGGACTTCCTCGGTACCGCCAAGTAAGCACTGTTCACCGGGGTGCCGGCCTTCTTGGGAAGGCCGGCACCCCGTCTTTAACCCTGTTCAGAGAATACGGCGGTCCACGGCCCAGCGCGTCAGCTCGTGGCGCGAGGACAGCTGCAGTTTGCGCAGCACCGCCGACACATGGGTTTCCACGGTCTTGATGGAGATGAACAGCTCCTTGGCCACCTCCTTGTAGCTGTAACCGCGGGCGATCAGCCGCATGACCTCCAGCTCGCGGGCCGAGAGCTTGTCCAGCTCGTCGTCAACGGAAGCAACAGCGGCGGTGCCGAAGGCATCCAGCACGAATCCGGCCAGCCGCGGAGAGAAGGCCGCATCTCCCCCGGCTACCCGGACCACCGCATCCGAAATCTCCGCTCCCGAAATGGTCTTCGTGACATAGCCGCGCGCACCGGCCCGGATGACGGTCACAACGTCCTCGGCGGAGTCTGAAACACTCAGTGCCAGGAACCGGGTGGTGGCCAGCAGATCCGCACAGCCGGCGACCACTTCGGCACCCCCGCCACCGCGGCCGCCGGGCAGATGCACATCCAGAAGAACGACGGCGGGCCTCACCTCATGGATGACGGCAATGGCTTCGTCCACGGTTGCAGCCTCCGCTGCGACGTCGATCCTGGAATCCAGGTCCGCCTTCAATCCCGACCTGAAGATGGCGTGGTCATCGACCACGACGATGCGGATGGGGTCGGTCATGAATGGTTTCCTTCCTCAGGATGCTTCAGGCTCAAATGTACTTCGGTGCCGTTCCCGGTGTTGCGGATACGGGCCTCACCGCCATGGCGTTCCATCCTGCGGATCAAGGATTCCCGGACGCCGAGCCGGTCCGCGGGCACATTGGCGAGGTCGAAACCCGGCCCGCGGTCGCGGACAAAGACGTCCGTGCTGCCCGGTGTCTTTTCCAAGTAGACCGAGATGCTGCCGCCGGCGTGCTTGGCCGCGTTCTGCACAGCTTCCCGGGTGGCATGGATCAGGGCTTCGTGCTGTTCCGTCAATGGCGTATCGCCCACCGCCACGACGTCGATCGGGTGTCCGTACGCGTCCTCGATTTCAGCCGCGACGGCTTTGATCCGGTCCACCAGATTGCCTTCCTCCTTGCGCTTGTCCCGGTACAGCCATTCGCGCAGTTCGCGTTCCTGCGCACGGGCCAGCCGCGTGACGTCCTGTTCGGAGGCGGCCCGGTTCTGGATCAGGGCCAGCGTCTGCAGCACCGAATCGTGCAGGTGCGCGGCAATTTCGGCCCGTTCCGTCTCCCGGATCCTGCCGGAGCGTTCGGCTTCGAGATCGGTCCAGTACTTTACGACCCACGGAGCCAGGACCAGGCCGACGCCGGCCAGGACGGCGAGCGTGGCCAGCAGCGTCGGCCACATCACGTCCCAGCTGATCGAACCGGAGATCAGAATGAAAATCCCGACCACCACGAAAACGAGTCCCGCGATGAGCCGTACCAGTCCCTGCGCGCCGGTGGCCCCGGCACGGTCCATGATGCCGCTGCGCCTGGAATTATCCAGCTGCATCCAGGCCAGCACGGCCCCGGTGACGATGGCGAGCATCGGCAGCCAGGTTTCCCACGGGACGTTGAAGCCTGCCAACTGGGCGACGAAGGCTCCGCCGGCCAGGACCAGCGCTGCGCCGATCGCAATCTCCCAGCCGCCGCGCTGCATGAGTTCTGCCGTGCGGGTCCTGCCGCTGGGGCCAGCCGCAGCCCCGGCTGTGGCAGCCGGGTTGCCGGCCGGGCGTTGCCGTGGCGGTACACCGGTTCCCGGCTGAGGGCCGGACGGCGTCGGCATCACCGCTGGCCTTGGTCCGCCGAAGTTGCGGGCGAAGTTTCCGGCGATGTTGCGCGGGTTGAAGGCCGCGTTGTCGGCCCTGGCCGCCTCGTCCGCCGTCGGAACCAACAGCCAAAGCCAGGCATAGAGCAACAGCCCGGCCCCGCTGGCCAGGGTAAGTACGGCCATCGAAATCCTGACCACCTTGACCGAAAGCCCCAGATGGGCAGCCAGCCCGGAGCAAACGCCCGCAATGATGCGGTCGGCGGGACGGATAAGAGGTGCGTACATGCCTTAATCCAAGCACGCCAGGCGGCGGGTCTGAACCTATCCGCGCGGATCTCAGGGCTCCTCGGCTACCGGTCAGGGAAGCTTCAGGGTAGCCCCCCATAGAACCAACCGGCGCGGCTTGGAATGATCGAACTATGACCTCACACCCCTCTGAACCATCCCGGCCGGAAGGCTCCACGGACCGTCCCGGCGATGAGGAGGCCCGCGCCACGGAATCGCCGGCGCCTCCTGCCTACACGCCCCCGCAGCCGTCCGGCAGCAACAGCTTCTTCGACTGGTTCCGCAGCTTGGGCACGCCCCGCGGACAGGACCGCTGGGTCGGTGGCGTGGCCTCCGGCATCGCCCACAGGGTCGGACTCGATCCGATTCTGGTCCGCGGCATTTTCGTGCTGCTGTTTATCTTTGGCGGCATCGGCGTCCTGCTGTACGGCCTCGCCTGGGCACTGCTGCCGGAAACTGACGGCAGGATCCACGCCGAAGAAGCCGGTCGCGGCCGCTGGACCTCGGGCATGACCGGAGCACTGATCATCACCGTCCTCGGGCTGTTCGCCTGGCCCTTCGGCTTCTTCTCCGAGGGCTGGGACTTCGGCGGCTTCCTGTGGGCGGTGATCTGGCTAGGGGCCATCGTCTATTTCATCTACTGGCTCGCTACCCGTAACCGCAGCACACCGCCGCCGGCTTACGGCCCGTACGGACCTGCGCCGCAGGGCTTCGCCGCCCCGGGCGCTCCCGGAGCTCCGGTTCCGCCTGTTTACGGCCCGTCCGCCGGTTCAGCCTATGCTCCGCCCGGTGACGGCGTGACCGGACGGGAGCAAAATCCGACCGTCCCGCTGGGTCCGCTTGGCATGCCGCACACCGCCGCCGGCGATCCCTCCGCCATGGGATCCAGGCCGGCAACGGAACAGCAGTGGCCCGGTTACACACCCCGGCCAGTTCGTCCTCCGGTGCCGCCGAAACCCCGGCGGCGTGGTCCCTCCGGTGCCGATATCGCCCTCACACTGGGGGCAGCGCTGCTGGCCGGCGGCATCCTGCTGGCACTGAACCAGCTGGGCTACCTCACCCTGGCCGGCGCCTGGCTGCCGGTAGCGACAGCGGTCGCGCTGTTGTGCATCGGCCTGGGCATCGTGGTTCTGGGCATCCGCGGCCGCACCTCGGGCGTCCTCGGGTTCCTGGCCGCCGTCGGCGTCGTTCTCTCGCTGATCTTTACCGCCGGTGTGCAGTGGCAGACCGCCAACTATGCCGTCGGGACGACCACCACGTGGACTCCCGAATCGGGGGCACCCGCCAGCGAGGGCTACAGCATCGTGGCCAGCAACGGAACCCTGGATCTGACCGGTGTCACCGCCAGCACCTTCGGCGGCCCCGTGGTCGTGCCGGTGAACGCGGCGGCCGCGTCCGTAACGGTGATTGTGCCCGAAAACGTTCCGGTAGAAGTCAAGGCCGCGATGGCGATGGGCAACGTCGAATATGAGGCGGACGGCCAAAGCCGGCAAACCGCGGGCATGTGGCAGCCGCGCTCCTTCATCATCAACGACGACGGCGCAGGACCGGACATCATCCTGCAGATCAAAGGCGCTGCCAGCGATGTGAACATTGTTGAAGCGCAGGGAAGGGAAGGCTCGCAATGAGCACTGAATCCAACAACGGCGGCATCACCGGACCGAGCACGGGAACCATTGTCTGGGGCCTGATCGCGATAGCAGTGGGCCTGCTGGTCCTGCTCAGTGCGCTCTGGGACATCAGCTTCAACGTCGGCCACGTCCTGATTGCCCTGCTGATCGGTTCCGGCATCGCGCTGGTGGCCGGGGGCATCTGGAGCGTGCTGCGCAACAAGGACAATTCGGCCGAGGCCGACGACAAGTGACAATCAGTCCCAAACACGAAAGCATTGATCCCATGGACACCCTTTACAAGACTCTCCGTTCCATCCCGGTCCGCCGCGGCCCCAACCGCTGGGTAGGCGGTGTCTGCGGCGGCATTGCCGACAAGTTCGGCTGGGACGCCACCGTGGTCCGCATCGTTACCCTGTTGCTCTTCCTCTTTCCCGGTATCGGTGTCGCCGCCTATCTGGTGGCCTGGCTGCTGCTGCCCAAGTATGACGGCAGCATTGCCCTGGAGAAGTTGCTCCAGAGCAAGGGCATCCGCCGCCGCTGAGCGCAGTCATCGCCGGCTGCTGCCGCTGGCTTTCGCCGCCAGCTCCTGCCCCAATACGGCCGAATGAAGGTCCCCGCGAGATCCGCCGCGGGGGCCTTCTGCTTTTCCGGTGCGGCGATTTTTTACCTTTGCGGCAGGCGCATGCAGCGTCAGGGGTGCCCTCGCCGGTGGAGTTGCCTAGAATCGAAGGGAGCCCGACGGTGCGCTCTGGAGACGATCGGCAATTCCCGCGACGAAAGTTGGACCTGAGTGAAAATCGGCATCATGACCAGCGGCGGCGACTGCCCCGGCCTGAACGCTGTGATCCGCGGCGTCGTGCTCAAAGGCATCAAGTCCTATGACCACGAGTTTGTCGGCTTCCTCGACGGCTGGCGGGGTGTGGTCGAGGGCGACATTATCGACCTGCCCCGCCATCGCGTGCGCGGCATTTCCAAACAGGGCGGCACCATCCTGGGCACATCCCGCACCAATCCCTATGACGGGCCCAACGGCGGTCCCGAGAAGATCGCGGCCACGCTGGACCGCCTGGGTGTGGATGCGCTCATCGCCATCGGCGGCGAAGGGACCCTGGCGGGCGCGCGGGAACTGACGGACGCGGGCCTGCCGATTGTCGGAGTCCCGAAGACCATTGACAACGACCTTGACGCCACGGACTACTCGTTCGGTTTCGACACCGCCGTCCAGATCGCTACCGAGGCCATCGACCGGCTGCGCACCACCGGCGAATCGCACCACCGGTGCATGATCGCCGAGGTCATGGGCCGCCATGTCGGTTGGATTGCCCTGCACGCCGGCATGGCCTCCGGCGCCCATGCCATCCTCATCCCGGAGCAGAAGGTGACCACCGCCCAGGTCGCCGAGTGGGTCCGCGAGGCCCACGACCGCGGGCGCGCCCCCTTGGTAGTGGTGGCCGAAGGCTGGGTTCCGGAAGGCGACGCCGAGCCCTGGGCCGAGCGCGGCACGGACGCTTCCGGCCGTCCCCGGCTGGGGGGCATCGGTGAACACCTCGCGCCGGAAATCGAGGCCCTGACCGGAATCGAAACCCGGGCCGCGACCCTGGGGCACATCCAGCGCGGCGGCGTCCCCTCCGCCTACGACCGCGTCCTGGCCACCCGGCTCGGCATGGCTGCCGTCGACGCCGTTTCGGACAAGCGGTGGGGAACCATGGTCTCCCTGCACGGCACTGACGTCGTCGTTGTTCCGTTCGAAGAGGCGCTGGGAAACCTCAAAACCGTGCCGCAGCACCGTTACGACGAGGCCGCAGTTCTCTTTGGCTGAGCCTGTGGGGAACTGTGTAGATATAGGGTGGCAAACATGAAACTGGACTCGGGCACCGCGGATATTGTGATGCTGGCTTGGGCACGTATGCTCGGCTTCGAGGATTCCGCCTTCGCGTCGCCGTCGGGCCGGTTGACCCGGATAGATAACGACGCCGACACCCTCACCTTTGTGCGGCTGTTCGGCAGATCGGCACTGGTCGGTCCGGAATGGGCCGTTGAGGCCGCGGCAGGCCATTCCGACGCCGAGCTGGCCGAGTACCAAACGCTGCTCCAGCTGACCAAGGGCCACGGCGGCCACGGCCTGGGCAAGTCCCAGCTGTACTTCGCCGATGACCTCCCGATGGTCCAGCCGGACGAAGAAGTCACGGTTTCCACCGCCGTTCAGGAGGCCTCCCGGCTGGAGTCGCTGTGCCCGCCGGATGACATCCACGAGGTGGCCCTGTCCGCGATGGACAAGTCCTTTGTCCTGGTCAATGGAACGGAACCGATTGCCGGTTCCGGCTATAAGGAGTGGCAGCAGATCCTGGGCCATATCGGTGTGCTGACCGCGCCGAGATACCGCCAGCGCGGTATCGGAACCTTGATCGGGGCCATAGCCGGCCACGAGGCACTCACGGCCGGACTCATCCCGCAATGGCGCTGTCACGAAACGAACGAGGCCTCACGGGCCACCGCACTGGCACTCGGCTTCATCGAATCCGGCACGCAGACCTCTGCGCACCTGCAGACAAGGGGCCAGGACTAATATCCCGGCCCTTGCCTGCACGGCGGGGCCACGGGACCATGGGTCAGCGCGGTCCGCCGCGCAGCAACCCCTTGGGCCGGCCTACTACCGAGCCGGCGTCCGGCGCCACGATGACCTCTTGGGCAGCGTCGTACTGCGAGTCCCCGTCTACCACCAGCAGCTGGGTCTCCGGGTCCACGGAGCGCTTAATGACGGCCAGCGCCACCGGGCCCATCTCGTAGTGCAGTGCCGCGGACGTTACCGTCCCGACCTTGCGGTCCCCGAGCCGGACTTCGCTGCCGGCGGCGGGGAGGGTATGCTGCGAACCGTCCAGCTGCAGGAAGACAAGGCGGCGCGGCGGGTGGCCCAGGTTGTGCACCCGGGCAATCGTCTCCTGGCCCTTGTAACAGCCCTTGTCCATATGCACGGCGGTGCGCATCAGGTCCAGTTCGTGCGGGATGGTCTTTTCGTCGGTCTCGGTGCCGAAACGCGGCCGCCAGGCGGCAATGCGCAGCGCTTCCACGGCCAGTGAGCCTGCCAGTTCCTTGCCTTCCACGGCCGATTCGAGTTCCGCTGCAGGAATAAGGTATTCGGACCAGGTCCGTTCCCGGCCCGGGTGCTGCAACTCTTCGATCCTGGTGTAGGCGAAACCGCCTGCGCCAACCTCCGGCCACGGGTCCTGCCACACCAGCCGGTCCTCAAAACCGGCAACAGCCTTCGCTGCCCCGATAACAGCCCACTGCGCCGAGACGTCCGCGATCTCCACGCGGAGCATGAACTTCATTTTGTTCAGCCACTCGGCCAGGCCCTCGGCTTCGAAGGCCTCCACAATGAGCCACGTAGTTTCGCCGTCGTCGATCACGCGGGTGTCGTATTCAATCCGGCCCTGGACGGTCAGCAGCAGCGCTTCGCTGGACTCGCCCGGTTTCAGCCCCAGCAGCAGCTGGGAGGACAAAGTGTTCAGCCAGCTCAGCCGGTCAGGCCCGGTGACCGTAACGACTCCGCGGTGGGACAGATCGGCAAGGGCCTCGCCGCGCGCGAGCAGCCGCTGCTCGCGCATTGGATCCCCGTAGTGGGCGGCAACGCCGGCATCGGGGCCGGTGGCCTCGACGGCGCCGGGACGGGACAACAGAGGGCTTTGATAAGTCATACCAGCGTCAACGTCCTAGCGGCTATGGTATTCCCCGCGGCGTCGCTGCCGGCGGGACGAGGGATGGTCAGGAGACCTTTTTGAGGATCGCGGAGGCGTGGGCTTCGAGCTCTTTGCCCTGGGCGGCGGCGACGTCCCAGCGCCAGAACAGGTCTCCGTTGACCAGGCCGAAGATCCGGGTGGCGGCGTTGTATTCCTTGGCCTGCGAACCGCGCATGACCATGTCCGTGGCCAACTGGATCTGCGGACCCTTGATCTGGCCGTAGTACAGCTCGGAAATGCCGCCCGGGTGGACGATGGTGGCCGTGATGTCAAAGCCGCCGTTGCCGTTGCGGAGTTCTTCGACCTCGTCCGCTGACTTCAACGCGGGGACAATATCGGCCGGGATCAGGCCCGGTCCGACGTCGGCGTCGTTGAGTTTGCGCTCCAAAGCCCAGAAGCCTGTTTCCACGGTCAGCGGACGCAGCTTGGTCCCGTCCTCGTCCATGAGCCAGCTTTCCGCGGTGTACTGCAGAAACGGCAAGCCGTTGTGCTTGAACGTGGCTGATTGGAAGAAGTGTTCCGATCCCTCATCACCGGCGCCAAGCCGCCCCGAGCCCTCCCAGGTACCCAGAAGCCAGGACAACGGAACGATTTCCGGTGTCAGGTCAGTAGGTATTTCCATGGCCATGGCTTGAAGAGGAAACCTTTACTTCTGGCCCTTGAACAGGCGCCAGACCACCAGACCGGCGAACCAGGCCATGGACAGGCCCGCGACAACGAGCAGGCTAATGAAGAAAATCTCAAGTGCTAGATGCGACATGCCTCCATACTAACCGGCGGCTGCCGGTGGTGCCGCCGCATTACGCACCGTGCCGTGTGACCTCGGTCAACCCGTGGCTTCGGTGCGCGAGTCAGCGAAGCAGCAGCTTTTCGAGGAAGTACACCAGCGCTCCGGAGGCCATGATCGGCGCGGACCCGATGGCGAGGATGGCCGGGATTTTGCGCGGGCCGCCATCTGCGAGGACCAGCCGGCGGAAACAGACAATGACCGTGCCTCCGAGCGCTCCCACCACCGCGGCCGGCAGGAGCGAGATGCTGGAGCTCAGCGCGGCGCCGAGCGGCGCTGCCAGCGTTGCGAGGACGACGCCCAGCGGTGCCACGAGCCGGTCGGGCCAGGGCAGCACACACACGCCGATGGCTACCAGCATGCTCACGCCGGTGATGAGCATCATGCCCGAATTCGCGGAATTTGCGGCAAGCCGTTCGGCCGCCACCCAGCCCGCCCCCAGGGTCGTCAGGACCAGCCCCGTGCTCGCCCCGAAGGTGGATTCGAGCCGGTGGGGCTGTCCCGTCCCGCGGACCAGTTGGACAAGGAAGACCGTCATCACCCCCAGTGCGACCACCACCACCGTCCAGGCCATCGACATGCCGGTAGGCGCTGCGGCGGCGAGCAGGACGGCGGCAATGCCGCCCAACGAGATGACAGTGGCGAGCGTCTTCTTGGCGGGCACGCCGAGCAGTTGCGGCCAGCCGATGCCGACCAGCAGGGCTCCCGCGCAGGTGATCACGACAACAGCCGTCTGCGACCAATAGGTAGCACCTACCAGGGCACACAACATTGCGGCTGAAGCGACCGCCACCATCCAGATTCTCACCCTTGTCATCCTGCCTTATCTCAAGAATGAGTGCGAGAACACGGTGACGCGGACCACCGCGGCGTTATACTGGTGCGCAACCGTCCGGCAATTTCCACGGTGACAAGCAGATATCTGCCGGGCGTTCGCCCGATGGTGTGCGCCTAAATGATCCCCGGAGGAAAATATGCCGCACATTCTGCTCTTAACCAATGCCCCAGGCCCTTCCGTTGGCGTCCTCCCTGCCCTCGAGCTGCTCAACCACAAGGTGCATATCCTCCCCGCGGAACCCGCTGCACTGCTGGAAACTGACCCGTCCGACGTGGTCATGGTCGACGCCCGCAAAGATCTGGTGGGCGCCCGGTCCCTGACCCAGCTGCTCAAAGCCACCGGCCTGGCCGCTCCCCTGATGCTGATTTTGACCGAAGGCGGCATGGCCGCGGTCTCGGCGAACTGGCTTGCGGACGATGTCGTGCTCGACAGCGCGGGTCCGGCCGAAGTAGAGGCGCGGCTGCGGCTGGTCATCGCCCGGGCCAACCAGCACGATGAGGAGGCCAACGGCGAAATCCATGCCTCCGGCGTCGTTATTGATGAAGCCAGCTACACGGCCCGCGTGGGCGGTACGCCGCTCAACCTGACTTACAAAGAGTTCGAGCTGCTGAAATATCTGGCCCAGCACCCCGGCAGGGTATTCACCCGCGACCAGCTGCTCCACGAGGTCTGGGGTTACGACTATTACGGCGGCACCCGCACCGTGGATGTCCATGTGCGGCGGCTGCGCGCCAAGCTCGGCTCGGACCATGAGCAGCTCATCGGGACCGTGCGCAACGTGGGCTACCGGTTCACGCTGGCGCGCAACCCGGAGGCCAATGCCGCGGACCTGGAGCAATCCGCGTAAAGGTTCCTGCCGCAGCCACGGCTCGCGGGTTACGCTGAAGGCATGAGTGCACAGACTTCTGCTGAATGGCCCGTGTTGAGCATCAAGGGCTCGCCGGATCCGGAGGTGCTCGGCGACATCCGTGCGCTGACCGATGCAGCCTCGGAGGCGGACGGCAACCCGCCGCTGTCGGAACAGACCTGGGTCAACCTGAAATCCGTGGACCCGGACAACCTGCTGGTGCTCGCCTCCTATGCCGGCGAGGAACGCTCCGATCCGTCCACCGCCACCTCGCTGGCTGGCGTCGCCGTCGTTAATCTGCCGGCGCATGGCGAATCCAACGGAGTCCTGGAACTGGTGGTGCACCCGACCTACCGCAACCAGGGTGTGGGTACCGGACTGGTCGCCGCGCTGCAGGAACACACGGAACTGCCCGCGCTCAAGGCCTGGTCCCACGGCGACCACGAGGGAGCCGCCAAGCTGGCCGGCCGGTTCGGTTTCGCCCCGGTGCGCGAACTCTGGCGGATGCGGCTGACGCACGCCCCGCAACTGCCAGACGTGGTGCTTCCGGACGGGGTTTCGATCCGCACCTTCGTTCCCGGCAAGGATGAGCAGGCCTGGCTGGCGGCCAACGCCGCGGCGTTTGCGCACCACCCGGAGCAGGGCTCCTCCACCCTCGCGGACCTGCAGGCACGGATGGCCGAAGACTGGTTTGATCCCGCGGGTTTCCTGCTCGCGGTGCGGAACAACGACGACGCCCTGCTGGGCTTCCACTGGACCAAGGTGCATCCGCGCACGGGCACGCATCCGTCCATCGGCGAGGTGTACGTAGTCGGAGTCACCCCCGAGGCACAGGGCACCGGGCTGGGCAAGGCCCTGACCATTGCCGGCATGAAGCATCTGCACGACCAAGGGCAGCAGGCGATCATGCTGTACGTGGACGCGGACAACGAGGCTGCGGTCGCGCTCTACCGCAAACTTGGCTTCACCCGCTGGGATACCGACGTCATGTATGGACCGGCCGGAACCGAGGGCAGCTGAGAAGCGGTTAATCTTGTAGGTACTGCTGCCCCATACAATGAGGGCTCCCCCAGCAACAGCACAGGAGACGCCATGGCCACTGAATCGGTAACCCCGGCCCCAGTACGGCTCGGATCCTCGGAAGTGGCACCGGCCCGCGCCACGCAGGACCGCATCGATATCCCGGAATTCGCGCCCTCGCTCCTGCCCGACGGAAACTTCAGCCTGGACGACCGGTTCCTGGACCGCGAAATGAGCTGGCTGGACTTCAACGCACGGGTCCTCGAACTGGCCGAAGATCCGGACCTGTTCCTGCTGGAGAGAGTGAATTTCCTCTCCATATTCGCCTCAAATCTGGACGAGTTCTTCATGGTCCGCGTCGCCGGTCTGAAGCGGCGTATCGCTGCCGGCTTGGCCGTGCCGTCTGCTGCCGGGCTCAGCCCGATCGAGCAGTTGGAACAAATTATGGTGGAAGCCCACAAGCTGCAGGTCCGCCATGCCCGTATCTTCGCGGAGATCATCCGGCCGGAACTGGCCTACGAGCACATCTACATGGTCCGGTGGGAAGAGCTCACCGATGGTGAGCGCGATTGGCTGACCAAGATGTTCCGGGAGAAGGTGTTCCCGATCCTGACCCCGCTCGCGGTTGACCCGGCCCATCCGTTTCCCTACATTTCGGGACTGTCCCTGAACCTGGCCGTGGTGGTCCGGAATCCTGTCAGCGAAAAGGAGCTCTTTGCCCGCGTCAAGGTTCCTGACCAGCTGCCGCGCATGATCTCGCTGGACGGTCCCCGTGCCGGTTCGATACCGGGACGGACGGCCCGCTTCATTTCGCTCGAAGACGTCATCGCCCAGCACCTGGATCTGCTGTTCCAAGGCATGGAGATCCTGGAACACCACAGCTTCCGCGTGACCCGCAACGAAGACCTCGAAGTGGAAGAGGACGACGCCGAAAACCTGCTCCAGGCGCTGGAGAAGGAACTGTTGCGCCGCCGTTTCGGTCCGCCGGTCAGGCTCGAAGTCACCACCGACATCAACCCGAGCATCCGCGAACTGCTGGTGCGCGAGCTCGGTGTGGAGGAGTCGGAGGTCTATGCATTGCCCACGCCGCTGGACCTCCGGGGTCTGAGCGTCATCTCCAACATCGACCGCAATGACCTGCACTACCCGAAGCAGCTGGCGCATACCAGCCGTCACCTGAACGAAAGCGAAACGTCCAAGGCAGCCAATGTCTTTGCCGCCATGCGCCGCCGGGACATTCTGCTGCATCATCCGTACGATTCCTTCTCCACCTCGGTGCAGGCCTTCCTGGAACAGGCGGCGTCGGATCCAAAGGTCCAGGCCATCAAGCAGACGCTCTACCGGACCTCCGGCGACTCCCCCATCGTCGATGCGCTGATCGACGCCGCGGAGGCCGGCAAGCAGGTCCTGGCACTGGTGGAAATCAAGGCCCGTTTCGACGAGCAGGCCAACATCGACTGGGCCCGCAAGCTGGAGCAGTCGGGTGTGCACGTGGTGTACGGCATTGTCGGGCTCAAGACGCATTGCAAGCTTTCGCTGGTGGTGCGACAGGAAGGCGACCGGCTGCGCCGCTACAGCCATATCGGTACCGGCAACTACCACCCCCGCACCGCCCGCTACTACGAGGACCTGGGCCTGCTGACCTCCAGCGACCAGGTGGGCGAGGACCTCTCCAGGCTGTTCAACCAGCTCTCCGGCTACGCCCCGAAGTCCACGTTCAAACGCCTGCTGGTGGCGCCCCGGTCGGTGCGCAGCGGACTCTTGGACCGGATCGAGAAGGAAATCACCAACCGCAAGTCCGGTTTACCGGCCCGCGTGGTCATCAAGGTCAACTCGATGGTGGACGAAGCAATCATCGATGCCCTGTACCGCGCATCGCAGGCGGACGTGCAGGTAGACGTCATTGTCCGCGGTATCTGCGCCGTCCGGCCCGGTGTGCCCGGCCTGAGTGACAACATCCGGGTGCGCTCCATTCTGGGCAGGTTCCTGGAGCACTCCCGCGTGTTCGCCTTCGCCAACGCGGGCGATCCGGTGGTATTCATTGGGTCGGCGGACATGATGCACCGGAACCTCGACCGCCGGGTGGAAGCGCTCGTGCAGCTCAGTTCGCGCGAAGACATTGCCGACCTGGTGGCCTTGATGGACCGGTACATGGACCCCGGCACCGCGAGCTGGCATCTGGACAATCTAGGCCGGTGGACCCGGCACCACAAGGACGCCGAGGGCAATCCGCTCAGCGACGTACAGTCCTGGCTGCTGGCTTCGCGCGCACGCCAACGTGCAGTGACGCGCCGGTGATGACGGACTTGAAGACAACGGACCGGACCGAGGCCTCCGCCAGAATCAGCGTCACCGCGGCCGGCGCATTGTGCTGGCGTGTCAGACAGGGCCGTCTGGAGCTATTACTCATCCACCGTCCGAGGTACAAGGACTGGTCCTGGCCCAAAGGCAAGCTGGACAGCGGGGAAACGAATCCCGAGTGCGCTGTCCGCGAAGTCGAGGAAGAAGTCGGCGTGCGGGTGAAGCTGGGCATTCCCCTGCCCACTATCCACTACCAGGTGCCCTCGGGGCTGAAGGAAGTGCTGTACTGGGCTGCCAAATTGGACAAGGGGACGCCGAAGCCGGACGGCAAGGAAGTGGACAAGGTCCGCTGGAGCACTCCGGAGGAAGCGGCCGAGCTGCTGAGCAACCCCTCGGACAAGGAACCCCTGGCTGCTCTGGTGAAGGCTTACGAGAACGGTGATCTGGAGACCTACCCCTTCATCGTCGTGCGCCATGCCAAAGCGAAGCCGCGCTCGTCCTGGACCCGGGCTGAAGGTGAGCGGCCGCTTGCGGCCACCGGCCTGCGGCAGGCGCTGGCGGTCTGCCGCCTGCTCGCCTCCTGGCAGCCCAAACGGGTGGTTTCCAGCCCCTGGCTGCGCTGCATGCAAACCATCACGCCGTACGCCAATTCACAGAAAAGCAAGATCCGTTCGGTCGAGGCCATCACGGAGCACAGTGCCCACCGAAACCCGCAGAAGGCCCGGTCGGCCATCGAATATCTGCTGGACAAGCGCAAATCCACGGCAGTCTGCACCCACCGGCCTGTCCTGCCTCAGGTCATCAAGGTCCTGCGTGCCCGGCTGCCTGAGGAACTGGCAGAACAGCTGCCTACCAGAGATCCGTATCTGAAGCCCGGGGCGATGCTCGTCTGCCAGATCAGCGTCAAGAATCCGAACAGAATAGTTTCCTTGGAACACTTCGATGCCTACGACGACTGACGCTTTACGGTGTGGCGAGCGGCCAGCGGATGTGCCGTTGTGAGGTCCGGCTAAGGGAAATCTGGCTAGCCTAACCTGCCTATCCAAGACCGACGTGTGGTCCTAGAGTGCTTGCATGAGCACATTCAACGAACTTCTCGCGGACCAGGTCGGCAACGAATTCGCTGCCTCGCAGCAGTACATCGCCATCGCCGTCTGGTTTGATAACGAGGACCTGCCCCAGCTGGCTAAGCACTTCTACCGGCAGTCGCTCGAGGAGCGCAACCACGCCATGATGTTGGTGCGCTACATGCTGGACCGGGACCTCAAGGTGACGATTCCGGCTATCAACCAGGTCCACAATGATTTCACCAACGTGGTGGAGCCGATAAGTCTGGCCCTTCAGCAGGAAAAGCAGGTCACGGCCCAGATCGAGGCGCTCTTTGCTGCAGCGCGCGCCGAAACCGATGCCCTGGGCGAACAGTTCATGCTGTGGTTCCTCAAGGAGCAGGTCGAAGAGGTGGCGTCCATGTCCACTCTGCTGGCCATCGCCGAACGCGCGGACAACCTGTTCGACATCGAGAACTTCCTGGCCCGCGAATCCGTGGGCGATGAGGGCCGTGACTACGGTGCACCGGAAGCTGCCGGCGGCGCCGTCTAAGCACTTGCAAGGCATCATGGCTGGCCAGTCCGGATCCCGTTGCCGGCTGGTCTAGACTGGTCAGCGTGAATGCCATTCCCACTCCCTACGAAGACTTGCTGCGAGAGGTCATGGCCTCCGGCACCGTGAAATCGGACCGTACCGGCACCGGGACGCATAGCGTTTTCGGCCGGCAGATCCGGTTCGATCTGGCCGAGGGTTTCCCGCTGATCACCACCAAGCGGGTGCACTTCAAATCCGTCGCCTTGGAGCTGCTCTGGTTCCTGCGCGGTGATTCCAACGCCAGGTGGCTGCAGGAACGCGGCGTGAAAATCTGGAACGAGTGGGCGGACGAGAACGGCGAACTCGGCCCTATCTACGGTGTGCAGTGGCGCTCCTGGCCGACGCCGGACGGCGGGCATATCGACCAGATCGCCGACCTCGTGGAGGGTTTGAAAAACAACCCGGACTCGCGCCGGCACATCGTTTCAGCCTGGAACGTGGCCGAGATCAAGAACATGGCACTGCCGCCGTGCCACGCGTTCTTCCAGTTCTATGTGGCGGATGGCAGGCTGTCCTGCCAGCTGTACCAGCGCAGCGCCGACATGTTCCTGGGCGTGCCGTTCAATATCGCGTCCTACGCGCTGCTGACGCTGATGCTGGCCCAGCAGGCGGGACTGGAACCCGGAGAGTTCGTCTGGACCGGTGGCGACGTCCACATCTATGACGACCATGTGGAACAGGTGACCGAGCAATTGGCCCGCGACCCGTATCCCTACCCGCAACTGCGCATCCTGCGGAAGCCGGCGAGCATCTTCGACTACAACTTCGAGGACTTTGAACTGCTTAACTACCAGCACCATCCCGCTATTAAGGCGCCGGTGGCCGTATGATCCCCGCCAACACCCCCTCTGGCACCCATGCAGCCCGGAAAGAACCGGTGCTAGGCCTGATCTGGGCGCAAAGCTCCAACGGTGTGATCGGCAAGAACGGCGAGCTGCCGTGGCACCTGCCGGAAGACCTGGCGCACTTCAAACGGACCACCCAGGGGCATCCAGTCATTATGGGCCGCCGGACGTGGGACTCGTTCCCCGCGAAGTTCCGCCCGCTGCCGGGCCGGACAAATATCGTCATCAGCGGTAACCCGGAACGGAGGGAAGAGCTGGCCCGTTCCGGCGCTGTCGCCGTCGGATCCCTTGAGCAGGCCCTTGCCGAGGCCGCATCCAGCCCCGGCAGCGAAGAGGTCTGGATTATCGGTGGCGGCGAAATCTTCCGCAACGCTACCGCCCTGGCGAACACCGCCGTCGTTACTGTGATCGATCTGGAGACGGACGGCGACACCTTCGCACCGATGCTAAGCGCAGGATGGACTTTCGACGCAGCCGACCCCGCCGAGGGTTGGCTCACCTCTTCCAACGGCACCCGGTATCGCATCGCGTTGTGGACGCAGCAGGTGGATCCCGCCAACTGAAGGACTCTTCCGGCTGGAGGAACCGCGGCAGGATAAATTGCCCCTGCCGTCCGGCCGCTGAAATGGCTAGGATCGGTGGACGGGCGCCAACAGTGCCGCCGGTCCGATGCGCAGGAGGAACCATGTCTGTTTCACACGAGAACCTCACTCTGGTCCAAGACTCCAGCCGGGGCCGCTATGAGCTCCACTGCGGCGATACGTTTATTGGATTCGAAGGTTTCGAGACCGACGACGACGGCGTCATCACCCTGCAGCACACCATCATCGACGAGAAATACGGCCGCCGTGGCTTTGCCCGCGCCCTGGTCACCATGATCCTGACGGACATGCGGGCCAAGGGACAGATGATGGTCCCGCTGTGCACGTACGTCCAGTCGTACCTCGAGCGTTTTCCGGAGTACGGTGACCTCGTCGTCGAACACGCACGCTAAAGTTCCGGGGCGTGCACAACAGTAGGTTGTGAGGAACAGCAATTTGGTGGTATAGGTCACCTATTTGGGGGTCGGACAGCATACTGGCCTAAAATGGAGCGTATGACTTCTCCCGCAGCAAGTTCCACTGTCCAATCAGTCGGCCTTATCGGCTGGCGCGGAATGGTCGGCTCAGTCCTTATGCAGCGTATGCAGGACGAGGGCGATTTTGATCTGATCAACCCGGTTTTCTTCTCGACGTCCAACGCCGGCGGCCAGGCCCCCGCGTTCGCCGAAGGAGCCGGTGCCCTTCAGGATGCCTACGATATCGACACGCTGGCCAAGCTGCCGATTATCGTCACGGCCCAAGGCGGGGACTACACCGCCGAGGTCTACCCCAAGCTGCGCGACGCCGGCTGGGACGGACTCTGGATTGACGCGGCTTCCACACTGCGGATGGACCAGGATTCCATCATCGTGCTGGACCCGGTCAACCGCGAAGTAATCGACTCCGGCCTGGCCCGGGGCATCAAAAACTACATCGGCGGTAACTGCACGGTCTCCGCCATGCTCATGGGCCTCGGCGGCCTGTTCAGGAACGGCCTCGTAGAGTGGGGCACCTCCATGACGTACCAAGCTGCTTCCGGCGGTGGCGCCCGGCACATGCGCGAGCTGCTCAACCAGTTCGGCAGCCTGAACTCAGTGGTGTCCGATGAGTTGGCCCATCCCTCCTCCGCCATCCTGGAAATCGACCGGAAGGTGCTGGCCGAGCAGCGCAACCCCGAGCTGGATGCCTCCCAGTTCGGCGTGCCGCTTGCCGGTTCGGTGATCCCCTGGATCGACAAGGATCTTGGCAACGGCCAGTCCAAGGAAGAGTGGAAGGCCGGCGCGGAGACCAACAAGATCCTCGGCCTCGACGTTGCCGAAGGCAGCCGGATCCCGTTCGACGGGCTCTGCGTCCGGATCGGTGCCATGCGCTCGCACTCCCAGGCGCTGACGCTGAAGCTCCGGGAAGATCTGCCCGTGTCCGAAATCGAGCGGCTGATCGACGCCGACAACGAGTGGGCCAAGGTGGTTCCCAACACCAAGGAAGCCACCATGGAACAGCTGACTCCCGTTGCCGTCAGTGGCACCTTGGAGATCCCGGTCGGACGGATCCGCAAGCTTGAAATGGGACCCGAATACATCAGCGCCTTCACTGTCGGCGACCAGCTGCTGTGGGGTGCGGCCGAGCCGCTGCGCCGCATGCTGCGGATTGCCACCGGCAACCTCTAAGCGCCCGGCGGCCGAGAGCCGCCCTTTTAGCGCACTGCAGTCCGTTTCCTTCGGGAAGCGGACTGCTGCTGTTAATGGCCGGTGCCTGGCTTTGGACCAGCGGCCGGAACTGTTCCTCCACCCGCCGGGCCAAGACCGCGGCGGTCCACATACTTCGAATACCCGTTCTATCCCATCTGTCCCCCGGCATAGCGTGAAGGCATATCAGTATCCGCACGCCGGAAAGGACTATTCGATGAAAACGCCAACAGCAGGCGAACTGCTGCACCAGTTTCTGGTTCAGTCGTGCGCCAGGAAACGGGAGGCGACCGCGGAGCGATACCTGCTGGTCCACGCCCAGCTGCACCGGTATTTGGAGGAAACCGGGCACCGGGTCCTTGAGACACAGCAACTCCCCTATTACCGCCGGGAACAGCACAAGGACCCGTCCGATGCCTTCTGCCGGTCGTTCTATGCCGAGGAGGTCATCCATGCTCTGCCCGGCTTCCTGGATCCACCGTGGCTCAACAGCATCCCGGCAGACCGCCGCATCCAAATCAGCCAAACCGCACGTCTGGCGGGATGGTTGTGCAAAAGCGGTTACGTTGACCGCAGCTGGCACAGCTGCGCCGTGCTGGAGGTGGAGGGAGCAGTCCGGCGAGCAAGGGCTGCATCATGACAGGCAGCCCCAACGTCGACAAGTTGCTCCGGATGTTCTTCCTCCGGTACAACCTGAGCCAGAAACCGGTGACCGTAGACCGGTGCAACCGGATCGAAATCCATCTCCGGCACTTCCTGGACCTCTGCGGCGAGGACTATCTGGCAGCCGAGCAGCGTCAGATGCTGGAGTTGGAACGCCAGTTCCAGCCGTATGGTTCGGCTTTCGCGCGATTGATGCATGCCGGCGAGCTGCTGGCGGCACTGCCCGAATTCCTCGCCCCGGAATGGCTGATGAACCATGGCGTGGACCGGAAGGTACAGATCAGCCACAGCGACCGGTTGGTTCGTTGGCTCCGCGGGGAACGGCTGGTGGACTTCCGGGCTCACCGGCTGGATCTGCTGCACTTCCGGAGCGCCCACGACCAGGCACTACGGGTGCAGCCGTGATCCGCGGTCCAACGTCAGCGTCAGAGGGCGCAGCCGATCAGCAGCGGTTCGGGAACGAGCCGGATTCCAAACTTGTCCTGGACGCCATCCCTGACCGTACGGGCAATAGCCACGATGTCCTCGGCGTTGGCGCTCCCACGGTTTGTGATGGCCAAGGTGTGCTTCGTGGACAGTGACGCCCTGCCTCCGGCGATGGAATACCCATCCACGCTTCCGTTGGCCGTGCCCTCAAGCCCGAACCCCTTGCCGAAGCCGGATTTGTCGATCAGCCAGGCGGCGCTGAGCTTCATCTGGTCGCCCACGGGCCACCGGGGAGCCGTTTCAGGCAGTTGACCGGCCACTTCGGCAGCAACGATCGGGTTGGTGAAGAAGGAACCGGTGCTGTAGGTATCCCGGTCGGCCGGGTCCAGGACCATGCCTTTCGAGGCCCGCAGTCGCAGGACCTCGCTGCGCACGTCATTGGCCTTGGCGCGTTCTCCGACTTCGACGGCGAGGGACCGCGCCAGCTCGGCATAGCGGATGGGCGCGCTCAGTCGGCTCGGGGCGAGCTGGAACTGGACCGTCAGGACCACGAAGCGCGGCGATCCGTTGGTTGTCGTCTGCTTCAGGACCGAGTCACGGTAGCCGAACTGGAGATCCGGGTTGGCGAACGTCTTAACCACGTTGGCTTCCCGGTCCCACGTCCGTACGGTGGCCACGGTCTGGGAGACGTCCGCTCCGTAAGCTCCGACGTTCTGGACGGGCGTAGCTCCGGTCAGACCGGGAATTCCCGACAGCGCCTCCAGCCCGGACCACGCGTGCAGCACCGTGGCCTCCACGAATTCGTCCCACGGCTGCCCGGCTTGGACAGTGACCATGACCCTGCCGGGGGTTGCATCGGCGTCGTCCACGTCGAACCCGGTGCTGGCAATCCGCAGAACCGTTCCCGGATACCCCTCATCCGCAATCACGAGGTTGGATCCTCCGCCGATAATCAGCAGATCTTCGCCTGCCTCATCCGCGGCACGGACGCCGTCGATGATTTCGCGTTCCGATGTGGCTTCGACGTAGCGCCGGGCGGGTCCGCCGACTCCTACCGTAGTAAGTGGCGCCAGCTTGACGGCAGCTTCACCAGGCACGGACAACGGCCTGCGCCTTAACCAGGACCTTCTGCCCGGCGGCAGTCACGGTCAGATCCACGCGGACCGAGGAATTCGCCTCGTCGACAGCGCCGATGACTCCTGCGACCTCGAGAGTAGCGCCGCCTGCGTCCAGATTCTCCACAACAACCGGCTTGGTGAATCTCGTTTGGTAATCGACGACCGCCGCGGGGTTGCCCACCCAGTCGGTGACGAGCTGGACGGCAGCTCCCATCGTGAACATGCCGTGGGCGATCACTCCAGGCAGTCCGACCTGCTCGGCAAAGCGGTCATTCCAATGAATCGGGTTGAAGTCACCGCTGGCACCGGCGTACCGCACCAAATCAGCCCGGGAAACATCGATGGATGTGGAACCGATTTCCTGTCCGACGGACAGATCGCTCAACGCGGGCATCACTGGCCTTCCCCTCTCACCAGAATCGAAGACGTTGCAGTGGCGGTCTTCTCACCATCAGTCGTGCTGATCTCCGCGCGGGTGGTGATCATGGCTCCGCCACCCATCGCCCGAACTTGGTCCACGTGTAGCTCGGCTACCAACTGGTCGCCTGCCACGATGGGACGGTGATGGACGAACCGCTGGTCGGCATGGACAACGCGGGAGAAATCAATGCCAGCCTCGGGGTCTTCAATCAGTTGTGCGTCTGCCCGCTGCGCAACAATGATCGCGAATGTCGGTGGCGCAATCAGGTCCGCGTACCCCAGGTCCTTCGCGGCTTCCACCTCGAAGTGCGCCGGATGCGTTGCCTTAACAGCCCGCGCGAACTCCCGGATCTTCTCACGGCCTACGGTGTAGGCTTCCCCGGCCGGATAAACGCGGCCGGCCAGTTGCGGGTTGACCCCGATCTGTTCTGACATGGATCTCCTTCTCAAGGGCAGAAAGTCTCTTCAAAGCCTAGTGCAGGGCGTGTATCAATTCTTCTGCGGCCGGGCGGCTGCCCGGCGGGCCCTGGCGTCCCGCGCCCGCACCACCAGACCGGCCAGATGCGTGAGCAGGCCGGTGATAATGATGGCCAGGGAAGCCCATACGAGGGACTGAAGGCCAGCACTGGCAGCGATAATGGACAGCAGGATACCGGCGCCGATAAGAACCATGGCTGAGATGACTAGTTTGCGGTAGAGCGGCGAGCCAATATCCCAGGGGTTCATACTTCAAGGTTAGCGGTTCAGAACAACGAAACCTGCACCGGGGGTAGCTGTGACCGATAGGACCCCAACTCGATACGCCTGCCCTTGAGCCCGTTCAGATCGGCCAGATAGGTCGGGCTGCCCTCCCGTGTCCGGATCAAGGCAATGCTGCCCAGAAGTGCCTCCAGCATCAGTCCATGGCCACCTGCTGCCAGCTCCAGCGGATAAGCCGTACGCGAATCCGAACCCATGACCCGCCTGCCGGGTTCCGGCAATTCCCAGGTCTGGTCGACGGTGGCAAAGCCTTCCAACTCCGCGCCTGACAGCAGATTCCGGACAGTGCGGGCATGGTTGGCGTTGATGCGGTCAAGCTCGGCCGGGCTCTGCGGCGCCTGCAGACCGGTCAGCTTCGTTGCGGAACGCACCGCCTGGGTCAATTCCGTTTGCTGGGAAACCATGTCCTCCAGCACGCGGACAATCCGGCCATCGTCGGCCCTGGCCACGTAGCGGGCAGCCACGGCTCCTTGCTCCGCAAGGCGGAGCCGCTTGCGCACGTCCGAGGCTGTACCAACCTTGCTCGTACCGGAGGCAAATGTCGCCACGTACAGCCAGTGCGGCTGGGCAAGGTAGGCGCGCAGTCCGTCCGGGGCGGCACCGCTGCGGTGCGCGTCGTGAAGGAAGCGCAGATCATCGTTCAGCAAACAGTTGATGCATTGGTAGCCCCGTTCGGCGGGGGCTTGCAGGGGGCACGGCACGTGGCGTCTGGTCCGCGGTCCCTGAACCCGGTGGCTGCCCAGGCAGAACTTTCCTGCTTCCAGAACCCGGAAGCTGAGCAGAGTCCCCTCGGCAACATCCATAGCGGCCGCCGAACCGTCCGGCCTTGCCAACGCCAGCCGTGGCCCCGCCGCGTTCCAGACAATGCCGTGGCACAGGAATGCACCTCTCATGTAGCTACTCTAAGACGCGGGCTTGCCCGTTATGCACCCGGCATCACGACACGAACAAAGCCCGACGACGGCGCACTCGCGGAGCGTCCGCCGTCGGGGCTTTGAGAGTCCTTGGACTTTAGGCGTAAAACCCCTACGCCGTCTGGCCCCGGTGCTTGCCTTCGGCTATTTCTTCAACCAGCTTGGCGTTGAAGGCGGGCAGATCGTCAGGATTCCGGCTGGTCACCAACCCTTGGTCCACCACTACTTCCTCGTCAACCCACTTGGCTCCGGCATTCTTCAGGTCCGTGGCCAGGGTGTGATAGGAAGTCAGTTTGCGGCCATCTGTTACCCCTGCCTCGATGAGAATCCAGGGGCCATGGCAAATCACGGCCACGGGCTTCTGATTATCGAAGAAGGAACGGGTGAAGTCCACTGCGGCCTGTTCCGCGCGCAGATGATCCGCATTCACGACACCGCCCGGAATGACCAGCGCGTCGTAATCGTCGACACGGGCCTGATCGGCGGTCACATCCACCGGGAAGGTGTCAGCCTTCTCGGTGCCTTTAAACCCTTGCAAGGTCCCGGATTTGGGTGCGACAAGGACGGGCTCTCCGCCGGCGGCCTTCACTGCCTGCCAAGGGCTGGTGAGTTCAATTTGTTCCACGCCGTCCGTGAGCAGGAAAGCTACTTTCTTACCGGAAATATTCTGTTCAGACATCATTCCTCCACTTCCTAGGGGCCGAATCGGCGCCAGCCCCATACCCTCCACGCTAGCCACAGACGGATTCAGTAAGCAAGCTGACCATTGGGCCGGGCGGAGCTTCGACACCACGCCGGATTGCCTCTTGGGCACTTCATCGTCGGTGAAAGTGAAATCACCTCACATGTAGCCTTTGAGGAGCGCTAGCAAGGGAGGCGCGTCTACTCCATGGGTGCCATTGACCCGGATCCAACAGAAGACATGGTCCGAGATTATTTTGCAATTCTGTTGGCGGCAGAGGAAACACGATGCGGCCACGAAGGCGAATGAGATAGCAACGACTGGCGATTTGCGATGCTTGCCCGATAACGGCGCAAAGAAAAGCCCCTGACTAGGGATGAATTTCCAAGTCAGGGGCCTTCTTATTGGTAGCGGTGCCCGGACTCGATCCGGGGACCTCACGATTATGAGTCGTGCGCTCTAACCAGCTGAGCTACACCGCCACAAAATAGGAATGCCCGCGCTGCGTCTTTGCGACACAGACGCGGGCTTCGCTATTCAGAGCCCCCCACCGGAATCGATCCGGTGACCTCGTTCTTACCAAGAACGCGCTCTACCACTGAGCTAGGGGGGCAACGGAGAAAAACTTTACCAGCAGTTTAGCTCCGTGTGAAATCGGAACGGGCGGTTGTGGCCAGCCCCACATTTCCGGCCGCTGACACCGCCGCTGTTTCACCTCTTCAAAGGCGTCCCAAGGGGGTGTAGCTAATCGTCTCCGCCGCCGTCGTCCCAGTCATCGCCGACATCGTCATCCCAATCGTCGTCGTCAACAACAACCGGTGGCGCAGGCGCGACCTGTTCCGGTACCGGGGCCGGGGCCGGGGCCGGTACCGGCTTGGGGGCGGAGTCTTGCGCCGGGTTGGCCGGCTCATCCTTGCCCTGGGGATCCTGCTGCTCCTTCTTGGGCGAAGGTTTCGCCGGCGCTTCGGGCTGGGGATCTGCATTGCCATCGGGATCGGCAGCAGGGGTCGGTTCCGGCGGCGACGAGGCCTGCTGCAGGTGAGAGACATCCATGGTGGAATCCGCCGGCTGCGCCACGGCGACGTTCCACAACATCACGCTCGCTGCTCCGACCAGCAGCAAAGCCAGTATGGACGAGAAGATCTTCACGAGATTCCCTTTCTTGTCTGGGACACCAGCAAGCTGTCCAACCACGATTGGGCAAGATGCTGCCATTGCGGACGGAATGCGTAGACGCAGACCAGGCGCAGCTGGGTGGCCACGGTGTAAAGATGCAGCCGGCGGGCCGGTACCGACAAGTCTGCGGCGGCCGCGTCCACCGCCGCTTCGGCCGTCTTACGGGCCTCCGCGGTGGCGGTGCCTTGGTCTGCCCGCAACCGAAGGTGGACGGCCAGGTTTGCCAGATCCAGCGCAGGCTCGGCCAGCGCGGCGGTGTCGAAATCCAACAGTCCAAGCGAAGCCGCATCTGCGCAGTAGAGGAGTTGTTTATCGTGCAGGTCCCGGTGTGCAAGGCCTGCTTCCCCGTGGCCGCTCCCCTCCGACAGGGCTCCACACACCTCATCGGCGAGGCTCCGGACGGCAGCCGGATCCGCATCCAGCGCGCCGAAGTCGAGCAGATGAGCCACCCACTTGCGTACCGTAGACGCTTCCGCGGCGCCGTCATGCAGCGGCAGCTCGTGGACCCGGGTAGCATCCCGGACCAACGACGGCCACCGCTCCGCCCAGAGCTGCCAGGCACGGTCCCATGCGCCCACGGTATCCGCGCTCCCGAGTTCATGGAGGCTGGTTCCGGCCAGCGCGGCGGAGACCACCCGGTTCGGTTCGCAACCCACCACCTCGGGCACCGCGAAGCCTGCGCGGCTTCCGGCTTTATGCATCAGTGCGGATTGCCCAGCTACCATGGCAGCCTTACCGGAAGCCAGTAGCTTGGTGTAGCTGGCACCGTCCTCGGACCGCAGTACAGCGCGGCGTTTATAGCGGTGGACCAGGAGCTTCCCGCCGGCCTCCCCCAGCCCCGGGAGCGCAGGGTCCGTTCTGAAGCCGGCAACGATGACTTTCCCGCCGTCGTCAATCATGCCCGCCCGCAGACGGCCGTATTGATCCACAGCTTCGAAGGTGAGCCGACGTCCGCTCTTGGGCCACGCGCGGCGGACCGACAGGGGCGCGCCGGCCTGATCGTAGACTGTTGAAGGAACGACGGCTGTCATGCCAGCCTTCCTTCGATCTGTGCCAGCCTGTCGAGGATGAGCTGCCGCCAGTCCGGCTCACACGCACGGAAGGGCTCCAAAATCCTCGAGAACAGGTGGCAGGCGGTCCAGACGTTCAGCTCGTCGGCGTCTACCCCGGCGCCAAACCTTCCGCCCTGTCCTTCCTGGTATCCCTTGAGCAGCGCCTCCGTCAGGGTTTTCGTACCGGTGTCCAGCAGCTCGACCGCTGCGAAGCAGCCCAAATCCGCGGCCACTGCACCATAGCCGAACCGGTCCAGATCGATGATGCGCAGGCCTTCGCTGCCGACCAGGATCTGGTCGGCGGAGAAATCTCCGTGCACAAACCCGGCCCGGCCCGGCCGGCGCAGCCGAACGGTCAGCAGCTCGGCGGCGTGATGCAGGCGTTCAGCCGCTGCGGGCACCAGCTGGCCGGTGTTGGCTGCCAGCTTCTGCAGGCCCGGCATGGCGACGTGGCCGGGAGCGGGAACCCTGGGATCGGCGCCGGTACCGCCGTGGCCGGCCTTCGGCGGCTGGACCGGATCCGGACCCGCCCACGGCGGCTGGGTATGGAGCAGCGCCAGGAACCGTCCCGCTTCGGCCGCGAGCGCCCGCGGATCAGGCTGGCCCTGCTCCGACGTATCCTGATCCTGCTGGTGCAGGCGCTGCAGGTCGGTGTGGCCGAACCAGGGGTAGTACACGGCGTGCTGGGCGTCCGCGCCGTCCGGACGGGCGTCTGCCTCGTCCCTGGGAGATTGTTGTTCCAGGACCGGGACGCCGGCGCCCTGCAGCCGCCTCAGCATGTCTGCGTGCACCCGCGCAGGTCCGGCCGTGACCTTGGCGACCCGGCGCTGCTCGCCTTGGCCGAAGGCTGCGACCAGACGGCGGTGCGGGTTGTAGTTCAGCACGTCGATCTCCCCGGCTCGGCCGGACAGCAGCCCGGTTCCGGCGAGGGCACGGTGCAGTTTTCCGTCCAGCGCCGGCGGCCCGGACACCAGCAGCTGTCCCGGAGCTTCGGGGAGCTCCACGGCTTCAAGCTGCACCCCCTGCTGCTCGGCGCGTTTGAAGGTCTTGGCCAGTTTCGAATCCTGGCTGCGTGAGTATCCGGCGATCCAGGCAGGTCCGTCGCTTCCGGAAAGCCGGGCCACCACGGATACACCGGGCTTATAACGCACATGCGCCGCGGCGACTGGGCGACCGAACAGGCTGCTGAGCCGCTCCGGATCCATCACGACATCCAGCGCCGGCAGGGCTGGATCAACAACGGAATCGGCCACCTAGACCACCTCCACCACGGCGGCGCCGGCGGGATGGCCGACGTCGACCCGCGCCTCGCTGGCATTGGCCGCCTGCTGCTGTTCCACCCAGGCCTTGAAGGTGCCGGAAGGATGCTCGAGCAGTTCTCCGGGAGTGCCGTCCAGCACCACGTTGCCGTCCTGGACCCAGAGAACACGGTCAGCGGCCAGCGCCGGTCCGGCGTCGTGCGTAATCGTCACGGTGGTACGTCCTTCAGTCAGGGTGCCCAGAGCTGCGAGCACTTCACTTGCTGCTTCGGGATCCAATCCCGTGGTGGCCTCGTCCAGCACTACCACCGGTGCGTGCCGCAGCAGGGCACGGGCGATGGCCAGCCGCTGGCGTTGTCCGCCGGAGAGTGTGCTCCCGCGCTCCCCCACCACAGTGTCATAGCCGTTCGACGACGCCATGATGAAGCCATGGGCCTGGGCACGCCGTGCAGCCTGCTCCACTTCCTCGTCTGTGGCCTCCATCCTGCCGTAACGGATGTTGTCGCGGATGCTACCGGTGAAGAGCACCGAGTCCTGCAGCAGCAGGCTTACCTGCGAACGCAGCGAAGCCAGCGTCACTTCCCGCAGATCGTGTCCATCCACGCTGACGCAGCCGTGCACGGGGTCCATCATGCGCACCAGCAGCGAAGCCAGCGTGGACTTCCCGGAACCGGATGGCCCGACGACAGCCACCTTCTGACCGGCCGGAATATGCAGGTTCACGTGGTGCAGCACGGGGCGTCCGTCACCATAGGCTGCCCGCACGCTTTGCAGGCGGATCTCACCCCGGACACTGGACAGCTCCACCGCGTCCGGGGCGTCCTGGATGTCCACGCGTTCGTCCAGCAGGTCGGCGACGCGTTCGCCCGAAGCGGTGGCACGGGCGATGCGTCCGGTGTACTTGGCCAGGTCCCGCAGCGGCTTCATGGCGGTCTTGAGGTAGGTCAGGAAGATGACCAAATCCCCGGGCGTCATCGCCGCTTCGGCCACCCGCATGCCACCGCCGAAGAGCACTGCCGCCGTCGCAACGCCGACGATCACATCGGTGCGGCGTTCCAGCCCGGCGGCCAGCCGGCGTGCCTGCACGCCTTCCGTCAGGGCCTGTTTGTTGCTATTGGAGAACTTGCCGGCGAGGACACGTTCCAGCCCGTAAGCCTGGACCACGCGGATGGCACCGAGGCTCTCCTGGGCTGTGTTGGCCAGCGCGCCTTCGCCCTTGCGGGTCTTCCGGGAAGCAGCGGTGATCTTGCCGGTGCTGCCGCGGGAGATCAGCAGGAATGCGGCCGCAGCGAGGACCACCACGAGGGCCAGCAGCGGATCCAGCCAGAACATCACGCCGGCCATCACGACCAGGGTGATCACGTTGGCCACCAGCGGCAGCCCGGCCGTGACCGCAACTTCCTGGAGCCGGCCGATGTCGCCCACCAGCCGCTGCACCGTATCGCCGGTCCGCGCCGAGGAGTGGTAGCGGTCGGACAACGCCTGGACATGGGAGAAAACACGCACGCGCAGCGCCGCAGCGACCCGCGAGCCGGCGAGCGCAAAGGCCACGGTGGCCAGATAGTTCGCCAGCGCGCGGAAGCCGACAATGCAAATTGTGGCCAGGGCGCAGGAAAGCAGCAGCACGGGGGTCGCCGTGGGCCCGCTGCCGGCCAGGTCCGCGCCGAGGCTGCGCGTGACCGCGTCCACCACAAACTTGACCGGCCACGGCTCGAGCACCCGGAACACCACCTCGAACAGCAGGGCAGTGATGCCGCCGCCCATCAGGAGCTTGTGCCGGCCCACATGCGGCCTGATGATGCCCAGGGTGCGGCGCAGGGCCGCGGGGCTAGCTTGTTTCCGGCTCATACCGTCAGCTCCTGGTTCTTATCCGGCAGGCGGATTCCGGCCAGACTTTGCTCCAGCACCTGATGCCAGCTGTGCCGCGCGACCGCTTGCTCCCGGGCCGCCAGGGCCATGGCCAGGCGCCGCTCGGGGTAGGCCACCAAGCAGTCAATCGCGGCGGCCAGCGCGGCCGGATCCGATGGTTCCACCAGCAGCCCGGTTCCGCCATCGTCCATAATTTCCGGAATCTGGCCTACGTTCGAGGCCACCACCGGCAGCGCCGCGGCGAGGTACTCGTAAATCTTCAGCGGCGAGAAGTACTGGTCCGCATCCGACTCCATGGCCGGGTACGGCGCGGCTGCCAGCGAGCAGTCTGCGAGCACCGCGGGAATCTGTTCGGGCACCACGGCGCCGGTAAAGTCCACCGCCACGCCCAGTTCCGCGGCACGCCGCTGAAGTTCGGCCGACAGCGGGCCATCGCCGACAATGCGCAGTTGCCATGCCTGCGAGGCCAGCGCGGCGGCTTCCAGCAGCACCTCCACCCCGTGCCATGGTTTGAGCGTGCCGACAAAGGCCACTACCGGCACGGCACCGGGGTCGGGGCTGGCGGGCAGGATCCGGTCCGTGTTCACGCCATTAGGTACGACGGCGATGCCGCCAGGGTGCGCAGGTTCGGTTTTGCTTTCCACCCACCGGGCGACAGGTGCGGAGACACACACGGTGCGGTCCGCTGCGGCCACCTGCGCGCGCAGTGCTGCGGCGGCAGCGGCTTCGTCATGCAGGTAGCGGTGGGTGCGCTGCTCATCGATCAGCGGGGCGTTGACCTCGAGGATGCCGGGAATCCCCAGCGCCGCAGTGGCCTGGGCCAGTCCGGTGCTGAAGAGGCTGTAGCGCTCATAGACGAGGTCCGCGCCGTCGTCGATAATTTTCCCGGCCAGCTCCGCGGCCGCCGCGGCCTGGGCGGCTTCGCGCTCGGGTCCCTGGCTTTGGGGCACCTTGAGCCAGGTCACCGTGAGGTCGGCCAGGTCCGCGGGAACGTCGTCGCCGGTGCGCGTGCAGTAGACACGCACCTCGGCGCCGCGTGCCCGCCAGGCGCGGATGATCTCCTGGACATGGACCGAGGCCCCCTTGGTGCCGAAGACCGGAATGCCCGGGTCCGCGCACAGATATGCCACTCGCATTACGCCACCTCCAGGCTTTCTGCGGCAGGTACGGTGGACGCCGGGGCCTCCGCCAGCTGCCGGAGCCGCCGTGCCTGCTTGGCAGAGTCGAAATTCGCTTCGATGCACTGCCGGGCAGCCGCGGCGATCCCCTCGCGGTCAAAGTCCGGCCGGGCCGTCTCCTCGAGCGCGGCGGTCAGGTCAGCCGCCACGCCGTTGCGGATCAGGATGCCGGTTTGCGCCGCGCCGCCTTGCGCCGGATGAATCACCTCGGGGATGCCGGTGACATCGCTGGCGATGGCGGGCACCCCCATGGCCATGGCCTCCAGCAGGACCGTGGGCAGCCCGTCGGCGTTGCCGTCTTTCCCCACGACGCAGGGCGCGGCAAAAACATCGGCCCAGCGCAGCAGGTCGGCGACTTCCCGCTGGGTCCGCGGGCCCAGCAGCCGGACCGTGCCTTCCAGGCCGAGCGAGGTGATCTGTTCGGCCAGCTCGGTTTCGAGCATGCCGCCGCCGGCAATCCGGACGTCCAGCCGCAGGCCGCGGCCACGCAGTTCGGCCGCCGATGCAATCAGCAGGTCAAAGCCCTTCTTCTCCACGAGGCGCCCGACGGCGGCAACCCGCAGCGTCTGTCCGGGTACCTGCGGCGCACTATAGGGAAAGCGCTTGAGTTCCAGTCCGTTGTAGACCAGGTGCAGGTTGGCAGTTTCGGCGGGATATGTGGAGCTCAGGTAGCGGTAGTTGTACTCGCTGATGGTGACCACGTGCGACGCGTTGGCCAGGGTTTGGGCCAGGCGGCTGCGGTCCACATCCTCGTGAAAAATGTCCTTGGCATGGGCGGTGAAGGAATAGGTGATGCCGGACAGCGCGGCCGCAATCTCCGCGGTACGGGCCGCCAGCGAACCAAAGTGGGCGTGCAGGTGCGTGATGCCGCGCTCGAGTGCCATGGTGGCCAGCTCGATGCCCTGATGCACTTCGGTAGGGTCGTAACCGGCAATCTGGGGCAGCAGCTGTGCCCATCGGCCGGCGAATTCCGGATTCAGTTCCTGGGCGCGGGCGACAATCGCCCAGCCTTCGCTGAGCTTGGCCGGTTTGGGTACGTAGTTGACCGGGGCCTGCACCCGGGCCAGTTCCGGATGGAACCGCGGATCCGCCGGCGGCCGCAGCGAGAAGATCTCCAGCACTTCGCCGGAGGCTTCCCGGGCCAGGATCTCGGTGACAATGAAGGTCTCGGAAAAGCGCGGGTAGACCTTGAGGACATAGCCGACTCTTGACGTCTTGGGCTTAGCCTGCAACACGGTTCAACTCCTTCTGCCCCGCTGGGCTCACTGTATCTTCGGCGCCTGCGGTTCCCAATAGAGCCGCGGCGAGGCGGGCCACCGAGCTGAGACCGTCCAGCTCAATGCCGGTGCGGGCGGCAGCTGTTCCGGCAACCGTTTCGAACCAGTTGCCCAGGACCTTGCTGCTCAGCTGGGCAGGCTCGCAGACGTCCACGAGCTGGCGGTTACTGAGGGAACGTGCGCGGATCAGCTGCTCCTGCCGGGGCCAGACCCGCGGCACCACGAGGGCAGGAGTGTCTGTGCTGAGGATTTCGCAGACCGAGTTATAGCCGCCCATGGTCACGATGGCGGCAGCTGCACTAATCTCGACCAGCGCATCCGGGACGCTGGCGATCACATCGGTCCGCTTCCGGGCGGCACGCTCGACCTGGCGCCTTTGGTCTGCTGCCATCTGCGGGCCGGTAATGACCAGGTGGCGGTACCCCGCCGGAACCTTGGCGCGCGCCGCTGCCATGGTCAGGTCGAATCCGTCCGATCCGCCGCCGACCATGGTCAGCAGGTACGGCTTGCGGGCATGGGGTTTGCGCGAAGAGCGGGGACGGCCTGCGGCCAGATAGCCCGTGAAGCGGACCTTATCGCTAAGGGCCGCTGGGATTTCTCCCGAGGCCACCGGATTGTGCACGGCCGGGTCGCCGTAGACCCAGAGCTCGTCGAACGTGCGCCGGACGTGGCACAGATCCCCGAGCGCGGTCCATTCGCGGGCTGCGACGGCGGGATCGTCAAGGACCTCGCGCAGGCCGAGGATGACTTTGCAGCCGGGATTGGCTTCCCGCACCGCAGCCAGCGCGTCCACAAGTTCCCCATCCACACCGAAGGCATGCCGGTCCACGATGACCAGATGGGGACGGAAGGCTGTCAGGGCTCCTTCAATCACTGCGGAGCGCAGGCTGATGAGCCGGCTCATCCGCACATTCAGGTGGCGCGGTGCGTAGTTGCCCTCGCGTTTGCTGATGCCGGGAATGACCATCCAGTCCCAGCCTTCGGGTCGCCGGTAGCTGGTGGCGGTTCCCTCGCCGGTCACCAGCAAGCCCGACACTTTCCGTCCGGTCAGCGCCGGCAGGCGGGCCGCCAGCGCATGGGCGATGGCAAGGTTGCGCCGAGTGTGCCCCAGGCCCTGGGAATCATGGGAGTAGAGAACTATCCGTAACTCACCGCTGTCTTGCTGGTTGGTATACATCAGTCCTCCATAGATTTCATTCTCTTCGTGCGTGTTGTTCACTTTGCCGCAGGATGATGAATCGTTTATGAAACCTATATGAGAGAGTTCTCATGCTCGGCGTGGTGCGCCTCACATCCGCGTCGGAACGGCGCTGGGGACATGCCCCGGGCATGCAAAAAGGCACCCGCTTGCACGGGTGCCTTTTTGATGAAGGTTACTTCAGCCGCCGATTCCCTGCAGGAACTGCCGGGTCCGGCCGCGGGTTAGTAGCTCTTGTGGCGGGGCTTGCGGGCTCCGGCGCCCTGGCCGGCGAAGTCCGAACGCTCGCCGCGGTCCTTGCTGAAGCTGCGGTCGCCGTCGAACTTCTTCTTGTACGGACGGTCCCCTTCGAACTTCTTCTTGAACGGACGGTCGCTGCCGTATCCGCCGCGGCTGCCGCCGAAGTCGCCCTGGTCGCGGCGCGGCTTGCGGCCCGAATCCAGTTCGAGGTGGATCAGTTCGCCGCCGATGCGGGTGCGGGACAGAGCACGCAGCTGGTCCTTGGACAGATCCGCGGGCAGTTCCACCAGGGAATGGTCCGAGCGGATGTCGATGCCGCCGATCTGCGCGGCGCTGAGGCCGCCCTCGTTGGCGATGGCACCGACGATGGAGCCCGGCATGACGCGCTGGCGGCGGCCGACGGCGATGCGGTACGTCGCATTGCCTTCGGTCAGTGCACGCGTCGGACCACGGGAGCCCATGGCGTCGCGTCCGCCGGCGGCGCGCTCGCGCTGGCCCTTCGGTGCTTCCGGCAGGTCCTGGACCAGCAGCGGGCGTCCGCCCTGGGCCATGACGGCCAGTGCGGCGGCGATCTCCGCGGCAGGCACGTTGTGCTCGGTCTCGTAGGTCGCGATCAGGTCGCGGAAGATGGAGACATCTTCGGACGAGAGGGTCTCCGTGATCTTCTCGGCAAACTTGCTCATGCGCAGGTTGTTGATGGTTTCCGCCGAAGGCAGGTGCATCTGTTCGACCGGCTGGCGGGTGGCCTTCTCGATGGCCCGCAGCAGGTACTTCTCGCGCGGAGTCATGAACAGGATGGCGTCGCCCGAGCGGCCGGCACGACCGGTACGGCCGATACGGTGCACGTAGGACTCGGTGTCGTGCGGGATGTCGTAGTTGACCACGAGGGAAATACGCTCGACGTCGAGACCACGGGCGGCCACGTCGGTGGCAACCAGGATGTCGATCTTGCCGTCGCGCAGGGCCTCGACCGTACGTTCACGCTGCTGCTGCGGGATGTCGCCGTTGATGGCGGCGGCGCGGTAGCCGCGGGACTTGAGCTTGTCAGCCAGGTCCTCGGTAGCCATCTTGGTGCGCACGAAGGCGATAACGCCGTCGAAATCTTCCGCTTCCAGGATCCGGGTCATGGCATCCAGCTTGTGCGGGCCCATGACCTGCAGGTAGCGCTGGCGGGTGTTGGTGCCCGTGGTGGTCTTGGCCTTGACCGTGATTTCGGCCGGGTCCTTCAGGTACTTCTTCGCGATCCGGCGGATGGCGGTGGGCATGGTGGCCGAGAACAGGGCAACCTGCTTGTCTTCCGGAGTCTTCGAGAGAATCTGGTCAACTTCTTCGGCAAAGCCCATGCGCAGCATTTCGTCTGCTTCGTCCAGCACCATGTACTGCAGTTCCGAGAGGTCCAGGGAACCCTTCTCGATGTGGTCGATGACGCGGCCCGGAGTACCGACAACAACCTGTGCGCCGCGGCGCAGGCCGGCAAGCTGGGGGCCGTAAGGGGATCCGCCGTAGACCGGAAGAACCGTGAAGTTCTCCATGTGCGAGGCGTAGGAGGAAAAGGCTTCGGCTACCTGGAGCGCGAGCTCACGGGTGGGGGCCAGCACCAGGATCTGGGTGTTCTTGGTGGGCGGCAGTTCTGCCATCCGGGACAGCGCGGGGACGGCGAAGGCGGCGGTCTTGCCGGTACCGGTCTGGGCCAGGCCCACGACGTCGCGGCCTTCGAGCAATACGGGGATGGTGGCGGCCTGGATGGGGGACGGCTTTTCGTAGCCGACGTCGCTCAGGGCTGCGAGCACGCGGCCGTCGAGACCGAAATCGGTGAACAAAACGGTGTTCTCTTCGACGGCGCTGTTGTCCGTAGCCGGCTCAGTGGCGGCGTTTTCAGACATGATGGCAGTGGGAGTTTCAGACATAGGGTTCCTCATATTCATTTGGGGACCGTGGCCGCGCAAAGCAGCACCGCTGAACTCGATTGAGCTACGAGCGGTGATGATCCGAGAGGCCTGTTGACACAAGTCCGGCGCTGTTCCAATCCCTTGGCAGGACTTCCCGCCATAACTTTGCTGGCTGCCTCACGGCAGGCTGTATGGCGTTTTCTCAGCCGGCGCTCCCAAAATGAAAACTGTCCGCATAATGCGGACCCTACACACCATCTGACGCGTTCTCCGCGTCGAAATCAGGGAATACCGGAGTGGGGGATGTATCCAGTGTACGGTACGACGCAACTTCTTTGCGCCCGAATGCATGACGTCGGCCGGTGACCTTGGGCACAGCCAGCGTCACAGGGCGTCGAGAGTCTGCTCCGCCCAGGCAATCCACGTCTCTTCGAACATGATGCCTGCCGTCAGCACTGAGCGCTGGAGTTCGTTCCCGCCGCCCCAGTTCCCGCGTTCATCGAGCGCCCGGTAGGTGGCCAGTTGCTCCCGGTGCAGCCGGAGGTGACGTTCCAGTTCGTCCGCGATGGGATCGCCGAGCACCGACGCCGCGCGCAGCCTGATCATCAGCGCCTCGCGGACCGGGCGGGGGTCCTGCTGTTCCGCCGTCCACCGCTGCAGCTCGCGGCGCCCCTCGCCGAGCACCTCGTAGTCCTTGGCTCTGCCCCGGCTCGAATCGCGGCCGGTAGAGCGGATCAGCCCGTCTTTCTCCAGCCGGCCGAGCTCGCGGTAGATCTGCTGATGCGTGGCCGGCCAGAAGAACCCGAAGGACTTGTCGAAGCGGCGCGCCAGCTCGGCCCCGGAACCGGGTTGTTCCAGCAGCGCGGTCAGAATGGCGTGCGGCAGTGACATCAGATGGCCGCCGCCAGCCGGGTGGCCTGGTTGATGGCGCGTTTGGCGTCGAGCTCGGCCGCCACGTCCGCTCCCCCGATCAGATGGACCGTCAGGCCGGCAGCTTCCAGATCCGCCTGCAGTTCGCGCTGCGGCTCCTGGCCGGTGCACAGCACCACGGTATCCACGGGGAGTACTTGGTCGGTGCCGTCCGCGCTGAAGTGCAGTCCGCCGTCGTCAATTTTGCGGTAGGTGACGCCGGGAATCATGGTGACATCCTTGGCTTTGAGCTCGGCCCGGTGGATCCAGCCGGTGGTCTTGCCCAGGCCGGCGCCGATCTTGCTGCTCTTGCGCTGCAGCAGGTAGATCTTGCGTGCCGGCTTCGGCGGGTGTGGCCGGGCCAGCCCGCCCGGCGTTCCGTACAGGGGGTCGATGCCCCAGTGCTCGTAGAACAGCCCCGGCTCCAGGGTGGCGCTCGGTCCGGACTGCGCGAGGTACTCGGCGACGTCGAAGCCGATCCCGCCGGCGCCCAGGACGGCGACGGTATTCCCCACCGGCTTATGTCGGCGCAACACGTCCAGGTAGCCGAGCACCGAAGGGTGGTCCAACCCCTCGATGCCGGGGAGCCGGGGCAGCACGCCGGTGGCGAGGATGACCTCGTCGAAGCCCTCGGCCAGCAGGTCTTGCGCGATGGCTTTCGTGTTGAGCCGCAGGTCGATGCCCCGGAGCTCAAGCTGGCGCCCGAAGTACCGGATGGTCTCGTGGAACTCCTCCTTGCCCGGGATCTGTTTGGCCAGGTTGAACTGCCCGCCGATCTCGCCGGCGGCCTCGAAGACCGTGATCCGGTGGCCGCGCTCGGCCGCGGCGACGGCGAAACCGAGGCCCGCCGGGCCGGCACCGACCACGGCGAGATTCTTCTTCTCCGCGGCCGGCTCCAGGAGGATTTCGGTCTCGTGGCAGGCGCGCGGATTAACCAGGCAGGAGGTGACCTTTCCGACGAAAGTGTGATCCAGGCAGGCCTGGTTGCAGGCGATGCAGGTGTTGATCTCATCCGACGTCCCGCGCGAGGCCTTGAGCACAAAGGCCGGATCTGCCAGCAGCGGGCGGGCCATCGAGACCATGTCGGCGCAGCCGTCCGCCAGCAGCTGTTCGGCTACTTCGGGGGTGTTGATGCGGTTGGTGGTGATGAGCGGGATGCCGAGCCGGCCCATCAGCTTCCGCGTTACCCAGGCGAAGGCGCCCCGCGGAACGGATGTGGCGATGGTGGGGACCCGGGCCTCATGCCAGCCGATTCCGGTATTGATCAGCGTTGCGCCGGCGGCCTCGATCCCGCGGGCCAGTTCGAGCACCTCTTCGAAACTGGATCCGCCCTCCACCAGATCCAGCATGGAAAGCCGGTAGATGATGATGAAGTCCGTGCCGACCCGTTCACGCGTCCGGCGGACGATCTCCAGCGGAAACCGGATCCGGTTGCGGTAGGAACCGCCCCAGGCATCGGTGCGGTGGTTGGTCCGGGCCGTGATGAATTCATTGATCAGATAACCTTCGCTGCCCATGATTTCGACGCCGTCATAGCCCGCTGCCTGCGCCAGGGCGGCAGCGTTGGCGAAGTCCTCAATGGTTTGGTCAATCTCCGATATGGACAGCTCGCGGGGAGCCAGCGGATTGATCGGAGAGGCCGCCGGACTGGGTGCCACAAGTTCCCGATGCGCGGCATAGCGCCCCGCGTGGAGCAGTTGCATGGCAATCCGGCCGCCCTCGGCATGCACCGCCTCCGTAACCACGCGATGCTCGGCCGCCTCCTCCTGCGTCGTTATTTTGGCACTGCCTGCACTCAGCCGCCCGGCCTCGTTAGGCGAGATGCCCCCGGTGACAATCAGCCCTATTCCCCCACGCACCCGTTCAGCGTAGAACGCGGCCATCCGCTTGAAGCCGCCGGGCAGCTCCTCCAGGCCCACGTGCATCGAGCCCATCAGGACCCGGTTGGGCAGGGTGGTGAAGCCAAGGTCCAGCGGCTCAAGCAGTCGGGGGAAGGCAGACAATGTCACTATGCACTCCTTTGCACAACTAGTTGCATAAAGACTAGAGGGCACAACGCCTCCGGGCAACAACCGCGGGTCAGCCCCGGCGCAATGCCAGTTTGATCGCCTTGTTGACGTTGCCGCCGATGCTGATTTCGCCGGCAGCTTCCGAGTCCAGCAAAGCCTGCGCCTGGGCCTTGTCCAGCCCGCCGAAAACGTCGGCCACGCTCACGCCGTGGCCCGGCCTGAAGACGACATCGATGCTGTCGCCCGGGGCAATTTCCCCGGCCTGCACCACTTTGCAGTAGGCACCGGGCAATCCCTTGCGCAGGAAACGCTTGGCCCAGCCCGGTTCTGCCATGTGCCGTTCGAAGGTGGCGCAGGGAATCCGCGGCATGGTTACTTCGGCGGTGACCTTACTGCCGATCCGCCACCGCTCCCCCACCAGCGCCTGGCTGACCGGCAGGCCTTGGGTGCGCAGGTTTTCGCCAAACAGACCGGCCGGCACCTCGCGCCCGAGCTCGGCCGCCCACTGCGCCGCGTCTTCCTCTGCATAGGCATAGAGGGCCTTCAGCTCGCCGCCGTGGTGCTTGCGGTCCGCCTGCACATCCGTCCGCAACCCGAGCTGGTGCACCAGCACCGGGCCTTCCACCGACCGCTTGTCGATGGCGGTCACGCCGACAATGCTCTCGTCGGGCTTTAAGGCATGGACAGAGCAAACAGCAAGCAGCGATCCGGAAGTCATTGCCCCAGTTTATGGCCGTTGGGATCGCAGGATTCGTTCGGAGACCGGCCCCCGGCGGCAGCAGGGGTGTGGTTATGGCGTGGTGGTCAGTAGGGTGTACCCATGGAAATACTGGAAGAGTTATTCGGCACGTGGGGCAATGAACTATGGACCTGGGTGGTGCTCCCTGTCCTGGCGGTCCTTGGAATCTACTTCACCGTCCGCTCCGGCGTGGTGCAACTGCGCCTGCTCCCGGCCATGTTCAAGACGCTGACGGACAGGGCCCTGGTCAACGAGGACGGCTCGCGCAAATCGATCTCCTCTTTTCAGGCTTTTACCGTTTCCGCCGCGTCCCGCGTGGGCGTGGGCAACGTGGCCGGCGTGGCCACAGCCATTGCGGTGGGCGGCCCCGGTGCCGTCTTCTGGATGTGGACTATGGCGTTCGTCGGCGGTGCCTCCAGTTTTGTCGAATCCACCTTGGCCCAGCTGTACAAAGTGCGGACCAAGGACGGCTACCGCGGCGGCCCCGCTTACTACATGGAGCGCGGCCTGAAGAAGCGCTGGATGGGCATCATCTTCGCGGTCATCCTCATCATCTGCTTCCCCTTCGCGTTCAGCTCCCTGCAGGCCAACACGATTTCACAATCGGTCGCAGGCGCTTTCGGCGCCGAAGCGGTCACCCCGATCTTTGGCTGGACCGTTGGCTTGGTGCTGGCACTGCTCACTGCACTGGTGGTCTTCGGCGGTATCCGACGCATCGCCCATGTCACGGAATCCCTGGTCCCCGCCATGGCGCTGCTCTACGTGCTGCTTGGCCTGGTCATCGTCGGCATGAACCTTGAACGTGTACCGGACGTCCTGGGCGCGATCTTCGGCGAGGCTTTCAACTTCCAATCGGCCATCGGCGGCGGCCTGGGCACCGTCATCATGCAGGGCGTCAAACGCGGCATGTTCTCCAACGAAGCCGGCCTCGGCTCGGCTCCCAACGCCGGCGCCACAGCCTCCGTTACCCATCCGGTCAAGCAGGGGCTGGTCCAGACCCTCGGGGTCTACTTCGACACTTTCCTGATCTGCTCAATCACCGCGTTCATCATTCTGTGCACCGTGGAGAACCCGGTCGGAGCATCGCAGGGAATTGAGCTCACGCAAACCGCAATCACATCGCAGCTGGGCTCCTGGGCGAGCATCATGCTTGCGGTCATCATTTTCATGCTCGCTTTCAGCTCCATCATCGGCAACTACTACTACGGGGAAACCAACATCGGTTTCATCACCGACCACGAAACCGTCCTGATGATGTACCGGACGCTGGCCACCGCTGCGGTCTTCCTCGGCTCCATTGCCTCCGCCGGGCTGATCTGGAACCTCGCCGACGGCATCATGGGTCTGATGGCGCTGACCAACCTGATCGCCATCGGGCTGCTCTCCGGCGTCGCCTTCCGGCTGCTCAAGCATTACACCGCCCAATCCAGGCAGGGCGTTGACCCGGTCTTCATAGCAGACGACATGCCGGACCTGGACGGAGTCGAATGCTGGAGCCCCGAGGACGTCACCAACCATGAGGTTTCGGTCCCCACCAGGCATTAAGGACACCTGCTTCGCAAACGACGACGGCGGTGCCGGACTTCCAAAAGTCCGGCACCGCCGTCGTCGTTAGGGGTTCTAAACCGCTAGAGCTGCTTGAACGCCTGCTCGAGGTCTGCGATCAGGTCTTCGGTGTCCTCGATGCCGACCGAAAGGCGGATCAGGTTGGCCGGGACCTCCAGCTCCGTACCCTTCACCGAGGCGTGCGTCATCTCGGACGGGTAATTGACCAGGGACTCGATGCCGCCCAGCGACTCCGCCAGGGTGAAGATCGTGGTGTTTTCGGCAACCTTGCGGGCCGCGGCCTCGCCGCCGTTGAAGGACACAGATACCATGCCGCCAAAGCCGCGCATCTGCTTCTTCGCCAGCTCGTGGTCGGGATGGTCCGGCAGGCCCGGATAGTAGACGGCCTCCACCTCGGGCCGGCCCTGCAGCCATTCGGCCACCGCCTGCGCATTGGCCGAGTGCCGGTCCATGCGCACGCCCAGCGTCTTCAGGCCGCGGGTGGTCAGGAACGCGTCCAGCGGTGCGGACACGGCTCCCACGGCAAACTGGATGAAGCCGATCTTCTCGGCGAGTTCGTCATCGTTGAGCACCACGGCACCGCCGACCACGTCCGAGTGGCCGCCAATGTACTTGGTGGTGGAGTGCACCACGATGTCTGCACCGAGCGCCAGCGGGTTCTGCAGGTACGGGGAAGCGAAGGTGTTGTCGACCACCAGCAGCGCGCCGGCACCGTGCGCAACCTCGGCGAGCGCGGCGATGTCGGTGACCTTCATCATCGGGTTGGACGGGGTTTCCACCCAGACGAACCGGGTCTTGTTCTCCTTCACCGCAGCCGCCACCGCGGACTCATCGGACATATCCACCACCGTGTGGCCCACGCCCCAGTCTCCGAGCACGCGGTTGATCAGGCGGTAGGTGCCGCCGTAGGCATCGTTGCCCAGCACGATATGTTCGCCCGGGGCCAGCAACGCGCGGATCAGCGAATCCTCGGCGGCGAGGCCGGAGGCGAAGGAAAACGCGTGCTTGCCGCCCTCCACCGCCGCCAACTGTTCCTGGAGCGAATCACGCGTGGGGTTGGTGCCGCGCCCGTACTCGTAGCCGTCGCGCAGGCCGCCGATCCCGTCCTGCGCATAGGTGGAGCTGAAGTGCACGGGCGGAACAACCGCACCGGTGCGCGGTTCGAAGGCCTGGCCGCCGTGCACGGCGCGGGTGTTGAAGCCTTGGTTCTTCTCTGCAGTCATGGAAATCTCCTTCAGCTCGTCAGGTAGGTCAACAGGTCGTGGCGGGTCAGCACGCCGATGGGAGCACCGACAAAGGTCACCATCAGCGCGTTGTTGGACTGGAGTTTTTCGCGGGCGGCGGAGATGGATTCCAGCGAGCCGATCAGCGGCATCGGTTCGCCCATGTGGTCGCCGATCTTGTCGGTCAGTTTGGCTTCGCCCTTGAACAGCTGGGCCGTCAAGGTGCGCTCATCCACCGAGCCGAGCACCTCGCCCATCACCACGGGCGGTTCCTGCGAGAAGACCGGCAGCGTGGAGACGCCGTACTCGTTCATGATCTCGATGACGTCGCGCACCGATTCGGTGGGATGGGTGTGGACCAGTTCGGGCAGACGCCCCGCCTTGCCCTTGAGCACTTCGCCCACGGTGGCCTCTTCGCCGCCGGCAATGAAGCCGTAGGACTTCATCCATTCGTCGTTGAAGATCTTGCCCAGGTAACCGCGGCCGGAGTCCGGCAGAATAACAACGACGACGTCGTCAGGTCCCAGCTCCCGGGCTACCTTCAGCGCGGCGACCACGGCCATGCCGGAGGAGCCCCCGACCAGCAGTCCCTCTTCCTGGGCGAGCCGGCGGGTCATGGCGAAGGACTCGGCGTCGTTGACCGCAATGACCTCATCCGGCACGGACTTGTCATAGTTCGCCGGCCACATGTCTTCGCCGACGCCCTCCACGAAATAGGGGCGGCCGGTGCCGCCGGAGTAAACGGAGCCTTCCGGGTCGGCGCCGATGATCCGGACCGGGCCGGAGGCACGGTCCGCCGAGACCTCCTTGAGGTAGCGTCCGGTGCCGGTGATGGTGCCCCCGGTGCCGGCACCGATGACCACGTGCGAGACCAGCCCGTCCGTGTCCCGCCAGATTTCCGGGCCGGTAGTTTCGTAGTGGCTCAACGGAGCAGCTGGGTTGGAGAACTGGTCCGGCTTGTACGCACCCTCGACCTCGCGGACCAGACGGTCCGACACGCCGTAGTAGGACTCCGGGCTGTCCGGCGCCACGGCCGTGGGCGTGACAACTACCTCGGCGCCGTAGGCCTTGAGCACGTCGCGCTTCTCCACACCGACTTTGTCCGGGGTGACGAAGATGGACTTGTAGCCCTTCTGCTGCGCCACCAGCGCCAAGCCCACGCCGGTGTTGCCGCTGGTAGGTTCCACCACGGTTCCGCCGGGCTTGAGCAGTCCGTCCTGCTCCGCGGTTTCGACCATCTTCACCGCGATCCGGTCCTTGATGGATCCGCCCGGGTTGAAATACTCCACTTTGGCCAGCACGGTGGCGCTGATGCCTTCGGTCACATTGTTGAGTTTGACCAGCGGCGTATTCCCGATCAGGTCCAGTACAGAATTGGCAAACTTCATGGGCCCAAATCTACCGGCCCGTTCACAAGGCTCATAGCCGGAACGAAACCCTGCGACTCAAGCCCGGCCGCTCTGGCCTCCCCGGCGCGTGCGACCATGGATAGGTGCCTTCCACGTTTGCCGCCACCGCTGCCCCGACCGCAGATGCCGCGGCAACGGTGGAACTTCCTGCCGGCTACGATCTGCGCGGAACCCTGGGCATCATTCCCCGTGGCAAACAGGACCCTACCTTTCAAACCAGGCACGACGGCGTGTGGCTGGCCTTCGCCACTGTCCAAGGGCCGGTGACGCTGCGCCTGGCCAGCGAGGACGCGGGTCCCGGTGGCGGCGCCGATCGGACCGTCGTCCGGGCCCTCGCCTGGGGCCCCGGCGCCGAAGCCGCCTTGCCCGGGTTGCCGGCCCTGCTGGGCGCAGATGATGACTGGACGGCCTTCGACCGGCCGGATTTCCACGCGACGCTCCCGAAACTGGTCACCGATCCGCGACGGCGGCATCGGAACCTGCGGCTGCCAAGTACCGGTCGCATCCTGGACGCACTGGTTCCGGTGGTGCTGGAGCAGAAAATCACCACCATAGAAGCCCGCTATTCCTGGCGGTATCTGGTCAGCAAGTACGGTACGCGCGCCCCCGGACCCGCCCCTGCGGGACTGAAGGTCGCGCCTTCGGCGGAGCAATGGCGGCGCGTCCCGTCCTGGGACTGGCACCGCGCCGGTGTGGACGCCAAACGCTCCGCCACGATTCTTCGCGCCTGCAAGGTTGCCTCCGGCCTGGAGCGGCTGGCCGCGCTCTCCCCCGGCCCGGAACTGGCGGCAAAGCTCTGTTCCGTTCCGGGCATCGGTCCATGGAGCGCCGCCGAGATCGCCCAGCGCACCCATGGCGATCCGGACTCGGTCTCCGTTGGGGACTTCCATCTGGCCGCCTTCGTCGGCTACGCCCTGACCGGAAAGAAAACGGACGACGCCGGGATGCTGGCTTTGCTTGAGCCCTGGCGCGGACACCGGCAGCGGGTGGTGCGGATGCTCTACCTCAGCGGTTTCCGCAAACCGGCCTTCGGCCCGCGGCTGGCCCCGCAGGACCACCGCTTCCACTGATTAAGCCAAAAAAGCTCCCCGCCGTATCGGAACGGCGGGGAGCTTTAGAAGCGCGGGAGCAGAGTCCTACTCGGCGTCAGCCTGCTGGGCCTGCTGCTGCTGGGCTGCCACCTGGGCGTGGACTTCCTTCATGTCCAGGCCTTTGACGGCATCCACCAGTTCGGTGAACTGGCCCGAATTCAGGGCGCCGGGCTGCGAAAAGACAAGGACCTTCTCGCGGAACGCCATCAGGGTCGGGATGGAGGTGATGCCGGCAGCGGCGGCGAGGCCCTGCTCGGCCTCGGTGTCTACCTTCGCGAAGACAATATCCTCGTGCTGGTCGGAGACTGAATCGTATACGGGGGCAAACTGCTTGCATGGGCCGCACCAATCAGCCCAGAAGTCCACGAACACAATGTCGTTCTCTTCGATGGTCTGGGGGAACTGGGCTTCGGTGATATTAATCGTTGCCATGCTTCCACGCTAATGGGATCAACCGAATATGTCGCCCCCTGTTCGCTCAGCGCATGAGCGCTGGTGTCCCGCACCCCGATCGTGCACGTGTTTTCCACAGGTCCGCCGCCGCCCTACCCGCGGCGGTGGGGGCCGCCTAATCTCGGTTCCGATGGATCAACCACAATCGAAGGAGCAACCGATGGAACGCCAGACTGCACTGATCCTGACGGAGGGTTCGGCTATCGATGACGCTGTCGTCCTCAGCACGGCCCTGATTGATGAACTGGTGGAGGAGTTGCCCTTCGGCCACGACCCGTCCAGGACCGAACTCTATGCCGTTGGCCGGGCCGCCTCGCTGAGATCCAAGCTGGACTTACCCAGGGGCAGCGCAGGCGACGATCCGTACGCGACCATCAACGGCAAACTGCACCACATTTGGTGCCGTGGCAGCTGGTATACACCGGGAAGCTGTCCGCCCGCTCCCGCGGACAATAACGGTGCCTCCGCCTGGAAATGGCTGCATTTCACCTTGATGCACGCTGTGGAGGCGGACGCCACCTGCTTACTTTGGGACATCTACCCGCTCGCCAAGGCGGAGGCCGCTTGAAGCTGCCTCCGCCGGCCGCCGCCTAGCGGCGGTTTTTAGGGCGCGGGTCGGCCGGCGGTGCGGGCTCTGACGGTACGGGTGGCGGAGCCCAGTCCAGGATGGCCGGAACACCAATGGCAGAGTCGCAGTCAACCTGCCTCACCTGGGGCTGCTCCTGCTCCTCCTCCTTTGGCTCCTCCTTGTCCTCATCCTTGTCCTCGTCGTCCGATTCTTCCGGCTCCGGCTTGGGCTTGGGTTTGGGCTGTTCCGCCGCCCTCCGGTTGTCAGCCTCGCACTGGGCCAGCGCGTTCAGATAGGACCGTTCGGCGTTCTCCTGGTCCCGGAAGAACTGTGCTCGAACGCCCAAGGCGCTTTCATAGGCCGCGTAGGAAACCCAGTAGGCATCCCATTCGGCGCCGATGGCCGCCCAGGCCTTGTTGACCTCGCGGACTTCCTTGGCATAGCCCTTGTAATCGTCCGCGGCCTGGCTGTACTTCTCGTGCGCCGTCCAGTAGTCGAGCACGCTTTGCTGCCATTGCTGGGTACCTGCTGCCAGCTTCTGGCTGGCCTCCCGGCGCCGTTCGGTATTAGTCTGCTCCGCTTCCTGAGCGTCGAACACCATGGGACTCATTCCGGTGAACGCCCAGCCGCAGCCGGGGCCTTGCTTGTCCTCTGCCAGGATCCTGATGCTGGTTTCCGTTACGGCTGCCTTTGCCGGGCTCTTCGGCGGTTCCGGAACATCCATCCGTTTGGGCATCGGCGGCCATACCGCATAGTAGGGATCCGCAGCCGGCTGGACGTATTCAACCTTGATCTTGGGCCCCGGCAGCGGAACGGCTTCGATCCCTGAGCCGGCGGGCAGCGTGGGCATTGGCACGTCCCTGACCGCCACTTTGTCCTTGACCGTGTACGGCTTGTATCCCGCATCGGACCACGGCGAGCGCGAGGCATCCGCAGCTACCGATTTTTGGTCTACGCAGACGTCTTTGAGCCCGGCGGCAAGATGATCGTCCAACTGTCTCGCGACCCGGCTCAGCGGAGCATCCGGCGCGCCGACCAGAAAGACAAGCACGTCTCCACGGCGGAAGGAGACTACCTGAGCGGCGCTGCTGCCTTTATAGGTAAAGACACGATGTGCTTCCACCCCTGGATCTTTCCCGCCGACTTTGCTCTCGTTGATGGCCGCGGCGCTTCCGGCACAGGACTGCGCCTCCTTCATCTGCTGCCGCATGACCTCGGCGCCAAGTCCCGCGGTATACGCGGCCGTAACGACCTGGACACGATCGCCGTCGACGCTGAACAGCCGCGACAGGGCTACAGACGGGGCCGTGTCGTTGACCGCGCAGGAGTACGGCACCGGCTGCGACGCCGAGCGCTGCAGCGTGCCGGAAGGCCGCCATCCCTTGGGCGGCTCCGTCAATGCTGCAGACAGCACCTTTTCCGCCGGCATGTCCCGGATCTCGGCAAAGACCGGTTTGGCCGCAGTGCTTTCCGACGCCTTTTCCTCAACGGAAACTTGTTCGGAGGCAACAAAAGGCGTTCCGGACAGATACAGCGCGCACAGTCCGCTCCCTGCGACAGCCGTCAGTGCCAGGGCACCGGCTGCCAGTGCCATGCCTGGGCGCTTTTCGAATACAGACACAATGGCTCCTCAACTGCTATTCGGCCGGGACACTGATCGAGGTATCGCTGCCGGCGCTCAATGTGATCGCCACTTCCTGCCGGTACTTCAAGGAGCTGCCCGGGGTCGGAGTCTGCGCGGTCACCGTATCCGGCGTGTACAGCGGATTCTCCTTGGCCGGCTCTTTATTAATCACCGGCGTCAGGTTGTTCCGCAGCAGCACCGTGATGGCTTCGTCTACCTTCAGACCGCGCACGTCGGGAATGGCTTTGGCAGTAACTGTCCCTACCCCGACGGGCGCCGATTCGGGCAACGGAACCGCCGGCAGTCCCTTGTGCGCACCTTCCATCGTGGCCTTCCAGACGGGCCCGGCCACCTCCGAACCGGTGAGATCGTAGAAGGTGGTCCCGTAGGCGTCGACTTCGTCCAGTGGATACTGGCCGCCGCCGCGCGGGTCGCCGAGCCACACCGCCGTCGAGAACTGCGGCGTCATCCCCACGATCCAGTTGGCGGAGAAATCGTTGGTGGTGCCCGTTTTGGCCCCTGCCTCGCGGCCCTTGAGTTTGCCCATGCCCGAGAGAGTGCCGCCGGACTTGAACGGCTCTTTCAGAGCGTCCGCGACCGTATCTGCAACGCCCGGATCAATCCCCTGGTGGCAGTCGGCATCGGGAACCGGGATCTTCTCGCCGGTATCGCTGCGGACCCCGGCAACCACCGTGACCGGTTTGCATACAACGCCGCCGCTGACGAAGGAGGCGTAAGCGTTGGCCATTTCGAGCGGCGAAATCTCATACGCTCCTAGTGCCAAGGAGGCTTCCCGGCCGCTGAGCTTGTCCGTGGGCAGAGACGTCACTCCCAGCATTTCGGCAAACTTTGCCACGTCCACCACTCCGGTCTGTTCGATCAGCCGAACGAAGTACACGTTGATGGATTTGCGGATGGCCTCGTAGGCGTCGACGCTGCCGTGGTTGATGTATCCGTAGTTGTGGAATCCCTCCACCGGATCATCTAGCGACGGCGAGTAGTACGGTCCGTTCGCCGAGTAACGCTGCGAGGCAGGAACCCCCTGGCTCAGGGCCGTGCCCAGCACAATCGGCTTCATCGAGGAACCGACTTGGAACTCGCTGGTGGCGTAAACCACCTCGGTTGCCCCCTTACCCTTGCCCCACTTCCGGTTCTGGGTGATGGCAGCAATATGGCCGGTTCCCGGTTCAACGACGGCGACGCCGAGGGCGGCTCGGTTCTTATCGCCCAGCGCTTTGGTCACCGCTTTCCGGGACGATTCCATGGCCTGCCGGTCCAACCCTGTCGTCAGGGTCATCCCGCCTCGGGATAGCCGGTCCGCCCTTTGCTCGGGTGTGGCTCCGAAGGCCGGATTGGTCAGAATTTCCTCGCGGACAAGATGGCAGTAGAAGGGATACTCCGAGTCGCCGCAACTGGAGGGAACAGATCCGCGGTCGATGCCCAAGGGCGCTTCCCGAGCGGCATCCGCTTCTTCGGCGGTGATCGTCCCCCGTCGCTCCAGCACGGAGAGCACGGTGTTCCGCCGCATCGTCGCCGCTTCCGGATGGACCACCGGATCATAAACTGCCGGTCCCTTGAGCATGCCCACCAGCAACGCCGATTGCGTCAGGTTGAGTTTAGATGCCGAAGTGTTGAAGTAGATCCGGGCAGCGGCCTCGATGCCGTAGGCGCGGTTGCCGAAATATACCGCGTTGACGTACATCTTCAGGATTTCGTCCTTGCTCAGCTGCTGTTCGAGCCGGACCGCGTACTTCGATTCCCGGATTTTCGCGTTGTAGGTTTCTCCCACGGCCACCGATTCTTCGGTTTCGTCGCGCGCGTTGTTGACCAGGATGTTCTGGACCAGCTGCTGGGTGAGGGTCGAGGCTCCTTGCTGGCTGGCATTGACAACGTTGTTCACGAACGCCCGCGTAATACCGTACGGGTCCACTCCGTTGTGCTCGTAGAAGCGTGCGTCTTCAGTATCGATCAGTGTCTCGAGGAACGTCGGCGACACATCGTCGACGTCGATGTCTATCCGGTTCTCGCTGTAGAAGCGGGCGAACTCCTTGCCGTCTTTGTCCAGCAGCACAGTGTGTTGGGGCAATGAGCGCTCCAGCGGCAGGTCCTCGGGTAGTTCCTCCCAGAGGCTCACCAGACTATTCGCTCCGGCCGAGACCGCAACGGCTCCCGGCGCGACCAGCGTCCCAGCGCTTAGCGCAACAACCGCCACGGCTCCGGCCCACACGGCCAGCCGTGCCGGCCAGGCACGCTCCTTCTCCGGATAACCCGACCGAGCAGACCCCATAAGTTCATGGAGACTTGTCAATGCCGCGTTTTTTCGTCCCATCTAGTACTCCTGACGACTGCGAACGCAGATCTGGCAAGACCACGTCACTGTGGCCACCGGCGAGCGGTATGTACAGAGTACGTCCTCGCACCTCGTGCACAAGGGAATGTTGCCGCAGTGTTGTAAGACGCCCGAAATGTGACGTAATTGACATCTGGGACATATGAGACAGAGGGAAATAAGCCGATGGATCGGCAAGTAAAAATCCCCGGAACCTCACAGTAGTGAAGTTCCGGGGATCTTACGTCCGGTGGCAGATGAGGGATTCGAACCCCCGTAGGCATTGCCAGCTGATTTACAGTCAGCCCCCTTTGGCCGCTCGGGTAATCTGCCGAACGTCTTCATTGAAGACCGCCTCCGTAAGTGGAAGCAAGATAACCTTACAGAAGATCGGGCCGAGAATCGAATCGAGCTCCTAACCCCCTGTTTCCCGGGCTAAAACCCGCGATCAATACGGGAGGCCAGCTGGGCAATGAAGCCCTCCGCCTGCCGCTGCGTCACCATCCTCCAGGCAACGGCCTGGTCCATCTCGGCACGCAGTCCCGCCAACCGCTGCTCACGTTTGGACTCCTGCTGGCCGCCGGCGAATCGGGCATCCGCAAGCCGCTTCTCCAGCAGATCGGATTCCCGCCGGACGAATGTGCCGGTTCCGGCCACGGCGAGATGGGAATGCACTGCATTCACCGTTGATGAACTTGCCTCTGCCGGCCCGGAACCGATAACCGTCAGGGTAGCCACCGTTGCGGCCGTCAGGAATGAGCCGGCGGCTACCCTCATCGAACGGACAAGATAGCGCTGGCGGCTGGACATCGGCTGTCTCCTCATATGCTTCGCTTGGTGAATCAATTATTCGAGTCTTTCGCCGGAAGATGGATAGGGACTGAGCACATCCTGAGTAGGGGCTGTGAAGATTCCGGCCGGGTCTGAGGACAGACAGTAGGCTAGTGGCAGAGTACGTTTCCCACACCCAAGGAGGAACCATGGCCAGTGAGTCATCATTCGACGTCGTCAGCAAGGTAGATACCCAGGAAGTTGCCAATGCCCTCAACCAGGCGCAGAAGGAGATCGCACAGCGGTACGACTTCAAGGGTGTAGGCGCAGAGGTGGACTTCAGCGGCGAGAAGATTCTGATGAAGGCCAACTCCGAAGAACGGGTCAAGGCCGTCCTGGATGTCCTCCAGTCCAAGCTGGTCAAGCGGGGCATCTCGCTGAAGTCCCTCGACGCCGGCGAGCCGTACGCTTCCGGCAAGGAGTACCGGATCGAGGCCTCGATCAAGGAGGGCATCGCCCAGGATCAGGCCAAGAAGATCTCCAAGCTCATCCGCGATGAGGGCCCCAAGGGAGTGAAGGCCCAGATCCAGGGCGATGAGCTACGTGTGAGTTCCAAGTCGCGGGACGACCTGCAGTCAGTCATGGGGATGCTGAAGTCAGCTGACCTGGACGTAGATCTCCAGTTCATCAACTACCGATAGCACCTCTCGGCGCGGCGGCGTTGTCGCGCTGCCGCGCCAAGTCCGCCCCACGGCCTGATGCTTACAGGTCTTCCCGGGCAGGAACCGGATCACCCGTCGGCCCGTCGGTCAACGCATCCGTCAACTCGGCCCCACCCACGGCCTGGCCCATCCAGGTCAATGCCCTCCAGCCGTTGGCCAGGCTGCCTTCAAGCACAACCACGCCGGTGTTGCTGAGAATCTGGCGCGCAACAAACGAAACACCCAGGTTTCCTGCCCTCGCTCCGGCCCAGCTTCGGATCATGGCTCCGTGGCTGAAAATGGCGGCAGTTGCCAGCCCTGCGGCCTCGGCCTCGGCGACCACCTCATCGAAACGGCCGAACGTCTCGTGGCCGTCCGGCCCGCCCGGCATCCGCCGGTCCAGCTCTCCACCGGACCAGGCGAAAACAGTGGTCATATAGGTCCGCACCGATTCGATGTCGCCGAGCATCTCGAGCTGTCCGGCGGAGATCTCCTTCACGCCGTCGCGGATTTCAACGTCCAGTTGCATCCCGGTGGCAAGCGGCGAGGCGGTCAGCTGGGTACGGATCGCTGTGGAGGCGAACAGCGCATCGATCGGCTCGCCGTCGAGCGCCTTTTGCAGTGCCCGGGCCTGCTTGTGGCCCAGCCTGGTCAGCTCCGGTCCGGGAACCGCAGTGTCCAGCAGCCCCTTGACATTCGACGGCGTTTGGCCATGGCGGATCAGCAGCAGGCGCATCTGGTCCGCTCCTTAGCCAAGGGTCCTACCCGCCATGCGTTCCAGCCGGGCCACCCGGTCGTCCATCGGCGGATGGGTGCTGAACATCTTCTTGAGTCCGCCGCCGCGGAACGGGTTGGCGATCATGAGGTGGCTGGTGTTGACCAGTTTCTGGTCCTGAGGCAAGGGCGCCTGCTGGGTGCCGTACTGCAGTTTGCGCAGAGCCGAAGCAAGCGCCAGCGGATCGTCAGTCAACTGCGCCCCGTCTTCATCGGCGTCGTATTCGCGGGTGCGGCTGATGGACATCTGGATCAGCATGGCGGCAACCGGTGCCAGCAGCGACATGGCGAGCAGGGCAATGGGGTTGGCGTTGCGGTCCCGGCCGCCGAAGAACAGCATGAACTGGGCAACCGACGTGATGACTCCGGCCACGGCGGCTGCCACCGAGGACGTGAGGATGTCGCGGTTGTAGACGTGCATCAGTTCGTGGCCGAGCACCCCGCGCAGCTCCCGCTCAGTGAGCAGGCGGAGGATGCCCTCAGTGCAGCAAACCGCCGAGTTCTGCGGGTTGCGGCCGGTGGCGAAGGCGTTCGGCGCCTGCGTGGGCGAGACGTACAGCCGCGGCATCGGCTGGTTGGCGCGGGTGGATAGTTCGCGGACGATCCGGTACATCTGAGGCTGCTGCTGCTCGGTGACCGGGTATGCGTGCATGGCGCGGATAGCCAACTTGTCGCTGTTCCAGTAGCTGTAGGCCGTGGTGCCGACACCGATCAGGGCCATAATCCAGATCCAGCTGCTGCTGCCCGTGCCGCTGGCCAGCAGGGCACCGATGCCCAGCAGGATCGCAAACAGCACGCCGAGCAAGCCGGCTGTCTTCAAACCGTTGAAATGATTGTGCACCGCGTCAGATCTCCTTCTACGCCGGCCGTCGATGACCAGCGTGGCACGCCCAGCCATCTTCTGACCAGGCACTCCGTATAACGTACAGCGGCGGCGGCGTGTTCCTTACGGCTCGGGGTTCCTTTCGTCATAGCAGGCAAAGCGCGGCTGCCATTTATGCAGCAGCCAGACCGCCAGCATGCACGCCAGTCCCCCGGCGACGGCCGCGAACCCCTCGCCCAGCCACTCGCCGTTCCCGCCGGCCACCGCGTCCCCGAGCCGCGGTCCGCCGGCAACGACGACGATGAAGATGCCCTGGAGCCGGCCCCGCATGGCGTCCGGTGTCGCCGACTGCAGAATGGTATTGCGGAACACGCCGCTGACAGTATCCGCCGCCCCTGCCACCATCAGGCAGGCCACCGCCGGAACCAACCAGGTTCTGATGCTTCCATCCACCGCTGCTTCGGCCTTGCCGGCAAGAACGACGACGGCGCCAAAGGCCGTTACCGCGGCTCCCCACACTGCCACGCACCACAGCACTGCCAAGCCTTGCCGGCGGATCTGGCCCAACGGCCCGGAGAAGAGAGCCGCGAGAAACGCGCCCGCAGCAACCGCTGCCAGCAGGATTCCCGCCGTCGCTTCCCCACCGCCGATGACCACTGCGCCGATGGCTGGCATCAGGGCACGGGGCTGCGCCAGGACCATGGCTGCCATGTCCACCAAGAAGGTCATGCGGATATTGGGCCGGGTGCGCAGGAACTGCAAACCCTCAAGGACGGACCGGAGGCCGGCCTTGCGGACTTCGCCCTCCGGCGGGATCGGCGGCAGCCGGAACACGGCCCAGATGGCGGCGGTAAAGGTCACCACGTCGATGGTGTAGGTCCAGCCGAACCCGACGTTGGCCACGAGCACGCCGGCGAGCAGCGGGCCGATCGTCATGCCCAGTCCGAAGGTCATCATGGTCAGGGCGTTAGCAGCAGGCAGGATCTCCCGCCGGACCAGCCGGGGCACAATGGCGCTGCGGGCCGGCTGGTTCAGGCCGGCAGCGGCAGAATGGATGGCAATCAGGACGTAGAGCAGCCAGACCTGGCCCAGTCCGGACCAGGCATGCATTGCGAACAGCCCGGCGCAGGCCCAGAGAACCAGCCCGGAGTAGAGGGCGACCTTCCGGCGATCGTGCGCGTCCACCACCGAGCCGCCGTACAGTCCCGCCAGCACCAGCGGGACCAGCCCGACGATGCCGATGGCGCCGACTGCGAGGGTCGACTGCGTCAGCTGGTAGACCTCGAGGCTGACCGCCACGAGCGTGAGCTGGGCACCGATCGAGGACAGCGAGGTCCCGATCCACATCCGCCGAAAATCCAGGCTTTCCTTGAGCGGAGTGGTGTCGGCGAACAGTTTGGGCATGGACGAGATTCTAGTTGCCGGAAGCACCTTTCCCGGACAGCACGCTGCGGATCACCTTGAGGACCTTAGAGTCCCCGATGATGCGGAAATGGCCCATCAGGTCCAGCTCGATGTTCTCCGCGCCGGGCAGTTCGCTGCCGCCGGGAATGTGTGGGTCAAAGGAGCTGTAGACCGAGGTGATCCGGTGGTTCACGGACAGTTCGGCTGCCAGGGATCGCAGGGCGCTGTTGCTGGGCGAAAGGGCTCTGATGCTGGGAACCAGGAAAAACCGGGCGTAGACGGAACCGGAAAACGGAGTGTTGATGGCAACCATGCGGGCTATGCGTCCGGCGGCGCCCGGCATGGTCATGGCGTACTTGCCGATGAGCCCGCCCTTGCTATGGGCCACGATAGTCACGTTCTGCAGGTTTGCCGCCGCCAGGTAGGCGCTGACCAGTTCAGCCATTTTGGCCACGGTGCCCCGGTTGTACCCGAGCGGCTCCACCACGTGGACCGGATGCCCCGCCTGACGGAGGTCATCGGCGATGGGCTTGAGGAACTGCCATTTTTCGTAGATGCCCGGAATCAGCAGCACCGGCTGGTCCTCGCGGCCCGCTGCCTGCAGATAAGGCGCAGGATCATCCCGGAACAGGAAGCCGTGCACCTGCCAATAAGCCACATAGGCATAGTCCTGCAGCCATGCCCAGCCGCGGCTCAGCGTCACTCTGACACTGGGCGCCCCACCGCGGCTCATGCCCGTGCAGCCAGTTCCAGGCAGTAGCTCGCGACGGTTCTGGGCCGGCGGAACATCGCCACGTGGGCTTCGCCCGGTACTTCCGCAATTCTTGCGTAGGGGCACGCCCTTCCCAGTTCGGCAGTCCACTCACGCGGCACAATCGGATCGTGTTCCCCGCGCAGGACCAGCGTGGGCACATCAATTTTGGCCAGTGTCTCCTCCAGCCGGTGACCGACCATCTCGGGCACTGTAGTCAAGTACCAGCGTTTGCTGGACCGGGCGTAATCGCTCAGCACCACAAAGTTCACTTGGGGCGGCTCCCTTAGTGTGTCCTGGAACAGCCGCCACCCTTGCTGAAGGGCGCTTCGCTCCTTCCGGTTCGTCGTCGGCCCCAGCAGCACCAGGGCGCGGGTCAGTGCGGGATGGGCAGCGGTCATCTCCGCGGTGATCTGGCAACCCATTGAATGCCCCACCAGCACCGCCGGGCCAACTCCGGCGGCATCCAGCGCAGCCCGCACCAGCTGGGCAAAGTCCTGCATCGACAGTGCCGTCCGTGGAGCCCGGGTACTGCCGAAGCCGGGCAGCTCAACGGAGTGCACGGCACCAAAGGCAGCCAGTTCACGGGCCAGCGGGACAAAATACCGGGGCGAGACACCAATGCCGGGCACCAGTACGAAGGTTTCCGGCCCCCTCCCCCGGGACAGAATTTTAAGTTCGCGGCCTTCTACCTCCACCGTGAACTCCTGGACTGCGGACATAAATGAACACCACCTAACGTGTGTGTCATCGTAGGCTACGGTGCGGGCACTGCGGACGATGAGAGCGGAATAGAGCGCAGGCAAGTTCCGTACACACTCCGGTGATAGCCGACACGCCCGGCCCAAAGTGTTTTCTGGACTGATTCCAGAAAACATGGCAGGATCGAAACCATGGTCGATATGAGGGAGCCGGAGGACTTGCTGCGTGAAGCCATGCTTCGCGTCACCCGTCCACGGACTGCAGTGCTGGAGGCCGTCCGTGCCCACCCGCACGCCGATGCCGACACCATCACTGGTGTGGTGAAGGCCGAAATCGGCACGGTCTCGAAGCAAGCCGTCTACGACGTGCTGGCAGCGCTGACCGAAGCCAGGCTGGTGCGCCGGATCGAGCCGTCAGGTTCACCGGCCCGCTTCGAGGCCCGGGTTGGCGACAACCACCACCACTTGGTGTGCCGGTCCTGCGGAGGCATAGAAGACGTGGACTGCGCCGTCGGCGCAGCACCGTGCCTCGCTGCCTCCGATGACCACGGCTTCACGATTGACGAAGCCGAGGTTACGTACTGGGGCACCTGTCCGGCCTGCACTGCCAAAAAGACCTTCACAATGGAAGATCCGACAAGGAGCAATAGAACACATGGCTGATAACACCAAGCCGCTGACAACCGTTGCGGGCGCACCCGTAGCGGACAACCAGGACAGCCTGACCGCCGGTCCGCGCGGTCCCATGCTGCTCCAGGACGTCTGGTTCCTGGAGAAGATGGCGCACTTCGACCGCGAGGTTATCCCCGAGCGCCGCATGCATGCCAAGGGCTCCGGTGCCTTTGGTACCTTCACGGTGACCCACGACATCACGAAGTACAGCTCCGCGAAGATCTTCTCCGAGGTCGGCAAAAAGACCGAGATGTTCGCCCGCTTCTCCACCGTTGCCGGCGAACGCGGTGCAGCCGACGCCGAGCGCGACATCCGCGGCTTCGCCCTCCGGTTCTACACAGAAGAGGGCAACTGGGACGTTGTCGGCAACAACACGCCGGTCTTTTTCTTCCGCGACCCGCTGAAGTTCCCTGACCTCAACCACGCGGTCAAGCGCGACCCGCGCACCAACCTGCGCAGCGCCGAGAACAACTGGGATTTTTGGACCAACCTGCCCGAGGCGCTGCACCAGGTCACCATCGTAATGTCGGACCGTGGTGTTCCGGCGAGCTACCGCCACATGCACGGCTTCGGTTCGCACACCTACAGCTTCATCAATGAAGCCGGCGAGCGCTACTGGGTGAAGTTCCACTTCCGTACCCAGCAGGGCATCAAGAACCTCACCGACGCCGAAGCCGCCAAGCTGGTCGGCGAGGACCGCGAATCCCACCAGCGTGACCTTTTCGATTCCATCGAGGAGGGCGAGTTCCCCAAGTGGACTCTCTTCGTGCAGATCATGCCCGAAGCCGAGGCCGACAGCTACAAGTACCACCCGTTCGACCTCACCAAGGTCTGGTCGAAGAAGGATTACCCGCTGATTGAGGTCGGCGAGTTCGAGTTGAACCGCAACCCGGAGAATTACTTCGCCGATGTCGAGCAGGCTGCCTTCACCCCGGCCAACGTGGTTCCCGGCATCAGCTTCTCGCCGGACCGCATGCTCCAGGGCCGCCTGTTCTCCTACGGTGATGCCGCCCGCTACCGCTTGGGAGTCAACCACCACCAGATTCCGGTGAACTACCCCCGCGGCGCCCAACTCGTCAACTCCTTCCACCGCGACGGCGCAATGCGTGTCGACGGCAACCAGGGTGCGACTCCGGGCATCAACCCGAACTCCTACGGGCGTTGGCAGGAACAGCCGGCCTACCGCGATCCGGCCCAGGCCGTGGGCGCCGTCGCCGACCGGTTCAACTACCGCGAGGACGACGACAACTACTTCGAGCAGCCCGGCATCCTCTTCCGCGAGAAGATGACCGAGGAACAGCGCCAGGTCCTGTTCGAGAACACCGCTCGGGCCATCGATGGCGCCTCGCAGGCCACCATCGAACGCCACATCGCCAACTGCACGAAGGCCGATCCGGCCTACGGCGAAGGCGTGCGTAAGGCGATCGAGGCCCTTCAGGCCGGCAAGATCTCCTCCGTCGACGTCAACACCGACTCCGCTTAGTTCTGAGGCACAAAATGCCCGGGACCGGCCGCCATGGCCGGTCCCGGGCATTTCCTATTTCTCAAGCAGGTGTTCGCGGCCAAACATCTTGGCGGCGTCCCGGGCGGTCGGCGTACCGGCATCGAGATCGGCACCGGCGGCCAGAAGCCTGCCTACCACGGTATCTTCGCCCTTGAACAGGGCACCGGCAATTGGCGACTGGTCGCGGACGTTACGGATGTCTGGATCGGCACCGCGTTCCAGCAACATCACCACGGTTTCTTCCTGGCCGTGGTAAGCCGCGAGCATCAGCAGGGTATTGCGGTCCGAATCGAGCACGTCCACGTGCAGTCCGTGGTCGAGAAATTCCGACAGTTCATCTGTCTTGCCTTCGCGGGCCAGATCCATGGCAAGCCCGACAACGCGTGCGGTCTGTTCTTCATTGAGTGGGATTTCGTTCGTCACGGTTCCAGCGTAGGCGAAGACGCTGCCTTTGACAGGTAACGGTCCAGCAGGAGGCGGAAGCCCGCCGTCGTTTGTTCCGTATCGCCGGTAAGCACGTGCTCGTACAGCAAGCCATGAACGCCTGCGGCAAAGAGGCGCCCTTCGACTTCTGCCGTCTCCGGTGCTACACCGTTGGCCTGTAGCCAGCCGGTGGCGACGTCCTGCCACGCCCCATAGAGGTCGGCCGAGTGGGTGCCGAAGGCCCCTCCCGGGTCCTGCATCGCCGCTTCGAAACCGAGCCGCTGGAGCTGCCGCCCGCGGACCGTCATGGACCGGCTCCACAACCGGAGCATCTGCTCGCGGAACCCCTCGGGCGCCAGATGAAGCATCTGGTCACGCGGTGGCGCTGCCAGCCCGGACTGGACCTGAGCCACAATTTCGGCGACCAGCTGCTCCCTGCTACCGAAGTGATAGACGAGCATGTAACTGCTGATCCCCAGCCCTTCCGCCAAGGACCGGAAGGACAGACCAGCAAGGTTCTTGTCCTGCAAATAGTCCAGAATGCCCGCCAGCAGCTGCGGCTTGCGCTGGAGATTCTGCGGTCTCGCCATGCCCGTGCGCGCTCCTCGTCCTCCCTGGCATCCTGGCTGGATGCTCTGCTGGACCCCAGCATAGTGCGGCGCACTATGAAGTTTGATTTTCACAACTTTTTCTAGGTGTGCCGTCCTAAGGTAGGGAGCAATGGCTCGCATACTGGTATAGGGACGGCACGGGGGTCGGACCAGCCGGAAACGGTTAAGGCCATCAACTGAGGATGGGTATCGTGGCTACAACACAGACTTGGCTGCAACGGAGCACCGCTAAGCTGGCCGGCCGACGCAGACCGACCGAAGAAACACGTTCGGGACCGGGTGCCCAGGACAAAGGTCCGGAGCGGCTGATCAACAGCCTGCGGACGGTCTACCCGGAGGCGCGGATCAGCACTCCGAGCCGGAACAAGATCCGGCTCGAGCTGCCCAGCGGCGACGTCCTGCGCTTCTACGTCAATCCGTAGCGGCATCATGTTGCTGATGCCGGGCGCGCACTGCCTGGGCCCGCCCGGCAAGCCCGAGGTCAGCCGCGGGAGACGCGCACCATCTCGTCGCGCGGCACAACCTTGACGCGTTCGCGCTGGACGGCGGGAGCACCGCCGTCGTCGTTCGCCGCTGCGAAATCGGCGCCGAGCTTGCGCTCATACTCATCCAGCTTCAGCCAACCCTGCCAAGTGGTGTATTCGACGCCGCGCTCTTCGAGCAGCTTGATAATGGCGTCCTCGCCGGGGTTCTTCGCCGCAGGCAGATCCAGCCGGTCCTCCAAAAGGAAACCGATGGTTTCCAGCGCGTCGCCCTTGGTGTGGCCGATGAGTCCGACGGGGCCGCGCTTGATCCAGCCCGTAGTGTAGATGCCCGGAACCGGATTGCCTTCGGTATCGATCACGCGGCCGCCCTCGTTCGGAATGACACCGCGGCGTTCGTCGAAACCGACCTCGGGCAGCTCTGAGCCAAAGTAGCCGATGGCTCGGTAGACGGCCTGGACCGGGTACTCGACGATCTCGCCGGTACCCCGGACATTGCCCGTTCCATCCAGCTCGTTGCGCTCGAATTTCATCGCGGCAACCTTGCCGGCTCCGTCGCCGGTACCCTCGACGATTTCCACCGGGGTGTGCAGGAAATGCAGGTGCAGCCGGCGCGATGCTCCGGTGTCCTGCTCCTCCACGAGCCAGTTGGTGAGCGTGTTGACCATCGTCTTGGTCTGGTTGTTGGAGCGGATCTGCTCGTCGGAGCCTTCGTCGAAGTCAAAGTCCTCCGGATAAAGGACAATGTCGACGTCGCGGGAATGCGAGAGCTCGCGCAGCTCCAGCGGGGTGAACTTCACCTGTGCCGGACCGCGGCGGCCGAAGACGTGGACGTCGGTAACGGGTGAATTTTTCAGGCCCCGGTAGACGTTGTCCGGGATCTCGGTGGCCAGCAGGTCATCGGCATGCTTGGAGAGCACCCGTGCAACATCGAGGGCCACGTTGCCGTTACCTATGACCGCGATTTCTTTGGCCTCCAGCGGCCACTCGCGGGGAACGTCCGGGTGGCCGTCGTACCAGGAGACGAAGTCCGCGGCTCCGAAGGAGCCTTCGAGCTCGACGCCGGGAATGTTCAGGTCCGCGTCCTTGATGGCACCGGTGGAGAAAATGATCGCATCGTAGAAGTCGCGGAAGTCCTTCAGCGTCAGGTCCCGCCCATAGTTGACGTTGCCCAGGAAACGGATGTCACCGCGGTCCAGCACCTTGTGCAGGGCGTTCACAATGCCTTTGATCCGGGGGTGGTCCGGTGCAACACCGTAGCGGATCAGACCGTAGGGCGCCGGATACTGGTCGAAGAGGTCGATGCTGACTTCGAAGTCGCGTTCGGCTTTGGTCAGAATGTCGGCAGCGTAGACACCTGCAGGGCCGGCGCCGATGATGGCGACCCGCAACGGGCGCTGCTGCCGGTCCGCAACTGAGTTAGACACTGATCGTCCTTCTTTCGGGGAATCCTCCTGCGCAATAAGCGCACAGTTTCCTATTCTAAATGCCGCAGTCCCCCACGTCCTAAAACCGTGGTGTCGGACACAGGGCGCCCCCAGATGTCATTCTCGCTCCACTGCTGCCGCCGCTACTCGGCGTTGGGCATGCTTGCCAGCCGGTTCTGCACAAACTTCAGATCGCGCACGTCAGCTTCGCGCGCCAGAGTCCAATACACGCCGGCATCAGCTTTATTCAGCCCGATTCCTTCAGCAAAGTCGGCATCATGGCCAACGTAAGAGAGCCGGAAAACCCGGCCATCGGCATCAGCGGCCACGTCCGTGACACGGAACTCCAGGCCCTGATACAGGCAGGAGACATACAGCTCATATACGTCGGTGACCTCGGCAACCGGCACTTCCGCACGCCAAACCAGGCGTGGTGTGCGCACAAATCCGTCATAACCCGCTGGAGGCTCTTCTGCTGAAGCCAACACCACCTTGCGTCCGCCATCCAGCAGGTCCGCGGAAAACTCAACCCCCCGCCACATTGCCCGCCACCCCATAAGGAACGACGGCGGCACCGGCCGGGCAACATCTCCGAGTCCTTCAGCAATGACCGTCCACCCGTACCCGACATCGGTGTAGACGGCCAGAAGTTCTTCCGCTCCGGAGGCATGAACCCGCCACAACTCCGAACCGGCCGGCAGTCTCACTTCATCCAGAAAGAAAAGGGGTGCCTGCCCGCCCTCCCAATGGGCAAACCCCGTACCAGTAAACGGCGGGCGATCCACGACGTCGGGGGCCATGGCGTCATGCAGGTAGTTCTTCAACGGAACCGGGAACCTCAGGACGTCGATGAACGGTTCATCCGGCCGCCACGGCGAACCGGCAAATCCCAGCCCGTGCGCTTGGTACAGCAACCCAGGCGTCCCGGCCCCTGCGACGTCGGCTGCGCGAAGGACAAAACCAGCTATCCGGTCCGAGGCGTTGGCCAGGTACTCCGCCAGCTGCCCCGGACTCACCGCTTTCTGCAGGTAATCCATCAACGCTTCCTATCCCTGCGTTCGAATGTCAGATCCGAGACATCCGAAGCAGGAATCCAGCCGAAGACGAACGCATTGTCATACCACTCAAACCCATAGTTACGCACGAGGGTTCCCATCCTGTCACGGGACCACTGGCCGAGGGTTTCCACCGCCAGGTTGCCGTTCCCGTCCTCGGCGACCACGTTCAAAGGCTCATAGTCCCACGTCGCCGTGGCACGGATGCGGTGCACATCGGATACCTCATCGGCAGGCACGTGCAAGTAGAACCGGACCGGCCCGCGGGCAAAGCGATTCGGTAAATCCAACCGTTCCCACTCCGCAGACGGCCGCTCGCCCCCGTCTTGGATGACAGTGAACATGCCGTCCTCAGGGACGCCAACCTGCAATTCGACTTCACGGCCCTTCCACGTTCCATAACTACCGGTCAGCTTCGTCCCGTCACCACGCCACATGGCCTAAACCCTAATCCACTTTTGATCGAAGATACCGATCAGAACCTCTTCGCCGGCCTTGTTGATGCGCCACATCTCGGCGCCTTTGGCGAGGGGAACCCCGCCCTGGACCTGGAGTTCAGGCACGATCGGTGTGCCATCAACACGGCTGCTGGTGAATCCGTGGCCGGTATTCGGCCACATAGCGGGATCATTCGCGATCGGATCGCCGTGGGCGTTGTCCGCCTCGCGCTTCGACCGAATCACGTCCTCCGGGCGAACAGGTGTTCCAGCCGCGGTTTCCGCCGACCGGTTCCGGCGAATCTCATCGACCCGATTGTGGTTCGAACCATCAGGAATGGCGATTTCGTCAGCGTTTGGCGTGCGGAAACGGATTGCAACGACGTCGTCGACTTGCCCCGGCATGAAAGCGACCTCCGTGGGCACATCGACTTCGGTCCCGAGAAACTGCGGACTCTGGTTATAACGCGCGAGCAGAGGATTGTCTGATCCGTCCAGTGTGAGCTTCTGGGAATTCCAATAATCCAGCCGGAGTCCATTGATGATGTCATCCACGCTGCGCAGGGACTCCGTATCGGCTGCCTTGCTGACGAAGCCGCCAACCGAGTCGAAGTATCTAGTGGTACCGGCCAACATCTGCTCTGCATTCCCCGCCGGCATGACCTTCTGGTAAAGCGTCGTTTCATCGCCTGTGCCCATCGCATGCCGGAGGTCATAGAGCAGTTCTGACTGTGCGTCGGTCAGGTCGTAGTAGTACCGGTTGGTGAAGGGGGCCAGGGCACGCTCGATATTGCTGGCGTCCCGGGGCAACTGTGGACCGCCTCCGTCAGCGGTGCCGAATTCACGTTCGATCAGCCCGGCAATGCGCTGGTCCAGGACCTCGTTTGGCAGACTGCCGTCCGGCCGCCTGAACCCGTCCAGCTCAGCAAGCTCATCCGCGGGCAGCCGCGTCTGGAGCAGAGCCTCGGGGTTGTTCCATGAGTCCAGCGCAGCGCTGCCTGTGGAGCGTGGAAGCTGCGCGATCTGGTCGCTGCGTGATACTACCGTGTGGACTTTTCCGTCCACCTCGACCGACACAGGCCGGCCTGTTGCATCGGTGTGGACAACCGCGCGCGGCGCCTCAGCGGAAGGACCGGTCAGACCGGCGCCTGCCGTGTCAGGCCCGGAAACGGAACCAGGCTGGACGCCGGGCGGATCCGCCGGCACATCCTCAACCATGCCGATGGCTGCCGCTTCGGGCTCGGGAACTTGGACCTCGGCTGCCGCCCCTGGCGTCCGTCCCGGAGATTCGGTTCCTGCTCCCGCCTGGGGGTGGCCGTGCCGCGGTTCGCTACCTGCGCCGTCACCCGCGATGGCTCCCGGGGAGCGTTCCGGACTGGGTCCTGAGCCGCTGCCGGCGCGAGTGCCGTCCGGTGCGGCCGAGCCTGGGGAACGCATGGCGTCCGAGGCTGTTCCCCGATTCGGCTGCACCGGGCCCTCGGCGTCGAAGCGGTTGATCAGGTTATCGAGGCGCGTGCTGACCGGGCCGGGGCCGTTGCCGGTGGAAACCCCGGCGTAGGCCGCACGCGGACCGGAAAGTGAGGTGCCGACGTCGTTAATAAGGTTGTCCACGCGGACGGCGGCGGGTGCGACGCGGCCCAGGGTGACACGGGCGATGTCGGTGGCGAAGTTAACCGTGTTGATCTTCAGTGCGCTGCCGAGGTCGATGACCCGGCCGGTGTAGCCGGCGACCTTTGTCAGTCCGGTGGCGTTCACAACGCTGGCCACGCGGCTGCCGGTGCTGCCGACACGGGTGACGGCCGAGGCCACGGAGCCGGTCTTGGCCACGGCGCCGCCGCCGGCCGTGAGCAGGATGGAGGCCAGGTCAAAGGCGGACGCGCCGGCCGCATAAGCCGGGTCGCGCTTCCAGTCATCCCAATGGACCGCGGCCTTGCCCACGGCCACCAGGCGCTCCGCCGATTGGTCCACGATATGTGTGTTGCCGGTGGCGCGCAGGGCAACCTGGGCCACCGGAGTGGCAACAATTGCCACGTCCAGCGCCAGCGTGCCGATGCCCTTCCACGTCGCGGAGAAAGTCTCCATGTCCGTGAAGTTCACCATGTTCCACAGGCCCGTCACCGTGCCGGTAATGCCGCTCCAGACACCCTTGCCGAAGGACACCACGCCGTCGAGGGCATCGCGGTACCACGGCTTGTCCCACTCGGTCGGCTCGCCCCAAGGAATGTTCCCCTCCGCCGCCGCGGCGTCGAGCTGGTCGGCGGTATACCCGTAGGCGACCTGGTTGGCTCCCGGCCCATCCTGCGTTGTCACCACATACGATGGCCCATCGAAGAGACCGGAGATCGCCGTCGCGCACGTGCGTTCCGCTTCCATATGCTCGGCCAGCAACGCGTCCGCGGACTTGAGGATGTTGTTGTCGTCGTTGACCAGGTCCTGGTCCTCACGCCAGTCATCGCCGCCGTCGTCGATCCGGGACTGCACGGCGAGCCAGTCCGCGTAGAGGGCGTTGTAGCGCCGCTTAGCTTCCCTGGCCCACTCGGCAAACGTGTCGATGGCGTCCGCGACGGCGTTCGCGTCCTCCAGGACGACTTCTGCCTCGGAGGCCACCTTGTTGAAGGCAATGTGGACCTGCCAGTCCCCCGGGCCTTTGTACGCGGTGGACATGCCGGCCCACAGCGTGTGCGATTCCTCGGCCGCCGACTGAATGCCTTCTGCCTTGGTCCGCAGCTTGCCGGCGTGCTGTTCCAGCACATCGCCGTCCGGCAACGGCGGAAACTCAGAGGGATTCCAGCCCATGGTTCAATACCTCATGTGTGCGAGTGAGTGAATGAGTGAATGTGAGGCGGCGGCGCAAACGTTGCTCAGACCGCTTGGGGAACCGGTCCGTTCCGGTGCGGCGCAGGTGCGGGTTCGGGGATGTAGGCATCGTTGGCGGTGTCCTGGGCCGCCCGGACGTTCTGTTCCATCGTCTGGTCACCGGTAATGATGGCGTTGACCGCGGTAGACGTGGAGTTAAGGGCCTGGACGCTACGGCCCTGGACCTGCGTCATGGCTGCCTGCAGCTTCTCTTCGGACAATCCGACCAGCGCCTCGCCGATGATCTGCGACTTCGAGGCTTCCATGATGGAACTTATTTCCGCGCCGAACTCCACAAACAGGTCCGCATATTTCTCGGTCTGCGTCTGCACTTTGCCGATGATGGATTGGATCGTCGCCGATTCAATGTCCCAGTCCGCTGCCATCTTTCCTCCATGCCTGGCGTACCTGATCCGTGCGAAAGGCAGCGCCGTAATTTCGGCGCTGCCCTGTCTGGCTGGTTAGCCGATGTTCTGGACAGCGGCACGGGCGCGGGCCCCGGTGTTTGCCGCGGTCTGGTCATTCTGCTCAAGGGTGTTCCGGACCAGGCGGATGATTTCCTTGACCTCGCCGGCTGCGTTCTTCCAGCGGGTTTCCACGCCCTGGTACTCCTCGGAGACGCCGTCGGCCTGGTAATCGGACATGGCGGCGGCAACGGCCTTGTCGCGCTCGGCGATCAGGCTCTCGAGCCGGCCGACGATGGACTGGATTTCGCCCTGTACCTGGGCGGAAATGTCGGTGTCGTAAGTAAGACGGTCCTGGGACATAGCAGTTCCTTTCGGAGATCCGGCAAGTGCCGGGAGAAGTGAAGCCTGTAAGGGATGCCCGCTGCTGCGGACCGGACGGACTAGCGCGAAGAGCTGAAGTTGGCGGCGTCGAAATTCGCGGCGCCCTGCTGCTGCGAGGCGTTGTCGGCAGACTCCTGGTCGCCGGTGTGGAACGCCAGGTCCATTTCGCTCTGGCCGGTCAGGATCGCGGCGAGCGCGCCATTGAGGTTGTTGGCGATTTCGTCGGCACGGGCCTTGAATTCGTCGAACTTCACGCGGGCCTGGCCGTTGAACTTACCTTCGAGCGGCGCGACCGCGTCAACCAGGTTCCGGACCAGCTGGCCCATGTCCTCGTTTGAGCCTCCGGTCTGTGAGGTCAGCTGCGACAGGGTCTGTGAGCCCATATCAAATTTCATCGTTACCACCTTCATGGCGCTTGGCTGCGCTCTTCGTCTGTCCAGGTTGATCGTTTCGCAGGAATTACCAGCAGAAGCTTTGTGGAGACTGTTAGAGGGTCTGCGGGTAGTCCAATAGAATCCCAAACGCCACATCCGTCGCAACCGTTCAGCATGGGTAGAACTCCCCACTCGGTCTGTCATCCAGCGGTTTGGCGGTTTCGGGATGACATGATGGATACGCGTTGCCGGGCCGCAGAGCCGATGAGCATCGCCAGCCACACGAAACCGACGCCAGAAGAGGAGTGCCTGCATGGCCAACGACTACGACAGTCAGCTCATCGAGTCTGTGGTGGTCCGGCGCAACCGGCTGACCTCTGCCCTGCTATACGGCGAGAATCCGCACCAGCGCCGCTGGATGGACACCCTGAGGTTGTTCCTATTCAGCATTGCACTGGCCGCACTGATCGCCGCGATCTGCGTGGGCTACTCCTTTGTCAGCAACCTGCTGGCCGAACAGCGGCAGAAGCAGCAGGAACGCTCGGCCTCGGCCTGGGTGCAGCTGCATGCAGATCCCCAGCACGGGGCGCTGCCCCTCGAGAACCTACGACCGGAAGCCTGACCGATGCCCCTCGCTTTTACCCGCGTCACGCTGATCGGCGAAAGCCGGCACCTGGATCTGCTGCTGCCGGCGGACCAGCCGGTGGGTACCCTGATGCCGCAGATCCTCGACCTGATGGCGGACTCACCGCGCGACGAGGTTGCGGCCAAAGTGCTGGTCCAAGCGTCCGGCGAGCCCTTGCCCGACCAGGCGACACTGTCCGACGCCGGTGTCAGCGACGGCGGCAAGCTCACCTTGTTCAACGCCTCCGATGCTCCGCCGCCCGCCGTCGTCTACGACGTCACGGACACGGTGGTCGAGGAAACCGAGTCGGTGGGCGGCCGCTGGGACGAGCGCTTCCGCCACCTGATGGCCGGCGCCTTCGCCGCCCTGGGCAGCTGGGGCGCAGCGGAAATACTGCTTAGCTCGTTCGCGGGGGGCAGCAGCTGGTGGATTCTGCTGGCCGTTGCAGTTGTCCTGCTGGCCTTGTCCACTATCTTCGGGACGCCGCAGCGCAGGAACGTCGGACTGACCTTGGCCGGCACCGGCTGGCTCTTCGGCCTCGGCTCCGTCCTGCACTTGGACCGCGGGATCGAGCTGAAGCTGCTGGTCCTCGCGCTGCTCTCGACCGTGGCCTTTGCCGCCGTCGGGACAGTACTGGGCCGGTCCAAGGCCATGTTCGGTGCGGCCGGAACGCTGGCCGCCCTGACCGTCATCTGGGCTGCGTGCGGCTTTTTCTCCGGTGATCCGGTTCGTGCAGCAGCCATCGCCGGAACCACCAGCATTGTGCTTTTGGGCCTCACGCCGAAGATTGCCCTCTCCGTCTCCGGTCTGGCCACGCTGGATGACCAGCGTTCCCAAGGTGGTTCCATCCGGCGTGCCGATGCCATGGACGCTATCCGCGCCGCGCACCGGACCCTGGCCCTGGGCACCGTTTTGACGGCACTATCCATCGCCGCGGCACTGTGGATCCTGGGCACGGACTCTACGCAGCAGACCTGGACGCTGCCGCTGCTGGCCGCATTGGTCCTCGCCGCAAGCCTGCGGGCGCGGTCCTTTCCGCTGGCAGCCGAGCGGGTCTCGCTTTACATCGCCGCGTCGGTGGGAGTCGCCGCGCTGGCCTTGTCCGCCCTGCGGCTGCTGAACGGCTCCGAATGGCTGGTGGGCCTGTTCCTGCTGGTGACGGCGCTGGCCGTCGGCTCTGTCCTCACGCTGAGACTGCCGGCGCACACGGCCGCGCGCCTGCGCCTCGCCGGGAACAAGATCGAGACGATCGCCATCCTGGCAACTGTGCCGCTGATCCTCGGGCTGTTCGGACTCTTCGCCCAGCTGCTGACGAGCTTCGGCGCATGAGTCCGGCACGCACCGCAACCGCAGACCGGCCGGCAACTCCGGCCCGGCTCAGCTCCTTGGGAAGGAAGCCCCAGTGACGTACGATCCGTGGACTCCCCAGCCGACGCCGCAGACCCGGCGCGAAGCTCAGGCCGTGCAGGCCGGAGGCGATGGCGGTTTCGGCGGTTTCGAAACCTCCACCGACACCTTCCGCCGCCGACTGCGCACCCGCCAGGGACTGCCCGCCGGGGCCCGTGTCATGCGCCAGCTCACCAGCCTCTTCCGCTCCGACGACTACCCACAACGGCTCAGCGCGGCCGCTGCCGGAGCTCAGGAACCGGTCACCACCGGCCGCCGCGTCGCCGTCATCAGTTCGCGCGGCGGGGCCGGCAAGACAACGACGACGGCGCTGCTCGCTTCCGTGTATGCCGCCATGCGCCAGGACTCGGTGGCCGCCGTGGACAACGACCCGGGACTCGGCTCCCTGACGCTGCGTCTTGGCCTCGAGCAGGCGCCGTCCGTCGATGAGCTGGCCTCCGCCGTCGTTAGCCGAACCCCCGCGAGCCACGCCGAGCTGGCCGGCCGGATGGGGGCAGCGGGGGCCAATCTTTATGCCACCGGCGTCCGCTTGTGGCAGCAGCGCGCGGAGTACCCGGCGCTGGGCAACGCCCTGACCGCAGTCAGCCGTTACTTCCCGATCACCCTGATCGACTGTCCCACCGGCATCAGCCATCCGGACAGCGTATGGGCGATCAAGTCCTCGCACGCCGTGGTGCAAGTGGTTCCGGCCACCGTTTCCGGAGTCAATGACGCGCTCAGCTATGCCCGAGCCTGGCGGCAGGATCCGGCCACGCACGCGCTGCCGTTGCTGACCGTGGTGACCAGCACCGATTCCGATGCTCCGCTGGACCCGGTCAAGGAGGCGGTCCGGCTCAGCCGCGAAGGCCTGGACGTGCTCGCCCTGCCCTACGACCGCCATCTGGCCGCCGGCGTCGAAATCGATCTGGGCCTGCTGGCACCGCAGACCCGGCTGGATGCCACCACGCTCGCATCCACCGCCCTTCACGCAGCCAACGGGAACCGGTGATATGGGCGTCAAGATGATCCACCGCCCGGCCCGGACCACTCCCCCGGCACGCACCGTGGAACCCTACGCCCTGGATGCGCCGCCGCCCGTGAACGAGGGCCGCAGCGGCATGAACATGATGTCGCTGGTGCCGCTGCTGGGCGCGGGCGCGTCCATGACGGTCATGATGCTCTTCCGCGGATCGTCCCTGGCCGCCGTCGGTGCATTGATGATGATCGTGACCATACTGGCTTCCATCGCCATGATGGTCAGCCAAAAAGGAAAGCAGGCCCGGCAGAGCCGCGACCAGCGCGAGCACTACCTGGAATATCTGGAGCGCGCGCGGACCGAACTGCGCACCGATGAGCAGCATGCCATCAAGGTTGCCCGGGTGAGCAGTCCTCCGCCGTCGGCCTTGTTCGACATCATTCGCAATCCCAAACGGATCTGGGAACGCCGCCGTCGCAACGAGGACTTCCTGGACGTTCGGATCGGCAGCGGCGAGCGGCGGAACCGGGAGATCCGGGTCAATGACTCGACTTCCGGCCTGCAGCAGACGGACCAGTTCATGACCACCGAACTGCAGATCCTGCGCCAGCGCTTCGAGGCCTCCCCAGAGCTGCCGCTGACCATTCCGCTGGACTCGGCGGGCAATGTCAGCCTGGTTGGTTCACGCGAGTTCGCCTTGGCCGTCTGCCGGAACCTGCTGGTCGAGGCCGCTGCGTTCCATTCCCCCGAGGACCTGCACATCGCGCTTTCCGTGCCGGCGGACCGGTACGGCGACTGGGCGTGGGCGACCTGGCTGCCGCATCTGGCGGACCAGTCGCGGACGCACCGCACCGGGCCCGTCCGCCGGCTGGCTCCCTCGCTCGATTCGCTCTCCGACCTGCTCAAGGACGACCTGCAGAACCGCTCCACCATCGCCGCGGAAGCGCGCAAGAACCATCTCGGCAGGGGCGGAGCCGGCGTCGGCAATTCCATGCCGCGGCTGCTGATCATCGCCGATACCTACGGCGAGCCGCCCCAGGAACTGGCGCTGCCGGACCAACTGTCCTCCCCCGGCCAGCTGGGTACCACGGTCATTTACCTCACCGACAACCGCCGGCACGAACCGGGCGAGGTGAGCATCCGGATCAGCGAAGCGGCGGCCGGCCCGCGCAGCTTCCTCAGCCAGAACTACCGCGAGGATCCGGTTGACCCGGTGACCGAGGAAGGACTGCTGGACGAATTGCCGCTGGCCACCGCGGAGTCGCTGGCCCGCGAACTCGCGCCGATGCGGCTGTCCCCGGATTCGCTCGAGCACAACAGCGCCGAGAGTTCCGTGGGTTACCTGGAGATGCTGGGCCTCTCGCCCAGGCTGGACGCTGCGGACATCCGCAGGCTGTGGCAGCCGCGCAGCGAAATCGACTTCCTGCGCGTCCCGCTCGGCCCGGATGACCGGGGCAAGCCGGCCATGCTTGACCTCAAGGAATCCGCGCAGTTCGGCATGGGCCCGCACGGCCTCTGCGTGGGCGCCACGGGTTCGGGCAAGTCCGAAATGCTGCGCAGCCTGGTGCTGGGGCTGCTGGCCACCCACTCCCCCGATGTGCTGGCCATGGTGCTGGTGGACTTCAAAGGCGGCGCCACCTTCGCCCCGTTCGAGGGCGCCCCGCAGGTCACCGGCATCATCACCAACCTCTCCGATGACCTGACGCTGATCGAGCGCGTCTATGCCAGCCTGAATGGCGAAATCCTCCGGCGGCAGGAATTGCTCAAGGCCGCGGGCAACATCGCCAACATCACCGACTACCAATTGCATCGCCAGGAACGCCTGGCCCGGGGCGAAGAGATGGACCCGCTCCCGCACCTGGTGGTCATCATCGACGAGTTCGGCGAGCTGCTGACCGCCCGGCCGGACTTCATCGAACTGTTTCTCTCCATCGGCCGCATCGGCCGGTCCATCGGCGTGCACCTGCTGCTGAGCAGCCAGCGGATCGAGGGCGGCAAGCTGCGCGGCCTGGACACGTACCTGTCCTACCGGATCGGCCTGCGCACCCTCTCCGAGTCCGAGTCCCGCACGGTGCTGGACACCCCGGACGCCTTCCATCTGCCGCCGGTCCCCGGCTTCGGCTACCTGAAGGTGGACACCACCACCTACACGCGCTTCAAATCCGGGTATGTCTCCGGCCCGGTTGAGGTGGAGGAACCGGAAGCGGAACAGGACGAGTCCGAGGAACTGGTGCTGGCCGTCCCGCGCTACGCCGCCATTCTTGAAGACGCCGCTGCCGGAGCGGCCGGCAGCAAGCCGGCAAAGTCGGGCCTGCGGACCAAAGCTTCGCAACGCACCACCGGGCCCACCGTCATGTCCACGCTGATGGAAACCCTGCGCACCTTCCCGCGCTCGGTCCAGCCCATCTGGCTGCCGCCGCTGCCGAAGGGCATCGCCCTGGACACCGCGGCCGGCTCCGCCGCCGCCACCAGCCAGGGCATCCGGCTGGCCAAGGGCGGCAGCCTGCGCATCCCCATCGGCCTGCTCGATGACCCGGCCAAGCAGTGGCAGGGGCTGTGGGAACTGGACCTGAACAATGCCGGTGGCAACGCCATCATTGTCGGCGGGCCGCAGTCGGGCAAGAGCACCGCCCTGCGCACCATTGTCTGCAGCCTGGCCCTCACGCACAGCCCATCCGAGGTGGGCATCTACGCCGTCGATCTTCTGGGCAGCGGCCTGTTGCCGCTGGAGGGACTGCCGCACGTGGGCGGCGTGGCGGTGCGCACCAACCGCGAAGTGGTGCGCCGCACCATCGAGGAGATCGCGGCCATGCTGGATACCCGCGAGCAGCTGTTCGAGCGGTACCAGATCGATTCGCTGCAGACACTGCGCCGGATGTGTGCCCAGGGCATGATTCCGGAACTCGCCAGCGCGGACATCGTGCTGGTACTGGACGGCTACGGCCAGCTCAGCGACGAGTTCGACGACGTCGAAAAGAAAGTCCACTCGATCATCTCCCGCGGCGGCGGCTACGGAATCCACATGATCGTGACTTCCACCCGCACTAACGAGGTCCGGATTGCCCAGCAGAGCTTCTTCGGCAACCGCATCGAGCTGCGGCTGGGAGATCCCGCGGAATCGAATTTCGGCCGCAAACTCGCCGAGTCCATCAGCGCGGACCGGCCGGGCCGCGGCCTGATGGAGCAGAAGCTCATCGGCCACATCGCCCTGCCCCGGATCGATTCCGAGCCGGATCCGGACACCGCGGTCCAGGGCATGCGGGACTTGGTCGCCGCCGTCGCGGCCTCCACGGATGACCGCGCCATGCAGGTGCGCGTCCTGCCGCCGCTGGTAGGGGCGGAAGCGGCCGTCACCCCGGCGCGGCCGGGGCGGATTCCGCTGGGCCTGCGCGAGACGGATCTGGGCACCGAGCATCTGGACATGCATGTCAAGGACCGGCACCTGGTGGTCCTCGGCGACGACGGCGCCGGCAAGACCAACGTCATGCGCTCGGTGATCCGGCGCCTGGCCGAGCAGCATACGCCGGAAAACCTGGTCTTCGCGGTCTTCGACCCGCGCCGCGGCCTCGCCGACGAGGTGCCCGAGGAGTATCTGGGCGGCTACGCCACCAGCCCCGCGCTGGCCGAACAGCTGGCCGGAGCCGTGGCGTCGGAGCTGGAAAAACGCGTCAACGGAAACAATGACGGCGGTGCCAACAACGGCGGGAACCCTCCGCGCGTTGTGCTCATCATCGACGACTACGACATTCTCACCGCAGGCGGCTCCTCCCCCTTGAGCCGGCTGACGCCCTACCTGCCGCTGGGACCGGAGATCGGCCTGCACGCGGTACTCTCGCGACGGGTGCGCGGCGCCAGCCGAGGCATGTACGAGGCCTTCTTCATGTCACTGCGCGATTCGGGCAGCACCGGCATCCTGATGTCGGGCGACCGCGGCGAAGGCGCTCTGCTCAACGGCATCCGCGCGCGTGCGCTGCCCCCGGGCCGGGCCCAGCTGGTGCAGTCGGGCAAGCCCGTGAACACCGTCCAGCTGTACTACAACGCAACGGAGGCCGAGGCCGATGAGCAGTGACTGGACCGTCATCAGCCTGCGGGAACCGGACCAGCGGACCGTGGTCGAGGCCCTGGTCGCCACGGTCCCGGAGCTCAGTGTCAGGGAAACTGCGGAGAACTCCCTGCTGGAACTCTTCACCGACGACGGCGAGGTCGAGCTGGTGCTCGAGCTACCGCGCCTGGTCCGCGTTCCGCAGGAGGTGCAGCGACTGCTCGCCGGCGCGGAAGTCTCCGCCGTGCCCGGTGTCCGGGTGCCGGCCGTCTTCGCACCCGGCACCGGAGATCCCGCCGCCGAACCGCTTTGGTGGCAGGACGTCCACGTCCGCGACGGGCTCCCCCATGCCGCAGCCAGGGCTGACGCCCTGTGCCATGCTCTCGCCCGCCGCTGCGAGGGCGCCGTCGTCGTTCCCGGGGTGGTGCAGCCGTGAGCCACGCTTCCGCCTTCGACTTCAGCAGTGCCGCCACGGGAGTCCTTTTCCAGAACAAACCCATCACCTACCTCTCGCCCTGGATCGCCAAGTCGCACGCGGCTGCCCAGGAAGACGGACGGCACTTCGCCGTGCTGACACCGGGTACTGCCGCGATCAGCCTGCCCTTGAGCATGCTGCTCTCGGAGCCGGGCTGCCAGTGGCTGGCTACCAGCGCGGACGGCACGTTCTTTGACGGCTTCACCGGCCGGGTCCACAGCTGGAACGGTGAGGTTTTCGAACCGCTCGACGAACTCGCCGAGGACTTCCTGCTGACCCCGCGCACGCCCGGAGGCCTGCTCCATGTCCGGGCCGAGACCATGCACCCGGCTAGCCTGGGCACCCGCATCGGGGACTTCACCGTGCAGCTGTTCACCGAGCTCACCGGCCACCCGCCCGTAGGTTGGGGCCGGTCCGAACCGGTCAGTGAACCATGGGACACCGCGGCGATCACGGCCCACTGCTATGACCGGGCACCGGAAACTTCCGTGCTGCTCGCTGTGGGGCAGCCGCGGGTGGGGACGGCGGCAGCGTCGATCGCCGTCGTTAAGGTGGAACGATCCGCGGCCGGAGTCCATGAAAGTGTGGAACTCCTGGCGGAAAGCGCCGATCCGCTGGGCTCGGACCAACTGGAGGCCTTCGCCGCACGGATGCACCGCAGCCACGCTCGCACGGCCGTTCTGGGCCACGCCGTCGGCTTCAGCAACCTTGCCCGCCCGGCGCGTTTCACCGGCATGTCCGTTCCGGCCTGTGCGTTCTTCGGCTCGGAGGCGCTGCAGGACTTCGGCGCACGGCAGGCGCTGGCAGCCGCGGGACCGCGCGCGCGGTTGATCGGAGTTCCGCCGGTGCAGTCCCTGGCCGTGAACTACGCGCAGGAACCTGCCTCGGAGGAGAAGCACCCGCTGGAAGCCTGGGCAGAACTCGCGGGCAAACTTTCGGGCCGGCTACCCGGCTGAGGCCGCCACCTATGACCCCGCCAGCCGCCAGGTTGGAATACCCGGCCTGCCGGTGATGTTATGGGCTCTGTGTCAACTAACGACGGCGAGCCAGCCTCCCCTCCCAACCAGCAGCTAACTGCCGTCGCCCCGGATCTGAATGCCGTGGCAGAGACGGATGCAGCAGCAGCCGGCACCAACGGCAGGAAACCGCGCAGCGAACACAGCACGGGCCTGCTCTTCGGGCTGGCTGCCTACGGGCTGTGGGGCATCCTGCCGCTTTACTTCGCCATCCTGGAGCCAGCCGGTCCGCTGGAGATCGTGGCCAACCGGGTGGTCTGGTCGCTGTTGTTCTGCGTGCTGCTGATGACGGCCATGCGCAGCTGGCGCCCGTTCAAGGCTGCACTGGTGGACAAGCGCACCCTCGGCACGCTTTCGCTGGCCGCGGCGCTCATCGCCGTCAACTGGCTGACCTACACCGTTGCCGTACTCAGCGAGCGCACGGTGGAGGCCTCACTGGGCTACTTCATCAACCCGCTGATTTCCGTCCTGCTTGGTGTCCTCATCTTGAAAGAAAGGCTCCGGCGCGCGCAGTGGGCGGCACTGTCCGTGGCGTTTATCGCCGTCCTGGTGCTGGCGTTCGGTTACGGCAACGTGCCCTGGCTGTCGCTGATCCTGGCCTTCAGCTTCGGCTTCTACGGCCTGGTCAAGAAGAACGTGGGGTCCAAGGTGGATGCCGTCTCGAGCCTGAGCGTGGAGACCTTGGTGCTGACTCCCCTGGCCGGAGCCGTGATGGCGGTGCTGATGGTCCAGGGCCAGGCAACCCTGCTCGACAACGGTCCCGGGCATTTCTGGCTGATGGCTGCCGGCGGACTCATCACTGCGCTGCCCTTGCTGTTCTTCGGCGCTGCGGCCCGGCGCCTGCCGCTGAGCATGGTGGGCATGCTGCAGTATCTGGCCCCGTTGATCCAGTTCATCCTCGCGCTGGCCGTCTTCAACGAACCGATGCCGCTGGAACGGTGGATCGGGTTCGGCCTGATCTGGCTCTCCCTGATCATCCTGACTACGGACATGCTCGCTTCCTACCGCAAGCTGCCCCAACCGGCCGCCGCCTGAACCGGTCAGACGTGGCCCGGCGCATCCAGCCCGTGCACGCCCTCCTGCGGAACCACGACCATGGGCACGGGCAGCGCCCGGAGCACCTTCAGCGCCGTGCTGCCCAGGAACAGCCGGTTGCGCTGGGCGAGCCGGCTTGAACCGATGATCACCAGTTCGCCGTCGTCCCAGTCCAGGCTGTCGATGGCCTCTTCGATGCTCCGTCCGTGCGCCACGGTGACGGTTGCGGTTCCGTCCAGTGCATTGGTTGCGGCTTCTGCCAGGACCGAGTTGGCGTGCAGATGGGCCTGGTGTATTGCCTCGCCCGAGTCCGAGCGTTCGTGCGTGTCCAGCGCCACGAGCGAGACCAGCCGCAGCGGCAGGCCACGACGGCGGGCAGCCCGCAGCGCCACATCCCGAGCCGTCTGGGCACCCTGCCGCTCGCCGATGAACGCCGTCAGACGGGTCAGCGGCCCCTTCCGCTGGTAGCCGCGCGGCGCAAGGGCCACGGGCACCGGAGAGGCGTGCAGCAAGGCGTTGGCGACGCTGCCTACCGAGAACCGTTTGAACAGCCCGTTGGAGGCGGCACCGATGACGATCAGCGCGGCCGATTGCGCAGTGGCTGTTTCGATCAGGCCTTCGGCGAAGGAATCCGAGTCCACCACCCGGAATTCGGCGTCGATATCCGAAGGGACCAGTTTCAGCGCTTCGCGGCGCGCGGTCAGGACCTCCTGCTCGCCGGCGCTGATGCGTTTGCCCTGCGGATTGACGGCTACGTAGGGCGCGTTCTCCGGCACCACGTAGACGATCTCCAGCCCGGTCCCCTGCGCCCGCGCAACGGTTACTGCCAGCGCGATGGCATCGGCTCCCCGGTCATCCGGCTGGTACCCCACGACATATCGCATCCGTTCCACCCTCCACCGCCGCGGCGGTCACCGCATGAGCATTATGAAGCGACTCTACCGTGAGGCAGGACACATTTCATCAGCGGGATCCGGAAGCCGCGAGGGGGCAGGACCGGCCGCTGCCGGGTCCTGCCCCCTCGGACAGATGCGTTGAAGGGTCAGGCGGCGGCTGCGCGGATGGCGCCTTCGAGCACGTCGAGGGCATCCGCCAGCAGGTCGTCGCCGATGACCAGCGGCGGCAGGAGACGGACCACGTTGCCGTAGGTGCCGCAGGTCAGGATGATGACGCCTTCCTTCAGGCAGGCGGCGGAAATGGCCTTGGTCGCCTCGGCGTTCGGGGCCTTGGTAGTCCCGGCGGTCCCCGGCTGCACAAATTCCAGCGCCAGCATGGCTCCGCGGCCACGGACCTCGCCGATGATGTCGACCTCGGCGGCCAGCTTATCCAGCCGGGCACGCACCTGGGACTCGATCGAACGCGCCCGCGCGTTCAGGTCCTGCTCCTTCATCGTTTCGATTGCAGCCAGTGCCGCGGCGCAGGCCACGGGATTGCCGCCGTAGGTCCCGCCCAGTCCCCCGGCATGCACAGCATCCATCAGTTCCGCGCGCCCGGTGATCGCGGACAGCGGCATGCCGCCGGCGATCCCCTTGGCCATGGTGATGATGTCCGGGACGATGCCCTCGTGGTCGGAGGCGAACCACTCACCGGTGCGGCAGAAGCCGGCCTGGACCTCGTCCGCGATGAAGACAACGCCCTTGTCCTTGGCCCAGGCGGCCAGCGCCGGCAGGAAGCCCTCGGCCGGGACGATGAAGCCGCCCTCGCCCTGGATCGGCTCGATCAGGATCGCGGCGACGTTTTCGGCGCCGATCTGCTTTTCGATCATGGTGATCGCGCGGCGGGCCGCGTCCTCGCCCTTGATATCGGCTTCCTCGCGGAAGGGGTAGCTCATCGGCACGCGGTAGATCTCCGGTGCGAACGGGCCGAAGCTGCCGGCCGGGCTGGATTTGTAGGGGTTGGCCTTCGCCGTCAGGCCCATGGTGAGGTTGGTGCGGCCGTGGTACGCGTGGTCGAAGGCGACGACGGCGGTGCGTCCGGTAGCGACGCGGGCGACCTTGACGGCGTTTTCAACGGCTTCGGCACCTGAGTTGAACAGTACGGTGCGCTTGTCATGGTCGCCCGGGGTCAGCTCGTTCAGCTGCTCGGCAACCGCGATGTAACCCTCATACGGGCTGACCATGAAGCAGGTATGCGTGAAGTGCTCCACCTGTTCCTTGACGGCGCCGACGACGGCGGGATCGGATGCGCCGACACTGGTCACGGCGATACCCGAGCCCAGGTCGATGAAGGAGTTGCCGTCGACGTCCTGGACAATGCCGCCGTCGGCGTCGGCCACGTAGACCGGCACGCCGGAGGCGACGCCGCTGGCCACGACCTTGGCACGGCGGGCAGCGAGTTCGACGGACTTGGGCCCGGGGAAGTCACCGAGGATTTTGCGCTTCTGCTCGAGCCGGAACTGGGGCTCGGTAGCCTGAGTGGTCATTATTTTGCCTTTCAACTTGTTCAGGTAGGTCGTTATTGTTCGTTGCTAAGCGTCCAAAGCGCTCATGACGTGCTTGATACGGGTATAGTCCTCGACGCCGTACATGGACAGGTCCTTGCCATAGCCGGACTGCTTGAATCCGCCGTGCGGCATTTCTGCCGTGAGCAGGATGTGGGTGTTGATCCAGACCGCGCCGAAGTCCAGATCACGGGAGACACGCATGGCCGTCCCGTGGTCGCTCGTCCAGACACTGGAGGCCAGGGCGTATTCGACGTCGTTCGCCAGCTCAACGGCTTCGGCCTCCGTGGCGAACTTCTGCACGGTGATGACGGGGCCGAACGTTTCCTGCTGCACGATATCATCCGTCTGCTTCGCACCGGTGACGATAGTGGCTTCGTAGAAGAATCCCTTGTCGCCGGCGCGCTTGCCGCCGACCGCAACCGTGCAGTGTTCGGGCAGCGCGTCCATGACTGCGTTTACGGCATTGAAGTGGTTGATGTTGTTCAGGGGCCCGAAGTAGTTCTCGGCGTCATTCTCGGAGCCGGTCCGCAGCGTCCGGGTGTGCTCGACCATGGCGTTGACCAGATCATCGTGCGCGCTCTCTTCCACTAGCACGCGGGTGATGGCAGTGCAGTCCTGGCCTGCGTTGAAGAAGGCGAATTCGGCAATGGCCGCGGCACTCTTCTTGATGTCGGCGTCGGCGAAAACAATGGCAGGCGCCTTGCCGCCCAGTTCCAGGTGTGCGCGCTTCAGGCCCTTGGCGGCTCCGCTGGCCACGGCGATTCCGGCGCGTACAGAGCCTGTAATGGAAACCAGGCCAGGGGTCTTGTGTTCCACCATGGCAGCGCCCGTGCCGCCATTGCCGAGCACCACATTGACGACGCCGGCCGGGAAGATGTCCTTGACCAGCCGGGCCAGCACCAAAGTGGACTCCGGCGTCGTGTCGGAAGGCTTGAGCACCACGGTGTTGCCGGCGGCAAGGGCCGGGCCGATCTTCCAGACGGCCATCAGCAGCGGATAGTTCCACGGTGCCACCTGTGCGACCACGCCGATCGGTTCACGGCGCACAAAGGACGTATGTCCTTCCATGTATTCGCCGGCGGACTTGCCTTCGAGCAGGCGTGCGGCCCCGCCGAAGAAGCGCAACTGGTCGGCACCGGCGGCCACCTCCTCGGAGGCAATCATTTCCCTGACCTGGCCGGTGTTGCGGTGCTGCGCCTCGACCAGTTCCTCGCTGTGGGCTTCCATCGCGTCCGCGAGCTTGAGCAGCAGCAACTGGCGCTGGCTGGGTGTGGCGTGTTTCCAGCTCTTGAAAGCCGCGGCCGCCGCAGCCATCGCATCATCAACATCGGATTCAACCGAGACCGGGGACTGGGCCACCACTTCGCCGTTAGTCGGGTTGATGATGTCGAGCAGTTCGGTTCCGGCGGGAGTGACGAATTCGCCGTTGATGAAGTTCTGCAGGGTCTGAACCACGGTTTACATCCCTTTTCTGGCCTCAGGCCGTAACGCGCATAACCGGTCAGCGGCTGTGATTGCCGCAACACTGCCGACAATATGCCCCAGGCCCGGCCCGCAGCCATAGCTTCCTGCACACGGACCGGCGCTGACGTTCGTGCACATGCCCAACCGGACTTGCACGCCGGACGCGTCGATGCCCCGCTGCGCAGGCAACGGGGCATCATCAGGATGAAGCAACGGGCATCAGAGCTCCGGTGCGTGCTCCTCGGGCATTCTGGTGTCGTCTTCCGGGTGCCGCTGGAGGTTGACCAAGGCGAGGCCGAGGCCTCCCCAAACGGTCAGGATGGAAATGATCAGCATGATAATGGCCGCGGTGCTCATTTGCTTACCTCTTTCCTATTCGGCGCATCCAGCACAGGATCGTTGGCCGCGGATTTGCTGCTCCAGGGGATGAGCGACAGGACCAGTGCAACCACGATCAGCGCCACCACCATGCCCCAGCCAAAAACGCCCACAAACCACGTTGGCATCTCGGCGTAGCCTTCCTGGATTTTCTTGATCAGCTCGCTAATGAGAATGTAGCCCAGGACGATAGGCGACAGGATGCCCACGAGGATCCGCCAGCCAAGCCCGAGCTTGATGGAAGACACGTCGCTGACGTGCCCGCCCAGCAGCGGCAGCTTCCGAAAAGCGTACGTCAGCAGCAGGACCGTGACCAACGCACAGGCCATAATGCCGAAGTTGTTGACGAAGGCGTCCGTGACATCCAGGAGATTCAGTCCAGTGGTGGTCGGGAACAGCAGGATCGAGATCAGTGCCAGCGGGATACCAACGATCCACGTGGTCTTCACCCGTCCCATACCCAGCTTGTCCTGCACAGCCGAGATGATCACCTCGATGATACTGATCAGCGAGGTGAAGCCGGCGAAGACCAGCGATCCGAAGAAGAGGACGCCAAGCAGCGCGCCCAGCGGGGCCTCGGAGATGATGGTCGGGAACGCGATAAAGGCAAGGCCGATACCGCCGGAACCGGCCACCTCTCCGACCTCTGCGCCTGCGGTGAAGGCCATGAAACCGACGGCGGCAAAAACACCAATGCCAGCCAGGATCTCGAAACCGGAGTTGGAGAAGGCCACCACAAAGCCGGAGCCGGTCAGGTCGGTTTTGCGCTTGAGGTAGGAGGCGTACGTGACCATGATGCCGAATGCCACAGACAGTGAGAAGAAGATCTGGCCGTAGGCAGCCGCCCAAACACCGGTGTTGGTCAGCGCGCCCCAGTCCGGGGTGAACAGGGCGTCCAGCCCGTCAGCCGCACCGGGGAGGAACAGCGACTGGACCACTAGGAGCAGGAACATCACCAGCAGCAGCGGCAGGAAGATGATGTTTGCCCGGCCAATGCCTTTCTGGACGCCCGCAGCCAGGACCAGCAGCACCAGGGCCCAGACAATGACCAGCGGAATGAGCACATTGGGCACGAAATCGAAGCCGATGTTGATGTTCTCGCTGACCTGGAGGAAGTCGCTGATAAAGAATGTGGCCGGATCCGCGCCCCAGGCTTCGGTGAACGAGAAGATCATGTACATGCCGGCCCACGCGATTATTACCGCGTAGTAGATGGAGATGATGAAGCAGATAGCGACCTGCCACCAGCCGAGCCCTTCGGCCTTCGGCGTCAGGCGTCGATAAGCCAGCGGCGCAGAGCCCCGGTGGCGGTGCCCCACTGCATAATCAAGGAACAACAGCGGAATGCCAGCCGTCAACAGAGCGACCAGGTACGGAATGATGAATGCCCCGCCGCCGTTTTCATAGGCGACGTAGGGAAAGCGCCAGATATTTCCCAGGCCGACGGCGGAGCCGATGGCGGCGAGAATGAATACTTTTCGGGTGGACCACATCTCGCGCGGCGGCTTGGCCGGCGGCGCCCCCTTCGGGTGCGACAGATTGCTCATGCTGGGACCTCATAACGATTGCAAAATGACTGATTTCGCCCATCATAGACCCGGCCCCATGCGCGAGGAACAACACCCCGCGGGTGAACGCACAAACCGTTACCGCTGTTGCAGGATGCCTTTCCGTGATTCCAATGCCCCGCCAAAGGCGCCCGTAGTGCACGTGCACAATTAATGCCCGTATAGTTGCCCTATGGCTGTCTCTCTTGCCAATCTTCTGGCCCAAAAGTCCCTGCACCTGCGCGTCGTGGGGAAGGCAGCCGGTAATCCCGATGCTGCCATCACCTGGGTGGCGACGACCGAACTGGAAGACCCGCTGCCTTTCCTCGGCGGCGGCGAAGTAGTGCTGACCACCGGTTTGCGCCAAAAGACCGCTGCCGCCCAGCGGCGCTTCGTTGCACGGGTCCACGAGGCAGGCGCCGTCGCCATCGGCTTCGCTTTGGGCCTCTCGCACAGCAAAGTGCCACCGGCGTTCCTGAACGAGGCAGACCAGCTGAACCTGCCGGTATTCGAGATACCGTACGAAACGCCCTTCGTCGCGATCAGCCGGATGGTCGCCGATGCCATCTCGGCCGACCACTACCGCAAACTGGAGCGGCTGCTCTCCGACCACCAGGCTCTCTCGGCCTCGCTGCTGGGCGGCGGCGGCCTGCCGGCACTGCTGCGCACCCTGGCCGGAATGGTGGGTACCGACGTCGAGCTTTCGCAGTATGGGGCAGTGCTGTTCAGCACCGGAGCCGGCGCTACCGGCAGCTGGAACAAGGTGCCCATCGCCACCGGGCTGAAGGACAGGTGCACGCTCGCACTGGCCGAACCGTATGACCGCAATGCCATTGTGGACTATGCACAGAGCATGATCAGCCTGGAACTAAGCAACCAGGCCAAGCACCGGGCGGCCCAGCGCAATGCCGCCGGGCAAATCCTGCAGGACATCGTCCGCGGCACCCTGCAGGGCCAGGACGCGACGCTGCGGCTGAATACGATCGGCGTCGACACCACGCGGCGCCAACTGGTCATGCTGGTCCAGACCGCCAGCGGGCAGCGCGCCGCCCTGCGGACGTTGCCCCTGCCCGCAGCCTTTGAGGGGACCGCCACCGGACTGGTCGATGAGCGGTTGGTCCTGGTGGTCCGGGACGCGGAATCCGGCGAGCGCCTCGGCGAGGAACTCAGCAACTACCTGTACGACGCCGGCCTGACCGCCACCGTGGGTGTGGGTGGCAGCTATGCCCAGCCCAACGGCCTGCGCTGGAGCTACTTCGAGGCGAAGGAAGCCCTCACCCACGGCGCCCGGCTGAACGTGCCGCAGCGGCTGTCACTGACCTCGCTGCTGATGGCCTCCGAAGATGTGCCGCTGGCCGACCTCGCCGCCGAAGCACTGGATCCGCTCTCCGAGTTCGACGCCGCCCACGATGCCCAGCTCATGTCCACGCTGGAAACCTATCTGGAACTGAACGGCTCGGTGGCCGCGGTCGCCGAGACCCTCGGGCTGCACCGCAACTCCGTGCGGTACCGGCTGGCCCAGATCATCGAGCTAACCGGCTACGATCCGGCGTCTACGGCGGACCGGGTCCATCTCTGGCTGGCCTTGACCGTGCGCCGGCTCGCCGCCGAATCCGGTTCCGCCTAGCTCCGTTCCGTTCCGGCGGCAACAGCTGCGGCCATTCCCCCGGCGGCGGCCTCCGATGAACGGGAAATCCGGACCATGTCTTCCCGGGGTACTACCTTGATCCGTTCGCGTGCCACCGGGCCGGCTGCCGTTGCTTCGGCACCGAGTGCGCGCTCGTGCGCATCCAGTTCCAACCAGCCGTCCCATGTGGTGTATTCCACGCCGCGGTTCCCGAGCAGTTCCAGGATGGCGGCTTCGTCCGGCCGCGCCGCAGCCGGCAGTCCGGCGCGGTCCGCCAGCAGATGGGTGACGGTTTCCAGCGCGTCGCCCTTAGTGTGCCCGATCAGGCCCACCGGACCCCGTTTGATCCAGCCCGTGGCGTACAGCCCCGGTACCGGATTCCCGTCAGCATCCAGCACTTTGCCGCCGTCGTTCGGGACCACGCCGCGCTGGTGGTCGAATTCGACGTCGGGCAGCGCGGACCCGAAGTAGCCCACCGCCCGGTAGACGGCCTGGACCGGGTACTCAACGATCTCGCCGGTGCCGCGCACGTTGCCGGTGCCGTCGAGTTCGGAGCGCTCGAAACGGATTCCCGTGGTCCGGCCGGCTGCCTCGCCACTGCCGGCGAGGATCTCCACCGGGTTGTGCAGGAAATGCAGGTGCAGCCGGCGCGATGCTCCGGTGTCCTGCTCCTCCACGAGCCAGTTGGTGAGCGTGTTGACCATCGTCTTGGTCTGGTTATTGGAGCGGATCTGCTCGTCGGAGCCTTCGTCGAAGTCAAAGTCCTCCGGATAAAGGACAATGTCGACGTCACGGGAATGCGAGAGCTCGCGCAGCTCCAGCGGAGTGAACTTCACCTGCGCCGGACCGCGGCGGCCGAAGACGTGGACGTCGGTAACGGGTGAATTTTTCAGGCCCCGGTAGACGTTGTCCGGGATCTCGGTAGCCAGCAGGTCATCGGCATCCTTGGAGAGGATCCGTGCCACGTCCAGGGCCACGTTGCCATTACCTATGACCGCGATCTCCTTGGCCTCCAGCGGCCATTCGCGGGGAACGTCCGGGTGGCCGTCATACCAGGAGACGAAGTCCGCCCCGCCGAAGGAGCCCTCAAGCTCGACGCCGGGAATGTTCAGGTCTGCGTCCTTGATGGCGCCGGTGGCGAAGATGACCGCGTCATAGTGTTCGCGCAGATCGGCCAGGGACAGGTCCGTGCCGTAGTCCACATTGCCGAAGAACCGGATATCACCGCGGTCCAGCACCTTGTGCAGCGCCGTCACGATCCCCTTGATGCGGGGGTGGTCCGGGGCGACGCCGTAGCGGATCAGGCCGTACGGAGCCGGGTAGCGGTCGAAGAGGTCGATGCTGACCTGCACCGCACCGGAGGCCACCTCATCGCTTTTCGTGAGGATATCGGCGGCATAAACGCCGGCCGGACCGGAACCAACGACGGCGACGCGAAGCGGCCTGGCGCCGTCGGAATGAGGAGCCAGTGCAGCCTCCGGCTTGGATGGCTTTCCTGCGCCTGAATGGGGCGAGGCAAGGGGGGATGCTGTCATCGGAGTGTTCCTTTCGGGGAATCCAGGTCAATGGGAAGAGAGGTTGTGAGGGGATCTTGCAGGACTCAGGCCGCACGGGACTTCAGCAGTCCCCGGCCGCGCAGCAGCCTGCGCTCAACGGGGGCGAAAACCAGCAATTCAATGACAATGCCGATGGCCAGGATCAGCAGAATGGCCGACACGACGATGGCCATATCGGACAAGTCCCGGCCCTGCTGCAGCAAGGAGCCCAGGCCAAAGCCCATGGACCCGCCGACGGTGATGATTTCGGCGGCCATCAGCGAGCGCCAGGAGAAGGCCCAGCCCTGTTTGAGACCGCCGATGTAGCCCGGCAGTGCGGCCGGGAGGATGATCCGGGTTGCCTGCTGCCAGCGGTTGGCGCCCAGGACATGGCCTACCCGCAGGAACTGCGGCGGCACCTGGTCCACACCGGAAATGAGCCCATTGATGATCGAAGGCACGGCGCCCATGAGCACCACGAAATACACCGTGGCATCGGTCAGTCCGAACCAGATGATGGCAGCCGGCACCCAGGCCACGGACGGCAGAACCTGCAGCCCGGAGATGAGCGGGCCGAAGGCGGCTCGCAGCCCCTTGTGCTGGGACAGCAGCAGGCCGGCCGGGGTGGCTATCACCGCTGCGATCAGGAATCCGAGCACACCGCGTTCGAGACTGGTGAGGATGGTCTCCTGCGCGGCGCCGTCGCCCCCTAAGGAGCCCAGCGCCGCGGCCACATCGGCCGGTCCGGGCAGGATGTCCGGGCGCGGCTGCACAATCCAGATGTACATTTGCCACACATAGACGATGGCGGCGAGCGCGAACACGGGCAGCAAGGCCTTACCGATGGCCAGTCTGGCTGTGGACCTGCCCGGTTGCTGTGCCTGCAGCGCATCCAGCCCGGCTTCCAGCTGGCCGACGTCGTCGTTGGATTCTGTCTCAAGCCGCATGACGGCGGATCTCCCGTCGCAGCTCGGTGGTGATTTCGCCGGACAGTTCGGCACGGTCCCGTGCGTCCAGCCCGTCTCCGACATTCCATTCGGCGGCGATACGCCCGGGGCGGGATGACATCAGCAGTACCCGCTGCCCCAGCCGCACCGCTTCACGGACATTGTGCGTGATGAAGATGATGGTCCGGCCGGTCCGGCGCCAGATCCGTTCCAGTTCGTCGTGCAGCAAATCCCGGGTGATGGCATCGAGGGCCGCGAACGGTTCGTCCATCAGCAGCAGCTCACGGGACTGGGCCAGCGACCTGGCCAGGGCCACCCGCTGGCGCATGCCCCCGGACAATTCGTGCGGACGCTTTTTCCCGGCTCCGCCCAGGTGGACCAGCTCCAGCAATTCCCGAGCCTGTTCTGCGCGCTCCTGCCGTCCCACGCCGCGCAGTTCCAGCGCCAGCTCGACGTTGGCCTGCGCCGTCAGCCAGGGGAACAATGAGGCGTCCTGGAACATAAACGCCGCTTCCGGAGCTTTCAGCTCTCCTGCCGTGGGTTCTTCCAGCCCGGCCACCAGGTTCAGCAGTGTGGACTTGCCGCAGCCCGAGGCGCCGAGCAGAGCAACGAACTCACCTCGCTCCACGCGCAGATTGACGTTGTCCAGCACCAGCGGGGCGTCCGCGCCGAAGCGCTTGGAGAGGCCGCTGATTTCCAGCTGGGCGCCCGCGCGTTGCAGCACGGTGTTTTGGGAAGTCATGGTCCTCACTCCTTGCCCAGGCCGGCAGCGGGAACGGCAGGATTGCCCTCCCGCGACCGGAGCCCGTTGAGAATGGACAGATCCAGAATGGTGCTGATGTCGGCCTGCTCGGTAGTGCCTGCGGTGACGCCGTCCTCCAGCAGCTGGGCCAGTGCGGCGGCGTGGGGATCCAGGGTGAACGTTATGTTCGCCAGCGAGCGCCGCACCACCTCGTCGGTGAGCGGCAGGCCGTGGGCATCTTCGAGCCCCGCGTTGATGGCCTCGGCCACAATGGCCGGATCTGCGGCCAACGTCTCATTCAGCCATTCCACGGACCGTTGTTCGCCGGCGATCAGGGCCTTGACCTGCTCGGGATGCCGGTTCAGGAAGTCGGTGCCGACAATCAGCAGTGTGGTGGTGAACTGGCCCTCGGGCCACAGGTCCCGCTCGTCGACCAGCACCTTTGCGCCGGCTTCGAGTACCAGCCGCGAGGCCCACGGTTCCGGCACCCACGCCCCGTCGACCTGTCCGTCCTTGAACAGCTGCAGAGTGCCGGCATTCTCCGTGGGGTTGATGGTGACGCCTGCTTGGCCGTCTGCGGCAATCGGAATCCCCTGTTCCTTCAGCCAGACTCGCAGGGCAACATCCTGGGTCCCGCCAAGCTGCGGCGTGGTCAGCGTGGCCCCATGCAGGTCCTCGGGGTTGTCGATTCCTTCGCGCACCACCAGTTGGGCACCGCCGGAACTCGCCCCCGAGACGATCCGCAGGGACCGTCCCTCGCTCTGCACATAGGAGTTGATGGCCGGGTTAGGGCCGATGAAGGCGGCATCGATGGCGCCGGCGTTCAGCGCCTCCACGGCGGCCGGACCCGCGTTGAAGACCTGCGTAGACAGTTCAGTCCCGCCAAGCTCCTCGGCAAAGAACCCTTTATCCACACCGATCAGCGCCGGTGCATGGGTCACGTTGGCGAAGTAACCGAGCCGCAGCTCCTGCGCATCGCTGACCGGGACCTCGACCTCATGTCCGCCCCTGCGGTCGGCTGCGAGGGAAGCCGCGACCGCCCCGGCAACAATTGCGACGGCCAGCCCGACGGCGAGCAGGACTTCGGACGTGCGGCTGGACAGCAGGAGCCCCTTCTTCCGGGCCCGGTTAGCCGCCATGAGGCTCCCCCTCCCCGCCTGGAACCCCGCTGGCAATGCCGGCGGCGAGGGTGTTGCCGTCCACGGGATCGATCACCAGGAAGGCTCCGGTCCGGCGGTGCCGTTCGTAGGCTTCCACCGGCAGCGCCGAAGCCAGCCGGATCTGCACGGTACCGATGTCGTTGAGCCCCAGGTCCGCCGCCGGCTCCTGCGAGAAACTGGCCAGATCCAGCCGGCCGGTGATGGAGCGGAGGAGCCCCTGCACCGTCCTGCTGCCATGCTTGACCAGGACCTTGGCGCCTTCACGCAGCGGCTTGGGCGAGAGCCAGCACAGCGAGGCGTGCAGATCCTGGCTCGCCAGAGCGAAGGTGCCGGTTTCCACCAGCAGATCGCCGCGGCTGATGTCGATATCGTCGCTGAGCCGCAGCACCACGGACTGCGGCGCGGAGGCCTCCGCCAGGGAGGTGCCGGCGAAATCGATGCCGGCCACCGACGTCGTTATTTGGGTCCCGCCGGCGGAGCCGAGCACGGTGACGCTGTCGCCGACGCGGACCACACCGGAGGCCAGTTGCCCGGCATAACCGCGATAGTCCCGGAAGGTCTCGGGATCCAGGCCCGGCGCCAGCGCCCCCTGCGGCCGGATGACCGACTGCACGGGGAACCGGAACGCTTCGAATTCGTTCTCGAGTTCGTCCACCGCGGGCAGCGTTTCCAGCACCTCGAGCAGCGCCGGCCCGGTGTACCAGGGCGTGCGGGCCGAGAGCTCGACGACGTTATCGCCTTCCAGCGCGGACACCGGTACAACGCGCACGTCGGGCAGCCCCAGCTCCGCGGCTGCGCCCAGCAACTGTTCCTCCACATCCCGGAACACGGCTTCGCTGAACTCCACCAGGTCGATCTTGTTGACCGCGGCGACGATGTGCGGCACGCGCAGCAGCCGGGCCACGGCCAGATGCCGCCGGGTCTGTTCCAGCACGCCCTTGCGGGCATCGATCAGTACGACGACGGCATCCGCAGTGGATGCGCCGGTCACCGTGTTCTTGGTGTACTGCACATGGCCCGGGCAGTCGGCCAGGATGAAGCTGCGCTTTTCGGTGGCGAAGTAGCGGTAGGCGACATCGATGGTGATGCCCTGTTCCCGCTCGGCGCGCAGGCCGTCGGTCAGCAGGGCCAGATCGATCTGCTGGCCCTGCCCGTTGCCGGACGCGGATCCGCCGAAGCCGCGTTCGGCGCTGGTGCGGGTGACTGCCTCAAGCTGGTCCGCGAGGATCGATTTGCTGTCATGCAGCAGCCGGCCCACCAGCGTGGACTTGCCGTCGTCGACGGAGCCTGCCGTGGCGAACCGGAACAGCGTGGCGGTCTGGAAGTCGGTGGTGGTCATTAAAAGTACCCGTCCTTCTTGCGGTCTTCCATGGCGGCCTCGGAGATGCGGTCATCGGCCCGGGTGGCGCCACGTTCGGTCAGGGTGGAGGCCGCGACTTCGATGACGACGTCGTGCGCGGTGGCAGCGGCTGATTCCACGGCGCCGGTGCAGGACATGTCCCCCACCGTCCGGTAGCGCACCCTTCTGGTCAGCACTTGCTCGCCCTCGCTGGGCTGCGACACTTCGCCGACGGCCCGCCACATGCCGTCCCGCCGGAACACTTCGCGGTCATGCGCGTAGTAGAGGCCCGGCAGCTCGATGCATTCGCGCTCGATGTAGCGCCAGACATCCAGTTCGGTCCAATTCGAGATCGGGAAGGCGCGGACGTGCTGGCCTACGGTGTGCCGGCCGTTGTAGAGGTTCCAGAGTTCGGGGCGCTGGTTGCGCGGGTCCCACTGGCCGAACTCGTCGCGCAGGCTCAGGATCCGTTCCTTCGCCCGCGCCTTGTCCTCGTCCCGCCGTCCGCCGCCGAACACGGCGTCGAACCGGTGGCGCGAGATCGCCTCCAGCAAGGGAACGGTCTGCAGCGGGTTGCGGGTGCCGTCAGCCCGCTCGGACAGTTCGCCGCGGTCGATGAACTCCTGCACGCTGCCCACCACCAGGCGCAGCCCCAGCCTTTCCACGGTCCGGTCGCGGAATTCGAGTACTTCGGGGAAGTTGTGGCCGGTGTCCACGTGCAGCACCGGGAACGGAACCTTGCCCGGCCAGAAGGCCTTGGTGGCCAGGTGCAGCATCAGCACGGAATCCTTGCCGCCGGAGAACAGCAGGGCCGGCCGCTCAAACTCAGCAACCACCTCGCGGATGATGTGGATGGCCTCGGATTCCAGTGCGTCCAGCGAGGACAGCGCGGCGCGCGGGGCGCTGGCTGCCGGGGTGGCCGCCCCGGCGGGCGGACGGTCTTCGGTCAGGTAAGTGGTGTTCATTGATGAATTCCGCATTCCGTCTTGGCGAGGCCGGCCCAGCGGCCGGCACGAGGGTCTTCGCCCGGGGCAACCGGGCGGGTGCAGGGCTTGCATCCAATGGACGGATAGCCGTTGGACAGCAGCAGGTTTACCGGCACGCCGTTCCGGCCGGCGTACTCCAGCAGGTCATCGAAACTCCAGCCTGCCAAGGGGTTGACCTTGACCAGGGCATGCGCGCTGTCCCAGGTGACGAGTCCGGTGTTGGTCCGGGTGGGTGCCTCATCGCGGCGGACGCCGGTGAACCAGACGCCGTAGCCGGACAGGGCCTTTTTCAGCGGACGCATCTTGCGCAGTTCACAGCACAAGGCCGCGTCGCGCGAAAACAAATCCTTGCCGAGGCTACGGTCCTGCTCGGCCACCGTCTGCTCCGGCAGCACATCCACCACGTTGACGTCCAGCGAACGCGCTACCTCGTCCCGCGTGGCCTGGGTTTCCGGAAAGTGGTAGCCGGTCTCCAGGAACAGGACATCGACGCCGGGCAGCTGCTGGGCGACCAGGTGCGGCAACACGGCATCGGCCATTGAGCAGGCGACGGCGGCCTCGGCTGTGCCGAAGTTCCGCGCCACCCAGGTGACAACCTCGGGTGCCGGGGCGTCCCACCCCAGTTCGGCTGCCCCGGCGTCGGCCAGCGCGCGCAACTGCTCCTCGCTCCGGGAACGGGATGACGAAGTTGCCGTGGTTGGACGTGCGGTCATTTCAGTGCTCCTTCCTCGGCGCGGTGCGCCCATTGCGCGAAGGTCTCGCCGTCGTTCTTTGCGGCGGTGTACTGCCGGATGAGCCGCTCCACGTAGTCGACCAGGCCATCGGCCGTGACCTTAAGGCCGCGGACCGTGCGTCCCAGGCCCGGTTCCGCACGGTCCACTGCGGCCAGTCCGCCGCCGAGGTGGACCTGGAAGCCCGGGGTCTGCCCGCCGCTGCCGTCAGGCAGCAGCTGGCCCTTGAGCCCGATGTCGGCGGTCTGGATCCGGGCGCACGAGTTCGGGCAGCCGTTGATGTTCAGGCTCAGTTGCTGCGGCAGTTCCCCGCTGTCCGCAAGGTCCTTGAGCCGGGTTTCCAGCTCGGTGATCGCCTCCGCGGCGGTGGTCTTGGTGTCCACGATGGCGAGCTTGCAGAATTCAATTCCGGTGCACGCGATGGTGCCGCGGCGGAACAGGGAGGGCGCGGCGCTGAGGCCGAGCCCGTCGAGTTCTGCCGTCAGCTCCGCCACGTGTTCTTCGGCGATGTCCAGCAGCACCAGTTTCTGGTGCGGTGTGGTCCGCAGCCGGTAGGAGCCCTTGGCCTCCAGCAGGTCGGCCAGCTGGACCAGAGTGCTGCCGGAAACGCGCCCCACCACCGGCGTGACACCGAGGTAGAACCGGCCGTCTTTCTGCCGGTGCACCCCGACATGGTCCCCGGGCGAGGTGGGCTTGGGTGCGGCCGGGCCGTCCGGCAGCGGGGCGGAGAGGTACTCCTCCTCCAGGACGGCACGGAACTTCTCCGGCCCCCAGTCGGCCAGCAGGTATTTCAGCCGGGCCTTGTTGCGTAGCCGCCGGTACCCGTAGTCACGGAAGATGCTGGTGACGCCTACCCATACTTCGGCTGTCCGCTCCGGCGGGACGAAGACGCCCAGCCGTTCTGCCAGCCGTGGATTGGTGGACAGCCCGCCGCCCACCCAGAGGTCGTAGCCGGGACCGAACTCGGGGTGCACCACGCCCACCAGTGCGAAGTCGTTGATCTCGTGGACCACGTCCTGGCTCGGATGCCCGGTGATGGCGGTCTTGTATTTGCGCGGCAGGTTGGCGAAGGACTCATCCCCGATGTAGCGCTCGGAGATTTCCCGGATGGCCGGCGTCGGGTCGATGATCTCGTCCGCCGCGATGCCCGCCACGGGTGAACCGAGGATGACGCGCGGCACGTCGCCGCAGGCTTCGGTGGTGGAGAGTCCGGCCGCTTCCAGGCGGTTCCAGATTTCCGGCACGTCCTCCACCCGGATCCAGTGCAGCTGGATGTTCTGCCGGTCCGTCAGGTCCGCCGTGTCCCGGGCGAACTCCGTGGAGATCCCGCCGATCACCCGCAGCTGGTCGGTGCTCAGGGCGCCGCCGTCGATGCGGACACGGAGCATGAAGTACTTGTCTTCGAGCTCGTGCGGTTCCAGCGTGGCGGTCTTGCCGCCGTCGATTCCCGGCCTGCGCTGGGTGTACAGCCCCCACCATCGGAAGCGGCCGTGCAGGTCGGTGGCCTCGATGGAGTCGAAGCCGCCCTTGGCATAAATCTGCTCGATCCGCTGGCGGACATTGAGCCCGCCGTCCTGCTGCTTCCATTCCTCGTTGCCGTTCAGCGGCTCGGTTCCGTCGACCTTCCACTGGCCGTGGGGCTTGGTGGGCGGACGGGACGGCCTGCCTGTTCTGGTCTCTGCGGATGCTGCTGGTGCGCTCATAGTGGACGAGCGTACGGAGCCCGCCGGAGTGGCGACAATGTTCCCGAAACATCCGGTCACGGCCTGTTGCGCGGCGTATTGTGCGGAAATATTGCCCGTCTTCCGACGACTTATTACGCATTTCCCGTAACAAGGCGTCGAATGCAAAACGTCGAAATCGCGCTACCCAGCTGCGCGGATGCCGCCTCATCGCGGCGGCAGTTCCGCCTATCCTCGGGTGAAGTTCGCGGCCACGGCAGCGTCGTAACGGTCCAGCACCAGCTGTGCCAGGACCGGGTGCGGCAGCAGCGGCCCCGTGACGATATCCGCGCCGGCACGGGCAAGTTTGTCGTGGAAGAATCCGGGCGCCAGCAGGTAGGACGCCACCACCACCCGCGCTGATCCCGCTTGGCCCGATTCCTGCCGGGCAGCTGCCACGGCCTCGGCCACGGATGGCCTCGCCGAGGCACCGAAGCCTGCAGTCACGGGACCGGACCGCAGCTTACGCAGCATGCCGGCCAGTTCCGCCACGGCTCCCGCTGCCGCCGTCAGGCTGGACCCGGCCGCGGCCAGCACCACGGCGTCGTCGTTAGCTGCCCCCGACTCCGTCAGTCGTTCCTGCAGCAGAGCGGCCAGCCGCTTATCAGGGCCCAGGGGTTCCGCTGCACAGGTACCCGGGCGGCTTTCCACCGCCTGCCGGATGTCCACGCTCGTGTGGTAGCCCGCGGAGAGCAACAACGGAACAACGACGGCGCGGCGCCCGGCCGGCAATGCTGCAACGACCTCGGGCAGGGTCGGCTCCTGTACGTCCACATAGGCCTCAAGCACCTCGGTCCCCGGCCGCAACCGGGCAACCTCCCGGCGGAGGGCATCGATGGCACGGCGGCCGGCCGGGTTGGACGTTCCGTGCGCGCAGGCAATCAGGACAGGTGGCATGAGGCAATACAATAGCGGCAGTTACTGCCCGCCGTGGTCTTGCCATATCCGGGCACAGGCACAAGGCTTGGGCCATGGCACATGAAACGCATGAAAGCCGGACGCACAGCTGGCTGGGTGAGGACGACCCGAGCCGGGCGGAATCGGCCACGATCAACCTCGAGCCCGAGCGGCTGAGCGCCCACGGCGCCTCCCGCACCTCCGAATACGCCGCCAGCTGGTCGCTGACCACCACCCAGAACTGGTTCACCGAGCGTCTGATCGTCACGGTGCACGGCCACGGCTGGAGCCGCCACCTGGAACTGGTGCGCGCAACCAACGGCGAATGGAGCGCAGAAGCGCGCGCCTGGGGCACCGTGGACCTGCCCGAGCCGGGACTGGCGGATCCGTCGGCGCTGGTCGGGGCGGTGGACTGCGACCTCGGGCTGTGCCCGGTCACCAACACCATGCCGATCCTTCGCCTGGGCCTGGTCCATGATGAGCAGGTCTCCGCCGACCTCGCCGTCGCGTTTGTCCGGATGCCCAGTCTGGAGGTGGTTCCCGCCCTGCAGCGCTACACAGGAATCAAGGCGTACAACGACGTCACCGGCACCGCGCTGATCGGTTTTGATTCGGGCAACTTCAGCGCCGAAGTCACGGTTGACGCGGACGGCATCGTGGTTGACTACCCCGGGCTGGCACAGCGCCGCCGGAGCTGAGGCCGGCGGGCAACGGGACTGGGCAACCGGCACCCGCAGGTAGGATGGTGAGCGACCCACCCCACCAGTCAAGGAGCCCCCATGCCCGAAATGTTCGTGGACAAGTTCCGTGCCCTCGTCCCCAAGTACCTGGGCCGGAAGTGGAGCGAAGAAGACGGCATCTCCTACGACGAACTCGAAGGCCTCCTCGGCGAACACAAGTTCCAGGTTCCGCAGGCGCTGGTGGAGTTCTACCACGCCCTGGGCGGCTGCGAGGACCTGATGGAGGCCCACGATTTCTTCTGGGATCCGGACGAGCTGGAAATCGAGGACGGCTACCTGCTCTTCCTGGACGAAATGGATGAAGAAGCCAACTGGGGCTTCCGGGCCGAGCACCTTGCCGTTCCCGATCCCATCGTCTGGATCCGAACCAACACCGGAAAGCAGCGCTGGCAGAGCGAGGAATCCACCTTCAGCGAGTTCGTCTTCGACATGTTCGACTGGGTCTTCAATGACGATGAGAACGACGACGAACTGCAAGACTGACCCATGATCTGGCCGAGCCACGCACCCGAAAATTACCAGTGCCCCTTCTGCGACTTGGCCTCCGGGCAGTTCCGTTTCCAGACGAATCTGTGCCGTCCGGAGGACATGGTAGCCTCGACGGGACTGGCCATAGCCTGGATCGCTTCGCACGGCTTCGAGCCCGAACCCGGGCACGTGCTGGTGGGGCCGAAGGAACACTTCGAGCTGCTCTACGACATGCCCGACGATGTCCTGTCAGAGATCGCGTCGCTGAGCCGTGACATCGCCGTCGCCATGAAGAAGGCGTGGCAACCGGACGGTATTACCACCCGCCAGCACAACGAGCCCGCCGGGAGCCAGCACGTCTGGCACTACCACCAGCACGTGCTGCCCCGCTGGCACGACGACGGACTGTACTTCACGCCGCAGCGGCCCATCGTGGATCCCGCCATCCGGGCACGCAAGGCCGCCGAACTGCGGGCGGTCATGTCGCAGCTCTGACCGCCCGCAGCCGGAGTGCGTCAGGCGTCTTCGCGGTTAGGGTTCTCCAGCCGGAAGAAGTTGGAGTCAGTGCCGTCGGTGCGCTGTTCCTGGTAGATAAAGTTCAGCCTGCGCTCGTCAAAGGTCTTGAACCATTCGTCCCAGCTCACATGCTGCAGGTCCTTGCTGTCCCCGCCGAAGTCGAACCGCAGGACGCCCAGGTGGTCGTCGTGCTCGGTGCCGCTCACGGTGGCAGGCGTGGCATTGCGCTCCTCGAGTCCGGCATTGGCCGAGGCCGTTCCGGGATCAGACGTCGCGGTCGACAACCGCCTCGGCAAACGCGGTCAGGGCCAGCTTGACGGTGCTTTCCGGCAGCCGTTCCAAGGCCAATTTCGCGTCATCCGCCCACTTGCGGGCCACGGTCCAGGCCTCGGCGGTCACCGGATGTTCGCGCAGCGCTTCGACGGCGCGGGCCAGGGCCTCGTCCGACGTCAGGTCCGCGTCCACCAGCTTGAGTACGGAGGCCGCCGAACTGTCGCCGGCCGCGGCGGCCTGGCGCAGCAGCAGAACCGGCAGCGTGGGCACGCCCTCGCGCAGGTCGGTGCCGGGCGACTTGCCGGACTTGACTTTCAGCCCGGTGACATCGATGACGTCGTCCGCGAGCTGGAAGGCCACGCCGACCTTTTCGCCGTACTCCAGCATCATGTCCACCACATCGGAACCGGCGTTGGCGAACATCGCACCCAGCTGGCCCGAGGTCGCGATCAGCGAACCGGTCTTGTCCGCGATGACCGAAAGGTAGTGCTCCACGGGATCTTCGTCTTCGCGCGGTCCCACGGTTTCGTGCAGCTGGCCCAGCACCAGCCGTTCGAAGGTGCGGGCCTGGATCTTGACGGCTTCCGGGCCGAGCTCCGAGACCAGGATCGATGCGCGGGCAAAGATCAGGTCGCCGGCGAGAATCGCCACTTGGTTGCCCCAGACCTCATGGGCCGTGGGCGCGCCGCGGCGGTAGGGGGCTGAGTCCATCACGTCGTCGTGATACAGGGTAGCGAGGTGAGTCAGCTCAACAACGACGGCGGCCTGGAGCACCTCGGGCACGGGGCCCTCCCCCAGCTGGGACGCCAGGATGGTCAGCAGCGGGCGGATGCGTTTGCCGCCGGCCTCGACGAGGTGCCGGCTGGTGGTGTCCGCCAGCGGATCCGAGTGCGCGATGGCGGCACGCAGCCGCTTCTCCACTCGGGCCAGGGCCGTGGATACGGCGGGCCCGAGAGCGGGATCCTGGGCCACCGGGGCGAAGCCCGCCGGCAGGTTCAGGCTGGTGGCGAGGGCGGCGGTGGCCGTGTCCAGCTCCAGGGAGTCCGGCACGCCGGCACCTGCAGGAGTCCAGCTCGGTTTTGCGTCAGTCACTGTATAACACTAACTAATCGTCGGGGCAGATGGGGTGCGGCTGTGCGTGGAAAGGCCTTGGTTGGATGCCGGCGGCGTGAGTCTCTCCAGCAGATGAATAACTCTATCCTCAAAACCCTTGCCGTCCTGGTCCGTCAGGTTGGCGAGCATCCGCACCACGAAGCGCATCAGCACCGGCACCGGCATTCCGGTCCGCAGTGCCAGCTTCATGATGGCAGGTTTTCCGATCAGGCCGGCAAAAACGCGGCCCAGCGTGAAGTGGCTTCCCCAGTGGCCCTGGATGATCCCGGCGTAGCGGGCGAGCGAGGAATCGAAGCCGGCCTGGCTGAGGATCTGGCCCTGTGAACCGCCCAGCCGGCCAAAGGTGTCGGCAATCAATTCCGCGGCGTAGCGGGCCGATTCCATCGCGTAGGAAATGCCCTCGCCGTTGAACGGGCTGACCATGCCGCCGGCGTCGCCGAGCAGCAGCAGTCCGGGTGAGTAGTGCGGAGTCCGGTTGAAGCCCATCGGCAGGGCCGCGCCGCGGATCTCGCCAACCTGGTTCTCCGGGGTGTAGCCCCACTCGGCAGGCATGGCGGCGGTCCAGTCCCGCAGCACCTGCTTGTAATCCAGCTTGCCGAAGGAGCGCGACGAGTTCAGGATGCCTAGGCCCACGTTCGAGGTGCCGTCGCCGACGCCGAAGACCCAGCCGTAGCCAGGCAGCGGGTTGCCCTGGGCATCGGGCAGTTCCAGCCAGCCCTCCATCCAGTCATCGTCGTGCCGGGGACTGGTGAAGTAGGTCCGCACGGCCACACCGAGCGGCCGGTCATCGCGTTTTTCAATGCCGAGGCTCAGGGCCGTGCGGGTTGAGTTGCCGTCGGCTGCGAGTACGACGTCGGCGCTGAAGTCCTGCGTCTGCCCCGTCTTCCGGCCGCGTTCATCCAGGATGTTGGCGCGCACCCCGGTGACCCGGCCGGCGTCGTTCCTTAATGCAGTGGAAACGGAATGGCGTTCCAACACCGTGGCCCCGGCAGCCTCGGCATGGCGGGCCAGTTCCTCGTCGAAGCCCAGCCGGGTGCGGATCAAACCGTAGTCCGGAAAGTCCGAGAGCTCCGGCCAGGCAAGTTCCAGCCGCCGGCCGCCGGCGATCAGGCGCAGGCCCTTGTTGCGCCGCCAGCCGGCCGATTCCTCGTGCGGCAGGCCCAGCAACTGGACCTCGCGGACGGCGCGCGGGGTCAGGCCGTCGCCGCAGACTTTCTCGCGCGGAAATGACGTCTTTTCCAGCACGGTAACTTCAATACCCGCTTTGGCCAGGTAGTAGGCAGCGGTTGAGCCGGCAGGTCCGGCCCCGACAATCAGAACGGGCACGGTTACAGCGCAGCCCTCGTGCCCCGGCGGCGCAGCGCGCTCTGGGCGTCGGCGTTGGCCGCTTCCGTCCGGCCCGGCTTTCGGGCGCGGTGCACGGCCACGATGCCGCCGGTGAGGTTGCGGTACGCCACGTCCTGCCAGCCCTCCTCGGCGATCCACTGGGCCAGCTCGTTCTGGTTGGGCCAGGCGCGGATGGATTCGGCCAGATAGATATAGGAGTCCGGGTTGGACGAGATCTTGCTGGCGATGGCCGGCAGCATCCGCATCAGGTATTCGGTGTACATGGTGCGCCAGACTGGAAGGGTCGGCGAGGAGAACTCGGCGATGACCAGCCGGCCGCCGGGCTTGGTCACGCGCAGCATTTCCTGGAGCGCCTTGCGCGGTTCGTTCACATTGCGCAGGCCGAACGAGATGGTCACGGCGTCGAAGGAGTTGTCGGCGAACGGCAGGTTGGTGGCGTCCCCGGCGACGAAGTCGATGTCCGGGCGGCGGCGCTTGCCCACCTGCAGCATGCCCAGCGAGAAGTCGCAGGCCACCACGTGGATGCCCGCATCGGCGTAAGGCTCGCTGGAGGTGCCGGTTCCGGCGGCCAGATCCAGGACGCGCTGGCCCCGCTTGGCGCCGACGGCGTCCACCACAATCCGGCGCCACCGCCGGGTCTGCCCCATGGACAGAACGTCATTGACGACGTCGTACTTCGGCGCGACGTCATCAAACATGGCTGCTACTTCATCAGGGCGCTTGTCCAGGGATGCACGGTTCACCCGTTCATTGTCTCAAAGTTTGCCGCGCTGGTTTGCCGCGTCCCGAGACCCGGCGCGGGAGCCGCGCCATCACCGCGCAACGGCGGGTGTGGGCCAGCTTGCACCGGTGCTGTGGTGCGCTGCCGGCGGGGTAACCTTGAAGTCATTATGACCTCCCTGCGCGCCGTCACCGTTGACCTCGGTGAGCACTCTTCACCGACCGGAATAATGGACTATCTGGTCCGCGACGACGTGCTCTGCTGGGTTCGCCGCGGAGGCGGATTGGTCGGTTTCGGCGAGGTCGCCCGGTTCACGGATGTCGGTCCCGGCCGCTTCCAAACCGCGGCCCGCTGGTGGCGGGAGCTGCAGCAGGACGCAGAGGTGGACAACCCGGTGGGCCTGCCCGGCACCGGCCTGGTGGCCTTCGGTTCGTTCGCCTTCTCCAAAACTTCCGGCCACGCCTCGCGGCTGATTGTTCCGCAGGTTGTTGTGGGCCTCGGCGAACAGGGCTGCTGGCTGACCTATATAACTGACGACGACGGCGACAACCTCAGCGCCGAGACGGCCGAGGCCGCACTGGCTGGCTGGCTGGACGAAATTTCCGCCGAGCGCGGCGCCGAAACCGCCGACCGCCTGCACCCCGGGCAGGTTTCCGAAAGTGCCTTCAAAGCCGCGGTCGCAGCGGGCGTGGAGAAAATCTCCGGCGGCGGACTGAGCAAACTGGTGCTCGCCCGCGACGTGATCGCCGAGCTCTCCTCCCCCATCGCCACCGCCCAGGTGCTGCGCGAACTGGCCATCCGCTACCAGGACTGCTGGACCTACGGCGTGGACGGCCTCATCGGCTCCACTCCGGAAATGCTGATCAAGGTAGAGAACAACGTGGCCCGCGCCCGGGTGCTGGCCGGGACGCTGGACCGCGCCAACACCCACAAGATCGACGGCGAGTCCGACGCCGCCTACGCCGAACGGGTGCTCGCCGGCTCCGAGAAGCAGCAACACGAGCACGAGATCGCCATCGACTCCTTGACGCGCAAATTGGAGCCGTACACCTCCGAGATGACCTCGCACAGCGAGCCCTTTGTGCTCGAACTGCCCAACGTGTGGCATCTGGCCTCCGACGTGTCGGCGGAGCTGTCCACCAATGGCGGCCACGCGCCGTCGTCGTTGGAACTGGCCGAAGCCGTCCATCCCACGGCGGCGGTGTGCGGAACGCCCACCGAGGTGGCCGGCGCGCTGATCCGCGAACTCGAGCAGATGGACCGCGGACCCTACGCCGGTCCGGTGGGCTGGACAGACGGCGCCGGCAACGGCGAATGGGGCATTGCCCTGCGCGGTGCAGTAGTGGAAAGCCCCACCCGTGTGCGGCTCTACGCCGGCTGCGGGATTGTGGACGCTTCGACCCCGGAAGCGGAACTGGCGGAAACCTGGGCCAAGTTCAGGCCCATGATTGAAGCCTTGGGCCTGCGCCGCTAGCCGTCGCCGAAGCGCTCCAGCTGGTCGCGGCGCATAACAATTTGTACAGTTGAGCGAGTCCGGCTTGTTGACTAATAGGCAATCAATGTAGCCTGTGATGCATATCACCCGTTACCGAATGTTACGGCTAGACTTAAGCCGGATTTTTCATCAAAGAACAGGTAGGAAAGCCAATGCGGAAAAACGCATCCACCGCGGTCAAGGTATTCTCCGTCCTTGCCACCGGCACCCTGGCCCTCACCGCGTGCGGTGGGGGCTCGTCTTCGGACGGCGGCTCCCAGGCTGCCGAAGGCAACGAGCTTGGCTTGGTCACCCCGGGCACGCTCACCGTCTGCTCCGACATTCCGTACCCGCCGTTTGAGTTCGAGGAAAACGGCGAATACACCGGCTACGACATGGATCTCATCCGCGAGATCGCCACGGGCATGGGCCTGGACACGCAGATCCAGGATGTTGGCTTCGACGCTCTGCAGTCCGGCGTGGTGCTGGCCTCGGGACAGTGCGACATCGGCGCCAGCGCGATGACCATCACCGAAGAGCGCGAAGAGAACATCGACTTCTCCGAGCCGTATTACGACTCGCTGCAGTCGCTGCTGGTTCCGGCCGATTCGGATATCAAGGCTATCGGCGATCTGGCCGGCAAGTCCGTAGGCGTTCAGCAGGGCACCACCGGCGAGGCGTACACCCGCGAGAACGTCCCGGCCGACACCGAGGTCCGCGCCTACCCGTCGGATGCCGAGCTGTTCCCGGCGCTGCAGTCGGGCGGCGTCGACGCCGTGCTGCAGGACCTTCCGGTCAACCTCGGCCATCTGGAGGGCGGCAAGTACGAGATCGTCGAGGAATACCCGACGGATGAGTCCTACGGTTTCGCTGTAAAGGAAGAGGGCAGCGAGGCCTTGCTGGAGGCAGTGAACGCCGAGCTGGCCGAACTGCGGGAGAGCGGCAAGTACCAGGAGATCTACGACAAGTACTTCACCCAGTAACGCCCTTACAGCTTCGCCCCGGATCAGCTGTCCGGGGCGAAGCTTGTCCTGAAGACCTCTGGAAGGCCTGAATGTGAAACCGTCTACCCGTAGGCGCCTGTTCCGCGGCGTGCTCTACGCCATTTTCATCCTTGCCGTCGCCGCCGTCGTATTCGTCGCCGACTGGGAAGCAATCCAAACCAACTTCTTCAACCCCGAGGTTGCTGCCGCAGCCTTCCCCGAAGTCATCCTGATCGCTGCGAAGAACACGATTGTCTACACCGCGATCGCCTTCGTCGGCGGTTTGATCTTCGGCCTGCTGCTGGCGCTCATGAAGCTCTCCCCCGTGGGTCCCTATCGCTGGGTAGCCACCGCGTACATCGAAATCTTCCGCGGTTTGCCGGCACTGCTGGTGATCTTCGGTTTCGCGTTCGCCGTGCCGATCGCCTTCGACTGGCGGCCGCCGGGAGGCAGCGCTGGTGCCGGTCTGATCGCCCTGATTGTGGTCTCCGCAGCGTACATCGCAGAGACCATCCGCGCCGGCATCGAGGCCGTTCCCCCGGGCCAGCGCGAGGCCGCCCGTTCCCTGGGTATGAACCCCAGCTGGACCATGGTGTCGGTTGTCCTGCCGCAGGCCTTCCGCATCATCACACCGCCGCTGACCAACGAACTGGTCATCCTGATCAAGGACACCTCGCTGCTGTTCATCGCCGGCATGGCACTGAGCGAGCGGGAACTGACCACCTTCGCACGCGATGCCGTCTCACAGCAGGCGAACGCGACACCGCTGATGGTGGCGGCGCTGATGTACCTGATCATCACGCTCCCGCTCACCCAGCTGGTGGCCAAGCTTGAACGACACAACAAGAGAGGCCGGTAAGCCATGGCGACGGAGAGTTCCCTGCGAAAGGACCGTCCCGCAATCGAGGTCCGGGGCCTTTACAAGAGCTTCGGGGACAACGAAGTCCTCAAAGGCATCGACTTCCACGTCGACCAGGGCGAAGTGGTGTGCGTCATCGGGCCGTCCGGCTCGGGCAAGTCCACGCTGCTGCGGTGCGTGAACCGGCTGGAGGAACCAACCAAGGGGACCATCCTGGTGGAAGGCGTGGACATCACCGACGAGGAAACGGACCTGGACAAGATCCGTACCCGCATCGGCATGGTGTTCCAGCAGTTCAACCTCTTCCCGCACCTGAGCGTGCTGCGCAACCTCACCTTGGCCCAGCAGCGGGCCAAGAAGCGCGGGAAGTCCGAGGCCGTCGAAACCGCCCGGCGCAACCTGGCCAAAGTCGGGCTGGACAACCGGGAGAACGCGTACCCGGCCCAGCTGTCCGGCGGCCAGCAGCAGCGTGTGGCGATCGCCCGGGCCTTGTCCATGAACCCTGACATGATGCTCTTCGACGAGCCCACCAGCGCACTGGATCCGGAGCTCGTGGGCGACGTACTGGAAGTCATGCGCCAGCTCGCCGACGAGGGCATGACCATGATGGTGGTGACCCATGAGATGGGCTTCGCCCGCGAAGTGGGCGACCGTGTGGTCTTTATGGACGGCGGAGTTGTGGTCGAGCAAGGCAAGCCCGAGGACGTGCTGGGGAATCCTCAGCACGAGCGCACCAAGGCCTTCCTCTCCAAGGTGCTCTGACCCTGGCCCAGCGTCCGGATTTCCGAGCTGCCGGCCATTGACCGGCAGCTCGGATTCAGATGGTGACATTCAGCGAGGCAGTGTAGCCCTCGGCCGCGGAACCTGACATCGTGGCCAGCTGGTAGATGGCGCCGTCGTCGCCGAAGACATTGTCCGTGGCCAGCGTCGTATTCGGGAAATTCTGCCGGCTTGTCTCGTACCCGGGGGCGGCGTAGGCGTCCGTACAGGCCGCCTCCGTGAGGGCGATCTGCGAGACCTTCAGGATCTGCCCGGCATTCGTGGCGTTGGACATGGACTCGAAAACTTCGAAGTGGATATGCGGCCAGCGTCCGTTGTAGGCACCGGGAAACACGGTCGTAAACGTCATCTGGCCGTTGGCATCGGCTTCCTGCACGCCGCGCAGGAAGTTCTCGCCTTCCAGCCCGGAATCGTAGATCGAGTACCGGCCCTCCCGGTCGCAGTGCCAGACATAAACCGCTGCCCCGGCGAGCGCCTTGCAGCCGTTGGCGTTGTCCAGCAGGGTCAGCGTGAATTTCAGCGGCACTCCCTCCGCCGTCGTTGTCGAACCGTTGAAGCTGGACTTGATATCGCTCCTGACCACGCCGGACGCCTCCAGTACGTTGGGGCCGTTGGAGCCGTCCCCGGGGAAGGGCCCGGCGGTTTCATCCGGCATTTCCGCCCCGCATTCGGCGATGGCTCGGGTGATGGTGGACGACGGCGTAGCCGCACCGGGCGAGGCCGTTCCCGAGGCCGGAGCAGCAGCGGGAGGTGATGTGGCCGCCGTCGTCGTTGAACCGTTGGTAGTGCCTGAGGGAGTGCAGGCCGCCAAGGCAGCCATCGTGCCGGCGCCGAAGAACAAGCCGAGCGTGCGCCGGCGGCTCAGCGTCGTCAGATCGAATTCGAGTCCGCGGTCGTGGTCAGGGTGGGGCGTCTTGTGCGTCATGGGTTCCTTTCTAGCCGGGAACCCTATGCTTCGGCTATGCCTGGTCCGCGGTCACACCCGACATCAGCTGGGAGTTACCTGAGGCAACGTTCGAGGCCTTTCGGGCATCCGGCCGCGCAGTGCTGCTCCCACGGTCTCCGTTATCGCGGCATGCAGCTGCCGCAGTGCGGCCCGGTCCGTGCGGACCTCCAGGATGCTGCGGCCGGACACCGGCTCCAGCAGCGCGTCCTCCAGCGAGGCTTCATCCTCCACCAGCCGGTAGCCCACTCCATAGGCTGCGGCGATAGCGGCCAGGTCCACTTGATGCGGGGTCCCGAAGAGGCGTTCGACGGCGGCGCTATAGTCCGCGCGTCCGCCCACCTCGCCGTGTTCGAGCAGCGAGAAGATCCCGCCGCCAGCATCATTGACGACGACGATGCGCAGCGCCGGTTCCGCTTCGCCGTCACCGAGGAACAGGCCGGAGGCGTCGTGCAGGAAGGTCAGGTCGCCCAGCAGGACGGTGGTCTGCCGGCCGGCGCCCAGGGCGATGCCGGTGGCAGTCGAGATGGTGCCGTCGATCCCGGCCAAACCGCGGTTGGCGTGGACGAAGGCCGCCGGCTCCGGCGCCGGAGCGCCCATAAGATCTACATCGCGGATCGGGTTGGAGGACCCGAGCACCAGCCGGCCTTGCGCAGTGGCCCAGACCACGCGGCCCACATGCAGTCCGGTGAGGCCCGGCGCTTGGTCCAGCAGTTTTCCTATGGCCGGCACGGCTGCGGCGCCGGCGTCCTGCCAGCGCTCCAGCCACCCGGCCGGGCCGGTGCCGGAGAAGGTGGAGAGTTCCGCCGGCTCGCTGATGATCCGTTCCCGGCGCCGGCCGGGTTCGAACCAGGCCACCGGCTCCGGCATGAACAGTGCCGTCTGGACGTTGGGCCTGGCCAGCAGGGCGGCCACCGGCCGGGAGAGCGTCGGCCGGCCGAAGACCACGGCACGCTCGATGTCAGCGCCGAGATGCCCCAGCAGCAGCCGGTATGCCGGGATGGCATTACGCCCGAAACGCGCATTGGACGACGGCTCGGCCAGCAGCGGCAGCCGGTGCGCGCGGGCGAATGCCTCCGCCTGGGCACCGGCACCGTGGCCGGCAACCACAACGGTCCGCCGTTCCTCCGCCGGTTCAGCTGCCGGCGCAGCTGGAGCAGTGGACGCGGCCTCGGTTGGCTCCTCCCTGAGGGCGACTGGGGCCGGCCGCCCGGCCGGCGCCTGCGGCCCCCCGATCTGCTGCACCCCGGCGGCAGGTGACTCGAGGGACGAAGCCGGAGCCCCGCCGTCGTTCATTGCCGGCACCAGCGGGTCGCGGAACGCCAGGTTGACGTGCACCGGACCAACGGCGCCCTGATGATGATCGGCCCCGTGCAGGCCATGGTGTCCACGCGAGGGCGTGGCGGTCAAAGTGTGCGTGGCCTGTACGGTTTCCACCGGTGCGACCGGGATGCCTTTGCCCGCCAGTAGCCCGGAATTGATGGCCTCTGCCGGGTCCTCGCCCGCAGCCACGTCCACCGCGTAGCGGACATGCCGCCCGAAAATTCCCGGCTGGCTGGTGGTCTGGTTGGCGCCTGTGCCGCGCAGTTCCTCGGGCCGGTCCGCCGTGAGCACCACAAGCTCTACGCCGGCGTGGTTGGCCTCCATCACCGCAGGCAGGAGTTCACCGACAGCGGTGCCCGACGTCGTAACCACCGGCACCGGGCGCAGGGATCCCAGCGAGAGGCCCAGCGCGGTAAAGGAGGCGGCCCGCTCGTCGATCCGCACGTGCAGCCGCAGCTCCCCGCGTGCCTCGGACTCGGCGAGGGCATAAGCCAGCGGGGCGCTGCGCGAACCCGGCGCGATCACCACATCGCGCACCCCACCGTCCAACAGGGCGCTGACAGCGGAGCGGGCGGCATCCAGGGCGTTCAGTTCAACGGTCACCTGTCCATCCTAGGCAGACGGCCGCGCCCACCAAGGTGGACGCGGCCGCGGGGTCGCTGTTGTGCCGCTGCTGCCGGGCACTAGGCGCCAGGTGCTAGCGGCCGACGAAGCCGTTCTTGCCCTTGAACATCTGGATCACGGCCGGGCGGGGCAGGCCGCCCTTGCCCGAGGGCGTGCCGGCCGGCAGGTAGTCCGGGAACAGCGAGCGCTGCTGGTCCCAGGAACCGTCCTCGCCCGGGTGCTGGACCGCCACGAAGACCAAGCCGTCCTCGTCGTGGATGACCGGGCCGCAGGTTTCGGCGTCGATCGGAACTGCCATGAACTGCTCCACCTTGCCCATCTCGGGGCCTTCCATGGTGACGCGGTACAGGGCGTCATTGCGCTGGATGGTGCCGGGCTGGCCGTCGGTGGAGATCCACAGATTGCCGGCCGAGTCGAACGCGAGGTTGTCCGGGCAGGAGAGCGGCTGGACCTGGTCGGCCGGGTAGCCGTTGAAGTAGACGCTCTCGTCCACCTCGGGGTCACCGGCGACCAGCAGCAGCTTCCAGGCGAACTCGGTGGAGGTCTGGTCCCCGGTCTCGGTCATCTCGACGATGTGGCCGTGGCGGTTGTTGGCCCGCGGGTTCGGCTCGTCGGCCTGGGCAGCCGTGCGGTTGGTGTTGTTGGTGCAGGCCACGTAGATCTTGCCGTTGGCCGGGTTGATCTCCACGTCCTCCGGGCGGTCCATCTTGGTGGCCCCCATCTTGTCCGCCGCCAGCCGGGTGTAAACCAGGACCTGGTCGATCTCCATGTCCGGTACCAGCGACTTGTTGTTGTGGGTCAGCTGGATCCAGTGGCCCACGCCGTCGAAGGCACCATCGCTGGGCAGCACGCCGGAACCGTCAATCTGGTTCGCCGGGGAGTTGCCGGAGAAGCTGGCCACGTAGAGGTCACCCTCGGTCAGCAGCGTCATGTTGTGCTTCTTGTCGCCCTCGCGGTACGTGTCCTTGGAGACGAACTTGTACAGGTAATCGAAGCGCTCGTCGTCGCCCGAGTAGGACACGGCATGGCCGGACTTGGCGATGGTGACGTTGGCGCCCTCGTGCTTGAAACGGCCCAGCGCGGTGTGCTTACGCGGCGTGGACTTCGGATCGAACGGATCCACTTCCACGATCCAGCCGAAGCGGTTGTCCTCGTTCTTGCCCTCGGCAGTGTCCGTGTCGAAGCGCGGTTCTTCGACGTGCCACCCGCGGGACGGATTGGAGTTGGTCAGCCCGTAGCGGCGCTGCTCATCCGTCGGCGCCGAAACCTTGAAGTATTGGTTGAAGTTCTCTTCGCCGGAGAGGATGGTGCCCCATGGCGTGGTGCCGCCGGCGCAGTTGTTCTGCGTGCCCAGCACCGCGCGGCCGCTCGGGTCGGCCTTGGTCTTGAGCAGGTCCGAACCGGCTGCGGGACCGGTCAGCCGGTACTCGGTGTCCATCAGGAAGCGGCGGTTCAGCTCCGCCCCGCGTACATACTTCCACGGCTGGCCCTTGCCCTTGCGCTCCACCTCGACCACGGATAGACCGTGCGCCGCCATGGCGGTCTTGCGGACCTGGCTGATGTCCATGTCCGGCGGGAACATCAGGTTCTCGTTGGTGTATTCGTGGTTGGAGAACAGCACACCGCGCTTGCCGTTGCTGCCCTGAATCTCGATGATATCGAGGTAGTCGCAGTTGTAGCCGAACTGGCCGGCCTGGGACTCCGGCGTCTGGTTTTCCGGGTCGAACTCGGCGGAATCGTGGAACAGCGGATCGCCCCAGCGGATGACCGGCTCCCAGTTGTAGCCCTTGGGCACCACCACGTCGTCGACGGTGTTGGGCACGCCGTCGATACCGGCGAACTTGAGCTTGCTCGCGTTGCCGGAGCCAAAGCCCTGCTTGGCCGCAGGAGCCAGACCGGCAGCGGAGCCGTTGGCCGCGGCCGTTCCCCCGCCGAACATCAGTGCCACGACGCCGGCACCGCTGACGCCGAGCATGTTCCGCCGGGAGAATTCGGCGGAGACGATGTCGCGGAAGTAGTTGTTGTCCGAGGTATTGCACACGCCCTTGGCGCAGGCATTGTCGCACTTGAGCGCACAGGTCATGGCGCTGCGCTTGCCGGAGGTATGTCCCAGCATCGGCAGCAGGCGTTTTTTCAGATCAGACACTTCAGAGGCCTTCCACATCGAACGGTTGCGAACGGCTTTCACCATTTCAGCGCAATCCGACCAACAGGCCGAGGCTAAGTAAACAACAAGCAAACAACCAACGACGGCGGGGCGAACCCTCCGCGGTCAAGCCTAGCTTTCGCCATCCGGCCCTTCCGGCCAGCCCTTCCCGGCCATTCTCTTCCCCGGCCGCATCAACCGCCACCTCTCATCCGGCCACCCCATCCATCCCCTACCTCGCGGCTGCCACCTCAGCCAGCGTCCTATATGTGCGTTCGAGCCGCTCGGTCCACCACTGCTGCCGCTCGGCCGGTGCCGCGTACCGTTCCAGCAAATCCTCATCTACCTCCACCGTGCGGACCGGCAGTTCGCCGCCTGCCGGCACCAGGGGCCGGCTTGTCACATCTGCGTCCATCAGCGAAACCGTGGCCAGGCCGCAGGCGTAGGGCAGTTCGGGCAGCGCCGCGGCCAGCGCCACCCCGGCGCTGATTCCCACGGACGAGTCCAAGGCGGAACTGACGACGGCGGGCAGGCCCGCCTGGGCCACAATATCCAGGGCGCGGCGCACCCCGCCCAGGGGTTGTACCTTGACCACGATCAGGTCTGCCGCCTCTTCCCGTGCCACCAGGAGCGGGTCGCTTTCCTTCCGCACACTCTCGTCCGCAGCAATCAGGGTGCCAATACCGCGGCGCCTGAGTTCAAGGCGCACCTGCCGCAGGCCATCAATATCCGGAACGGGCTGCTCGGCGTATTCGAGCCCATACTCGGCCAGTTGCGTCAACGCTTCGACGGCGGTGGGAACATCCCAGCCACCGTTGGCATCCACCCGCAGGGCCGAGGCCGGCGCGGCTGCCGACACCGCCTCCACCCGGGCAACATCATCCTCGAGGCTCTGGCCCCGCTCGGCAACCTTGATCTTGACCGTCTTCGGCCCGTCATAACGGGCCAGCACGGCCGGCACGTCCTCCGGGGCAACCGCGGGAACGGTGGCATTGACCGGGACGCTGGTGCGAACCGGCTCGGGGAAACCCTGCCAGCCCGCTTCCACAGCCGCGCGCAGCCACGAAGCCGCCTCGCCGTCGTCGTACTCTGTAAAAGGAGAAAATTCCGTCCAGCCCGCCGGACCGTTGAAGAGCATCACCTCGCGCCGGAGCACCCCGCGGAACTTCACTTTCATAGGGAGCGAGACCACCCGCGCCGTGGCCAGCAGTTCGTCCAAAGTCGGCATCTTTAAGGGCTCGATCGTCACTATTCCACTCTACGCCGGGGCATGAGGGCGTGGCTGTCGGCATCCGTCCAGCAAATTATGCGACCCTTGAAGGCGATGACTAACCAGCAGAAGAGCAGGGCCCGGCCCGCCGCCCGCCGACGGGCGGGCAGAAGTCCCATCCTGTTCTGGCTCGGCGCCGTCCTCTGCGCAGCCGCGTTTGCCTTCACGTACTACGCCTTTGTCCGCACCACGCTGGGCCAGTTCGCGGACGAGTCCGCCTGGGCCGAAGCGGAAGCCGGCTGGCGGCTGGGCCGCGGGGTCTTCCTGGATTTCCTGGACCTGCTGCCCGATATCTCGGTGGCGCTCGCCGCCGTCGTTCTCTTGGTGGTGGCGCTCGCCCGGCGCCGCTGGCGGGCGGCCGGCATTGCGGTCGGCGTGGTCGCCGCCTCGGCCGCCAGCACCTGGATCCTGAAGAACCTCATCCTGGACCGGCCCGATCGCGGTGTCCCCACGCTGGAACACAACTCCCTGCCCTCGGGCCACACCACCATTGCGGCGGCCGCGGCGATGGCCATTTTCCTGGTGGTATCGCCCCGCTGGCGGCCCTTTGCGGCAGCAGCCGGCGGCGCCTACGCCGTGCTCGCGGGTGCGGCCACGCTCATCAACGGCTGGCACCGTCCGGCCGACGTGGTCGCGGCGTTCCTGGTGGCCGGCTTCTGGGCCCTGGTGGCAGGTCCGCTGGTGCTGCGTTCGGGCGATGGCTGGAACTTCTTCCACGGCTACGGCAGCCACTGGTCGTCCTCGCCCTTGTGGCCCCGGTTGTGCTGGCTGCTGGCGCTCCTGGGGCTGGGCCTGGCCGCGGCGCTCTACTGGTTCATCCAGCAAATAGGCGCCGCGCCGACGCCGGGCGACGGACGGCTGCCGCTGTTCTTTTGGGCCGGGATGGGCTTAATCGTCGGGGCCGGCATGTTGCTCAGCGCCCTGCTGATCTGGCTCTTCAGCTTCCAGTCCCGCCGGAAATAACCGGCTCCGGCTCCAGCGGCCCGGTGCGCGGGATCCAGTAGGCCATCGCCACCGCACCCAACAGCCCCAGCCCGGCGGTCATCCAGATGCCGGCGGACAGGGAAACCGCGGCCGTCACGAGGCTGAGCAGCGCGGGACCGCCCATGATGCCGATGTCGCTGAGCAGCCGCCAGAAGCCAAGGAACTGCGCCCGGCCCACCGGCGGCGCATAGTCCGCACCGAGGGTCATGACAATGCCCGAGCCTAGCCCGTTGCCCAGTCCGATCAGCAGCGCCGCGAGCAGGAAGCCCAGCATGGTGGCGGTGAACGGGATGAGGAACAACGCTCCGCTCATGACGGTCAGGAACGGGATGGCCACGGCCAGCCGCCCCTTGAGGTCCATCAGCTTTCCGGCGGGGTAGAACACCAGCATGTCCACCGCGCCGGAGAGCCCGAAAATAACCGACGTCGTCGCCGCGTCCAGGCCGATGCTGTCGCCCCATAGCGGGATCACAACATTGCGCGATGCGCGGACGGCCCCGATCAGCAGGATGCCGATCCCGATGGTCAGGTAAATGCGGCGGTGGCTGCGGGCAATCGAACGCATGCTCGGCCGCGCCGGTTCTTCGCCGTCGCAGTCAGTGCGCGCCACCTCCAGTTCGGGGACCGTCAACGAGATTCCCGCGGCTACGAGGAAGGCAACCGCGCCCAGCCAGTAGGCGCCGGCGGTTCCAGCCAACCCAATAACGACCGCGCCGGCGAACGGACCAAAGAACATCCCGATTCGGTGCACGCCGCCGAGAGTGGACAGCGCACGGGCGCGGAAATTTACCGGCACGGCCTCGCTCAGGTACGACTGGCGGGCCAGCAGGAAAACGGATCCGCCCATGCCGATCAGGAAGACGGCCAGCGCGAAGACCGTGATGTGTGGGGCCGCCACGGCCAGGAGCATAGCGGCTGCACACCATAGCGACGCCGCTACCAGCGCCCACTTCTCGCCGAACCGTGCCGTGAGCATCGACGCCGGAATGTTGGTCACCAGCGAGCCGACGCCGAGCAGCGTAACCATCAGCGCGGCAAGAGCCACGGTGGCCCCGAGATCCCTGGCGCTCAGGGCCACTACCGGCAGAATGGCACCCTGGCCTACTCCGTAGAGAAGGGACGGGCCATACGCCGGCACGGCAATCCGGCGGAGGCTGAAACTCGCATCGGGCCTCAGCTCAGCACCACCTAACGAGGTGCTTGCTTCAGACGCGTGAGCAGCGCCCGTGACTGGAGCGGGCCATACGGCAGTATCGGTATCGCCTTCGTGGTGTCCGCGGGCGTGTCCCTGCTGGCCTGCTCACCCATCCGGACAGCCAGCGACATGGTCTCCCACATACTCTTGACGAAAGCATCGCTGACCGTTTGCCCGTGGCCTGGCACCAGCACATCGTATTCGTGGCGCAAGCCGGAGATCTTGCGAAGCGTTTCCACCCAGTCGCGCGGGTAGGAATCCTCAAACGCCGGATTCGCGCCTTGCTCCACGAGGTCGCCAGCGAAGAGGGTCGACGGCGTACCCACCAGCAAATCGCCGTCGGTATGGCCCCGGCCCAGGTAGAACAGCTTCACCGGCATGTCACCGAGGTTCACGGTGACTTCGGTATCCACCGGCTTCGTCGGGACACGGATGCGTGTGTGTTCACCGATCCCCTCGGCCATCTCGGGTTCCGTCTCCGCTACCTGCTCGCGCTGGAGTGAGGCAGTCTCAGCCATATCGTGTGCGCAGTTGCGGTGCGCATAAAAGTCATGGACGCCGTTGTCCGCGAAGAAGGCGTTGCCGAAGATATGGTCGAAATGCGAATGGGTATTGACTACCACCAGCGGCAGCTTCGTTAGGGACCGGACCGCCTTGTAGATCTGCTGTGCTTGCCGCGGGCCCGCCCCGGTGTCGATCACCATGGCTTTTTGCTTCCCGATCACCAAGCCGGTGTTGAGCAAATAACTCCGCGTCCGGATGACATAGTTACCGGGTGCCACCTGAACGTACTCGGCCTTGTCCTCGGTTTGCACGGTCTCGCTCATGCCGGCCATTTCCTCCTGGATCTGTTCCCGGACGCAGCGTCATTGCGCGTCCAACCCCAACCGTATCGCGGTGAGCGGGAAGGAAACAGTCACAGACCGGATAGCACGTAACCGAACAGACTCTCTCCCGTGGGGTGAGAACGGAAACCGACTTACCCGTCTATCAATCCCATATGTACCCTTCGTGGATCTCGCCAAAAGGAACGCGTTGGTCAACCATTGCCTGGACGTGGTGCGACCCAGCTCCGCGGATCAGAATTCCATGGTCGCCTTCCGCCACAGACTCCAGAAATACCGGACGAATGGCGTCCGCCTCAGCGGCACTCAGTCCGGCCAAATACAGTTCGTAGGCCTCAGGAAGAGCTTTCATGTCCTAAGGGTAGCCCGGGCAATGTCGGCGGTACAGGGCTTCGCGCGGTCGAGGTTCGGGCCGCCACGGGGTGACGTGGGAGGCTCCAACTGACCAACAGCCTCGATATTTCCCCTATTCAGCACCCACCGTTTTAGCATCGCCGTTCTGGTTATCCACCGCCGGACTAACCGCTTGTGGTCTCCATCACGCCCCGGTAAAATCGAATGTATGTTCGAGTCAATCGTTCCAGCAGAAATGGGGCCGGTGAAACCGGTTCACGGCGATCCGGGTGCGGTGCTGGTCCGCGGCTGGGCCGCCGAGCTCCCGGACCTGGACCAGGAGGTTTCCGAAGGGGTGCGGATTGACCGGATCACCGCGATGGAGGACCTCAAGGCCGCCCTGGCTGCCGCGCAGGCCCGCGAGACGGAAGCGTTTGTTGCCTCCCGCCGGGAGGCCCGGGCCGCGGCCGGGATCTCCGCGGAGAAACGGGGCCGGGGACTGGCGAAGGAAGTCGGCCTGGCCCGGAAGGACTCCCCGAACCGGGGCGGTAAGCACCTGGGCCTGGCGACCGCGTTGGTCAGGGAAATGCCGTACACGTATCAGGCGCTGGCCCAGGGCCGGCTGAATGAATGGCGGGCGAGCATCCTGGTCCGCGAGACCGCCTGCCTGGCCGTGGAGGACCGGGCCGCGGTGGACCGGGAACTGTGTGCTGATCCGGGGACGCTGCAAGGGTGCGGGGATAAACGGATCGGGGCGCTGGCGAAGCAGGCCGCGCTGCGGCTGGATCCGCTCGCGGTGGTCCGCCGGGCCGCGAAAGCCGAAACCGGACGCCATGTTTCCTGCCGTCCGGCGCCGGACACCATGGCTTACGTGAGCGCCCTGCTTCCGGTGGTGCAGGGCGTGGCCGTTACCGCCGCGCTGGTCAAGGCGGCCGACCGGTTGAAGGCGCAGGGCGATGAACGCGGCCGGGGCCAGCTGATGGCCGACATCCTCGTCGAACGCGTCACCGGCCAGCCGGCCCGGAGCCCGGCGAAAATCGAGGTGCAGCTGGTCATGACCGACCGTACCCTGTTCCAAGGCGATTCCGAGCCGGCCCACCTGGCCGGGTACGGCATCGTCCCCGCGCAATGGGCCCGCGACCTGCTCCGCACCGAGAACACCGACCACGAGAACGCGAACGGCGGCGAGGCCGGCCCCGCCGCCGGCAACCCGATCAAAGGTGCCGCAAATGGGTCTGGCGAAGCCGTTGCCGGCTCCGCGGATGCCGGCAACGGGAACGGCGCTACGGGGTCCGGTCCGACAGGCGCAGGCGAACCGGTACCGGTCACCGATGCTGCTGGCGCGAACGGAGACACCGGAACCGCCGGAAACACAAGGGAAGCAGGTTCGGCGACCGGGCCGCCGGGCTCCAGACGTGACCCCGGCGATGCAGGCGATGCGCCCGGGGTGGAAGTGTGGGTCCGCCGGCTGTATACAGCGCCCGGTACCGGGCAGCTGCTCGGAATGGATTCGCGGGCACGGTTGATGCCGGCCGGAATGCAGCGGGTCATCCAGGCCCGGGACCAGCTCTGCCGCACCCCCTGGTGCGACGCGCCGATCCGCCACCACGACCACGTCGTGCCCTGGCGCAACGCCGGGGACACCAGCGAGATCAACGGGCAAGGCCTATGCGAAGCATGCAACCTCGCGAAAGAAGCCGACGGCTGGCACGCCCAAACCGTCCCCGGCCCACGGCACACCGTGGAAACCACCACCCCCACCGGACACACCTACCAATCCACCGCACCAGCACTACCCGGCACACCACCGGCAACGGCAACAGAGCAACCGGACGAACTGCCCGAGCCGCTGTCAATCTTCGAACAGGCACTCGGCCACATCGACTTCCTCTACCGCCCCGCCGCATAACAGGGAGGCAATCCCAAACTCAGAGGTCGGCGAGAACCGATCCCGGGCTTTCAATAGCATCCGCTACGTATCGGAGGAAGCCGCCGGCTGTGCCACCATCGCAAACACGATGGTCGAAGGCCAGTGTCAGCTCGGTGATTTTCCGCACCGCCAACTGTCCATCGACGACCCACGGCTTATCAATGATCCGGCCAATCCCAAGGATCGCCACTTCTGGGTAATTGATGATGGCTGCGCTGCCGTCCACTCCAAAGACCCCGTAGTTGTTCAGCGTAAAAGTTCCGCTGGTCAATTCTGCCGGAGTGGCTTTGCCTTCGCGGGCGACGGCAGTCAGTCGACGTATCTCGGCATCGAGTTCGCGTGCGCTGAGCTTGTCGGCCCTCCGGATGCTGGGAACCATTAGCCCCCGATCCGTTTGTGCTGCAAAGCCGAGGTTTACGCCGTCAAAGCCCACGATCTCATCGTTTTCTACCCGAGTATTGAGTTCAGGGAATTTGGCCAGACCTGCAGTTACGAAACGGGCAATGAAAGCCAGGAGACCTGGCGTATTGTCTCCATCCCGCTTCTTTAGGGCAGCACGGATCTCAAGCAGCGCGGTGGCATCCACATCCACCCATACTGTGGCTTCCGGAATCTCCCGCCGGCTCTGCGCCATAGCTGCAGCTACCGTCCTCCGTACACCCTTCATAGGCGTGCGGGTAGCGATTCCAAGCCCAGTGCGTGCATCACCAGCACCGCCGCCAGCGGCAGTAGCAATGGAAGCGGCGTCGGCCGATCCCACCACCGCAGGGCTTTCGCTCAGGCCCGCAAGCGCCTCCTCAACGTCCCGTCGCAGGATCAGTCCACCGGGGCCCGAACCGTGTATCTCGGAAATACTGAGTCCACCGTCCCGGGCCAGTTTTCGCACCAGCGGTGAAATCACCTGCGGAGCCAGACCAATAGGTACCGTTCCGTTGGACGATCCCGCAGCTGCCGGAGTCCCTGGTTCACCGGCTTCGGCAGCTCGCACAGCCTGGGCTACGGCGGCCCGAGGCGCACGATCGGGCGCTGCAGCAACTGCAGGTGCTGCAGCGGGGACTGCCCGCGGCTCAGCAACAGGAGCGGCTGCCCCGACCCGCGCGCCGGCGCTCCCCTTTGGCCGACGGGTACGCTTGGCGCCACCATGGCCGCCGGGTGTTCCGTAGCCGATGAGAACGTTTCCGGATCCGCCGTCTTCTGCCTGCTCGGCCTGCTCAGCCGGGGCTTGGACGCCGGCCCGTTCCTCGTCCCGGTACGCTTCGGCGCCGGGATGTGCTTTGGCAGCGCGCGGCCCGCCGGCAGCTGCACTGGAACCCCCTGTTGCTCCGGCAGAACCGGCTCCTGCCGCGTCGACGGAAATCAACGGTTTGCCGACATCAATGGTGTCCCCGGCCGCGCCATGCAACTCGGCGACGGTGCCAGCAAACGGACTGGGTACTTCCACCATGGACTTGGCGGTTTCGACTTCGGCGATAGGCTGATCGACCTTGATTTCATCGCCGACATTGACCAGCCAGTTGACCAGCTCAGCATCGGTCAGCCCTTCACCCAGATCCGGGAGGTTGAATACCTGACGTGACATGGTTATGCGTCCTCCCACTGAAGATCATCCACGGCGTCGAGGATTCGGTCCACGCTGGGCAAATAGAACTGCTCCAGCTTCGGCGCAGGGTAAGGAATGTCAAAGCCGGTAACGCGCAGAACCGGCGCTGCCAGCGAGTGGAAACAGCGTTCCTGCACCCGGGCCACGATTTCAGAGGCCACTGAGGCAAAGCCAGGGGCCTCCGCGATAACGACGGCGCGGCCCGTCTTACGCACGGACGCCGCCACTGTCTCGTCGTCGAAAGGAACGATGGAACGCACGTCGATGACCTCCAGCGACCGGCCTTCTTCGGCAGCGGCGGCTGCGGCGTTCAACGCGGTGGATACCGAGGGACCGTAGGCAATCAGCGTGGCGTCGCTGCCTTCGCGCGCAACGACAGCACGGCCAAACGAGCCGACTGATTCGCGCAAGGACTCCAGCTCCAGGTCCTCCTTTGACCAGTACAGCTTCTTTGGCTCCAAGAACACCACCGGGTCCGGGTGGCGGATGGCCTCGCGGAGCATCGTATACGCGTCCTGCACTGTCGCCGGCGCCACCACCGTCAACCCGGGCGTGTGCGCATAGTAAGACTCGGAGGAGTCACAGTGGTGTTCCACTCCGCCGATGCCGCCCGCATAGGGAATGCGGATAACCATGGGCAGCTTGACCTTGCCCTTGGTCCGGTTCGGCATCTTGGCGACGTGCGAAACGACTTGTTCAAAGGCGGGGTAGGCAAAGGCATCGAACTGCATCTCCACCACCGGACGGAGCCCGTTCATCGCCATGCCGATGGCCATGCCCATAATGCCGGACTCGGCCAGCGGCGTGTCGAAGCAGCGTTCCTCGCCGAAGCGTGCCGTCAGGCCGTCGGTAATCCGGAAAACGCCGCCGAGAGGGCCGACATCTTCACCAAATACGACGACGGTCGAATCCGCCTCCATCTCATCGGCCAGTGCCGTGTTCAGCGCCTTGGCAAACGTCAGTGTTGTGCTCATGGTGGTTCCTCCGGTGGTAGCAGCTAGGCCGGTTCGCGTGCCAGCTCGTCGCGCAGCTTGGCCGCCTGTTCGAGGAGCTGACTGGTCTTTTCGGTGAATACGTAGCGGAACAAGTCCTCCGGATCCACCTCGGACTCGGCGTTCAGTCCGTCCCGCATTGCAGCTGCCACCGTCTCCGCCTTCTCGGCAATGTTCTTTTCCACTTCTTCGTCCAGCAGGTTGAGGTCAGTCAGATAGGTGCGCATGCGCTGGATCGGATCCTTCGACACCCACTGCTGGACCTCGTCGTCTTTGCGGTAGCGGGTGGCATCGTCCGCGTTGGTGTGGGACTGCATGCGGTAGGTATGGGCTTCCACCAATGCCGGCCCGCCGCCGTCCCGCGCCCGCTCGACCGCCTTGCCCAGGACGGACAACAGCGCTGCAAGGTCATTACCGTCGACCCGCTCCCCCGGCATGCCATAACCAATGGCCTTATGAGCTAACGACGGCGCTACGGTCTGGTGGTGCAACGGCACGGAGATGGCGTACTGGTTGTTTTGGACGAAAAACACCACGGGCACGTGGAAGACGGCTGCGAAGTTCAGTGCTTCATGGAAGTCGCCTTCGCTGGTTGCGCCGTCGCCGCACATGGCGACGACAACGGTGTTCTCGCCCTTGAGCTTGGCCGCGTGCGCCACCCCGACGGCGTGCAGCAGCTGGGTGGCCAGCGGCGTGGCCTGAATGGAAACGTTATGTTCGTACGGGTCGTACCCGCTGTGCCAGTCGCCTCGCAGCAGGGTGAGCGCCTGGATGGGATCCACGCCCCGGGCCAGCACCGCAACAGTGTCGCGGTACGTAGGGAAGAGCCAGTCCTGCTTGTCGATGCAGACGGCTGCCGCAACCTGGCAGGCTTCCTGTCCGTGGGAGGACGGGTAGACGGCCATCCGGCCCTGGCGCACCAGCGCATTGGCCTGGTCATTGACACGACGGCCGACGACGAGCTCCCGGTAGGCAGCCAGCAGGGCTTCGCCATCAGGCAGAGGGTATTTGTCGTTGTGGACGTGGCGGCCGTCCGGATCCACCAGCTGGACTGGCTGCGCGGATGGCAGCATATAGGACTCGGCGGTTGCCTGCTGATCCAGGTCTGGACGACGGGAGGGGTCCTGCATCGATCCCTCGAGCGGATTTCCGGTTGAGATAGTCATCGTTTGCTCCCTCGAATCCTTCGCATACTGTTGGCCGTCAGGCGGATAATCGTTCACCGCAGCTGTGCCGGAGAGTAGAAACTGTGTGGCTTTAGTATGCGTTCAGATGACTATTCGTATCCACTTCCACTAAAGATTATGGAATTTTCAATCCCAAGGCCGTATTCTTATGGACGAATTGCAATTGTGAGCTGCCTAACTAAACGAGGTGTAGACGAATGACAGATGGCGATTCGCCGAAGCTGGACGACATTGACCGGAAGATCCTGTCAGAGCTCACCCGGGACGGCCGGTTGTCGGTAACGTCTGTAGCCGAGAATGTGCACATCTCCCGCGCTCACGCGTATTCGCGTATCGCTCGTCTGACCGAAGCCGGAGTCCTGACGAAGTTCACGGCGTTGGTGGATCCGATCAAGGCCGGACTGAAGTCTTCGGCTTATGTGACCCTGAAGTTGCGCCAGCATTCCTGGCGCGAACTGCGGGAAGCGCTTCGAGCCATCCCGGAGGTGCATCACATCGCGCTCGTCGGCGGTAACTTTGACGTGATCCTGCTGGTGCGCGCCATAGATAACGTGGACCTGCGCCGGGTCATTTTTGACCAGATCCAGTCAATGCCCGGGATTCTGGACACGCAGACGTTCCTCGTGTTCGAGGACCTCGACACTCGATAACGGCCGGGTCGGGCGATAAACCCAGGCCTATACGCCAGATCACTGATGGCCAACATTAAGAAGCGGCGTTAAACGGCAATGCCGCCGGGTTCGTCCCGGCGGCGTTCCCGCTAACCATGGTCAGGGCTGGTGTGCTCCGACTGCAACAGCCTCGCGTCGCGGAACTGCCCTCCCCCATGTGGCCGCAGAAGCGGACCAGCCCTGCCATGCCTTGTGGGTTTCCCCAGCTCGGATCGTTTCATCGGTTTAGAAAATCAGTTTGATAAATTCTCTGCCCGGCCGTGAGACATGTCAAGGGTACGAAGGGATTGTAAGTCGGTGTGCCAGGTGGCGGCTAGCTAGCCCTTGAAGACTGGCTTGCGCTTTTCCTGGAACGCTTTGAAACCCTCAGCGTAGTCTTCGCTCTTGCACAGCTCGCCTTGGGCGGTGTTTTCCTCGTCGACGGCGGACCATAGTCCCAGTCGCTGGTCCCGGATGTTGGCCACCAGTTCCTTCGACGCACGGAAGGCCCCCGTTGCACCTTGGGCAACCTTGGTCACCGTGGCGCGCGTGCTGTCCAGTAGCTCGTCCGCTGGCATGGTCCGGCTGAACAAGCCCGCACGGACAGCTTCTTCGCCGCTCATCAAATCAGCCGTGTAAATCAGATCCAGGGTGCGGTGGGCGCCGAGCCGCTCGGTGAACAACCAGTGGCCGCCGGAGTCAAGGGTGGCGCCAAGGTTGGCGAACGGCGAGCCGATTTTCGCATTGTCGGCAACGTAAACCACGTCGGTGGCAATGAGCAGTCCAAGTCCGACGCCGAGACATGCGCCTTGCGCCGCCGCGAACGTGGGTGCCGGGAAGGCCGCTATCTTTTTCAGCAGCGGCGTCACCAGATTGCCAAGGTAGCCATACGCGTCATCGGTTTCGGGCACGACGCCGGAGATGTCGCGTCCGGCGCAGAAGCCCCGGCCTTCACCGCGGAGCAGCAACGCACGGACGGAACCGTCAGCGGCGGCTGCGGCGGCGTCGTCGTACGCCTTTCCCAGCTCAGCCAAAGCGTCTTCATTGAGCGCGTTCATCTTCTGCGGCGCGTTCAGCACCACTTCGGCGACGTTGTTTTCGATCGACAACTCGATCATGCCCACGGTTTTCTCCTTCGGTGCAGGTGCAGTGCAGGTAAATTCAGCGGCGTTTACGCATCGTAGTTGACGGTGATTTCATCGCCGGTGGGACGGGTCTGGCAGGTCAGCACGTAGCCGCGCTCGATCTCTTCCGGCTCCAGCGCGTAGTTCTCCTCCATCTCGAACGTGCCGGAGACCACCTTGGCGCGACAGGTGCCGCAGACGCCGCCGGCGCAGGCGAAGGGAACGTCGGGACGGACGCGCAGTGCCGCATTGAGCACGGTTTCGCGGGCATGCTTGGGGCTGGCCACCTGGGCGGAGAGCCCGTCCAGCTGGAAGTTGATTTCGTAGTTGTCCGCGTTCGGATCCACCTCGACCGGTCGGCCGATGTTGCCCTGCGGCTTGTTTGGCTCGCCGGTGGTGAAGAGCTCGAAGCGGATTTTCTCCGCCGGAACTCCACGTTCGGCCAGGGTGTCGCGGCAGAGCTGGACCAATTCGAACGGACCGCAGAGGAACCACTCGTCGACGTCATCGGTGCGCAGCACTTCGTCGAAGAGGCTGGTGAGTTTTTCGGCGTCGATCCGGCCCGAAAGCAGCGGCGAGATGCGCTGTTCGCGGGAGAGCACGTGGTGCAGGCCAAAGCGTGCAGGATATTTGTCCTTGAGGTCCGCCAGTTCCTCCACGAACATGACGTCCATGGCGGCTTTGTTCGCATATACCAGGTCAAAACGGACGTTGTCGTTCGCGGCCAAAACGGTGCGGGCGATGGAGATCACCGGGGTGATGCCGGAACCGGCAGCGAACGCCACGAAAACGTCTTCGGCGTCCGTGTCGATGGCCTCCGGGTGGTTGATCTCCGTCATCTGGTGCTTGGAGATGAACGCTCCCGTGGGGCTCATGACGTCCAGGACGTCCCCGGCCTTGAGGTTCTCGTTGGCCCAGTTAGAGAACAGTCCGCCGATGTCGCGTTTGATCGCCACGCGGATCTCGCCTGGCCGCGGCTCGGCGCAAATGGAGTAGCTGCGCCGGACCTCCTGGCCTTCCATGGTGGTGCGCAGCGCTACGTACTGTCCGGGGACATAGTCGTAATGGCCTTGCAGCTCCTCGGGAACGGCGAACGTCACCTCGATGGCCTCGTCGGTGAGGCGGCGGACCTCGGCAACGCTCAACGGGTGGAAGGACCCACGCTTCTTGGCCGGCGCGTCGGTGGCGGTACCGCCGGAAGCGTCGGAAGCTGAGGCCGGCGATGTGGAAGTAGTCATTTAGAGCACCTTGAAGTAATCGAAAGGTTCTTTGCACTCATTGCACTGATAGAGCGCCTTGCAGGAGGTGGAGCCAAACCGGGTCAGTTCACGGGTGTTGAGCGAGTTGCACTGCGGGCATTTCACACTGAGGCCCAGGCTGATCGGACCGGTGCGGAGGGCAGCCATGCCGGTGGGCGGCGCAATGCCGTACTCCTCCAGCTTGGCCTTGCCCGAATCCGTCATCCAGTCCGTGGTCCAGGCCGGCGCCAAGACGAGCCTGACCCTCACGTCGCCGTAACCTTGTTCGCCAAGGGCGGCAACGACGTCGTCCTTGATGGCATCCATGGCGGGGCACCCGGAATAGGTGGGCGTGATGGTCACGTCCACTGCCGGGTTGCCGTTGTCGTCGAATTCTTCAGGCACGACGTCGACACTGCGCAGGATTCCCAGCTCGGCGATATTGATGACGGGAATCTCAGGGTCGCAGACCGTCGCCGCGATGTCCCAGGCACGGGCTGCTTCAGCCTCGGCCGGGCGCACTGCTGTGTTGGTAGACATAACCTGCTCCGTTATCTTTTCTTGCTCGTCTTGGCTGTTGCCGGTTTACCAGGTGGCGCCCGGGTGCTCGCGGGCGATGACCTGCATCTCCGCGAGGATGTAGCCCAGGTGTTCGCTGTGCTTGCCGCTACGGCCACCGGTCATCGCCGGTTGCACGTCGGGGAGCTTCAGCCCTGCTTCGTCCAGCACCTGCGCCACGAGCGCATCGAACGGTTCGCGCATTTCGGACGGACGTGCGGCAACGCCGTCAAGCCGTTCGATGAGTTCGTCGTCCTGGAACAGCTCGGCCACGTAGGGCCAGACCGAGTCGAGGCCGGCCTGGATGCGGAGCTTGGACTCCTCAGTGCCGTCGCCGAGCCGGATGGTCCACTGGATCGCGTGGTCCCGGTGGTAGTCCACTTCCTTAAGCGCCTTGGCCGAGATAGCCGCGATCGTCTCGTCCGCGGAATCGATCAGCCGTGAGTACAGCTCATGCTGGAAGATGGAAAACACCAACTGGCGGGCGATGGTCTTGCCGAAGTCACCGTTTGGCTGCTCGACCAGGAAGCAAGACCGGAATTCCGCCTCGCCGCGCCAGTAGGCCAGGTCATCTTCGGACTTGCCCCATGCGGAGCCGGCGTAGGTAAGGAACGAGCGAGCGTGTCCCAGGAGGTCCAGGGCGATGTTGCCCAGGGCCACGTCTTCTTCGAGCTCGGGCGCCCGGGAGATCCACCAGCCGAGCCGCTGGGCCAGGATCAGGGCATCGTCGCCGAGGCGCAGGGCATATTCGCCGACGTCTTCGCCGACCTTGATACCACCGGCAACCCGCTCGGCCACGTCCTCGGGACGCAGGGCGTTGCCCGGCGTGATGCGTGTTGCGCTTTCCCCGCTCACAGGTGCTTCACCCCTTCACTCTTCTTGTAATACGTGGCGTGCCGGTAGTCCTTGCCCTTGGGCGATTCGAAGAACTCACCCTTGGCATCCGGATCGCTGGCAATGATCGACGACGCCGGCACTACCCACAGCGAGACGCCTTCGTTGCGCCGTGTGTATAGATCCCGCGCGTTGCGCACGGCCATCTCGGCGTCCGGCGCGTGCAGCGACCCTGCGTGCACGTGCGAAAGTCCGCGGGATGACCTGACGAAGACCTCCCAGAGCGGCCAAGGGGTCTTTTCCGGCGTGTGGCCGATTTCCGTGGCGGGGGTTTTGTCCGACGTGCCCATTGCGGTCTGGTCTGATGTTGCCATTAGGCTACCTGTGCTTTCTGTGCCTTCTTAGCTGCGTAGGCAGCTGCTGCTTCGCGTACCCATGCGCCGTTCTCGTGCGCCTCGCGGCGGCGTTCCATCCGCTGGGCGTTGCAGGGGCCGCGGCCTTTGAGGACCTCGTAGAACTCATTCCAATCGAGCTCGCCGTACTCCCACTTGCCGGTTTCTTCGTTGAAGCGGATCTCGTCATCGGGCAGGGTCAGTCCGAGGACCTTTACCTGTTCCTGGATCATGCCGACGAATCGCTGGCGCAGCTCGTCATTGGAGAAGCGCTTGATGTTCCAGCGCATGGACTGCTGCGAGTTCGGGGATTCGTCGTCGTTCGGACCGAACATCATCAGCGCCGGAGCGTAGAAGCGGTTGACCGCGTCCTGGGCCATCTGCTTCTGCGCAGGCGTTCCATTGGCGAGCTCGAGCAGGATCTCGAAGCCCTGCCGCTGGTGGAAGGACTCTTCCTTGCAGACCCGCACCATTGCCCGGCCATAGGGACCGTAAGAAGCACGGCACAGCGGCACCTGGTTGACGATAGCGGCGCCATCCACCAGCCAGCCGATGGCACCCATGTCCGCCCAGGTGAGCGCCGGGTAGTTGAAGATGGACGAGTACTTCGCCTTGCCGCTGAGCAGCTGGTCGAAGAGCTCGTCGCGCGGCGTGCCCAAGGTCTCCGCCGCCGAGTACAAGTAGAGGCCGTGCCCGGCTTCGTCCTGCACCTTGGCCATCAGGATGGCCTTCCGCTTCAGCGACGGGGCGCGCGTGATGAAGTTTGCCTCCGGCTGCATCCCGATGATTTCGGAGTGGGCGTGCTGGGAAATCTGCCGGGTCAGGGTCTTCCGGTACCCGGCTGGCATCCAGTCCGCCGGCTCGATCCGTGAATCCTCGGCGATGATCTTGTCAAAGTAGGCCTGGCCGGCCTCGTCCTCAGCGGACGGAACAGGCTGCAACTGTGCGTCCCGCGGGGATTGCGTCTGCGTTGCCATGATGGTCACCTCACTATGGGGGAATTTCCGGCGCGAAATATTTACCGACCGTTCGTTCAGAATATAGTCACGTCGGCGAGACAGTCAAGCGTCACGCGCCGAAGGTTCGGTTCACCTGTCAGCCAAACCCGGTGGCTACACGGAACCCGGTCTATATATTTGGGGCATGAGCCACTCTCCCGCAGACACCGAAGCAGACTCCCCTACCATCGGCACTGCCGACCCGGCTGGCGGGACCACGCCCGCAGGGCTGCCGCAGCCGCCGGTCGCCCGGAAAGAAACGGTGGAGCGCACCCATCACGGGGACACGTTCGTGGACAACTACGAATGGCTCCGCGAGAAGGACAGTCCGGAAGTCGTTGCCCATCTGCAGGCCGAAAACCAGTACACCGATGCCGTCACAGCAGACCAGCAGCCGCTGCGCGAGGCGATCTTCAGCGAGATCAAGAACCGCACCCAGGAAACCGACCTTTCCGTCCCGGTCCGCAAGGACGGCTGGTGGTACTACGGGCGGATGGAAGAGGGCAAGCAGTACGGCATCCAGTGCCGGGTCAAGGCCCAAGATACCGGCGACACGAAGGCAGACTGGACGCCGCCGCAGGTTGAACCCGGTACCGAAGTGCCAGGCGAGCAGATCCTGCTGGACGGCAACGCCGAGGCCGAGGGCCACCCCTTCTTCTCCCTCGGCGGCGCGGCGGTAACCCGCGACGGCAACCTCTACGCCTACGCCGTGGACAACGCCGGCGACGAGCGGTTCACGCTGCGGATCAAGGACCTGCGGACCAACGAGCTGCTTCCGGATGTGGTGGAGAACGTGTTCTACTCGCTGGCCTTCTCCCCCGACGGCAGCCAGGTTTTCTACACCGTGGTGGACGATTCCTGGCGGCCGTACCAGATCAAATCCCACACGCTCGGCACCGAGGTGAGCGCCGACGTCGTGGTTTATCAGGAAGACGATCCCGCGATGTGGACCGGCTTCGAGCTCTCCGCCGACCGCCGGCATCTGGTCATCGGGATCGGCTGCTCCGAATACAGCGAAACGCGACTGCTTGATTTCGCGCACCAGGAGACCGGCCTGCGCACCGTCATTTCGCGCGACGAGCGCATCCTCTACGAGGCTGAACCGTTCCTGCTCGATGGGGTGGAGAGGGTCCTGCTGACGCACAATAAGGACGCGGTCAACTCCATGGTTTCCGTGGTGGACGCGGCCGAGTTCGCCAAACCGCTGGCCCAGCAGCGCTGGAATACCGTGATAGCGCACGACGACGGCGTGCGGGTCAACGGTGCGGGGGTCACCGCTACGCACGCGGTGCTGTCCGTACGCAAAGACACGATCGAGCGCGTGCAGGTCATTCCGCTGGCGGGGCTGGGCACGCCCGGGCAGGCGCTGCCGGTGGAGCCGGACTTCGACGAGGAGCTCTACACGGCCGGCGTCGGCGGTTCGGACTACGACGCTCCGGTCGTCCGGCTCGGCTACAGCTCGTTCCTGACCCCGCCCCGGGTGTATGACTACGAGCTGGCTACCGGGGAGCTGTTCCTGCGCAAGGAGACGCCGGTTCTGGGCGGCTACCGGTCCGAGGACTACGTCGCCGAGCGGGCCTGGGCCACCGCGCAGGACGGGACGCAGATTCCGCTCTCGATTGTCCGCAAGGCCACGGTGGAGCGCAATTCCGCCAATCCTGCGCTCATCTACGGCTACGGCAGCTACGAGGTCAGCATGGATCCGGGCTTCAATACCGCCCGGCTCTCACTGCTGGACCGCGGCGTTGTCTTCGTCATTGCGCACGTGCGCGGTGGCGGCGAGGTGGGGCGCAAGTGGTACGACGACGGCAAGAAGCTGGCCAAGAAGAACACCTTTACCGACTTCATCGACGCCACCGATTGGCTGGCGTCATCCGGCTGGGCCGATCCGGCGCGGATCGCCGCGATGGGCGGTTCCGCCGGCGGCCTGCTGATGGGTGCCATTGCCAACCTGGCGCCGGAAAAGTACGCGGCCGTTGTCGCCCAGGTGCCGTTCGTGGACCCGCTGACCTCGATCCTTGATCCGGATCTGCCGCTGTCCGCCCTGGAGTGGGAAGAATGGGGCAATCCGATTACGGACCCCGAGGTCTACGCCTACATGAAGTCCTACTCGCCGTACGAGAACGTGCATGAGGCTGCTTATCCGCGCATCGCGGCGGTGACCAGCTTCCACGACACGCGCGTGCTTTACGTGGAGCCGGCGAAGTGGGTTGCCCGGCTGCGCGAAGCCACCACGGGAACGGAGCCGATTCTGCTCAAGACGGAGATGGACGGCGGCCACGGCGGAGCCTCGGGCCGGTACGAAGCCTGGAAGGACCGGGCCTGGGACTACGCCTTCGTCCTTGCTGCGTTGGATGCCCGCGAACTGATCTAGTAAAGCTCCCTTTGGAAGAGCACGACGGCGGGGCCGCCGCAGTTTTCTGCGGCGGCCCCGCTTGCGTCGGTGCTGCCGGGCGCCTTCTGCCGACCAGGATGACTTGACTTGGCTCACAAATCAGGATTACCTAATGAACATTCGGTAAAGAACAACGAGGGGCGCACATGACGGAAATCGACGTCGACACCAACCTTGGCGGGCAGCCCGACAGCCCCGCCGCGGAATCTGCTGCGCCCTTCCATCCTGCCTTCGTCAATGACCAGGCCGCCGCGTGGATGGGCGTGGAACTGGTTCGCGCGGAGTTCGGTGATGTTGTCATCCGGATGCGCTTGCGGGACGAGATGCTCAACGGCTTCGGCATGGCGCAGGGCGGCATGATCTTCGCCTTCGCCGACGTCGCCTTCGCACTGGCCTGCAACGATCCGCACGGTGACGGCAGCACCATTACCGTTGCCTCCGGCGTCGATGTTAATTTCATGAATCCGGGGTTTTCCGGCCGTCAACTGACCGCCACCGCCACCCTCGTCAACCAGACCGGCCGCAGCGGTCTGTTCGACATCCGCGTGACCCAGGAGTCCGGGAGCGGCGAGGAAATCCTCGCCGAGTTCCGCGGCAGATCGCGCACCGTACCCAACCCCGCCGCCAAAAAGCACTAGCAAGGACCTTCTTAATGACCACCACCACCGGTACGAAAGCCCGCAAGTCCACTCCGGCTGAGCCCGAGACCCTCGATCCCGAAGAGCTGATGAGCCGGGACGAACTCGAAGCCCTTCAGCTGACGCGCCTGCAGCACACCGTGGCTTACGCCTACGAACGTGTGCCGATGTACAAGAAGAAGTTCGACGACGCCGGCGTGCGCCCGGAGGACCTGAAGGAACTGGCCGATCTGGCGAAGTTCCCGTACACGGACAAGGAAGACCTCCGCCAGTCCTACCCGTTCGGCATGTTCGCTGTTCCGCAGAACGAGGTGGCGCGCATCCACGCTTCGTCCGGCACCACCGGCCGCGCCACGGTGGTCGGCTATACCAAGGGGGACCTGGACCGCTGGGAGACGCTGTTCGCCCGGTCGCTGCGCGCCTCCGGCGTCAAGAAGGGCTGGAAGGTCCACAACGCGTACGGGTACGGCCTCTTCACGGGCGGCCTCGGTGCGCACTACGGCGCCGAAAAGCTTGGCTGCACCGTTATCCCGATGTCCGGCGGCCAGACCGAGAAGCAGATCCAGCTGATCCAGGACTTCGAGCCGGACGCCATTCTTTGCACGCCGACCTACCTGCTGACCATTGTCGATGCCATGGAGCAGAAAGGCATCGACCCGCGCAAGACCTCGCTCAAAGTTGCTGTCCTCGGCGCCGAACCGTGGACCGAGGAGATGCGCCATGAGCTCGAGACCAAGCTCGACATCGACGCCTGCGACATCTACGGCCTCTCCGAAGTCATGGGCCCGGGCGTGGCCGGTGAATGCATCGATTTCAAGGATGGCTCCACGATCTGGGAGGACCACTTCCGCCCGGAGATCATCGATCCGGCGACGGACGCGGTCTTGGCCGACGGCGAACACGGCGAGCTGGTGTTTACCTCTCTGACCAAGGAGGCCATGCCGGTCATCCGCTACCGCACCCACGACCTGACCCGGCTGCTGCCGGGCACCGGGCGGGCGAACATGCGCCGGATCGGCCGGATCACCGGCCGGAGCGACGACATGATCATCCTGCGCGGCGTGAACCTGTTCCCGACCCAGATCGAGGAAATCGCGCTGCGGATTCCGGGTCTGAGCCCGCACTTCCAGCTCGAGATCACCCGGCCGGGCCGGATGGACGAGCTGACCGTCAAGATCGAACGCCGCGAGGATTGCACGGCCGAGACCGCCGCCGCGGCCGCCAAGGACCTGCAGAAGCAGATCAAGATCCACGTCGGCTCCAGCTGCCGGATCGACATCGTTGAACCACACTCCCTCGAGCGGTCCAACGGGAAACTCCGCCGGATCTACGACCTGCGTAAGGTCGAGAGCTGACCGACCGAACGTTCATGGAAAGATAGTTGTCATGGTGAAGACGAAAAATCCGGAAACAGCCCGGCGCGGACGCCCGGGCTACGACCAGCAGTCAGTGCTGAGCGTAGCCGTCACCGTCTTCAACAAGCATGGCTACGAGGCGACGTCCATGGGCATCCTGGCGGAAAACCTCGGCATCTCCAAGAGCGCTATCTACCACCATGTTCCGTCCAAAGGCGACCTGCTGCGGCTGGCATTGGAGGAGGCGCTGGGTTCACTGGAAGCAATTCTGGAAGAGCCCGGTGCCTCCGCCGGCCGGGCAGATGACCGGCTGGAGTACGTGCTGCGCCGGACCATCGACGTCCTGACGGAGAAACTCCCCTACGTCACCCTGCTGCTGCGGCTGCGCGGGAACACCGAGGTGGAGCGCGACGCCTTGGAACGCCGCCGCGAGTTCGACCACAAGGTCGCTGCCCTGATGGACGCGGCCCGCGAAGAGGGCAGCCTGCGCAGCGATATCGATCCGCGCACCACTACGCGCCTGCTCTTCGGCACGATCAACTCCATCGTCGAGTGGTACAAGCCCGGCGGGAAGCTGACCTCGCAAAAGCTGGCCGATGATCTGATTTCCATGATGTTTGACGGCCTTCACCTGCCAACGGCCGCCCGCGTTATCGCCTGAGAGCCTCCCGCCCCTGGCCGCCTGACTGTTAGGCTGGCAGCAACCAATCGGCGTCAGGGGGACGTTATGGACTGGTTCGTGGATTTTCCTGGGGAAACCGGACCGTATATTTGGATATCGCTGGCGAATATGGGTCTCACCATTGCCGGCATTGCGCTCTTTGCCTACAGGTTCCGATGGGCATGGTTGTTTCCCGTCGCTACCACTGTGGCCTTTCTTAGTCTCGGCCTCCAGGCCCAAGGCATCCGGACCAGCTTCGGCCCGGTGCTAACGCTTGCGGTTTGTGTCTACGGCCAATGGCGCTGGCAACTGTACAAAGATGGCGCCACCGCCTCGATCCCGCTGCGGCGCGCCTACCCGGTGGAGTGGGGCATCGCAGCCGGACTGTTGATCCTCTTCACTCTGATCATCGGTTTTGCCGGCTCCGAACTGCTGCCCTTTGTCGGCCCCGGATACATCCTGAGCAGTCTGCTGTCGTCCCTGCCACTGGTGATGTACTTAGGGTTCGCGCACGGCATCTTCGAGTCTTGGTATGTCGGTGGCGCTTTCGGGGCTTTGAACCTGGCCAGCCTGGCCGTGCTGGTCCCGGCCCCGCCTCCGGCATTCGTCTATACCGCCGTCGTCCTCGGTCTCTACGTGTTCGGACTGGTTAAATGGAAGGCGGCCCTGAATCATCAAGGCCGCCTTACGCAGGTGGCTCACCCTGCCGGCAGCTGATGCCGCTTGGCAGGAGCAACTGTAACCGCTGCTACTTTTCGACGAGCGTCAGCACATCGTAGGTGGCAACGATCTCGTCGTTCTGGTTGGTCAGGACTGCATCCCAGGCAACCTCGCCGTACTCGTCCGTTTCACGCGGCGTGATGCGCTTCGCGGTCAGCGTCACGCGAATGGAGTCTCCGGCCGCGACCGGCGTGATGAACCGCAGGTTCTCCAGACCGTAGTTCGCCAGCACCGGGCCCGGAGCGGGCTCCACGAAGAGGCCCGCGCCCCAGGCGAGCAGCAGGTAGCCGTGCGCCACGATGCCGGGGAAGAACGGATTGGCTTCTGCTGCCTCCTGGTTGGTGTGCGCGTAGAACGTATCCCCGGTCTCGTTCGCGAAGGCAGTAATGTCATCCAGGGTGACCTGCCGCAGATCCGAGCGCAGTGCATCGCCGATCTTGAGCTCGGCGAGGTTCTTCCGGAAGGGATGCACCTCATCGAAATTGCGGTCGGCGCCGGTATGCCAGACACCGGTGATCGCCGTAAGCATGTTGGGCGATCCCTGGACCGCGGTGCGCTGCATGTGGTGCAGCACGGAGCGGATGCCGCCGAGTTCCTCGCCGCCGCCTGCACGACCCGGACCGCCGTGGACCAGATGCGGCACCGGGGAGCCGTGGCCGGTTGAGGTGCGCGCATCCTCGCGGTTGAGCACCAGCACACGGCCGTGGTGGGCGGCGATTCCCGTCACCAGCTTGCGCGCTGTCTCCGGGTCGTTGGTGGCGACGGTCGCAACCAGCGAGCCTGAGCCCATGGCGGCGAGCCGGATGGCGTCATCCAGGTCCTTGTAACCGATGACGGAGGAAACCGGCCCGAAGGCCTCGCGCGAGTGCACCGCTTCCGCCTCGGCGTCGGCAAACTTCAGCAGCACCGGGGACATAAACGCGCCGTCGTCGACGCTGCCAACAGTTCCGTCCTGCAGGGTGACTTTCGGCGAATCCAGTGTTCCGTACGCCAGTTCGCCGCCGGCGTCGAGCATTTCCTGAACTGCGGCGCGCACATCGGCAAGCTGCTCCAGGGAAGCCAGGGCGCCCATGGTCACGCCTTCTGCCCGCGGATCGCCGACGACAACCCGCTCCTCGATCCGCGCCCGTACGGCGTCGATGACGTCCTGCACACGCTCCGACGGGACAATGGTGCGGCGGATGGAGGTGCACTTCTGGCCGGCCTTGGCCGTCATTTCGGTGACCAGTGACTTGATGAAGGCATCGAACTCAGGGGTGCCCGGCACGGCGTCGGGACCCAGGATCGCTGCGTTCAGGGAGTCAGCTTCCGCCGTGAAACGGATACCGCCTTGGGCGACATTCGGATGGGACTTCAGCAGGTTGGCCGTGTTAGCCGAGCCGGTGAAGGAGACCGCATCGCGGTAGTCAAGGTGGTCCAGCATGTCCCGGGCGGAGCCGGAAATCAGCTGTAGGGATCCGGCCGGCAGAATGTTGGACTCGATGATCAGCTTCACCGCGGCCGCAGTGACATAGCCGGTGGGCGTAGCCGGCTTGACGATGGTGGGAACGCCCGCAATGAACGCCGGCGCAAACTTCTCCAGCATGCCCCAGACGGGGAAGTTGAAGGCGTTGATCTGTACAGCCACACCCGGAATGCGGGTGTAGATGTGCTCACCGATGAAGGAACCGTCCTTGGCGAGCACCTCGGCGGGCCCGTCGATGACAACCTGGGCATTGGGCAGTTCGCGCCGGCCCTTGGAACCGAACGTGAAAAGGACGCCGATACCGCCGTCGATGTCGATCATGTTGTCGATCTTGGTGGCGCCCGAGCGGTGGGAGAGCTCGTAGAGCGCCTCACGGTGGCTGTTGAGGAACTGTGCCAGTTCCTTGAGTTTCAGCGCACGCTGGTGGAAGGTCAGCTTGCCCAATTCTGTTTGGCCGACGCTCCGGCCGTACTCGACCATTTCTGCCAGATCCAGCCCGTCCGTGCTCACCTGGGCCAGCACATCGCCTGTGCTGGCATCACGGACCTCAGTGCCGGTTACGCCTGGTTCCGGCGTCCACCAGGCGTCCTGGACGAAACTCGGCACAAATTCAACACCAACGGAGGTAGTGGTCATCGTTGACTGCCCTTTCCTTCTCTGGGGACGAATCGCAGTATCGTCCACAGTATCGACAAGCATCTGAACAACGCAGGATAAACAAACTGAACGGTCGTTCGGTAACATGTCTACACTACATGAATGCATCCGAAGCCGACAGGATGAAAGGGTCAGGATCAAATAATGGAGCCGGATATCAAGACCGAAACCGAACAGGACCAGCCGTGGAAGATCGTCCTCGGCGAACTGGACGAGAAGATGGGCGTAAGGATTCTGGAAGAATCCGCCCAGCGCGTGGTCGCCACGATGCCGGTAGAAGGAAACCGGCAGTCGTTCGGCCTGCTGCATGGCGGCGCCTCGCTGGCATTCGGCGAGGCCATCGGGTCCTGGGCAGCCGTGATCCATGCCGGCAAGGGTCGCTCCGCCGTCGGTGTCGATGTCTCGGCCACTCATCACCGTTCAGCCCGCAAGGGCACGATCACTGGTATCGCCACGGCAATCCATCTGGGCCGCACCACCACCAGCCACGAGGTCGTGATTTACGACGACGAGGAACGCCGGCTCTGCTCCATGCGCATCACCAACCTGATTCTGGACCGCCCCAAGCCCGGCGGATAGACCGCCTGTTACTCATGAAAGTCCAGTAGAAAATCGAGTAGTGAAGATCCTCACTTCTGCCTGAACTGGCCGGTAATGTTTCAATCACGAAGCCCGCACCGGCGTCAGCGGAGGCCCGGCAGACCGCCCAGCAGAAATGCTGACGGTAAAGCAGCCACCATCCGCGGACTCCAGCCCCGCACGTTCAAGCGAACATGACGACGGCGGCGGGCGGACCGCCGGGTGCAGCACCGTGTAACGCATCACTTACCTCGGCGGCGTTGGGGAAGGCCGCGGTGGCAGCTTGGGGAAGCTGCCACCGCCGCCAGATTCAGTCCAGGTGAAGCCGGTTCCGCAACTGCCGCAGCTCTGCCTCGCCCAGTCCGTTCCGCAGCAGGTACTGTGCGGCTTCGAAACCTTCCGCGGCCGCCTCTACAGCGGCGCGGGTGTCCTCAATCCGCGCCGTAAGCTCCGAACCCGAGAGATACCGTTCGATCGGATGCGGATACGGACTGATCCGGTGCCACTCGTTGATGCCGCGCAGGCCGAACTCGTAGTGGTCCGCGATGGTGCCGGCGTCCTTGCCTGCCAAGTTCAGCAGCAGCATCCCAATCAGTCCGGTGCGGTCGCGTCCGGCCGAGCAATGAATAACGACGGCGCCCTCCGCTCCTGCGAGGGTCCGGGCTATCGCCGTGATCTTGTCCGGAAAGAGCCGGAGGTTGTCAGGGTAGGAACGCGGATGGCTCAGGTAGGGCCCGCTGAGTTCGCGGAACTCAGCGTGGTCAGGTTCTTCGGTCGGGCAGTGGAGCACGGTGAAGGCCGAGCGGACTTCGGCTGCGACCTCGGGATCCGTCTCCCGGCGCGAGCGCTCCCCCACGTTCCGCAAGTCGACAACGGTGCGCACGCCGTCGTCGTACATCTGGCGCCAGCCGGTTTCCGTCAGCCATTCAGAACGGCCCATCCCGAAAATGTCCCCGGCAATCCGGCGCGCATTAACCGCACCGTCCCACTCCATCGGGTGGATCCGCTCCAGCCGTGCCGTCATGTCCTCACCGGTTCCCTGCGTCGGGGCGGACTTTATCCAGCCGGGCCTGAAGACCGCGTTTGACGATGGGCCACTCGGAATCGAGCACGGAGTAGACAACCGTGTCACGCACTGTCCCGTCCGGCATTTTCGTGTGGTTGCGGAGCACGCCGTCCTGCTTCGCACCAAGCCGTTCGATGGCTTCGCGGGACTGGCGGTTCATCCAGTGTGTCCGGAATTCCACTGCCTTGCAGCCAAGCTTTTCGAACGCGTGCGTCATCAGGAGCATCTTGCTGTCAGGGTTCGCTCCGGTCCCCTGTGCGCTGGCCCGCGTCCAGGTGTAGCCGATCTCCACCCGCGGCGTGTCCGTATCGATATTGCAGAAGGTGGTCATGCCCAGAACGGCGCCGTCGGAGAGCCGGCTGACAGTGAACGGCAGCATGGTCCCCTCGTCTTGTTTCTCCATCCGGCGGCGGATTTCCAGCTCCATGGTCTCCGGCGAGGGAACCCGGGTGTACCAGAGGTTCCACAGCTCGCCGTCGCGAACAGCGTCCTCCAGATCGGGCATGTGGCGCCTGCGCAAGGGCTGCAGTCGGACGTACTTACCGGTCAGGGTCAGCGGCTCGAACAGTGGCATGGACTCATCTTAGAACCTTGGAAAGACCTTAGGGTGCGGGAAATGGGGCCGGCCTTCAGCGGCGTGTCGCAAAAGTTCAGCTCGACGACACGATGTGAAACGTGCCACTTCGATAGCCGCCAAGGGTATTTTGAGACGCATGAATGCTAACTTTCAGGGCCGTACCGGCCTGCCTAAGCGTCTGGGGGCGCTGACAGTTCTAGTTGCCGGTCTGGTAGCCGGGTCAGTGGCCGCGCCCGCCGCCGCCCATGAGGATTCCATCGATCTGGTCGTTTTCGGCGACTCCTACTCCGCCGGCATCGGCGCCGGTACACCCGCTCCGAGCACCATTACCAATGACCCAAGATGCTTCGTCTCTCCCTCCGGCTATGCTGAATCGCTTAGCGAGCGGCAGCGCGCTGTTGAGCTCACGGCCAACGCCGCTTGCTCAGGTGCCTGGGCCGGCACCGGACCTTCCGAGCCGGTCAACGAGGACGTCCCCGACGTGCCGCAGCAGATTCAGCTCGCATCGGAAGATGGCTTGCTCGGAGCAGGAACGGACCTCGTGACCCTGACAGCAGGCGGCAACGATGTCCAGTTCAGCCGCATCATCGGTGCCTGCATGCAACAGGACTTGGCGATCTGTAAAGCAACAGTGACGCAGGCCGAACAAGCAGCCAGGACGCAGGTAGCCCCGGCATTGGCCCTGGACTACCAACAGATCAATACCGCCGCTCCAGACGCGACCATCGCCGTACTCGGATATCCGCATCTGTTCTCAACGGAAGGCGCCACAGCCTCGCCCCTGTCCCCCGAAGCGGCAAAGGTCTTCAACGACGGCGTGGACACACTGAACAGCATCATCGAGGGGACTACGGAACAATCCGACTCGGTGGTCTACGTCGATGTAACCAAGCGATTCCGGAATCATGGGATCGGATCGTCCGAACCGTGGATCAACTTCGATCCAACCAATTTGCAGGACTACAACAACTTCCACCCGAATGAAAAAGGCTATGAGAAGGGCTACGCGAAAGTCCTGAAGCCGGTAGTCCGTTCCTTGCAGCGCTAGCAACGCCCGCCAACGCCGACAGCCCATAAACAATTGCCCGCCGGAGAAATTCTCCGGCGGGCAATTGTTTGCCTGCTTAGTACGTGGCGGTTGGGGTGTGCCTAGCTATCCCAGCTGAAGAAACCTTTGCCACTCTTGCGGCCGAGCTCGCCCTTGGCCACTTTGTCCCGCAGGATCTGCGGCGGCGCAAAGCGCTCCCCCAAGGTGGAGTGCAGGTACTCGGCGATGCCCAGGCGGACGTCCAGGCCCACAATGTCCGTCGTCTTCAGCGGCCCCACGGGATGCTTGTAGCCGAGCACCATGGCCGCATCGATGTCTTCGGCTGAGGCCACGCCCTCTTCAACCATGCGCATGGCTTCCAAGGCGATGGCCACACCCAGCCGCGAGGAAGCGAAGCCGGGGGCGTCATTGACGACGACGGCGGTCTTGCCCAGCGACTGGACCCATGACCGGGCTGCGGCGGCGAGTTCTTCCGAGGTCTCCTCGGCCAGCACCACCTCGACCAGAAGCGAAGCCGGGACCGGATTGAAGAAGTGCAGTCCGCAGAAGTTGGCGGGCCGCTCGAGCTGTTCGGCGAGCTTGCCCACCGAAAGCGACGAGGTGTTGGTGGCCAGCCAGGCGTTCGGCGGCAACTGCGCTTCCACGGCCTTGAGCGCCGTCGACTTCAGTTCAAAGTCTTCCGGCACGGCTTCGACTACCAGACCGCAGCTGCCGAAGGAGTTGTAGTTGACCGAGACCGACAGCCGCTGGGTCAGCGCCTCGATGGTCTCCGTGGTGGTCCCCCGCTGCACGCTCTTGAGCAGCGCATCAGTAACCCGGCGGCGCGCGCCTTCCGCGGCGTCGTCGTCCCTTTCCACCACCACTACCTCGGCACCGGCGGTCAGGAAGGCGTGGGCGATGCCCGCACCCATGCGACCGCCGCCGAGCACGCCTACTTTGCTAGGTACCGTATCTACTGTTTCCATGTGGCTTACTTGCTTTCTGTCTGCTTTTCCTTGGCCGCCCGCTTGGCCGCGCCCTTATCCAAGAACGCCTGCATGCGGTCGAATTTGGCTTCGGATTCGAACAGGATTCCCTGCGCGATCGTGTCAATAACGGGATGGACTTCCCGCGGAGTGTGGAACACGCTCTTAGTGATCCGGACGGCCAGCGGGTCCTGCGCCCCGATCCGGTCCGCGAGCGCGTGGGCGGCGTCGATCAGGACGTCGGCCTCGTGGACCTCCGTGACCAGGTGCACCGCGAGGGCTTCCTGCGCACCGAGGATGCGGCCGGCCAGCAGGATTTCCTTGGCCAGCGGTTCGCCGACCAGTTCCTTCAAGCGCCAGGTGGCTCCCGCGGCTGCCATGATCCCCAGATTGGTCTCGGGTTGGCCGATCTTCACGCTTGGCGTGGCCAGGCGGAAATCCGCAGCGTAGGCCAGTTCGGCCCCGCCGCCGAGGGCATAGCCGTCCAGGGCGGCGATGACCGGCATGGGCAGCTGGGCGATCCGGTTGAAGATGGTCGAGTTGATCCCGGCGAGGGCATCCTCACGACGGCGTTCGCGCAATTGCGCGATATCCGCCCCCGAGGCGAAGATCCCCTTGCCGTTGACCTGCGTGCCCGAGAGGATCATGATCCGCGGCTGGCGCTCCAGCACCGCGCAGACGGTGTGCAGTTCATCGACCATGGTCTGGTCGATGGCGTTGCGGACCTCCGGCCGGTTCAACTGGACATGGATCCGGTCTTCCCGCTCTTCGACCAGCAGGGTGGAGAATTCGTGTGCGTCGAACAGCATCAGACCCGCTCGATGATCATCGAGGTTCCCTGGCCCACTCCCACACACATGGTGGCCAGGCCGCGCTGGGCGTTCTCACGTTCCATCCGGCCCAGCAGCGTCACCACCAGACGTGAGCCGCTGGAACCGAGCGGATGCCCCAAAGCGATGGCCCCGCCGTCGTTGTTCACGATGCTTTGGTCAATCTTCAGATCGCGCAGCACGGCCAGGGACTGCGTGGCGAATGCTTCGTTGAGTTCAACGGCGCCGAGGTCCTCGACGCTCCAGCCTGCCTTGTCCAGCACCTTGCGGGTGGCCGGTACCGGGCCGACGCCCATGATTTCCGGGGCCACACCAGCGGAGGCGCCTTCCACAATTCGGGCGCGCGGGGTCAGGCCGAACTTCTTCACGGCCGCCTCCGACGCCACGATGATCGCGGACGAGCCGTCGTTGAGGGAGCTGGAGTTGCCGGCCGTGACCACGCCGCCGGGCTTGATGATGGGCTTCAGGCCGGCGAGCACTTCCATGCTGGTACCCGGGCGCGGGCCCTCGTCCGTGTCGACGACGGAGGTGCCCTTGCGGCTCTTGACCGTGACGGGGACAATCTCGTCCTTCAGCCGGCCGCCCTCGATGGCCGCGATGGCCCGCTCATGCGACTGCACGGCGAAGGCGTCAGCATCTTCCCGGGAAATGCCGTAAACATCGGCGACCTCTTCGGCCGTCTCGGGCATGGAGTAGGTCATCTTGCCGTCGCGGGACAGGTCGCCCTTGGCGAAGCGCTCGTTGACGAAACGCCAGCCGATGGACGTGTCGAACTGCTCGCCGGGCTTGGCGAAGGCCTTCATCGGCTTCTCCTGCACCCAGGGCGCACGGCTCATCGACTCGACGCCACCGGCCACGACGATGTCCGCGGCGCCGGCCTTGATCATGTGCGAGGCCATGATGATCGCGCTCAGGCCCGAGGCGCAGAGGCGGTTGACGGTAATGCCAGGCACGTGGTCCCCGTAGCCGGCCAGCAGCCACGCCATACGCGCGACGTTGCGGTTTTCCTCACCCGCACCGTTGGCGTTGCCGAAAATAACCTCGTCCACTGCGTCCGGATCCACACCAGCACGGTGTACGGCTTCCTTGACCACAAGTGCGGCCAGATCGTCCGGGCGTACCGCGGACAGTGCGCCTCCATAGCGGCCAATCGGGGTACGGGCCCCGCCAATCAGGAATGCCTCAGCCATTGAATTTTCCCTCGCGCTCGAGTGTCTTGGATGACGATGTGCGGACGGCTCCGACGGATTTTGCCCGGAAGAAATTACCGACCGACCGTTCTATAAAGAATCCCACGCGCGCTGGCGAGGGTCAACTGAAGCATCAGTCCAAGGCGCTACATGACACCGGGCGCTGACGCCACAGCGACGACGGCGGGCGGCGTGCCTACTGCCCCAGCGCCTGGCTGTAGTGCCGCACCAGTTCTTCAACGGGCTGCCCCGCGTCGCCGGAACCATCGAGAAAAGTCGCCAGCTGCTCGAGGCAGCCGTGCCAGCCGGCAGCAACGTTGGCAATCATGGCCGGATCCTGGATGGTGTTCGTGAGCATGAGCAGGCTGCCGCCGGCATCGGGCTGCAGCCGCCAGCGAAGCACTTCCTGGTCCCAGCTGAAGGCGAGCAGGTGCGGCGGATCAAGCTCCAGGACCTTGCCGTGGTCAGGTTCCTCGCCCGGGAAGCGGAATTCGATGGTTCCGTCCACCTGCTGTTCCAGCCGGACAGCACAAGGGAACCATGCCGAGAGTTCCGAGTCCTCGCTCAGCGCGCGCCACAGCCGCTCGATGTCCTGACCGTACCGGCGGCGGAAACGCAACACCGGCTGGCCTTCCACCGTGCTGTCCAGACTGACATCCACCTTGAATTTTCCTGCCGTCATACTTCCTCCTCAGGCGCGGTTTTCGGCCCTGGCCGCGATGTCCTTCAAGTCCTGCGCCATCGCTTTACGGGCGGCGTTCATGCCGATCTTGCCGAACACGGCCATCATCAGCTTGGTCAGCGTGCCCGGGCGGGCTTGCTCGGCACCGAAGAACATTGTCAGTTCCGTACCTCCCGGCACGGGGCGCAAGGCGAATCGGGTCGTGTAGTCGGCGCCGCCGGACTGCGCCTTAACCGTGGTGGCATGCGGAGCCTGGGCGTCCGCAACCCACATCTCTTCGGTGGCTTCCTTTCCCATCATTTTCCGGGTTTCCCGCCAACGGAAGCCTTCGGTATAGGGACCGGGCGTGAGGACTTCCACCTTGGTCACGCCGGACAGCGTTCCCGCGGCTCCCTCTATATCAGTCAACACCTCCCACACGGCTTCCACCGGTGCATTCACGTGCTGGGTCAACTCCAGTTGATGCGCCATTGATTCCTCTGGTTTGTAACATGTGTATCCGCGTTGGTCTGCCCAACACAGTAGCCCATGGGTCAGACAGGCACTGGGAAGGACGCGACCAGTCCGTCATCCAGCCGCAGTTCCGCGCCGGGTCCGGTGCCGCCGAAGGGCCGGGACGGAGCTGTCAACGTTTCAACGCGTCTCCGTGCAGCTGCGGGCAGGGGACGGCGCAAGTGCCGGACCAACCGTCGTCGCATTCGCGGACAAAAGTTGTCCTGAAGACTCTGGCGCGCGGTTGGCCGGGCGCCTACCGTCGAAGCATGACCTACAACCTGCAGATAGTCGTGGACTGCGCCGACCCCCACAGCCAAGCCGACTGGTGGGCCGGAACCTTGGGCTGGACGCTGGAGCAAACGGACCCGGAGTTCATCAAGAAAATGATCGCCCAGGGCCACGCCCGGGAGGAAGACACCATCACCCATAACGGCATGCTGGTTTGGCGGGCCGGCGCCGCTATCTCTCCGCCGGAGGAAAAGGATTTGCCCGACCGCCGACGGATCCTCTTCCAGCCGGTCCCGGAACCGAAAACGGTGAAGAACAGGCTGCACTGGGATGTGCGCCTCGCCGGCGACGACAGGGACGTGGTCCGGGAGCGGCTCGAAGCCCGCGGTGCCAAGTTCCTGTACGACGCCCAGCAGGGACCGTACAGCTGGTACACCATGGCCGATCCGGAAGGCAACGAATTCTGCCTCACGTGAGAGGTTGGTTTTGGGCCCCGGGCTAAACTCGCTATGTGAGCTTTGAGAATTCTGCCCCCGCGCCCGCCACCGCCGCACCGGAAGCCAGCAACCAAGCACGGGCCGCCGTCTTGCCCGCAAAGGTGTCGGATGTCTTCGACCCCGCCCAGTGGCGCGAAGTATCCGGTTTCGATTTCCAGGACATGACGTACCACCGCCAGGTGGAACGCGACGAGTCCGGCGCCGTGCTGCGCGACCTGCCCACCGTGCGCATCGCCTTCAACCGGCCCGAGGTTCGCAATGCCTTCCGGCCCGGCACGGTGGACGAACTCTACCGTGCGCTGGACCACGCCCGGATGACGCCGGAGGTGGCGACTGTCCTGCTGACCGGCAACGGCCCCTCCGCCAAGGACGGCGGGCATTCGTTCTGTTCCGGCGGCGACCAGCGGATCCGCGGCCGCGACGGCTACCGCTATGCCGACGGTGAGACGCAGGAAACCATTGACCCGGCCCGCGCCGGGCGGCTGCATATTCTCGAAGTCCAGCGCCTGATGCGCACCATGCCCAAGGTAGTCATCGCGGTCGTTAATGGCTGGGCGGCAGGCGGCGGGCACAGCCTCCACGTGGTGGCGGACCTGACCATCGCCTCGCGCCAGCACGGAAAGTTCAAGCAGACGGACGCCACCGTCGGCAGTTTCGACGCCGGCTACGGCTCGGCGCTGCTGGCCCGCCAGATCGGCCAGAAGGCCGCCCGCGAGATCTTCTTCCTGGCGCGGGAGTATTCCGCCGAAGACATGGTCCGGATGGGCGCCGTGAACGAGGCCGTGGATCATGATCGGCTGGAGGAGACCGCGCTGGAATACGCCGCCGATATCGCTCGGCAGTCGCCGCAGGCCATCCGCATGCTCAAGTTCGCGTTCAACCTCGCGGACGACGGGCTGGCAGGCCAGCAGGTCTTCGCCGGCGAGGCCACCCGCCTGGCCTACATGACGGATGAGGCCGTGGAGGGCAAGGAAGCCTTCCTGGAAAAGCGCGACCCGGACTGGTCCCGCTTCCCGCGCTACTTCTAGGGCCGCCGGATGAACATCGATCCGGCGCTGAAAGCACTCTCGGCCGCGCTGGCAGGCACGGGCCCCGCCGTCGAAATCACACCCGATGGCACCCCAGAACCGGTTACCTCGGCAGGCCTGGCGCCGGAGACCGCAGCGGTAGTGCGGACCTCAGGCTCTACCGGCACGCCGAAGGCCACCATGCTGGGGATTGATGCGCTCGCCGCGTCCTCGATGGCCACGGCCATGCGGCTGCAGGGCGAGGGCCAGTGGCTGCTGACGTTGAGCCCCAACTATGTGGCCGGCCTGCAGGTGCTGGTGCGTTCGCTCTACGCGGGTACCCGGCCTTGGGTAATGGACCTGTCGGACGGCTTCGCCCCGGAGGCGTTCACCACGGCAGCGGGCGAGCTCACGGACAGGTTCAGGCTGGTCTCGCTGGTCCCCACCCAACTGCACCGGCTGCTCACGGACCCGTCGGCGGAAACAGTCCAGGTGCTGCGGCGCTTCGACACCATCCTGCTCGGCGGCGCCCGGATGTCCGACGACCTTCGCACGGCTGCCCGTAAACATTCACTGCGGATTGTCCGTACCTACGGCATGAGCGAGACCTGCGGCGGCTGTGTTTACGACGGCGTACCGCTGGACGGCGTCCAGCTACGGTTGGATGCTGGCCGGATATCCATTGGCGGCGACATCCTGGCCTCGGGATACCTGGACAATCCCGAACTGACCGACGCGCATTTCAGTACCTTGCCGGACAAGGACAGTGCTGCCCGCCGCTGGTTCCTCACCGAGGATCTGGGTGAAGTGCACGACGGCGTGCTGACCGTCAGCGGGCGCGCGGACGATGTGCTCATCACCGGTGGCGTCAAGATCTCCGCCGCCGCCGTCGCCTCGGCCGTCGAGACCGTCCCCGGGGTGGACGCTGCCCTGGTAGCCGGTGTTGAGGACCCGGAGTGGGGCACCCGGGTGGGCGCCGCCGTCGTCGGTTCTGCCGACGATGAGCTGATCCGCCGGACCGTCCGCGAGGCGCTGGGACCAGCCGCGGTGCCGCGCATCCTCGTGCGGCTGGAGGCCCTGCCGCTGCTGGCCAACGGCAAACCGGACCGGCTGGCCGTGGCGCGGGCACTGCGCGAAGCCGGCTGATACGCGCACGCCGCCGGCGATAAGCGAGAATAGTTCACTGCGGCCGGCACCGGAACCGGTCCGCCGCCATCATCACCGTTCACGAAAGCAGGATCTTCACGTGGCTACAGTTGCCCAATGGATTGAAGGCGCACGCCCCCGCACGCTGCCGATGGCGGCCGCCCCGGTCATCGTGGGCAGCGCCGCGGCCTTCGACCTCGAGGCCTTCGACCCCACGCGGGCTTTGCTGGCGCTGCTGATCGCCCTGCTGTTCCAGATCGGTGTCAACTATGCCAATGACTACTCGGACGGCATCCGCGGCACCGACGATGTCCGGGTGGGGCCCATCCGCCTGACCGCTTCCGGAGTGGCCTCGCCGAAGTCGGTGAAGTTTGCGGCCTTCGGCTGCTTCGGACTGGCATTGCTCGCCGGTTTGGCCCTGATTGTTTTGTCCCAGACCTGGCCACTGCTGCTGGTGGGAGCCGGCTGTGTCATTGCCGCATGGGGCTACACCGGCGGCAGCAACCCCTACGGCTACCGGGGCCTGGGCGAAGTCTTCGTGTTCCTGTTTTTCGGCATCGTGGCGACCATGGGCACCACCTACACCCAGGCCCTGCAGGTCAGCTGGGCTTCCTTCGTGGGCGCGGTAGGCACGGGACTGATCGCCACCGCGCTGCTGATGGCCAACAACGTGCGGGACATTCCCACGGATCGCGAGGTCGGGAAGATCACGTTGGCCGTCCGGCTGGGCGACGAAGCCGCCCGGATCAGCTACGTGATGATGCTGGCCGTTGCCATCCTGCTGCCGCTGGTCCTGGTCAATGAGCATCCGTGGATCCTGCTGGTGCTGCTGCTGGCACCGGTGTGCCTGATGCCCAGCTGGGTCATGCTCAAGGGCAAGAAGCGAAAGGACCTGATCCCGGTGCTCAAGCAGACCGGCATCATCAACCTATGCTTCGCCGTCGCCTTCTCGCTGGGTCTGGCGCTGACCCGGCTGATGTAGCGGTCAGTCCGCCGTCGGCTTATCTTCGCGCTTGGTGTCTTTGGGCTTGCGGTCCGCGTCCACCCGGAGCTCGCCATAGCGGTCCACGGCTTCGTCTTCGGCCATCGCATCCGAGATCTCGGTTGAGGTCCGCAGGGGCGCGGCCTTGCCGGAGAACCGGTGCCGCACTGACTCCGAAGCGGCGTCGCGCATTTCACGGAAGAACAGGTACGTGATGCACCATCCGGCGACGGCAGCCACGAGGGCGGAGAAGATCAGGCCAACGCCCAGCCACATGCAGATGACGAAGATGACTGCAACAATACCCAGCCGCAGAGCGGTAAATTTCCAGAAAGCCACCACACAAGTTTACGCTGTCGGCGCCAGTCCGGTCTCCGCTCGCGCTCAGAGCGGAAAGCCAGCTGCACGAGCAGTGGCGACGCCCCGGCTCAACTACACTTAATGCATGGCCCGTGTCTACATAATGCTCGTTGTACTCGCAGTCGCAATCATTGTTTATGCGCTGATCGAGTGCATCCGCTCGCGGCCGCAAGAAGTCCGCAGCATCTCCAAACCGGGCTGGATCCTCACCATCATCCTGGTCCCGCTCATCGGCGCCCTGCTCTGGTTTGCCTTCGGGCGGCCGCGCGCTTCCAAACAGGCGCAGCAGGCCGCGCCGCGCCGGCCCATGGCACCCGATGAGGACGTCGCTTTCCTGCGCAATCTGGACGTGCAGCGCCGGCAACGCCAGCGCGAGGAAGCGCTGAAGAAGCGCGAAGAGGAACTCAAGAAGCAGGCCAAGGACAAGGGCCGCAGCGGTACCAACCACAGCGGAACGAACCAGGTCAGCGAAGAGGATCCGGAAAATCCGAACACCCCGCGCTGACGGATTACGACGGCGGGCCCTCCTCGCCAGCGCAGCGCTGGCTATCGCTGCGGGGCTGCTGGTCCGGTTCATGGGCAGTGGCACCTGGACCAACCACACCGGCGACGCACTCTACGCGGTGCTGATCTACCTCCTGGTCGCCGCCGTGGCTTCGCGGATCCCGAGTTGGCAGGCCGCCGCGGCCGCATTGGCGGTGTGCACCGCCGTCGAACTCCTCCAGCTTTCGCCCCTGCCCGCCGCACTCGGCGAAATCTTCCCGCCCGCGCGCCTGGTTTTCGGCACTACGTTCGGCATGCTCGACTTGGTTTCCTATGGAACGGGTGTACTGGCAGCTGGTCTGCTGGACGGTGTCCTGTGCCGTCGCCTCGACGTCCGGCGTCCTGGCAGCCGGAGTCTTAGTGGCGCGGTCCCCGCGGAAGCCTCAGGTCAGGATGTGCCGTAGCTAGCGTTCCGGCGCGCGAGCACCGGTGAATGCGTGGCACACAGGACCTACGGATCCGTTCGCTGCTAGGTCGCTGAGGAAGAAACAGGGTCCTGCGCGCTGGTTGCCCAAGGCGCAGGACCCGTTCAGAAAGCTAGTGGGGAGGTCCGCTTACTGGATGCCGGAGTAGCTGTGCAGTCCGGAGAAAAAGACGTTGACGATGGTGAAGTTGAAGACCACGCAGAGGTAGCCGACGATGGACAGCCAGGCGGCCCGGGTTCCGGTCCAGCCGCGCGTGGCGCGGGCATGCAGGTAGCCGGCGTAGACCACCCAGATCACGAAGGTCCAGACTTCCTTGGTGTCCCAGCCCCAGTAACGGCCCCACGCCTTCTCGGCCCAGATGGCGCCCGCCATCAAGGTAAAGGTCCACAGCACGAACGCGATGGCATTCACCCGATAGGCGAAGTTTTCCAGCGACAGGGCCGACGGCACGAGGCGCAGGAAGCCCATGCGCTCCGGCTGGCCGGCGCGGGCGCGGGCTTCCCGGTTGGCCTGCAGCAACTGCAGCACGGACATGGCGAAAGTCAGGGTGAACAAAGCGGAGGCGATCACGGCGATCGAGACGTGGATGATCAGCCAGTAGCTCTGCAGCGCCGGCACCAGGTGGGCCACCGGCGTCGGGAAGCCGATGGCAGCCGCGCACAGCATGATGACAACCAGGCCGATAACAAAAGAGCCCAGGAAGCGTACGTCCTTGCGGGTGAGGACCAACAGGAATACGACGGCGACAATCAAGCCGCCGGTGGTGCAGAACTCGTACATGTTGCCCCACGGCACGCGGTGCGCCGCGATTGCCCGGGAGATCACGCCGGCCGCGTGGACCAAGGCAGCCACGATGGTGACGGCCACGCCGATACGGGCGGCCACGCGGCGTTCCCTGGTGTAGACCATAGCCTCGTCTGCCGTCTCGACGGGGGCGCCGGCCCCTGCTCTTCCAGCAGAACCGGCTGCGGAGCCACCGCCTGCTCCGGCCAGCACCTTCGGCTCGGACTGTTCGCGGGCCAGACGGGATTCGACCGACCGGATGGTCTTGCTGGAGGTTGCCAGGTCCCAGCAGAAAGCAATGAACGCCACGGTGTATGCCATGGCGGCCAGCAGGATGAACAGCTCGCTGTACTGGCCGAGCGTCTCGTCAATGGAGGGCATTGGAGGGGATCCTTAGGAGTTCTTTACGCCGACGGCGCTTTTGTTATTGTCTGCCTGCTGGTCCTGGTTGGCCAGCCATTCCTTCTCGAAGAGTTTGCGCAGGGCCGCGGATTCGCCTTCCAGCCTGGGGTCTTCGCCACGGGCCAGCAGTCCCCACTCAACCATGGTCCGGCCGTCCTCGTGGGTACCGGCACGAACCCAGACGCGGCGGCGGCCGATGAACAGGGAGGCGCTCAGGCCGATAATGGCGAGCGTTGAGAACACCAACGCGCCGGCCTGGCCCGGGTCGTGGTCGACGTCCAGGGCGACGTAGCGCTTCAGTCCGTCGAAGGTGACGCTGCCCAGTCCGTTCGGCAGCTCGTAGCTTTCGTAGGCGCCTAGGGAGAATTCGCCTGCTTCGTCTTCGCCGTCGCTCATCGATGTCAGGGTGGAAGTGTCGAGCACAAAGACGTTCTTCGGGTCGCCTTCGTCCAGGCCGAGGTCGCCGTAGTAACCGTTCAGGTAGAGCCGAGGGTTGAACGGATCCGGGTCGCTGCCTACGGCCACGCCATCGGAACCTTCCACCGCGGTGGGCAGGAAGAAGCCCACAAATCCCAGCTGTTCCGGCTGGGCGTCCGGGACCTTAATGACCATGGTCGAGGTGTAAGCGCCGTCGTTCGGCACCGACACCACGGGACCCTGCAACGCGATGTTGCCGTCGCCGTCGCGGATCGTCACGACCGGTGCATAGCCGTTGCCGACCAGGTACACGCTCGTTCCGCCAATGGACAGCGGTTCGTTGACCTTCAGGGTCTGCTGTTCCGGTTCCGCCTCGGGCGATTCCTTGGTGGTCAGGACCGCAGTGAAGTCCAACGGCTGGCCGTAGTGGGTGTCCGATTCACGGTCGAAGACCACGTCGAAGCTGTCCAGCTGCAGCGAATACGGCTCCAGCTGGTCCTCGTGGAAATTGCTGCCCGGGGAGAAGTTGTCGTAACCCACCAAAGTGTTGACGAAGGACTCGCCTTCGACAATGATCTTTTGACCGCGGTAGCCGAACAGCCCGCCCACGGCGACGGAGACCAGGACACCGATCAGCGAGACGTGGAAGACCAGATTGCCGATTTCCTTCAGGAAGCCGCGCTCGGCACCCACGGAAGGCATCGCGCCGTCCTTGCCGCGCACCTCTACCCGGTATCCGCGGCGCTTGAGCAGCCGGGCGGCATCGTCGACGGCGGATTCGCGCGTGACTTCCAGGTTTGACGGCAGCGCCATCGAACCGTATTCCGGCAGCCGGGAGAGCCGGCGCGGGGTCCGCGGCGGCTGGGAGCGCATGGCCTTCCAGTGCTGGATGGCGCGCGGGACCACACAGCCGATCAGGGAAATGAACAGCAGCAGGTAGATCGCCGAGAACCAGACCGACGAGTAGACGTCGAACAGCTGGAAACGGTCCAGCCAGGGACCGGTTTCCGGGTTGTCAGTGATGTATTGGGTGACGACCGCGGGATTCGCCGGCCGCTGCGGGAACAGCGAGCCCGGCACTGCGGCGACGGCCAGCAGCAGCAGCAGGAACAGCGCGGTGCGCATGCTCGTCAACTGGGTCCAGATCCAGCGCAAGGTGCCGACGAAACCCAAGGCGGGCAGGGCGACGTCGTTCTTCGCCGAAGGCATTTTGTCCTTCATCGCCGGGCCCCACCCGCGGGCGGCATCCGCCTTGCCCGCGGGCCCTGCCTGCTCCGTGCCAGGGGTCGGGGGTGTCTCGGACGCGGGCGTCTCGGGAGTCTTAGGTGTTTCGCTCATCAGATGGGGAGCCTCACTTCATTTGCGAACCAGTCCTGCAATTGCGTTACCCAGGTTCCCCACATCCCGCTGGCCATCAGCACACCGAGAACAACCAGCAGTGCCCCGCCTGCCCGCTGCAGGAACAGGCGGTGCTTGCGGAAGAATGCCATGGCGCCCATGCCCCGCCGCACGCCGAGCGCGATCAGCAGGAACGGTATGCCGAGCCCCAGGCAGTACACAAAGGCCAGGAAGGCGCCCTTGGTCGCGTCGGCGCCGCCGGAATATGCCAACGCCTGGACGGCGGAGAAGGTGGGTCCGATGCACGGCGCCCAGCCCAGGCCGAAGGTCATCCCAAGCACCGGGGCGCCCCAGAGCCCGGCCGGCGGGCGGGAATGGATCTTGCGGTCGCGCTGGAACCAGGACAGTCCGCCCATGAAGATCACGCCCATCGCAATAACGACGACGCCGAGCGCCTGCGTGACCCACGCGGCTTCCGATCCCTTCAGCCAGGCTCCCAGTTGCCCGAACACCGCTCCGATGGCCACGAAGACAATGGAGAAGCCGAGCACAAACAGGCCGATGCCGGCAAGCATCCGCCCGCGGCGCTGGCGTTCCAGATCCACGCCGGTCAGTCCGGTGACGTAGCCCAGATAGCCCGGCACCAGGGGCAGGACGCACGGGGACAGGAAAGACACCAGCCCCGCCAGCATGGCCACGGGGATGGCCAGCAGGACGGAACCGTTCAGGACGGTGTCGCCGAAGGCGCTGCCGATGCTCAGGGGGACGTAGGCCGCAGTCAGTTCCACGGTCAGGCGGCCGCTGTGTCTCTGATCAGCGCTTTCAGCGTGCCCTTGTCCGCGACGCCCAGGATGCGGGCAGCTACCCGGCCTTTCTTGTCGAGCACGAGCGTGGTGGGGACGGCCTGCGGCGGGACGTAGTTGGTCATCGCCAGCAGGATGCCGCCGTCCTTATCTTGAAAACTGGGGTAGGTCACGCCGAAATTGCGCTCGAAGGCTTCCGCCGTTGCCCGTTCGTCGCGGATGTTCACGCCGTAGAACTGCGCCTTGTCGGCGAACTCCTCGCTCAAGGCCTGCAGGTCCGGGGCTTCCAGCCGGCACGGTGCACATGCGGCGTACCAGAAGTTGAGCACAGTGACCTGGCCGGCGAAATCGGCGGCCTCCACGGTGGTTCCGTCGAAGAGTTTCCCGGAGAGCTGGACCGGTTCACCGCGGGTGGCGGCGTCGTATTCGGTCACCGAGCCGTCCCCGGCGATGTAGTTTTTGTTATCGCCGGCATTGGCCTGCTGGGCGAGGGAATCCTCCACCGTGCAGGCGGCCAGGGGCAGGGCAAAGACCAGTCCCGCACCAAGCTTGAGCAGGGAACGACGGTTGAACGGCTGGGGTGTTTGGGCAGTCACAATCACACTTTTCTTCGTGGGCTGGGAAGTATCCCACTTCTACAACGCGTAGTAATTCTATTACGCTCCCGGGATATTCGCCGCACCGGGCAAAAGGTCGGCGCTGGGCTCGCAATATTCGACCCCGACGAGGCGTTCGCCGTCGAACTTCAGGCTGGTTACCGAGGTCAAAGTACATTGCCGGCGGCGGGGGTCGTGCCACAGCCTGCGTTGTTCCGCTGCCAGCCGCGTCACCCAGATGGGCAACTGATGGCTCACCAGCACTGCTTCGGCACCTTCTCCGCCGCGTTCGACGGCGGCGTGCCGGGCATCCTGGACCGCTGCCATGACCCGGGCGACCTGTCCGGAGTAGGGCTCCCCCCAGGACGGCAGCATCGGATTGCGCAGGTACCTCCAGTGCCGCGGATCCCGCAGGTGCCGTTTAACGTCGGAGAGGCCCTCGAAGTGGTTCTCGGCTTCGATAATCCGCTCGTCGGTCACGATCTCCAGGCCCAACGCCGCGGCAGTTGGCTGAGCCGTCTCCTGTGCGCGGGTAAGCGGAGAGGCCACCAGATAGCTGATCTTGGCACCACCTTCGACCCGCTGGGCGAAGAAGTCCGCCGCCCGCTGGGCCATCTCACGTCCGAGCTCGGAGAGACGGAAATTAGGCAGCCGGCCATAGAGGACGCGGTCCGGATTATGGACCTCGCCGTGGCGGAGTAAATGCACAGTGGATAGGGGCATGGTCTTAATTCTCTCAAAGTCAAGGGGATTGCCCAAAGCCGGAGGGCGTGGCAACAATGGGCACTGAGTGAAGATCTGCTGCTCAGCCCTGATGGAATCGTTTTTCCCACCTAAGGAGATCGTTATGACATTGCCCCAAGGTCTGGCTCAAGGCGTCTGGACTCTCGACCTGGCGCACAGTGAAATCGGCTTCACCGTCCGCCACGCCGGAATCAGCAAGGTCCGCGGCCGTTTCACAGATGCAACGGCCGAGGCACGTGTTGGCGAGTCGCTCGCGGAGTCCACTCTGCACGCCACGGTCAATACAGCCAGTTTCGAGTCCGGCGACGCCAACCGCGATGCCCATGTCAAGGGACCTGACTTCTTCGACGTCGAGGAGTTCCCGGAAATGACTTTCGTCGCCACAGGCGTCGAAGGCGACGGCGAGGACTACACCGTTACCGGCGACCTGACGATCCGCGGCACGACCAAGCCGGTGGAAGTCGAGGTGGAGTTCACCGGCGTGGCTGTCGATCCGTTCGGGGCGACCAGGGCCGGGTTCACCGGTGAAACCGAAATCAGCCGTAAGGAGTTCGGCCTGACCTGGAACGCGGCGCTGGAGGCCGGCGGCGTGTTGGTCAGCGACAAGGTGAAGATCAACCTGGATGCGGCACTGGTCAAGCAGGCCTGAGCTGCCCGATCCGATGCATGGATTTGCCCGGCCGGGACAGCTGTTCCGGCCGGGCAAAATCATCCTTCAGAGCTAGTCCCTGCCGGTATGTCTGCGCTGTAGGGTTGCAGTAGGAGCTGTCCTGTTCTGCCTTGTCAACGCGGTACCGGCGGCTATCTGCAGTGTCGATCGACAGAAGAAGGATGCGACCATGTCCACTCCCGCAAACAATCCAAATCCGTCCGAGAAACCGGACCAGCAACCGGGACAGTCCGGCGAGAACGGCGACGTCGCACCCCGCTACGGACAGAACTCGCCCTACGGCCAAAACACGCCGCAGTACGGACAGAACTCGCCCTACGGCCAGCAGCCCGGCCAGCCCGGCCAGCCCGGCCAGTACAGCCCCTACGGACAAAACCAGCCGTACGGACAACAGCCCTATGGCCAGAACGCCCCGTCTCCGTACGGGTACCAGAATGCACAGCCCGGCCAGTACAGCTATCCGAGCAGCCAGCCCCAAGGCGGTGCAGGGAAGCCCGAAGCTCCCAAAGAAGTCATGATCGCTTTCTGGCTGATCATCGCGGCGGCCGCGCTGACCGCTATCGAGATCATCATTTCTTTGGCAACCATGGACACTGTGCTTGCCCAGCTGGCGGATGATCCGGCTGTCCGGGATGCTGTGGCCCAGACTGGCGGCCAGATCAGCGAACAGGAATTCATCGACATGGCCAGCGGTATGGCCGGCGTGGTCATGGTCGTCGTCGGGCTTATCGGCATCGGACTTTATCTGATGGTTGCCTTCGGTGTAAAGGCCGGCAAGAACTGGGCCCGGATTACGGGTACGGTGTTCGCCGCGCTGTCCCTGCTCGGCATTATTCCGTTTGGACTGCACACCCTGACGATCCTGCTCGGCATTGCCGCCGTCGTGCTGCTGTTCATGCCGCCGTCGAGCAACTTCTTCAAGGCAGTGGCGGCACGCAAGTTCGGCATCTACGGCCGCTGACGTTTCCTACTGTGCCTTGCGGGCGCGGGTTTCGGAGTCCAGCTCCGATTCCTGCGCCCGTTGTGCGTGGTAGGCCAGGATCTGCAACTCGGTGGCCATGTCGACCTTCCGCACCTGCACGTGCGGCGGCACCTGCAGCACAACGGGAGCGAAGCTCAGGATGCTGGTGATTCCGGCAGCGACGAGCTTGTCGCAGAGTTCCTGTGCCACACGGCCCGGAACGGCCAGCACGACCATGTTCGCGCCGGTCCGGTGCAGCACGGTTTCCAGGTCGGCCGTGTTGTGGATTTTCAGACCGCCGATCTCGGTTCCGATGATCGACGGGTCAGCATCGAAGATGGCCGCAACTTCGAATCCACGCGTGGTGAAACCCGAATAACCTGCCAGAGCCCTGCCGAGGTTACCGGCGCCGATGATGGCGACGCGCCATTCCTGGGTCAGCCCCAGCCGGGCGGAAATGGTCCGCGTCAGCAGCTGCACGTCATAGCCGACGCCGCGCGTGCCGTAGGAGCCGAGGTAGGACAGATCTTTGCGGAGCATTGGGGATTTGACCCCGGCGGCTTCGGCGAGTTCCTCCGATGAGGCACGCTCCACCCCCTCGGCGAGCAGAGAGTTCAGGGCTCGCAAGTAGATCGTCAGCCGCGCAACAGACGCCGGCGGAATAGTGCGGCCCGAACTTTCGGGATTCCCAGCGGTACCGGGAAGATCCTGCGTGGTCACGATGTGGCTCTCCATTGCTAGCTGTAGTCCCACTTTAGGCGCTGGGCAAAACGGCAACCAATCGGCTCTGCTGGATCAGGACGTCAGCAGGCGCCGCAGCCTCTCGGGGTCGATGCGCCAGAAATCTCGCTGCACGCCGTCGATCATGACCACCGGAATCTCCTCGGCGAACCGCCGTTCCAGCTCCGGATCCTCCAGAATGGACTTCTCCTGCCATTCCAGGCCAAGGTCATCGGCAACTGCCGAGACAGTTTCCCGGGCCGCTTCACAAAGGTGGCAGTCCGGCTTGGTGAGCAGCACCAGTTCATGGCTAGGGCAGGGAGCAGCTGAATCCGTCATAGCTAACAACGTAACCCCACCGGGTCAGGAGTCAATAACCAGACACTGCCCGCCCTCCTCCACAGGGCGGCTCGGCTTCGATGCCTCCGGCTCGTTAGACTCGAGACATGCCCTCAGCCGCCACAGGTCCTGCCCACCGAAAGCCTGATCCCTCCGGCGCAGAAACCGGGGCCGCGTTTTTCGACGTCGACAATACTTTGATGCGCGGGGCAAGCCTGTTCCATGTGGGGCGCAAGATGTACCAACGCGGCGCCTTCCGGATGCGCGACGTTGCGGGGTTCGCCATCAAGCAGGGAAAGTTCCTATGGCGCGGGGAAAACCTGAAGGACATCCAGTCTGTCCGCGATACCGCTATGGCGCTCGGCGCCGGGCTGATGGTGACGGATGTGAAGGCCCTGGGCGAGGAAGTCTATGACGAGATCATCGCCTCCAAGATCTGGCCTGGCACCCGCGCCCTCGCGGACCAGCATCTGCGCGCCGGCCGCAAGGTGTGGCTGGTGACCGCCACTCCCCTGACCGTCGCGGAAGTCATCGCTGACCGGCTGGGCCTGGACGGGGCTTTGGGTACCGTGGCGGAAATTGCCGACGGCGCTTACACCGGCGCCCTCGTCGGTGAAATCCTGCATGGGCCGGCCAAGGCCTACGCCGTCGCCGAACTCGCCAAGCTGGAAGGGCTGGAGCTGGGGAACTGCTGGGCCTACAGCGATTCCTACAATGATGTTCCGCTGCTGTCGCTGGTGGGCAATCCGGTGGCTATCAATCCGGACGCGAGGCTGCGCCGGCACGCCCGGGAACGCAACTGGCCGATCTACGACTTCCGCAGCGGCCGCAAGGCTGCAACCCTGGGACTCAAAGCCGCCACCGGCGCTGGCGCCGTGTACGGGCTCTGGCGAGGGGTGCACAAGTTCCGCGGCCCACGCGGCTGAGCCGGCCGCTACGGCCTCCCCGCCACAGTTGCAGTTCCTAGTCCCGCACGGCTTAACGCAAACGGCCCGCCAGTTACCTGGCGGACCGAGAAGCATGCTGTAAAGCGGAAGCTCTACTTCTTATTGCGACGCTGGTGGCGTGTCTTGCGAAGCAGTTTACGGTGCTTCTTCTTGGCCATACGCTTGCGGCGCTTCTTAATAACTGAACCCACGAGTTCCTCACAAATTCACTTCGATTAACATCCGCCTGCCATAGTTTGCCCTTGAGAACAGCAGTGGCCGGCGGATTCTTACGATGACGTAAAACGTTCCTTAACAGGGTACCGCCTAAATCAGGCGACAATTTACCGCCCGTTGGCGCCCGGTCCGTTGCCCAGTTCCAAAACCGCCTAAGCGGTATCCGACTGGCCCTCCACAACGGCACCGCGAAGATACTGCTCGACGGCCGATTCCGGCACCCTGTAAGAGCGGCCGAAACGCACAGCAGGCATCTCTCCGGAGTGAATTAACCGGTAAACGGTCATCTTGGAAACACGCATCACTTCGGCTACTTCCGACACCGTCAAAAAGCGGACGTTCGAAAAGTTCTTCTCCTCAGCCATTTCCAAAATCCTTTACTCCGGTTGGGCCGGACGGCATGCCGCCTTGCCCTGCGAGTAATTGCCGTCTAGCTAGACACTCTAGAGGGCCAAGTGACCAAAGTGAAAGTTGCCCTGTTGATTAAGCGTTACATGATAGGAGCGGCTTTTTCAGCGGGACATTCCGGCTCGCTGAACACTGCTCAAGGCAAGGTGGGCGAGCGTGGAAACCGTCATGTCCCAGTCCATGCATGCGTCCGTCACACTCTGCCCGTAAACCAGTTCGGCGTTGCCGGCTGCCTGGTCAGCGACATCCAGTTTCTGCGCTCCCGCTACCAGGAAGCTTTCCAGCATGATCCCGGCAATGGCGGAGGCGCTGTGGCCTGTCCCCTCCAGTTGGGCGGCCACGTCCAGCGCCACCTCTGCCTGCCGGTGATGGCTCTTGCCGCTGTTGGCATGGCTGGCATCAACGATCAGCCGCGGGTTAAGCCCCGCTTCCGCCAGCAGCTCCGAGGCACGGACAACATTGGCGGCGTCGTAATTTGGTCCGGCATTGCCGCCGCGCAGAATCAGGTGTGTATCGGCGTTCCCCGCGGTAGAGACCATGGCGGCCCGGCCGGCTTCGTCAATACCAAGGAAAGTTTGCGCAGCCGAGGCGGCGGTGCAGGCATCAAGCGCAACCTGCAGCCCGCCGTCGGTCCCGTTCTTGAAACCGATCGGCATGGACAGTCCCGAAGCGAGCTGGCGGTGGATCTGGCTTTCCGTTGTGCGCGCACCGATCGCTCCCCAGCTGACCAGATCAGCTACGTACTGCGGGCTGATCGGTTCGAGGAACTCGGTGGCAACAGGGAGCCCGAGGTCGGCTACGTCGAGCAGGAACCGGCGCGCCGTTCGGAGCCCGGCGGCAACGTCATGCGAGCCGTCCAGGCGCGGGTCGTTGATTAGGCCTTTCCAGCCAACCGTGGTGCGCGGCTTTTCGAAGTACGCGCGCATGACGACGAGCAGCTCGGAGCTGTGCTGCTGGGCCACCGCTGCCAGGCGCCGCGCGTAGTCGAGCCCGGCCTCCGGATCATGGATGGAGCATGGGCCGACGATCACCAGCAGCCGGTCATCAACGCCGTCCATGACCGCACGGATCTCGGCGCGGCCACGGTCGACGACGGCGGACTGTTCGGCAGTTGCCGGCAGCTCTTCGATGACCTCATGCGGCGTCGGCAGCGCACTGAAGGAGGTGACCCGCAGGTTGCTGGTCTGGATCTTGTCTGCGTTCAGTACCGGATTCATGGTTTTCCCGTCTTATGATGGCGGGAACCAATCAGAACCCGCCGTGGAAATGGCGAAGGGCAGAGAATGATCTCTGCCCTGTTGGCTCTGAAGGTGTCGGTTGCGCACGCCGTTAGGCAGTCACGTTAGGCCCCTCCAGAGCCAACGGAAAATACGCATACCAACGGGTTGTCATGTCCACGAGCATAAGCCACGATTTCCACCCTGCGACAATTATGACGATTATGACTTCCGGCGGTCCGGAGCTGGCGCATCCGAACCCGGGCTGCTTGCGTGACCGGCCGGATCATCGAGCAGGTCCACACCGTAGACTGGCTCCCGATCCAGCTGGCGGACGTCGTCAATGCCGTACGGCGCAAGTGCGGCGGCAATGCCGGCAGCCAATTGCGGCACGTTCGCCCCGAGTCCGCCGCCGAGGATCACGGGTCCGGAGATATCCAGGCGGCCGGCGACCTGCAGGATAAGCCCCGCCAGATCCTCGGCGGCAACAGCCAGCAAGTGCGCGGCCACCGGATCAGCGGCGGCAGCGTCGACAACCAACCGCGAGCGCTGCGCCCAGTAGCGGCGCCCGGTGGGACCGTGGAAGTGTGCGATCAGCTCCACCGGGTCCGCCAGCGAGCAGTCGGCCAGCAAGGCACGTGTCAGCGCATCGGGCTCCAGGCCTTGGTCGCGGCGGCGCAATGCGTGCCGGACCAGTTCCCGGCCCAGCCAGTAGCCACTGCCCTCGTCCCCCAGCAGGTAGCCCCAGCCTCCTGCCCGGGCCTCTTTTCCAGCGCCGTCCGTGCCCCAGACCGCCGATCCCGTGCCGGCAATGACCGCAATGCCGCGACGGGCGCGTCCCGCGGCGAGCACCAGGCGTGAATCGTGTACGGCGTGGATTTCCGCGTGCGGGGCAAAAGGCGAGATGAGACCGGCCAGGGCGCCGGCGTCGTTCGCTGTATCGATCCCGCCGGCCCCGGCGATCACCGTGTCCGCATCGCTGCCTAGGGCCGAGAAAACTTCCGCCAGCGCGTTGGACGCTGCTTCACTGGAAACGTTCTGCACGTTGGCGCTGCCCGCAATGGCTTCGGCCGTGACGGCCCCGTCCTCCAGACGGATGGCATGGGTCTTGGTGCCGCCGATGTCCAGTCCGATCAGAATGTGCGCCATAGCGTTAGAGCTTACTGCCGCCCTGCGCATCCGGCTTCGGAGGCGGCCTCGGCGAGGCAGGTTGTCGGTCAACCGGCTGGCGTCGCGCTCGATGGAATCCCGGCGTTCCCATGGCACTGGCCCTTCCCGTGCTCCTCCCATATGCCGTAGGCTGTGGTTAGACCACACAGGTTTCCACCCACGAGGGAGCTAAGCCATGCATGAAGAACTGCCCCCGGCCCTCAAACGCCGGATCCCCAAAGTTGCAGATCTCACCCCGCTGATGCAGTTCAAGCGGCCTACCTTCGGCAGCGCCGCCCGGTTGCAGCGTGCCAACACCATCTGGGAACTGCGTGCGATGGCCAAGCGGCGCACACCCAAGGCGCCCTTCGACTACACCGACGGGGCTGCCGAAGCCGAGATCACCCTGAACCGGGCACGCGAGGCATTCCAGGACCTGGAGTTCCGGCCCGGCATCTTGCGCAACGTCCAGACCGTGGACCTGAGCACCGAGGTGCTGGGCCAGCGGTCGGCGCTTCCCGTGGGCATCGCGCCCACCGGCTTCACCCGGATGATGCAGTCCGAGGGCGAGTATGCCGGCTCGCGGGCCGCGGCCGCGGCGGGGATCCCCTACACGCTCTCCACCATGGGCACCGCGTCGATCGAGGATGTCGCCGCTGCCGCGCCGCATGGCCGCAACTGGTTTCAGCTCTATCTCTGGACCGACCGCGAGAAGTCCCTGGCGCTGATCGACCGCGCGGCCAAGGCGGGCATGGACACGTTGATGGTCACGGTGGATACCCCCGTGGGCGGGGCCCGGCTGCGCGACGTCCGCAACGGCATGACGATCCCGCCGGCGCTGACCGCGAAGACCGTCTTGGACGCTTCCTACCGTCCCGCTTGGTGGTTCAATTTCCTCACGCATGAGCCGCTGTCGTTCGCCTCGCTCTCGCGCTACTCGGGGACCGTCTCCGAACTGATCGACTCCATGTTCGACCCCACCCTGAGCTTCGACGACCTGGCGTGGCTGCGCGACACCTGGAAGGGCAAGCTGGTGGTCAAGGGGCTGCAGACTCTGGAAGACACCAGAAAGGTGGTGGACTACGGCGCGGACGGAATCGTGCTCTCCAACCACGGCGGACGCCAGCTGGACCGCGCGCCCATCCCCCTGCACTTGCTCAGCCAGGTGGCGCGGGAGCTGAAAGGCAAGACGTCCATCATGCTGGACACCGGCATCATGAGCGGCGGCGACATCGTGGCCGCGATCGCGCTGGGAGCCGATTTCACCCTCATCGGCCGGGCCTACCTGTACGGGCTGATGGCCGGCGGCCGAATGGGCGTAGACCGTGCCCTGGAAATCCTCTCCGGCGAAATGGCCCGCACCATGCGCCTGCTGGGTGTCAACAAGGTCGAAGACCTGAACCCGGATCATGTGAAACTCCCGGCCGGCCTCTGACCGAACGGCGCTGTTCCTGCTTCCAACACTGCGTTAAACAACGACGGCGGGGCTCACCATTTGGTGAGCCCCGCCGTCGTTCGCTGTAAATCCCCTTAGATGACGCCCAGGGCCAGCATGGCGTCCGCAACGCGGCGGAATCCGCTGATGTTGGCGCCTGCGACATAGTTGCCCGGCATGCCGTATTCGTCTGCCGTCGCCGCACAACTCTCGTGGATGCCTACCATGATGTCGCCGAGACGCTCCTCCGTGTGCTCGAAGCTCCAGGCGTCGCGGCTGGCATTCTGCTGCATCTCGAGGGCGGAGGTTGCCACGCCGCCGGCGTTGGCCGCCTTGCCCGGGCCGAATAGAGTACCGGCTTCCTGGAACAGGGCGGTGGCCTCGGCGGTGCAAGGCATGTTGGCGCCTTCGGCCACCGCAATCAGGCCGGAATTGAGCAGCTTCGCGGCTGCTTTGTCGTCGAGTTCGTTCTGCGTGGCGCAGGGCAGGGCCACGGTCGCGTCGACGTCCCAGACCGAGCCGTCCTCGACGTAGCTGACGGAACCGCCGCGGCGCTCGGCGTACTCGGAGATACGGCCGCGCTCGACTTCCTTGATCTGGCGAAGGAGTTCGACGTCGATGCCGGCCTCGTCCACAATGTAGCCGCCGGAGTCGGAGGCCGTGATGGCGGTGGCACCGAGCGCCTGTGCCTTCTCGATGGCATTGATGGCCACGTTGCCCGAACCGGAGACGGAAACCCGCTGCCCGTCGAAGGACATGCCCTTGGTTTTGAGCATTTCCTGGGTGAAGAGCACGGCGCCGTAACCGGTGGCTTCCGGCCGGACCAGGGAGCCGCCCCAGCCGATGCCCTTGCCGGTCAGCACGCCCGACTCATAGCGGTTGGTGATGCGCTTGTACTGGCCGAACAGGTAGCCGATTTCACGCCCGCCCACGCCGATGTCACCGGCAGGAACGTCTGTGTATTCGCCGATGTGGCGGTACAGTTCCGTCATGAAGGACTGGCAGAAGCGCATGACTTCGCCGTCGGACTTGCCGCGCGGATCAAAGTCCGCCCCGCCCTTGCCGCCGCCGATGGGCATTCCGGTCAGGGCGTTCTTGAAGATCTGTTCGAAACCCAGGAACTTGACGATGCCGAGGTAGACCGACGGGTGGAAACGCAGTCCGCCCTTGTACGGGCCAAGCGCGGAGTTGAACTCCACCCGGAAGCCACGGTTGATCTGTACCTGCCCGGAATCGTCAACCCACGGTACGCGGAAAATGATTTGACGTTCAGGTTCGCAAATGCGCTGAAGTATAGCGGCGTCTGCATACTCGGGGTGCTTGTTCGAGAGGGGGACCAGACTTTCAAAAACCTCGTTGACGGCCTGGTGGAATTCAAGTTCGCCGGGATTGCGGCGAAAGACTTCGTCCCGGATTTCGAGCAGATTCGCATCCATGGGGGTGGGTCCCTTCAATAGCTATCGGAGTGCGGGCAGGTGCATGTACGGAAAAATCTCGTGATTGGAAGACGCAGCTGCGCAACCTTCAAATCGAAACATACCCGGTGGGCAAGATGATAACGGGAACGAAATAACGCCTGCCGGCGGCGTAATGAATTCGGCCCTCCGCCGCTAGCCGCGGCGGCTGCGCCGCAGCTTCGGCAGGTGCGCAAAAAGATCCGCTGCCTGCTTCGCAGCTTGATTGGCCGCAAGGCCCAGGGATCGGCCCAGCTGGGGCGGTACCTGGTTCTCTCCGTCGCCGTCCAGCTCCGCGGCGGATGCCGAGACCAGAGACACCGCAGGCGCCAGCGGTTCCTCCACGGGCAGGTTTACCGACGCTAGTCCGAAGCCGGCAACCCAGTCCGCGATGTCCTGCAGCGGGTCTGTCTGCAGAGCGTAGAAGCGCTTCTGTCCCTGGGCCCGCATCGAGACCAACCCGGCCTCGCGCAGCACCTTGAGATGTTTAGAGACTGTAGGCTGGCTGACCTCGAGTTCCTCGACCAGCTCGCCCACGGATTTGTCGCCCTCACGCAGGGAGCCGAGTATTTCACGGCGCGTCCCCTCTGCGATTACGGCGAAAACATCATCGATGACCATTCCATTACCCTAGCCACATATACGCGGGGCGGCATCCCCCGCGGTGCACGTGGCGGCAACCGCATGGAAATCGTTATGCTCAGTCAAACCAGGGGTCCAGCCCGTGGTACGGGAACACTTCCTTGCGAGTCGCCATGACCGTGCGGTCAACCGCGTCGTTGGGGTCGTAGCCGACTTCCCAGGAGCGCCACCAGAGCTGGGCGTCGTCGTTCATCAGCAATGGAGCAGTCTGCCCGTACCGTTCCAGCACGTAGTCCCGCCAGCGTTGCGGTACTTCCGCCCGCAACGGGACAGGCTGGCCGGAAACAACGGCAACCAGATGGCTCCACGAACGCGGCACCACATTAAAAATGTCGTAGCCCCCACCGCCGGTGGCAATCCAGCGGTCATCAGTCACTTCACGGGCCAGCTCCGCAATGTCCAGCATCATCTGCCGTTGAGCGTCGACGCTGAGGCGGACGCTGCTGAGGATGTCCCGGGCATGATTGTCGCAGCCGTGTTGGCTCACGATAATCTCCGGCTTGAAGGCATGTGCCAGTTGCGGGACCACCGCATGGAAGGCCCGCATCCAGGCCGCGTCCCCAGTGCGCGGAGGGACCGCCACGTTCACGGCGCTGCCCAGAGCGTCCGGACCACCGATCTCATTGGCAAAGCCCGTTCCGGGGAACAGCGACATGCCCGTCTCATGGATGGAGACAGTGAGCACCCGCGGATCATTCCAAAAGATGTTCTGGGTACCGTCGCCGTGGTGCGCATCGACGTCGATATACAGGACGCGCTGGACGCCGCCGTCGAGCAGGCGCTGAATGCCCAGCGCGCAATCGTTGTAGATGCAGAAGCCGCTGGCTTTGTCACGCGCGGCATGGTGCATGCCCCCGCCGAAATTGACCGCGTGCACGGCCTTCGAGCTCAACAGGGCTTCCGCCGCCTGCAGTGTTCCGCCGGCCAACCGCGCGCTGGCTTCGTGCATCCCGGCAAAAGCCGGGTCATCCTCGGTGCCCAGCCCCCTTGACTCATCCGGCTCGTCCGGGTTGGCACTGACGGCATGCACGGCCGCCACATACTCTGCGTCGTGAACGGCCAGCAGTTGATCGTCCGTCGCGACCTCGGGAGCGACGACCGAGACGTTGTCCCTGTCGAAGAGGCCGAAGTCTGCCGACAGCCGCGCAGTCAGATCCAACCGGATCGGCGACATTGGATGTTGCGGCCCAAAATTGTAAGCAAGCATCGACTCATCCCACATGACGTGAGTTGGAACACTGGCCGCTGGGTTCGCTTGCATCAGGGACAGGCTACGCGAAACGGTGGCCGGGGTGCATGATTAGCGTCCCCGATGACGGCGGATAGATGATTTACTACTGCAAGGACCAAGTCCCCAAACCCGCCAGGAAACCTACCAGCCCGTCAGAAGCGAACCGTATGACAATAAACCAGCCGTTCAGTCGGCAGGATCGGAAGCAAGGGAAGCTTTCTTTCCTGCTGAGGATCCGCGATTTTGTCGACAGCGTCGCCAACAGTTCTCCGGCGCGGCTGGCCCTTATTGTCTACGCCGGCGTTATCTTCGTCTTCACGGGCCTGTTGTCACTGCCCGGCGCCGCTGCGGACGGGAACATTACGCCGCTGCACGACGCCTTCTTCACAGCCGTTTCGGCCGTGTGCGTGACCGGCCTGACGGTTGTCTCTACGGCCGCCCACTGGACCTTCTTCGGCCAGGCGATTATCTTGCTCGCCATCTTCATCGGCGGGTTGGGCACCCTGACGCTGGCCTCCATGCTGGCCCTGATGGTGAGCAAACGGCTGGGCGTCCGGGGAAAACTGATTGCCCAGCAGGCCATGAACAATGCCGGCCGGCTCGGCGAAGTCGGCACGCTGCTGCGGATCGTCATCACCACGTCGGTGCTCATCGAACTGGCGCTGGCCTTGATGCTCATCCCCCGGTTCATCATTCTGGGCGAATCCTTCGGACAAGCTGTCTGGCATGGCGTCTTCTACTCCATCTCCGCATTCAACAACGCGGGCTTCACGCCGCACTCCGACGGTCTGGTGCCCTATGAAGAAGACCTCTGGATTCTTACTCCCCTGATGATCGGGGTATTTCTAGGCAGCTTGGGCTTCCCCGTTGTTATGGTCCTGCTGGAACGCGGCTGGCGGTTCAGCAGGTGGAATCTGCACACCAAGCTCACCGTTCAAGTCACGTCCCTCCTGCTGCTCCTCGGGGCCATAGCCTGGGGCTTCATGGAATGGCAGAACGAGGATACGATCGGGGGACTCTCCCCCACCGACAAAGGCATCCACGCGGTTTTCGCCTCGGTGATGATGCGCTCGGGCGGCTTCAACCTCGTAGACCAAAACGCCATGGACTCCCCGACCATGCTGCTCACGGATGCCCTCATGTTTGCGGGCGGCGGCTCAGCCTCGACGGCCGGCGGCATCAAGGTAACCACAATCGCCATCGTCTTCCTTGCGATTGCCGCGGAGGCGCGCGGCAACAGGGACGTTAACGCCTACGGCCGTACAATTCCCGAGGGTGCCATGCGCGTGGCGATCTCCGTTATCGTCATGGGAGCTACCTTCGTGGCCGTGGCTGCCGGCATGCTGCTGTCAATGACCGATGAGGACCTGGACCGCATACTGTTCGAAGTCATTTCGGCTTTCGCAACCTGCGGGCTGAGCACCAACCTCAGCGCCGAACTGCCCCCTGAGGGCAAGTACATCCTCTCGGCCCTGATGTTCGCAGGCCGCGTAGGTACTATCACGCTGGCCTCCGCGCTAGCCTTGCGTGAAAGCCGACAATTGTTCCATTATCCGGAAGAGAGGCCGATCATTGGCTGACAAGTCGAACAGCAACCGTCCGGCACACAACGCTCCGGTGCTGGTGGTGGGCCTGGGCCGCTTCGGCGCGGCCACGGCCGAGCAGCTGGTGAAGCAGGGCCGGGAGGTCTTGGCCATCGAGCGCGACCCCGCCCTGGTCCAGAAATGGTCCGGCCAGCTGACCCACATCGTCGAAGCCGACGCCACCAACATCGACGCGCTGCGCCAGCTCGGTGCTCAGGACTTTACGTCCGCCGTCGTCGGTGTGGGTACCTCGATCGAGTCCTCCGTGCTGATCACGGTCAATCTGGTGGATCTGGGTATCGAACACTTGTGGGTCAAGGCCATTACGGCCTCGCACGGCAAGATCCTCACCCGCATCGGCGCCAACCATGTTATCTACCCGGAGGCCGACGCCGGCCGCCGCGCCGCGCACCTGGTGGGCGGACGGATGCTGGACTTCATCGAGTTCGACGACGGTTTTGCGATCGTGAAGATGTACCCGCCGAAGGAGACCCAGGGCTTCACCCTCGGCGAGTCGGGGGTCCGCTCCAAGTACGGCATCACCGTGGTCGGCGTGAAGTCTCCCGGCGAGGATTTCACTTACGCACGGCCCGAGACAAAAGTGTCCAGCCGGGACATGCTTATCGTGTCAGGCCATGTGGATCTGCTCGAGCGGTTCGCGGCGCGGCCGTAGCCCTCAGGCGAGTTCGCGGGAAATCTCCGCTGCGCGCTCCGCAGCCGCACGTGCACCGGCGGCAATGATATCCGGCAACCCAGCCTCGTCGAAGGCGGCGATAGCGCGTTCGGTGGTGCCGTTAGGGCTGGTGACCGCCTTGCGCAGCGCCACGGGGTCCGCCCCCTCCTGGGCCAGCATAGCGCCGGCGCCGGCAACCGTATCGCGGGCCAGAGCCATGGCCAGCTCCGGATCAAGGCCAAGCTTCACGCCTGCTTGCGCCATGGCTTCGGCAAGGTAGAAGGCGTAGGCCGGGCCCGATCCGCTGACGGCGGAAACGGCGTCGAGGTTCCCTTCCGGAACGATGACCGTGGTGCCTGCCCCGGAGAACACCGCGGCTGCCGCCGCCAGCTGATCCTCGGTAACGTTGCTGCCGGCCGAAAGCCCGACGGCACCCCGGCCCACCTTTAGCGGTGTGTTGGGCATTGTGCGCACGAGCGGCTGGCCCTCGGGCAGCGCGGCCTCCATAGTGGCGATCGTGACCGCGGCCGCAACGCTGAGGACCACGGTTTGCGGCGACAGGGCGGACGCGATGCTGCGGCACAAGTCGACGATGCCGACCGGCTTAACCCCCAGCACCACCAGCGCGGCACTCTCCACCGCCTTGAGATTGGCCTGCGCGTCCTCGGTTTCGGCCAGCACGGTCAAACCCTCGTAGCGGCTGCGCAGTTCTTCCGCCCGCTCGCTCCGGCGGACCGTCGCGGTCACATTCGCCGCAGGAGTGCCGGCGGCCAACAGGCCCGCGAGCACCGCTTCGTTCATGGAACCGCATCCCAGAAAGACGATCCGGCCGGTGGTTTCAGTAGTCTGCGCAGTCATGTTGCCATTGAATCACGCAGCCGCCGGCCCCGGCATGTTTCTGTGTCGGGACCGATTCACAGTCTTTTCCCAGCATCTTAAAGGCGATATCCCAACAAGGAAACCTACCTTAATTACTACCTCATGAAGGTGCGAGTGATTATGGACCGGGTCTCCTGGTCCGGTGCCGGCAATACCCGCGGATGTCTCCCCCAACCGTCCGCAGGCTGTGCCGGCACCTTCTCTTTAACCAGCAGCTGGCTAAGGTATCGCTCTGTCCAGCCTTTCGACCGCCGGAGCAGGTTCCAGTGCCTTCTGGACGAGGGCAGTCCCCACAGGGCGCACCGGTGCATCGCTGTCGTACAGCAGATGGTCGAAGCGCTTGAGGATGAGTCCTTCGCGCAGGGCCCACGGGCAGATCACCATCGAGCTGATGTTGAACATCTCCATCGCCGCCTCCGCGACCAGTGCCCCGGCCAGGAGCTGCGGGGCGCGGACCAGTGAAACCCCGGGCAGGTTGGCCCGGTCGCTGGCCGGCATCGCGGAAAGCCTCTGGGTCCAGAGGGAAAGATCCTCGCGGCGTAGTTCGCGCCGGATGTAGGGTCCGGCCGCGGACGGAGCTGCTCCTGTAATGCGGGCCAGGGACCTGAACGTTTTGGAAGTGCCGGCGACGAGATCCGGGAACCCCGCGCCGTCGAACTCTTGAACGGCCGGCGCAAGGGTTTCCCTGATGTAGTGCCGCAGGTCCTTGACGCTGCCGGCACTGGGCGGATCGGATGGCAGCCAGTCACGGGTCAGCCGTCCGGCGCCAAGCGGAACCGATGCCGCCACATCCGGTTGTTCATCATGTCCGATGGCCATTTCGAAAGAGCCGCCGCCGATGTCCAGATCCAGAATGGTGCCGGCGCCCCATCCGTACCAGCGCCTGACCGCGACCAGGGTCAGCGCCGCTTCCTGCGGGCCGGTCAGTTCCTGCAGGGCGACGTTGGTTTCAGCCTGCACGCGGGCCAGCACGGCGTCGCCGTTGGCAGCCTCCCGGATAGCGGACGTGCAGAAAGCCAGCATGTCCTCGGCGCTGTGCTGGCCGGCGAATGCCCACGCCTCCCGGATGAACCCGATCAGCTCCTGCTGGCCGTCCTCGTTGATGTTCCCCTCGCCATCCAGATAGGCCACCAGCGATAGCGGCCGCTTGTGCGAGGCAAACGGAACGGGCCTGGCGCCCGGATGGGCGTCGACCAGTAACAGGTGGACGGTGTTCGAACCGATATCGAGGACGCCTAGACGCATGCTCTTATTATGTCGGCTGAAAGCACGGCTGTTTGTCCCTTACTTCTTGGCCGTGGCCTTGCGCCGGGCGGCGGGCTTTTTGGCCGGACCCTTGGCACGCTTTTCGGCCAGCAGTTCAATGGCCTGGTCGCGGGTCAGCTCCTCGATGCTCATCGAACGGGGCACCGTAATATTGGTCGCGCCATCGGTAATGTACGGACCGAAACGGCCGTCCTTAACCACGATGTTCTTCTCCGAGACGGGATCCGTGCCGAACTCGGCTAAGGGCGGCGCAGCGGTCCGGCCGCCGCGCTGCTTCGGCTGGGAGTAGATCTCCAGCGCCTGCTCCAGCGTCATGGTGAAGATCTCGTCTTCCGAACCGATGGAACGCGAGTCCGTACCCTTCTTCAGGTACGGGCCGAAGCGGCCGTTCTGCACGGTGATCTCGTTGCCTTCGGCATCCGTACCCAGCACCCTGGGCAGGCTCATCAGCTTCAAGGCGTCTTCCAGCGTGACAGTCTCCACCGTCATGGACTTGAAGAGGGAACCGGTGCGCGGCTTGACTTTGACCGGTTTCTTCGGCGGCTTGGGCTTGCCGTTCTTGTAGTACTCCACAGGCTGGTTCGCGAGCTCCTCGGCCGTGGGCTCCGGAATGATCTCGGTGACATAGGCGCCGTAACGGCCCTCCCGGGCCACAATGGTCCGGCCCGTCTCCGGATCCTGCCCCAGTTCTCGTTCGCCCGGGCCCTGGTTATCCATCAGTTCCACGGCCTTTTCGGCGGTCAGCTCGTCCGGTGCGAGATCGTCCGGAACGTTTGCACGCTGCGGGTCGGCCAGCTCTCCGGTCTCCGGATCGAGCACGGCGGCGCGCTCCAGGTAGGGGCCGAACTTGCCCACGCGCAGGGTGATTCCTTCGGCGATTTCGATCGAGTTGATCTCCCGGGGATCGATTTCGCCCAGGTCGTTGACGATGGTGTTCAGGCCCGTTTCCTTGCGGTCCCCGTAGTAAAACCCGTCGAGCCAGTCCACCCGGCTCGCCTCGCCGCGGGCGATGCGGTCCAGGTCCTCTTCGAGCGCGGCCGTGAAGTCATAGTCCACGTAGTCGCGGAAGTGCTCTTCCAGCAAGCGGACCACGGAGAACGCGATCCAGCTAGGAACCAGAGCTGAGCCGCGGGTGCTGACATAGCCGCGGTCCATGATGGTGGAAATGGTAGCCGCGTAGGTGGACGGCCGGCCGATGCCACGCTCTTCCAGCGTCTTGATCAGCGAGGCTTCGGTGTAGCGCGGCGGGGCGGAGGTTTCGTGTCCGACGGCGGCAACGTCCTGGGCCTTCAGCGCGTCCTTTTCGGCGAGCTGCGGCAGGCGGCCGGTGGCCGCGTCGTCGTCCTCATCGCGGGCTGCGTCCTTGCCTTCCTCGTAGGCGGCCATGAAGCCGGGGAAGGTGATGACGGTACCGGAAGCGGAGAAGACCGCGTCCCGGCCGTCCGGAGCAACGGCGCCCAGGCGAACGGTGGAGGTCGAGCCCTTTGCGTCCGCCATCTGGGAGGCAACGGTGCGCTTCCAGATCAGTTCATAGAGCTTGTATTCGTCGCTGCTGAGTTGGCTGCGGACCTGGCCCGGGGTACGGAAGGAGTCGCCGGCAGGACGGATGGCCTCGTGGGCTTCCTGCGCGTTCTTGTCCTTGCCCTTGTAGACGCGGCGGGCATCCGGTACGTACTCCGGGCCGTACAGCTCCGAGGCCTGGCGGCGTGCCGCGTTGACGGCCTGGTCGCTCAGCGCCGGCGAATCGGTACGCATATACGTGATGTAGCCGTTTTCGTACAGGCGTTGGGCCACCTGCATGGTGATCCGGGCCGAGAAACGCAGCTTGCGGGCAGATTCCTGCTGCAGCGTCGAGGTAGTGAACGGCGCGGCGGGGCGCCGGGTGTACGGCTTGTTCTCCACCGAACGGACGGCGAACTCCGCGGTGCGCAGACCGTTGGCGAGGGACGAAGCAGCCGCCTCATCGAGGTGCACCGCGGACTTGGCGGTGAGCACACCGGCGTCGTTGAAGTCTTTTCCGGTAGCCACGCGGGAGCCGTCAAGCGAAACGAGCTTCGCCTTGAACGCGCCGCCCTTGGCAGCATCCTCGGGTTCGACCGTGGCCAGCAGATCCCAGTAGGACGCGGAGCGAAAGGCCATGCGCTCACGTTCGCGCTCGACTACCAGGCGGGTGGCCACGGACTGGACGCGCCCGGCAGAGAGCCCGGCCTTGACCTTGCGCCACAGCACCGGGGACAGTTCGTAGCCGAAGAGCCGGTCCACAATGCGGCGCGTTTCCTGCGCGTCCACCAGATCGGTGTCCACATCGCGCATTTCCTGCAGGGCACGCTGGATGGCTTCGCGGGTAATTTCGGGGAAGGTCAGCCGGTGGACCGGGACCTTGGGCTTGAGCACCTCAAGCAGGTGCCACGCGATGGCCTCGCCCTCGCGGTCACCGTCAGTTGCGAGGTAGAGCTCGTCGGCGTCCTTGAGCAGGCTCTTGAGTTCGGCGACTTTTTTCTTCTTGTCCGCAGAAACCACGTAGTAAGGTTCGAAGTTTTTCTCGACATCGACGGCGAATTTGCCCACCGAAGTCTTCTTCAGCTCGGCCGGCAGGTCCGACGGCTGCGGCAGGTCCCGGATGTGGCCCATTGAGGCCGTGACCTCAAAACCCTCGCCGAGATACCCGGCAATAGTCTTGCCCTTGGCAGGAGACTCGACAATGACGAGTTTCATACCGGTTTTTTCGCGGGCCTTGGGTGGCACGATTCTCCTACGTCAATTGCTGTGGCGGTGCGGCAGATGCATCCTGTCCCCGAAGTATCCGGGACAGCTGCCAGCTCTAGGTTAGCCCCAAGAATGGCACAACGAAGAAAATCGGGTGCAGGCACGGGGCCGGCGGGAGCTCTACGCGTCGTCGATATCCCCGGGCAGGAAAGAGAATACGTAGTACAGCTTTTGGGCGTCTTCGCCCCGGTTTTCGGGATTTGTGGTGGGGCTGAACTCGAGCAGGATCTCGCCGATCCGGCGGCCCAGATCCGCGCGTTGCTCCTCTGTCAGATAAAAGCGGCCGGTGCTCAGCGCGGCGAGGTGGCCCTCCTGGCGCCAGGTGTCCGGGTTCGGCGCCTGTTTGTCCCGCTTGACGTACTTGGAGAGGCGCTGGCGCAGGTCGTTGAGCTCAACATCGACGACGCCGAGGGTTGCCGCCCGGCTGTCCGCCACCGAGGTGACATCCAGCCGTCCCGCGGCTGCCTGCCAGTGCCGCTCCCGGCCGTCGCCCTGGTTGGCGCTGCGCTTGACGAAGCCCCACTTCTCCAAGGCCCGCAAGTGGTAGCTCATGGCACTCGGCGTTAGTCCGTGCCGCTGCGCCAGCTCGGTGGCCGTGGCCGGCTGCTGCGTATCGAATAGTTCCTCGATAACTTTCAGGCGCACCGCATGGGCGAGCGCCCGGATGGCCCTCGCATCTGAAATGTTGACCCGGTCCCCCGAGCCCGCCGGCGCCCCGGCTCCGGAAATTTCGCCGGGCGCTGGGTCGGTAAATGGCGCTGCACCTTTGGTCATGGAAGGTAAGTCTAGTGCCCTTCAGAGCGCGGCAGTGAGCCGGTTCACTTGCGAAATGGCAACGATTGAGGCACCTACGCCGCGGCAGGAACGAGGAAGCCGTCCGCCACGAGATTGCGCACCTCGGAGGTGAGCTGTTCGGAGAATTCCGCGTCCGGCCTCTCCAGCAGGGCTGCGAGCGCAGCCACCAGCTGGCCGACTGTCAGTTCACCGTCGCTGGCGGAGACGAAGCCCGCCAGCTCGGAACTCATCAAATTGGTGCGGCGGAAGCCCGCTCCTTGCCGCAGCAGGATCACGCCCGGATGCTCTGCCCCCGGGCGCTGATGGCGTTCCTCCGTGACGTCCTCGGCTGGCTGCAGCCGCTGGTCCGCGAAGTCCTCCGCGTGTGCCTCGAGCCAATCGTGCCGGTGGACGGCGGCGGCCAGATGCGGCCCGATGGGCTGCTCGATCGCGTAGCCGATTTCCTCGAACCTGCGCAGCCGGGCGGCGCTTTCGCTGCGCCGCAGCCAGATCATGCCGAACCCCACGCTCTCCACATCACGGGAAGCGAAATCTTCCAGATACGCTGCATAGGAACGGCCGTAGAGACCCGGATCCCGGTTTTCCGAAGCGTCCCGCAGCCACGTCTGTGCATACGACGACGGAGTGAGTTGTTCGCGCTGGATCACCCAAGCCTCGGTTTTCGGATCGAGCCAGACTTCGAGCCGGTCATGCCAGGAACCGGCACCGGCCGGAATCTCCCAGTTTCCCAGCATCTGCGCCATCCCGCCTGTGTCCAGCGCCGAGGGCAGGCGGCGGACCAGCGTGGAGACAATGTCGTCGCCGGGCAGTCCGCCGTCACGGTACGTGAACTGCTCCTCATCGGCAGTCTCCTCGGTGCGCGGCGTGATGACGAACGGCGGATTGCTCACGACCTGCCCGAAGTGCTCGCCAGCCACCGGGTCGAGCAGGCTGCCCAGCCGGAGGCTGACCCGCTCGGCAAGGTTCTGCGGATCCAGATCCAGTGCGCCCGCGTTCAGCAGCAGGTTGAAGCGGGTAAAGGCCAAGGCGCGTTCCGAGATGTCCGTGGCCGTCACATGCCGCGCGTGGCCCAGCAGGTGGAAAAGCTGGATGCCGCAGCCCGTGCCCAGATCCAGCGCACGTTCCACCGGCGCGCGGACAGTCAACTGCGCCAGCGTCAGCGAGGCCTGCCCGATCCCAAGCACGTGGTCCCGCCGCAGCACCCCGGGTGCCTGGTGCGCACCCAGGTCGCTGGCCACCCACAGCTGCGTTTCGTCGAACGCATACGGCCGGAGGTCAACGGCGGGACGGAAGCGTCCGCCGTCGTTGTTGATCAGCCCCAGTGCCAGCAGCCCTTCGGGCGTGACGGCGGGAAAGGCCGATGTAAGCTGGTCGCGTTCCAGCGTCCCGCCCAGAAGCCACAAACGTACGACGGCGGCCAACGGCTTGGACCTGGCAGCGTCAAGTTCGCGATCGGTTACCAGCTGGGCCGGAATCAACTGGTCCCGGTCCAAGGCCTCGTAGGCTTCGTCGCCCAGCAATTGCTGGACCCCGTCCACCGTGTAATCCAGCGCCGTCAGGTCCTTGGCCAGGGCAGCCATCAGCTGCAGATCCGTACTCTGCGGGGCGTCCGGAATGTTGCCGGTATTGAACTCAGTCACGCCTCAAAGTCTAGGCGCGGAGCAGGAATGGTTAAATGGGCGCATGCTTGTTACCACCACCTATCTGGAGCAGACTGCGCCCGAGCAGCTGGTTCCGGGATCGCGCCCGCTGGCGCCGGGTACCCGGATCGAACAGGTCCGCAGCATCAGTCCCGAGTTCAGCAAGTTCCTCTACCGGTCTGTCGGCAGCGGCTGGAACTGGTCGGATCGCCTTGCGTTGACGCGCGCCCAGTGGGACGAAGTACTGCGCACTCCGGGTTCCGAGACCTGGGTGCTATTGGTGGAAGGCGCCCCGGCCGGCTACGTGGAACTGATGGGGCGTCCCGGCGCGGCGGGCACCGAAGTAGAGATCGTGTACTTCGGGCTCTTCCCGGAGTTCATCGGTGAAGGGTTCGGCGGCGCGCTGCTGACGGAAGGGATCCAGCAGGCGTGGCAACTGGACGCCCGGTGGGAACGCTTTGCACCCGTCAGCAGGGTATGGGTCCACACCTGCTCGCTGGACGGGCCGTCGGCGCTGGCCAACTACCAGGCGCGCGGCCTGCGGATCTTCAAGACCGAAGAAGAGGTCACCGAGCCGCAGGACGCCTCCGGCGGGCTGTGGCCCGAAGCCGGGCCAATGGAATCCACCGGTTCCGCCCGCGAGCTACCTGTGGAGGCCTAGCAGCCGGCACTCAAGCCTGTCCCGGACGCAGCGCGGGAGCTGGAACCGGCGCCGAAACCGGCCGCCTCTCTCTTAGGCGGCGCAGCCGTCCGGGCAGCGGAGGGTCTCGGGGTTCGACGCACACTCGGTGCAATACAGGGTGAGGTTGCGGCAGCTCGGATTCGAGCAGTTCTCAAACTTGTTCGTTGCACCTTGGCAGCGGACGCATTCGCCGATGGTCTTCGCTTCGGGCGTGAACTCCATGTGCATGCGCTTGTCGAAGACATAGAGCGAGCCTTCCCACAACCCGGCGTCCCCGAATGTCTCGCCGTAGCGGACGATGCCGCCCTTCATTTGGTAAACCTCCTGGAAACCGCGGTTGACCATGAGCGAGGACAGCACTTCGCAGCGGATGCCACCGGTGCAGTACGTCACCACGGGCTTGTCCTTGAGGTCATCGTATTTGCCGGATTCCAGCTCTTTGATGAAGTCGTGGGTGGTGGCGACATCCGGGACTATGGCGTCCTTGAACTTGCCGATCTGCGCCTCGAACGCGTTGCGGCCGTCAAAGAAGACCACATCCTCGCCAGCCTGCTTCTTGGCCTCGACCAGCTCGTGCAGTTCTTCCGGCCTCAGGTGCGTCCCGCCGCCGACCACGCCGTTCTCGTCGACCTTGAGCTCTCCTGGTGCGCCGAAGGACACGATTTCGTCACGGACCTTTACGCTCAGCTTCGGGAAGTCCTCGGCACCACCTTCCGACCATTTGATGTCCATCTTCTTGAACGCCGGATACTCGCGGGTGGCCTTCACATACTGCTTGACCGCACCGATTTCCCCGCCGACGGTACCGTTGATGCCGTCCGCGGAGATCAGGATCCTGCCCCGCAGTCCCAGTTTTTCGCAAAGGGCACGCTGCCACAGCCGTACCGCTTCGGGGTCCGGCAAGGGGGTGAACGCGTAATAAAGCACAATTCGGTTTACAGCCACGTATTTAAGGGTAAGCGCAGATGGCAAACCGGTTATTGTGACCTTGTTGTCATCTACTTCGGATGCCGCCCACGCTGTTGGTTCGGTACTGTCTACCTATGGGCCTCGATTTCACCGCAGACGTACCTGATAACTTGCTCCCGGCGTGGGTTGCCGGCTGGTCAGCCTGCCGCGGCTATTCCCCGGCTCGCGAAGCCGGGCATCCGGCCATCGTGCTCGCCGACAAGACGGGCGACTGGGAGTTCTTTGCCTATGAGCCCGGCGACGAGGAGTTCGCGGATCTCGCCAGGAATACGCTCGAATCGCCCAAGCGCATGCTCACCGTACTGACCCGTGATCCGCAGCGCTACCATATGCTGGCGCCGCAGCACGGGCTGAGGGTCCATCACAGCGACCAGTCCATGATGGTCACCGACATGTCCGAACAGGACGCCGAGGATCCCTGGTACCGGGACCCCGATTTCAAGACGTTCATCGATCGGGACGGCAACGTGCACCGCGCCCGCGTCATGTACGGCGAGGAGGAAGCGGCCCACGGCGTGATGGCTGTGGTGGATGGTGTCGCGGTCTTCGACCACATCGAGACCCATGACAACTTTCGCCGCCGCGGCCTAGCCACCCACATCATGCGCGCCCTGGCGGCTTCAGCGTTCGAGCATCTAGTGGAAACTGGCTTGCTGATCGCCTCGCATGACGGCCGCATGCTGTACCAGCACTTGGGCTGGGACACGGTGTGCGATGTCCTGATCCTCAAGCCCTCGGACGCCGCTTAGCCCCACCGCTGACAAGTACGCCCTGCCTTCCTTCCTGGTGGCGGCTGCTCGGGTGGGCAGCGGCGCCGTCTGCTTCCGGCAGGTGACACAATATTCGGGTGGCACTGCATGATTCCCTGATCCCCCTGCTCGGCTCCGGTCCGGACCCCGAACAGCTCATGCACGTCCGCGAATTGCCTGCCCGGGACGCCATCCACGAACCCTGGCCCGATTGGGCCCACTCGGATGTCGTCAATGCCTATGCCACCGTGGGCATGCACCAGCCGTGGCGGCACCAGGTCCTCGCCGCGGAAGCGGCCCATGCCGGCCGCCACACAATCATTGCCACAGGTACCGCGTCCGGGAAGTCGCTGGCGTATCAGCTCCCGGCGCTGGACTCGATCCACCGTACGTCGCTGGAGGACCAAACCAGGCTGGAACCCACGGGATCCGTCGCGTTGTATCTGGCTCCAACCAAAGCGCTCGCCGCAGACCAACTGTCCGCCATCAAATCCCTCAAACTGCCGACGGTGCGGGCCGAAACGTACGACGGCGACACGGATCCCGGTGCCCGCCGCTGGATCCGCGACCACGCCAATTTCGTCCTGGCGAATCCGGACATGCTCCACTTTGGCATTTTGCCGAACCACACCTGGTGGGCCAGGTTCTTCCGCCGACTCAAGTACGTCATCATCGATGAAGCCCACAGTTACCGCGGCGTTTTCGGTTCACATGTGGCCAATCTGATGCGCCGGTTGCGTCGGATCTGCGCCAGCTACGGCGCCGACCCTGTCTTCATCGGCGCCTCCGCCACGTCGTCCGATCCGGCCTCTTCCTTTGGTCGGCTGATCGGTGCCGACGCCGACGCTGTGACGACGGACTGTTCGCCCCACGGCGCCACCACTGTAGCGTTCTGGGAGCCCCAACTAACGGAGCTCAAGGGCGAAAACGGCGCCCGTGAACGACGGACCGTAGTAGCCGAAACCGCCGATTTGCTAGCCAATCTTGTCTCCGCACGCGTCCGGACCATCGCCTTCATCAAGTCACGGCGCGGGGCGGAAACTATCTCCAGCATTACCAAAAGGCTCTTGGAAGAGGTCCATCCGTCGCTGCCCGGACGGATCGCTGCCTACCGCTCCGGCTATCTGCCCGAGGAACGCAGGGAACTTGAAAACAAGCTCCGGTCTGGTCAGTTGCTTGGCGTTTCGAGTACTTCCGCGCTGGAACTAGGTATCGATATTTCCGGGTTGGATGCGGTACTGGTCGCAGGCTGGCCCGGCACGCGGGCCTCGCTGTTCCAACAGATCGGACGGGCAGGCAGGGCGGGGCAGGATGCCGTGGCAGCGTTCGTGGCCAGTGATGATCCGCTCGACACTTACCTCGTGCACCATCCTGAAGCGGTTTTCGACGTCTCCGTCGAAGCCACCGTGTTCGACCCGTCAAATCCCTACGTCCTCGGGCCGCATCTCTGTTCGGCGGCCCAGGAGCTGCCGCTGACTCCGGCAGAGCTGGGGCTCTTCGGTCCCACCGCCGAATCCCTGCTGGATAGCCTCACGGCGGACGGTTATCTGCGGCGTCGTCCTGCAGGCTGGTATTGGACACACGCCGAAAGCGCAGCGTCCCTGGTTAACCTCCGAGGCGACGGCGGTGGTCCCATCAACATCGTCGAATCGGAATCGGGCATGCTGCTGGGCACCATGGACTCGCCGCAGTCCCATTACCAGGCCCACACCGGAGCTATTTACGTCCACCAAGGCACCACGTACATCGTGGACGAGCTCAATGAGCAGGACCACTGCGCCATGGTTACCCGGTCCAATCCCGACTACTACACGCAGGCCCGGGACATCACCCAGATCGAGGTTCTGGAAGAACTACGCGGTGCAGACTGGGGCAGGGTCCGTGCTTCTTTCGGTGAAGTCAAAGTCACGACGAAGGTGATCTCGTTTCAGCGCAAGGCTTTCATCTCCAACGAGATCCTGGGTGAAGAACCGCTCGAATTGGGTGCGCGGGAACTGTTTACCAAGGCAGTCTGGTTCACCATCGACGATGCCGATCTTGCCGCGGCCGGCCTGGTTGCGGCCAGGATTCCCGGAGCCCTCCATGCCGCCGAGCATGCCGGGATCGGGCTGCTACCGCTGGTAGCGTCGAGCGACCGGTGGGACATCGGCGGAGTCTCCACGGCCTTGCATGCCGACACCGGGAAACCGACGATCTTCGTCTACGACGGCCATCCGGGCGGAGCCGGTTTCGCTGAACGGGGTTACGACGCTGCCCGGACCTGGCTGACCGCCACCCGCGACGCTATCCGGTCCTGCGAATGCGAGTCCGGCTGCCCGTCCTGTGTGCAGTCACCTAAGTGCGGCAACAAGAACAACCCCTTGGACAAGTCCGGTGCCGTAATGCTGATCGATGCGCTGCTCGCCGCGGCCGATATGCCCGCGGCGGAAGCAACGCGCTGACCGGTCAGGGCGGCGGGCCAGCCCTGGCCCGCCCTTCAGCCTCCCTCCACGGCGCATGCATCATACCGAACAGCTGCGGTAACGGGACGGCTACGTCGATGTCGACTACGGCTCCCGTCGCACCGTGCCGACGGCAACTTTCCAGCTCGGCGCCATGCTCGCGTGCGACTTCATCGGCCAAGCCGCACGGGTCCCCGACCAGCAGCCCACGGGCGGCATCGGCGGCTGCCAAGGCTGCGAGGTCCGCGGCCTTGGACGCGCGCGCGACGGCGGTACTGGCTTGCATTCCCGCCGCCAGCGCCGCCGTCAGAAAGCACATCAACAGTGCTGTTGCCGCCGCCATCACAGTGCCGGAACCGCGTTCGCGCAGCGGGGTAACAGCGTCTCGTGTCATTTCGTCGCTCCCGAGATCGTCGCCGATGAGACCGCGTGTTGCTCGGCCGGTGCGGTCGCTTCTGCAGCCAAGGTCCAGCCGCCGACGCCTGCCCAGGGAACGGGTACCGCCGCAGTGGTCCTCACGGTGATCCACCCTCCGGCGTTTCCGCTTGCCAACGTGGCTCCGCTGCCCGCAATCCGGCGGACAGCGGAGGCCGCCACCGCCGCCGTTTCGCCCCGGGCTAGCTGGCGAGCGGCTGTCTGCGCGGCCTTCTCCAACTGCAATTGTGTTGACCCGGCGGCGGCCCCGGCGAGCAGCATGGCCAGCACCGCCACAATTGCCGGCATCACGATGGCCGTCTCGGCGGTGACCGACCCGCGGTCACCGCTCCGCCGGCGGGCCACCCTGGTCTTTCCGGCTGCCGCGCCGGGCGTACGCTTAGCGCGGCAGCAGGAATCCTGTCGCTGGAGCACAGGTCTCACACCGCGGTCAGTGCCATTTCCACGAGGCCCGTCAAGAGCCCCCGCACCTCCCCGCTGCGCAGGATGAGCACCAGCAGCCCGGCAAAGCCCACGGCGGCAAGTGTGGCGATGGCGTATTCGGCGGTCGCCATTCCCGCTTCCGAACCCGTCAGCCCGCGCCAGCCGCGGCGGGTGGTTTCGTCCGCATGCGGGAGCGGAAGTTCGATGACCTCGGCGAGCTCCTCCGATTCGGCGGACGCTTCTGCCGCGGTGGAGCCGTCGAAAGAACGGGAGAACTGGGTTGATCGGGACATTTCTACCTCCTGGTTGAGCCGCAAAGTTGCGGTACTTATGAGCCTGCCGCCGTGCAAGCCGGCGTAACACCGACGTTTTCTCCCAAGTGCACAAGCCCTCCCGGAAGAAGGTGTGTGGAGGATAACTGTTTCCGGAGCCGATTCACAGGTCGGGGAGCAACGAGATCAGCACCGGCACGACACCCAGGCTGATGAAGGATGGCAGCGCGCACAAGCCCAACGGCAGGACCAGCCGGGTCCCCAAGGTGGCCGCACGCCGCTCGGCTTCCTGCCTGCGGCGGCGGCGCAGTTGGTCTGCTTGGGCATACAGGATTGCTGCGGAGGGCGCGCCGGTGGCTGCTCCGAACTGCAGCGCCTCCTGTATCTCGTCCAGGCGGGTGTCCCTGCCGACGAGCCCCCAGGCCGTGTGCCACTCTGTTCCGAGTTGCAGGGCCGAGGCGACTTTATCCAGCCGTTCGCTGCTGCGAGGTCCGGCGACCTGAGCAAGCGTCGCCACCGCGGCAGGCAACGAGGTGCCGGATTGGATCATGGCCCCGAGCAGGTCCAGCATCAGCGCCGTGTCGGGTGAGCTCACCTCATTGTTGCTCCCGGCGGCACCTGTCCGGCTGGCTCCGGCGTCTGACGACTGCCGCTTTACCGCACGGAACCAGTGTGACGTGCTGGCGGGGCGACGTTCCCACCCGCGTTTTCGGAGACTTGGCCAAGGACCTACGAGCAGCCACAGCGCTCCAAAGATGAGCAGCGGGATAATCAATCCAGCCATATCGGTCCTCTCCCTCGGCACATACGGATTTATCCGTCTGCAGCGCGGCTCACCAGATGCTGGGACCAAAGCCGGCCCGCTGCCAGCAGCCCCAATCCCACTACGAGGATGGCCCAGCCCGCCGGGGTTCCCAGGAGGATGCCAAGAGGATCGGTACCCATGGCAGTACCGAGGCCAAGGCCGAAGATCGGGAGCCATGTCAGCAGCGTGGTCGTGGCACGTGGGCCGGCCAATGCAGTACGTCGGGCGGCTGCCCCGTCCAGGGTGTGCTGCAAATGACCGGCGTAATTTTCCAGCAGGACCGCCAGCGGGGCTCCGGTCTGTTCGGCAGCGTCCCAACAGGCAGCCATGTCCTGCCACATGCGCCGTGCCATTGAAGCAGCCGGCGATCGTGTCCGGACGCCGGGTACGTTGGCCTGGCGCAGGGCGAAGCCGACGCTTAATCCGAGCTCGGCCGCTTGTCCGGCCGACCGCATGCCAGGCAGAAGCAGCGCGGGGAGGCCCTCCCCAGAACGGTCCGGCCGCTCTGCCCCGGTTGAAGTCCGTCCTGGATCCGTTTGGAACTCGTCGGGTCCGTAAACCCGGAGCATGTCCGCCCACATCTGGGCCGGAGTACGTCCCGAGCGCAGCAAGGATGCCACCTGCCGCACGAACATGGGCAGTTCATCGGCGCTGTCCCGGCCACTTTTGCCTGTACGCCGGCGAGGTTGTGGCAGACGTAGCAAGTCGGCACTGATCCGAGCGAGTCGACGTTTCCCGCTGCCCAAGACCACAATGGCGGCCAGGCACAGCAGCATCACCAGCAGCGCCGTCATGATCCGGCTGTTCCCGCCTGGCCTGTTCCCGGCCCGAACAATCTGGGCTCCAGTTCCCGCCAGCCTGGTCCGAATTCCATAACGGTGCCGCGGGCCGCCAGTGCCGGCACCGTTCCGAGGCTTCCCGTCGGCGTGGCCCGCAGCAGCGCCAACTCCGTGATCTGCCTGCCGGCAGCTGTGCGGTCCAGATGAATGATCACGTCCAGGGCCGTACTGGCCTGCAGTGCCAGCGCTTGGGGTTCCAAACCGGCGAGCGCTCCCATGGCCGCCAGCCTGGCCGGTACACCGGCGGCTGAATTGGCGTGCACAGTGCCGCCCGCCCCGGCATGACCGGTGTTCATGGCAGCGAGGAACTCGCGCACCTCTGCGCCCCGGCACTCCCCCACAATCAGACGGTCCGGGCGCATCCGCAGGGCTTGGCGGACCAGCTCGCCCAGCTCGACGCTGCCGCTGCCTTCCAGATTGCTGTGCCGGCTTTGCAGACCGACAACGTGCGGATGGTCGGGATTGAGCTCGGCTGCGTCCTCGACCAATACCAGCCGTTCAAAGGACGCGGAGAGCCCGAGCAGCGCGGACAGCATCGTGGTCTTGCCCGATCCGGTGGCACCGCTGATCAGGAAGTTCAGCCGCCGGGCCACCACTGCTTCGAGGTACGGTAGCCAACCGGATGAAGGCCCGACCAGTTCGTCGAGGGTAAACACGCGGGGCCTGCGGATGCGGATCGACAGCAGCGTTCCCTGGGTCGAAACAGGCGGAAGCACCGCATGGACACGGTACCCGTCGAGGCGCACATCCACGCATGGATTGCCGTCGTCGAGCCGGCGGCCACCGGCGGTCACCAGCCGGGTAGCCAAGGCACGCACCTCTGCATCGTTGTCGAAGGTGATTTGGCTTCGCTCCAGACCCCGTTCCCCGTCGGTCCACACCTCCGAGGGCCCGTTGACCAGAATGTCCGTGACTGTCCCTTCCATGGCCAGCCGCTGCAGCGGCCCGAGACCCCGCAGGTCAGCCGTCAGATTCTCTACGGCCTCCAGCACACCGTCGGTGCCCAGTAGCTGGCCGCTCGACTGTACCGCCGCTGCCACGCGGGCTCCCGTGACGGGCGACGGATCGGACAACACGGCGTCCCGGAACGGAGCCAGGTTGACCGGGGACCCTACAGGCCCGGTTGCTGCACGGCGGCCGCGGGAGCCAGTTGAGAAGGCCATGGTCACCGCTCCTTGCCTGGAAGATGCATGATCTGTTGCGCCAGTCTTCTGACCGCCCGCCGGACCTTGCGGCTCTGGCCTCTTTCCAACAGCCGTCCGGTTTCCTGCACCAGCCCCATTCCGCGAAGCCGAGGAACATACGCTGCGAGTTCAAGCCCGGCCGAAGCCGCCGCCAACTCTTCGTCCAGCCCCGCCGGCAACGGCCCGCGGACCACCGCACTGACAGTCAGCGGGTGCAGGATTTCCGCCGCGGCCCGGGCTGCGAGAACACCACGGGTGCCGGAAGGCATCAACAGCAGGGCTTGATCAGCGGTATCCAGCCAGCGGTCCAGCCCTTGCTGGACCCGGCCGGCGTCAATGACCACGAGCGAAAATCCTTCCGACGCCGCAGCCATAACTCCGCCGATGGCGGGTGCCGGCACGTCCAATGCCGACGAGGAGGACGCGCCGCCTCCCCAGGACAGCACTGAGAATCCGTTGACGACCGGCAACGAAGCCCTCAGCTGGGCGGGGTTGACGGCTCCCTTCACCCCGGCGAGATCCGGCCAGCGCAACCCGCTCAGCGGTTCGGGCACCAGCCCGAGGTCGAGCCCGCCACCGAGCTGGTCAGTGTCCACCAACACGGTAGACACTCCCTGTGCCGCCGCCTCCGCGGCGAGCCAGCTGGCCAGCGTGGAACAGCCAATGCCGCCGGTGGCGCCCAGCACGGCCACCACGGTCCCCGCGCCGTCCCGCTGCCTGTTCCTGCTCAAGTACTCTGCCAACCATGCGGCCGCTTCCGGCAGCACGGCCACCTGGTGGGCGGCAACCATCGCGGCCTGTTCCCAGAGCAATACGGATTCCTCCGGGAAACCGGCCACAATGACATCGGCTCCCTGCCGGGGCAGCCGGGAGGCTCCATCACTCCCCAGTACCAGGACACTCCCGTCCGGAACCCGGCCCAGGTCCTGCACTGCCACAATCCGCAGGCCCACTCCGGCTGCGGCCGCGATCCTGGCGATTTCATCGCGCAATCTGGCGGACTCGGTGACCAGCAGCACCTCGGGCATGCCGTGCTCCGGTGTCCACGGCTGGACTGTTGAAATCTGCTCCTGCATGTTCCGAGACTGGCTGTCCCTGCGTGCCGCCGACACCTGCCCGCACCGGATTGTGCAAATTGCGAGAGCCTTTCGGGCCTGTGGAGGAGGACTGCGGACAGCTCCCATCCGCAGTCTGCGGGCATCTCACAGCCGACCGGCAGAGCAAGCTGGCGAAACAGGAGAAACTGGAGACATGTACATGGTCATTGCCCCTGCTGCGCCCGGCATTGGCGCTGCTTCGCCGGACGGGCAGACATTCTGTCTCCAACCCGCGGACGCAACGGGCGCACCCAGCGGGCCAGCCGCCGTCGTAAATCTTGCGGACCTTCCCGGCGCCGTCCGCCGCGCCGAGCAAGAACGTTTCCGTTGGGTCTGGGACACGACGCGGAGCAGTTACTTGCCGATGCTCAGGGCGGGAGCGAGCGTGGATCGTTGCCACGATCTGACCCTGACCCGCAACATCCTGTCGCTATCCGAGTTCGTGCCGGGAAGCGATTATGTCCGTTCCTTGCGGCAGGCCGCTGTGACGGATGACGAACGTGATGGCTTGCCCCGGCAGGTCCTGCCCGTTCCTGATTCGCCGGATCAGTTCACGCTCTTCGATTCGCCGCAGCCCAGCGGTAGAAGCGTGCAAGAGTTGGTCCAGGAGCTGCAGGACCAGCTGGCTGCTGTCGCCGCGTCATCCGAGCGCGGACGGCTCCAGCTGCTGGTGGCCGCCGAATCCGCGGGCGCGCTCATCGCCGCCGAGATGGAATACGTCGGCGTACCTTGGCGCGAAGACATCCACGAGCAGATTCTGGCAGGATTCCTCGGTCCGCGTCCGCGCAACGGCGAGCGGCCCATTGAGCTGGAGAGGCTCGCCGCCCGGCTGCGCGAGCTGCTGGACAACCCGCGTTTCAATCCGGACTCAGCCCAGGAGCTGCTGCGCGCCTTGCACCGTGCCGGGATCGAGGTCAAAAGCACCAGATCGTGGGAACTGCAGGAACACAACCATCCGGCCATTGCCCCGCTGCTCGAATACAAAAAGCTCTCGAGGCTGCACTCGGCCAATGGCTGGACCTGGCTGGATACCTGGGTGCGAAACGGCCGGTTCCGGCCCGAGTATATTGTGGGCGGGGTGGTGACCGGCCGCTGGGCATCGCGCGGCGGCGGCGCGCTGCAGATTCCGCAACAGATCCGCGACGCCGCCCGCCCGGATCCCGGCTACAAGCTGGTGGTGGCCGATGCCGCCCAGCTCGAGCCGCGGGTACTGGCCGCGTTGGCCCAGGACTCCGCGCTCGCGGCGGCAGCCAAGGGTAAGGACCTGTACCAAGGCATCGCCGACGTCGGTTTCAGCGGCGATCGGGCCAAGGCGAAAGTGGCCATGCTGGGCGCCATGTACGGCGCGACTACCGGCGAGTCCGGCCGGCTGGTGCCGCAGCTGACCCGGACCTACCCTCGGGCCATTGGCATCCTCGAACATGCCGCGCGGACGGGCGAAGCCGGCGGCATCGTCAGCAGCTATCTGGGGCGAAGCTGCGCCGCTCCCTCGGAACGCTGGCTGCAAACGCAGCGGACCACCACGGCGGAGGAACAGCGCCGTGCGGACAGCATCGCCCGCACCCGGGGACGCTTCACGCGTAATTTCATCGTCCAGTCCACGGCTGCGGAATGGGCCTTGTGCTGGCTCGCAGAATTACGACGGCGGTTGCGCGCCGCTGCTGCGGAGGGCACCTATGTGGGGGAACTGGTGTTCTTCCTGCACGACGAAGTGATGCTGCATGCGAACGCGGACCAGATCCAGCTGGTGTGCCGGATGGTTGAAGAGTCGGCGGCGGAAGCTACGCGGCTGATGTTCGGTCCGATTCCGATCGACTTCGCCGTCAGCATCGCCGTGGTGGATTCCTACGCCGATGCGAAGTAGCGGTTATCCACAAGTGGCAGAAGCGGCATGGCACTGGCTCCTGCAGTCCCCCTAGGCTCGAACCAGCGTTGTTCGGCCGGCCCGGTCCGGCGTTGACAGGGGGTGCTGGTGGCAGTCTTGACCATCGATACAGAGGCAATGCTCGTCTCGGCTGCCGCTGCAGTGGGTTCCGCGGACAGAGTCGCTGACTTGCGCATCGACGCCGTCGGGCGGACTGCCGGGGCAGCAGGAATGTCCGGCTGGGAGACGGAAGCGATGGAATGGGGCCAGGCGTACGACGCCGCCGCCATCCAGATCCTCACCTCACTTGAGCTGCTCGGCTCGGCCTACGCGTCCGCAGGATTCCATACCCGGGCCGCGGCCGAGCTCTACCGCTTTACCGAGCAACTGGCCAGCGGGAAGGACGCCCCCTACACGGCGCCGCAGGAGCCGGCAGCGCCCGGCCTGTGCCGGCAGCTGCCGGTCTCTGCAGTCGGCGGCAGGATCCCGGTCCTTCCCGAGTTCGGACAGTTCATCGCCGACTCGGCCGGTGAAAGGTGGCCTTCGGGCGATGCCGAGGCCATGCGCACCGCCGCTGGCGCTTGGCGGATGGTTGGCGCAGATCTCCGGGCGCTCGGCAGCGAAACCCTACGCACCACCACAGCCCCGTTGGCCGGACAGCGGGGAGCAGACATCACCCTGCTCGAGTCGCATCAGGAGGAGCTGTACCGCAGTGCCGTGACCGTCGCCGAAGGATGTGATGCCTTGGGGAGGGACTGCGACGAACTCGCAAACGCGGTAGAGGAAGCACATGCCACGCTGATCCAGGAAGCCCGGGACTTTGCCCTGCAAATCGCCGCGCTGATCGGGATGGGAGCAGTCACAGCCTGGCTGACCGCCGGCGGCGGCCTCATCATTACCACCGGTCTCGCCGCCTCCAGGGTTGGCCAGGCCGTGTTGACCTTCCTCGAGGCCACGGGCAGGCTCCGTAGCCAGGTGAAACCGCTGATTAACACCACCTTGGACATCGTCCGTCAACTGGCGGGCGCCGGAAGGCCGACTGAACTTTCGCGGCGCTCGCAGGCCGGGCCGCTGGGCATGCAGGCGGCGGCCATGGGCACCTTTGCCCGATCGGCGCTCCAGTCCGCACCGGTAGCTGCTGCGCACAGCTTTGCCGCCAAGCATGCAGGCTTTGCCGCCAAGCACGGCGACAGGCTGCTCAGTGTTGCCGCCAGCGGGCCGGAAGCGTTGCTGACAGGGGCACTAACGGGAGCTGTGCGAAAAGAGGCCCGAGGCGCCGCAGGGATCGTGGCGAATCAGGTACGCCCGGTCGCCGGGCGCGCCGGGGTTCGCATGCTCAATCCGGACATCGTCTCACCGGCAGTCCTCGGAGCCTACTCCGCGTACGGCTGGTATTCCCGCGTGAACAACACAATGAAGGTCTGGGAGAAAGAGGGCTGGCTTGGTTCCTTCCGCCACCGCTCCGGTCCACCACGGGTGGACCCAGTCAGTGTCCGGTTTCCGGCGCCGCTGAAGTTCAAGCTTGGGACGGGTCATCAACCGGAGCTACCGGGCGCAACGGGGCGGGGATCTCATGCGACCGGTCCCAAGGGATTGCCCAGCCCAGGTCGTCGAAAAGGTGACTTAGCAGTATCGCGGTGAAGCCCCAAACGACCACGTTATGGACTAGGAAGCCAGGGCTTTTGAAGACCTGTCCTTCCCGTTGGACAACTGTCATCCGCCGGTTGGCGGGGTTCAGCAGGTCGGCCACCGGCACCCGGAAGACCTGCGCAGACTCGGCGAAGTCGACCACTGCTACCGGCGATGGCGCAGACCACCAGGCAACGACGGGGGTGACCAGAAAGTTGCTGACCGACAGGGGAATCTCCGGCAGCGTGCCAAGAACTTCCACTCCAGTGGCATCGAGCCCCGTCTCTTCCACTGCTTCACGCAGGGCAGCGGCAATCGGCCCGTCGTCGTCGGGATCGATTCCTCCGCCGGGAAACGCCACCTGTCCGGGGTGGGAGGACAAGGTGGCTGCACGTTCCACGAACAGTACGTCCAGATCATCAGGGACAGCCGACTCATGAAATTGGGAGGGTGTGCTGTCCAGCGCCCCGAACAACAGCAGGACCGCTGCCGCCCGGGATTCCTCGTCGTCGAGTTCGACGTTGTACCAGCCCTCACGGTCCCGTACGGACAACCGCTTTTCCATGGGAACGTTCAGAAGCTGCTGCAGGTCGGACTTCGCGCTCATGCGTCCAGCTTAAAGCCGGCCGCGCGTAGTTCGGCACGGCTCTCGCCGGCCCGCATCCTGGCCAGCAGCTCCTCGCGCCCGGGAGCAAGTTCATATTTGAGCAGCTTGGCCGCCTTGTCCGAGTCGACTTCACCTTCCCCAAAGGACGGACAAAGCGCCGCTACCGGGCAGACCCCGCAGGCTGGCTTACGCGCATGGCAAATCCGCCGGCCATGAAAAATAACGCGGTGCGAGACCATCGTCCAGTCTTTGGGTTCGAAAAGCTCTGCAACATCGAACTCGACTTTGACCGCGTCGGTGGCATCGGTCCAGCCGAAACGGCGGGCCAGCCGGCCGAAGTGGGTGTCCACGCTGATGCCGGGAACGCCGAAGGCATTGGCCAGCACCACGTTTGCCGTTTTCCTCCCCACGCCCGGTAGCGTAACCAGGTCCTCCAGCCGGCCGGGGACCTCGCCGTCGAACTCGTCCACGATCCGGTTGGACAACGCCAGTACACTGGCCGTCTTGGCCCGGAAAAACCCGGTGGGCCGGAGCATCTCCTGCAGCTCGGCTTCATCGGCTTCGGCCATGGCCCGGGCGTCCGGATAACGGGCGAACAACGCGGGCGTCGTGGCGTTGATCCGGACGTCAGTCGTCTGGGCCGAGAGCACCGTGGCGATGAGCAGTTCAAAAGGGTTGCGGAAATCCAGTTCCGCAACCGCGTAGGGGTACTGCTCGGCCAGTATCTTGTTGATGCGGCGCGCACGGCGTTTGAGCGCCAGCGGGGACTCATCCGGACTGATCTTGGTTCGTCCCACGGCCCGTTGACCCTTATGCGCGTTCAATGTTGGTGAGGTCCCTCAGCACACCAACCCGGCCGTCGGTGTGCTGGACAAGGAACTCGTCCCCGCGGTCCTGCAACGCCAGTATCCAGGCGCCCGGTTCCAGCATGAAGGCTACTTCACCGGTGTTTTCGTCGTATGTCGGCCGAGTACGGCCGACAGCGAACCAGAAGGCTTCATAAGTGACCTCCTCGTCGGATTCCTCGACGTGTTCCCGGGTGGCGCTGATCGGTTCAGCGGCGTCAAGCCTGGTCCCTTCGGTGCTGGCGCCCGCTACCGAACCCATGGCCGCAGTTTTCGGCATTTCGGACTCGAACCGATCTTCAGTCCGGTCTTCGGGTCGTCTGGTCTCGACTGTCTGGGCGGCAGGAGCAGTCTGTGATGCGCTCGTCTGCTCGCCGGTGGATTCGACGGAAGCAGCTACCCCAGCACCGGGCTGCTCCTTGCCAGCATCCGGCCCTCTGGATCCCGCCCCGGCAATGCTGTCTGCCTCGGTCACTTCCCCGCGGTCCTGCGGCCGGGCCGCATCCTTCGCTGCCCGGGCCGAAGCAGCTGCACTCGACTCCTTGGCCGACTGCTTGGCGTCGGCTGCAACTGTCACTTCGTCATCGGACATCGGAATGCCCACTGCCTCGCCATCGGCGGCGCCGGGGGCGGTGAGATCCTCGTCGCCGGCTGCCTTCCCGTTGCGCGCGGACAGAGTTTCCTTCTTCGGGTCTGTCTTGCCCGCTTCCGCTGCAGCGGCCACACCGGCCACGCCCGCGGCGCCTGTTCCTGCCGGCGCCGCGAAATCGGCGGCGGAACCGGCCCTCGCCGCCTCGCTCGAGGCCTCTGTATGCCCGTTGGCATGCGAGCGGCCTTGCGACGTCACAACGGAACGGCCCTGCTCACGAGCTCCCTTATCCCTGCCTGCAGCACCGGCCCCTGTGCTGGATGCCGTTGCTAATGCTCCGTGGGTGCCGGGGCCGGACAGGCCGGCGGCCGCACCCGACGCGGCACCGGTTGCACCTGCTGCGCTGTTCTTACCGAACCCCGTTGAGTTGGTGGCCTTCGCCCCCGCCGAGGTAGATCCTGCCGCGCCCGCCTTTACTGCCGAGCCATTCGGTGCGTGCTGCTGCCCCGGCGCGGCTTCTGCCGTGACCGGTTTGGGGGCTTTGGCCCGGGCAGGAACCGCATCCCGGGCAATCGGATGCGCGGGAGTTTCAAGCCGACCGGCAAAATCGGCCCGGAACTGCGGAATCCAGCGTGCACAAACGGTCGCGGCGAGCAGACCGAGACTGCCAATGAAGCCGATCGTGGCGCTAAGGCTAAACGCGCTGACCAGCGTCAGGAAGAAATAACCGGTAGTAAACGAGGCCACCACCGAGGCGAACTGGTCCACGGACAGGGATCCGATCCGCAGCTTTGTCTTGGGTGCCAGCCGACGGATGATGAACAGCACCAGCACCATAGCCGGCAGCAGGATGCTCAGACCGAGACGGAAAAGGTTGGAGGAATTCCACTGGTTCAGCCCAATTCCCTGAATGACGGCGGTGGGCAGCACTGATGCCAGAAACAGCAGCACCACGGACAGTGCCACGGCCACGTCCCGCACCGTGAACGGCCCGGCCACTGCCTCGCTGACGCCGTCCGAAGCGGTTACTGCATGATCCGTCATAGTCATTCTCCGATCGTCGCGGCCAAAGCAGGCCTAGGCAGAGCTTGCACTGGTCTCAGCGTAGTCAAGGAAAGAAGCCATCACTAGCCGAATCGCGGTGTCCGAAGGAGCCGTTCGACACCCTTTATTGCCGCTCACCGCAGAATTACGTCCTTTTACATCCGAGACTGTGACTCGTGCCACGATGTTCAGAGGCAGGGACTAATGTGATGATCAGCACGAGTGGCCCCCGCCCTTCGGGATGTGCCACGCACAGCCGCAACACCACGAAAGGCCTTCTTATGTCTGAAGCCAACGGAACCCAGCACGCCACGAGCGATGCCCTGGAAAACCTGCTGCAGGAGAACCGGAAGTTCGCGCCCAGCGAGGAATTCGCTGCGAACGCGGTGGTCAAGCCCGGCATCTATGAAGAGGCCGACGCCGATCATCAAGCCTTCTGGGCCAAGCAGGCACGGGAACTGTTGTCGTGGAACGAAGACTTCACCCAGACCCTGGACTGGTCGGATGCGCCGTTTGCCAAGTGGTTTGTCGGCGGCACGCTCAACGCGGCGTACAACGCCTTGGACCGGCACGTGGAGAACGGGCTCGGGGACCGGGTGGCCATCTACTTCGAGGGCGAGCCCGGCGACTCCCGCACCTACACCTATGCCCAGTTGACCGACGAGGTCAAGAAGGCGGCCAACGCGTTTGAGTCCCTCGGGGTGGCCAAGGGCGACCGGGTCGCGGTGTACCTGCCGATGATCCCGGAGGCAGTCATTACCATGCTCGCCTGCGCGCGCATCGGCGCGGTCCACTCGGTGGTTTTCGGGGGCTTCTCCGCGGACGCCCTGCGCAGCCGTATCGACGATGCCGAGGCCAAGCTCGTGGTGACCTCGGACGGCACGTACCGCCGCGGCAAGCCCAGCCCGCTGAAGCCGGCGGTGGACTCCGCCCTGGAAGCAAAGGGTCATTCCGTCAGCAGCGTCGTCGTCGTCAAGCGCAACGGCGAGCCGGTGGACTGGCACGAGGGCCGCGACCTCTGGTGGCACGACGTGGTGGAATCCGCGTCCGCGGACCATACCCCGGTGCCGCATGACGCCGAGCATCCGTTGTTCATCCTGTACACCTCCGGCACCACGGGCAAGCCCAAGGGCATCCTGCACACCACCGGCGGGTACCTGGCACAGAGCGCCTTCACGCACAAGGCCACCTTCGACCTGCACGCCGAGACCGATGTGTACTGGTGCACCGCGGATATCGGCTGGGTCACCGGCCATACGTACGTGACCTACGCGCCGCTGATCAACGGCGCCACCCAGCTGATGTACGAGGGCACGCCGGACACTCCGCACCAGGGCCGCTGGTGGGAACTGGTGGAGAAGTACAAGGTGTCCATCATGTACACCGCCCCCACGGCGATCCGCACCATGATGAAGTGGGGCGAGGACATTCCGGCGAAGTTCGACCTGTCCTCCATCCGGGTCCTGGGCTCCGTGGGCGAGCCGATCAACCCGGAAGCCTGGATGTGGTACCGCCGCGTGATCGGCGGGGACAAGGCCCCGATCGTGGACACCTGGTGGCAGACCGAGACCGGCGCGCACATGATTGCCCCGATGCCCGGCATCACCGAAACCAAGCCCGGTTCGGCGCAGACTCCGGTGCCCGGCATCGCCGTCGACGTCGTCGACGAGATGGGCCAGTCGGTGCCGAACGGCCATGGCGGCTACCTGGTCATCCGCGAGCCGTGGCCGGCCATGCTCCGCGGCATCTGGGGCGATCCGGAGCGCTACAAGGAGACCTACTGGTCCCGCTTCGACAACATGTACTTCGCCGGCGACGGCGCCAAGAAGGACGACGACGGCGACTTCTGGCTCCTCGGCCGCGTCGACGACGTCATGAACGTCTCCGGGCACCGCCTGTCCACCACGGAGATCGAATCCGCCCTGGTGAGCCATCCCTCGGTCGCCGAGGCCGCCGTCGTCGGTGCGGCCGATGAGACCACGGGTGAAGCAGTGGTGGCGTTCGTGATCCTGCGCGGCAACGCCGTCGAAGACCCGGAAATCGTCACCACCCTGCGCAACCACGTCGGCAAGGAGATCGGACCGATCGCCAAGCCGCGCCAGATCCTGGTGGTGCCGGAACTGCCCAAGACCCGCTCCGGCAAGATCATGCGCCGCCTGCTCAAGGACATCGCCGAAGGCCGCGAAACCGGCGACGCCAGCACCCTGGCGGACAACACCGTGATGCAGCAGATCACCTCCTCGCTCAAGGGCTGACACCTTCTGCACCGGAAGGAGGGCCGCCGGCAGGACATCCTGCCGGCGGCCGTCCTTTGTTTCGGGGCAAGCCCCGCCCGGAGGCCGTAACGTGGCTCGGGGACGCATCCGCCGCTGAGGCATAGTTAAGCCATGACTTCGCAACCCGCCGGGACGGCAGACAAGACAATCCTGGTCCTCAACGGCCCCAATCTGAACCTGCTGGGGACCAGGGAACCGGCCATCTACGGCTCGGCCACACTGGCAGACGTAGAGCAGCTCGCCGCGCAGACAGCCAAGGCCCACGGACTGGGGACCACCTGCTTCCAGTCCAACCATGAGGGCGAACTCATCGACGCCATCCACGGCGCCCGCGGCACCGCAGCCGGCATCGTGATCAACCCCGGCGCCTACACCCACACCTCCGTGGCACTACGGGACGCGCTCTCCGGCGTCGAGCTTCCCGTGGTGGAAGTGCATATCAGCAACATCCACCGCCGCGAGGAGTTCCGCCACCACTCCTACATCTCCGGTATTGCCCAGGCCGTCATTGCCGGCGCGGGCATCAGCGGCTACAAGTTCGCGATCGACCTGCTCGCCGAAACCCTCTAGCCGGACCGATGGACACGGGCGGCGGCGCAGACCCGGGGACGCAGTCAAACACGGTGGATTGGTACCGGAATTTCGGCCTGTTTGAGGCCCGCGGGCAGTCCGACTGCTATGCGGAGTGGTCGCTGGCCATCAGCGAGGATCCGCAGCTACTGGCCCTGATCGACGCGCTGCCGTACGCCAAGCGCCAGCCGAACCTTGTCCTCGCCGCGGCCAGGTTCGCCGGCGCCGGAATCACCCCCTATGCGGAATTCCGGCGGTTCGTGCTCTCCCGCTGGCCGAAGGTACGCCAGGTCATCCTGACCCGCTCCACGCAGACCAACGAACCAGGCCGCTGCGCCGTCTTCCTGCCCTCGCTGGCCGGCATCGCCGCGGCCGAAGGCAAACCGCTGGCACTGCTGGAGGTCGGCGCCTCCGCCGGACTGGTGCTGTTTCCGGACCGCTACCGCTACCAGTACAACGGCGGCCCGATCCTTGCGGGGCCGGCCTCTGCCCCGGACGCGCCGGTGCTGCCCTGTGCCATGACCGGATCTGCACCGCTTCCGGCCGAGCCGCCGACAATCAGCTGGCGGGCCGGCATCGACTTGAATCCATTGGACAGCACAAACAACGACGATGTCGCGTGGCTCCAGGCGCTGATCTGGCCGGAACAGGAGTTCCGGCGGCGGCTGCGGGCGGCCCTGCAGATGGCCCGGCAGGATCCCCCGCGGCTGGTCGCCGGCGATCTTAACCAGCGCCTCGCGGAAGTGGTTGCCGAGGCACCGACGGAAGCGGCCGTCGTCGTACTTCATTCAGCGGTGCTGGCCTACCTGGCTCCGCCCGCACGGCGGAAGTTCGCGCAGACGGTGCGGGAGTTTGGCGTGCACTGGCTGTCCAACGAAGGCGTGCAGGTGCTGCCGCAGCCCGGCGACGCGCCCGAAGGCATCGACGCCGACCATGTGCGCGGCAGGTTCGTGCTCCGGCACAACGGCCATGCGGTTGCGCTCACCGGCCCGCACGGCCAGTCGCTGGACTGGCTCTAGCACCGCCCCGAAGCTCGGGGGCCTGGCGCTACTTCCGGATGCACTGCCCGGCGGAAACCGTCTCCTGGTAGACCATGGCGTTGTCGATAACCGGCCGGATTTCATCCAAGGACAGCGCGTAGCCGACCGGCACGTCATCGGTGGCTTTGGCGAAAACGAGACCGGCGATGCGCCCGCCCTGGTCCAGCAGCGGGCCGCCGGAGTTCCCCTGCTCCACGTCGGCGGCCAGGGTGTAGACCTCCAGCTCCTCCGGGTCGGCGCCATAGATATTCTGCACGAGCACGGTGGACAGCCCCTGAACCGTGGCGGGCTGGCTCTGGAACGGGCCGCCGGCCGGGTAGCCCTGGAAGGCGGCGAGCGTACCGTCGGCCAGCTCCTCCCCTACCGGCAGCGGGCGCACGTCCAGGCCTTCCACGGCAAGCACGGCGATATCGTGAACCGGATCGAAATGCACCACGCGGCCCGGCAGGACCCGGCCGTCAGGTATCTCCACAACGGGCTCGTTCACCGACGCAACCACATGGGCGTTGGTCATCACGCGGTCCGGCGCGATCACGAATCCCGAGCCGGTCTGGTTCTGCCCGCACTGGAATGCGGTTCCGGCGATCTTCACCACGGACCCGGCGGCCTCATTCAATGCGGCTGTATCCGCGCCGGCGTCCGGAACCGGCACCGGGTCGGCCGGCGCCACGCCGTCGATCACCTGGGGAATGCCGTCCTGCACGGCGATGGAGCGGGCCTGCGCCAGCAATGACTTTACCGGGGCCGGCGTGAGTGAGTCGATGGTCTGGATGACTTTCGAACCGGCAATCTGCTGCGAGACAAACGGCACACCCAGGGCGCTGATGCTGAATGCCAGCATCGACATCACCAGCGCCGCGACGGCCACGTTGGCAGCTCCGCCCAGCAGCCGGTCCACCGGTCTCACCGGGGGAAAGTCGAGCCTTCGCCGGATTGCACGGCCGATGCCAGAGCCCATGGCGTGGCCCAGGATCACCAGCAGGACCGCGACGCCGATGATCGCGGTCAGGCGCCAACCGGGGTCCGGCACCCACATGCTCACAAACGGAACCGACAGGAATGCGGCGATGGCGCCAAGGACAAACCCGACGATGCCTCCCAGCGTTACCAGGAAGCCTTTGCGCAGCCCCCCAACTAGGTAGGCGAGCAGGATCAGGATCAGGACAATGTCCAGGATCGTCAAGCCAAAAAGCAAGCTGTCTCCATCGGGGCCGGAAGTTTAGGCATTAGTCTAGTATCCGAGGCTGGGAATATGCCGGGCCACAGCGACGTTCTGCGCTACGGCACCTCAGACAACGCTGCCTTCCCATTGCAGTGACCACCATTTTCCTCATCCCTAAGCGAAACGCGCCTGTGGAAGATGTCACAAGTGCTTTACATACGGCAAAATGGAAGGCAGTGCCTAGCTGACGAGCAGCCGGCTGACCGCCGCAAGACTGAAACAGGAGACTCCATGGACATTGAGATACTACGCCGCGCACCGCTTTTCGCTTCCCTCGACGATGATGTGTTTGCCGCACTGACCGACGAGCTGACCGAAGTGGATCTTTCCCGCGGCGCCTCAGTGTTCCGTGAAGGAGACCAGGGCGACCAGCTGTATTTCATCGTCTCCGGCAAGATCAAGCTCGGCCGCACCGCTGCCGACGGCCGCGAAAACCTGGTGGCCATCCTCGGCCCGGGCGAGCTCTTCGGCGAAATGGCACTCTTCGATCCGAGCCCCCGCAGCACCTCGGCAACCGCGGTATCCGAGACCCGCCTGGCCGGGCTGAAGAACGAAAACCTCCGCGGCCTGCTCGAAACCCGCCCCGAGGTCTCCGCCCAGCTGCTGCAGGCACTGGCACGCCGCCTGCGCCGCACCAATGACTCGCTGGCCGATCTGGTCTTCTCGGACGTTCCCGGCCGCGTGGCCAAGGCCCTGCTGGACCTCGCCGACCGCTTCGGCCGTCCGGCCACGGACGGTGTCCTGGTGGCCCACGAGCTGACCCAGGAAGAGCTGGCCCAGCTGGTCGGCGCTTCGCGTGAAACCGTCAACAAGGCCCTCGCCGAGTTCGTCCAGCGCGGCTGGCTGCGCCTGGAAGCCCGCGCGGTGGTCATTCTCGACATCCAGCGGCTCCGCCAGCGCTCGCGCTAAACGCTTTTCAAAACCGGGTAAAGCGGACAAATAACGACGGCGACGGTCACCTTCCAAGGTGACCGTCGCCGTTGTTATTTCTACTGCGAAAAAACTCTATCGTCCGCGCTGCAGGGAACCGCCTTCGGGTGCGGTGAGGGTTTCGACTTCGAGCATCGGCTCGCCCTCCACCAAAACCAGTTCCGGATGGTAGACGCGAAGCGGCCGTTTGTGGGACAGATAGGCAATGCAACCACGGGCGGAAGCTATCTTTTCGAGAATCGTTTCCACCGCAGGTGAGGAGACCTCGCTGAGGTTCAGCCCGCGGGTGTCTTCCTGGTCTGCCAGATCCCCGAGCGCGGAGGTGTTCCGCTCGGCAATCACTTTGGCTGCGCAGACCCAGGACGCCCAGACACCCTTGCCAGCCAGCAGGCTCGGCTGCTGGCTGACCGGCTGTGCCGCTGCGAAGTACCTTGTGTCGAACCGGCGGTGGGCGAAGTCCGGGCTGAGCCAGCGCGAGAGCGGCTTCAACAGATCGGTGCGCAGCCCCAGCCCCCAGCGGTCCAGCAGCTGCGGAAAGCTCTTTTCCTGCTCGGCGACCGCGAGGCGGGCGCGCATCCATTCCTCGCTGTCGCCGCCCTCGACCAGGGATGACTCGTCCTGACCGGCCAGCAGGATGCCGCTCTCTTCGAACAGTTCCCTGATGGCGGCCATCACAAGGGCCCGGGCATGCTGATGATCGTCCAGGCCCATTAGCTGGGCCCATTTGGCCGCAGACGGCCCGTACCACGGCACCGGCTCGAAGTCCGCCTCATCATCGATGCTTCCCCCGGGGAACGCGATGGCGCCCAGCGGTGAGCTGCCGGAGCGGTACCCAAGGTAAGTCTGGGTACCCTCCGGGCTGTCGCGGATCAGGACAACGGACGACGCGTACCGCGGTTTGCGCGGCGTGCGCTCGCCATGCTCGAACCAGCTGCGGGCGGCCTCCAGCTGGTCCGGGGGAAGCCGGAACAGGCGCTTGGTCTGCCGAAGCGGACTAGCTGAACTCGGCAATCAGTTCCACCTCAACCGGAGAGTCGAGCGGCAGAACGGCAACGCCGACGGCGGAACGGGCATGTGCGCCTGCCTCGCCGAAAACCTTGCCCAGCAGCTCGGAAGCGCCGTTGATGACAGCCGGCTGGCCGGTGAAGTCCGTCTCCGAGGCAACGAACCCGACTACCTTGACGATCCGTGTGACACGGTCCAGGTCGCCGATGACGCTCTTGACGGCAGCCAGTGCATTGATGGCGCAAGTGGCAGCGAGCTCTTTGGCCTGCTCGGCCGAGACGGAACCAGAGACGTTGCCCACTTTGCCCTTGGCTGCCAGTTCACCGTTAACCATCGGCAGCTGGCCGGAGGTGTAGACATAGTCGCCGGACACGACGGCGGGTACGTAGGCGGCTACGGGAGCGACCACCTCGGGCAGGGTCAGGCCAAGTTCAGCCAGGCGCTCTTCTACAGCGGAAATGCGGGACTGCTGCGGCTGCGTCATGTTACTGCTTCTCCCTCTTCAGGTAGGCAACGAGATTGGTGGAATCGGGTCCGGGAACTACCTGCACGAGCTCCCAGCCGTCCTCTCCCCATTGGTCCAGGATCTGCTTCGTGGCGTGGATAATGAGCGGAACTGTGGCGTATTCCCATTTGGTCATAAGTCAACCGTAACGCGTGCTTGTAAACTAGAGCCCATGGCGGCTCGTAAATCCCCTTTTTTTGACACTGCTACAACGCTGGGCAAAATCATGGCGTTCCTTGGCATCAGTGCGCTCTGCGGCGTGCTCGCTGCCGGATTGCTGGTGCCCGCAGCGGCCGTAGCCGGTGTGGGGGCGACCTCGTCCATCGACTATTTCGACCAGCTGCCGGATGAGCTGCAGACCAGCCCGCTCTCCCAGCCCTCCAAGATTTACTCGGCGGACGGCAAGCTGATTGCCACCTTCTACGCCGAGAACCGGGTCCCCGTGACGCTGGACAAGGTCTCTGAGCACATGCAGAACGCCATCATCTCCATCGAAGATGCGCGCTACTACGAGCATGGCGGCGTGGATCCGCAAGGCATCATGCGGGCAGCCATGAGCAATATGGCCGGAGGCGACCTGCAGGGTGCCTCTACTCTGACCATGCAGTACGTGAACAACGTGCTTATCGACGCCGGCGCTTCCGCCGGCAAGAGCGCCGACGAGCTGACCATCAGCGGCACCAAGTCCATCGGCGACAAATTGCGCGAGGCAAAGCTCGCCATCGCCGTCGAAAAGGAATACTCCAAGGAAGAGATCCTGCAGGGCTACCTGAACATCGTGCTCTTCAGCGGCACGACCTATGGCATCGAAGCCGCGGCCCAGACGTTCTTCGGCGTGCCGGCGGCCAAACTGAACATCGCGCAGTCCGCCATGCTCGCCGGCATGGTCCAGTCCCCCAACTACTTCAACCCGGTATCGAATCCGGAAGCGACAACCGAGCGCCGCAACACGGTGCTTGCCGCAATGCTGAGCAATCAGAAAATCACGCAGGAAGAGTATGACAAGGCGGTCGCGTCGGACCTGGGGATCGACCTGCAGCCGGTTCGTTCGGGCTGTGTCGCTGCGAATTTCGCCGACTACTTCTGCAGCTACGTCCAGCACGTCATCATGCAGTCGGACGCCTTCGGCGCCGACGCCACGGAACGCTCCAAACTGCTGGCCCGCGGTGGCCTGAACATCAAGACCACCCTGGATTCCCGCCTGCAGAAGTCCGCCCAGAAAAACGTTGAAGAGCAGGTTCCCATGGGCGATGAGTCGGGAGCCGGTTCGTCCATGGTGAGCGTGGAGCCCGGTACCGGCAAGATCCTGTCGATGGCACAGAACACCAATTACAATCCGGAGCAGGGCGCAGAGAACACTGAACTGAACTTCAATGTGGACGCGGACATGGGCGGCACCGCCTACGGGTTCCAGCCCGGCTCGACCATGAAGCCGTTCACTACCGTGGCGTGGCTGGAGTCCGGCCGCAAACTGAACGATCGGATCGACGCCAGCCGGACCAAGTATCCGGCCGGCTACGACTGGAAAGCCAGCTGCCTGCCCGCCGGCGCCTGGTTCGGGGAGTGGGACTTCAAGAACGCTATCTCCGGCTGGGAGCGGACCATGACAGTCAGCGAAGGCCTGACCAAGTCGATCAACTCCGCCACCGCCGCGCAGGCCGCCATCCTGGACCTCTGCGACATCCGCGATGCGGCCACCCGGATGGGAGTGCACCGCGCCGTCGACGGCGAGCCGTTCGAGGTCAACAACCCGTCCTTCGTGATCGGCGGCCAGGAAGTCGCGCCGATTACGATGGCGGCATCCTTCGCTACGTTCGCCAGCGGCGGTATCTACTGCAAGCCCATCGCGCTGGAGTCGGTCAAGGATGCGCAGGGCAAGGAATACGAAGTGCCGAAGGAATCGTGCAAGCGGGCCATCTCCAAGGATGTTGCCAACGCCGTGACTATTCCGCTTGAGAACCTCGTGTCGGACAGCCCCGGCTACATGCGGCCCATGGGCTTCCCGGCCGCTGCCAAGACCGGTACCACGGACGTGTCGGAGCAGACCTGGACTGTCGGCTACACCACCGGCCTCGCCACCGCATCGTGGGTGGGTAACTGGACCTCGTACGATTCGCTCAACAACGTTCCCATCAACGGCGTGACCCGCGATTACGTCGATGGCGCTACCATCGCCGGTGCCCAGTGGACCGAATACATGATGGAAGTTGCACCGCTCTACGAGACGAATGCGTTTGAGAATCCGCCGAACAGCATCGTGAACCCGTCGCAGTCCCAGCCGTCGCAGTCCCAGAACAGCGGAGGCGGTTCGGGCAACGGCGGCGGTTCGGGCAACGGCGGATCAAATAACGACGGCGGCTCCGACGACCGCGGCAACGGCAACAATGGCCGCGGCAACGGCGGAAACGGCAATGGTAATGGCGGCGGAAATGATGACGACTAGCCATGGACGCTGAACGCCTGCGCAAGCAGCTTCGTACTGCCGGCCGCGTGGCACTTGGTGTCACGGTGGCCGGCAGTGCCGCATTTGCCTACGGCAGCCTGATTGAACGCAACCTCTTTGGCGTCCGTGAAGAAACCCTTGCCATTCTGCCGCCCGGGCGCCGTCCGCTGAGGATCCTGCATCTTTCGGATATCCACATGACTCCCGGCCAGAAGCGCAAGCGGCAGTGGCTGCATTCTCTTGCTTCCCTGGAGCCGGATCTGGTAGTCAACACCGGGGACAACCTCAGTCACCGGCAGGCCGTAGAACCGCTACTCGAAGCCCTCGCGCCCCTGCGCGAGTTCCCCGGCGTCTTTGTCCCGGGCTCCAACGATTACTATGCGCCGGTGCTGAAGAACCCCTTCGGCTACTTCGCTGGCCCGTCCGACCAGCCCAAGGACTACGCGGACCGGGAGCTGCCCTGGCGCCACATGCACGCCACCTTCAGCACCTCGGGCTGGATGGATCTGACCAACCGCCACCAATCCATGGTGCTCCACGGGCTCCGGCTGGACTTTACCGGCGTCGATGACCCGCACCTGGAGCGCGACCGGTACACGGGCTATCCGCACGGTTCCTCGACCTCTGCGGCGGCAGATCATGTGCGCATCGCCGTGGCGCATGCCCCGTACCAGCGGGTGCTGGACTACTTCACCGCCGACGATCCCGACCTCATCCTGGCCGGCCATACCCACGGCGGACAGGTCTGCATCCCGGGCTACGGCGCCCTCGTGAGCAACTGCGACCTGCCCACGTGGCGGGCCAAAGGCCTGACTTACTGGGAGCACGCGGGCCGCAGCGTGCCGTTGAACGTCTCCGCCGGGCTGGGCACGTCCCGCATGGCCCCGGTGCGCTTTGCCTGCCGCCCCGAAGCGGTTCTGTTGACCCTCACGCCCCGCTCCCCCTGACGATTCCGGGATCAGTCCAGGTGAAGAGGAACGGCCTCAAGCGGTGTGTCCAGCGTCACCGGGGCCTCGATTTCAGCTTTCGGCCCTTTCTCCGCTATTCTTGAACAGTTGCTTTTGCTGCTGTGGACAACGACGGCGGAGCAAAGGTTTCGGGGTGTGGCGCAGCTTGGTAGCGCGCGTCGTTCGGGACGACGAGGTCGCAGGTTCAAATCCTGTCACCCCGACGAAACCAGCAGGAAAGGCCTCCGGCCGGCAGCAATGCCAGGCCGGGGGCCTTTCTTCTTGCCAGCTTGATCTTTCGGCCAAATACCCAAAGTATTGGTTGCATGGGTGCAACTGAGCGCAAGGCAATCATCATCGGAGCCGGAATCGGCGGGCTGGCCACCGCCTTGGCCTTGCAGAACACGGACTGGAAGGTCCACGTACTGGAACGCTCCGGCACTCTGTCGCCTTCGGGCACCGGCCTGTCACTCTGGCCCAATGCCCTGGCCGCATTGGAACGGCTCGGCGTCCTGGACGAGGTGCTGGCGGCCGCCGTTCCGGTCCGCGGCGACGTGCTGGACATGGATGGCAACCCGATCATGCTGCTGGAGCAGCTGGATGTCCGGCGCCGCTACGGTCTGCCCATCCAGATGATCCACCGGGCGGACCTCACCGCCATTCTGGCCAAGCCGCTGGCCGTCAACACGGTGCACCTGGGCCTCAACGCCGTCGGCTTCCAACCCGGCTTTCCCAGAAGTACTGTCGAACTCGACAACGGCGGCCGGCAGAGCGCCGAACTGGTGGTCGGGGCGGAAGGGCTCTACTCGGTGGTCCGCCCCGCCTTGATCGGCCGGGACAAACCACGCAGCTCAGGGACCACTGCCTTCCGCGGCGTCTGCGACGCGGCGGGCTTGGACCTCGACTCCGTCCCGTGGGGCGAAATGTGGGGAGACGGCGGCGTTTTCGGTGCCACTCCCCTCTCCGGGAACCGTATTTACTGGTATGCCACTGCGCCAAACGAAGAGCTGGTAGGCGCCGGCCAGGACGGGTGGAAGATGACGGCGATCGAGAACTTCGCCCATTGGCACCCGGGTATCGAGTCCGTACTGGTGAAGACCGAGGAAAGCGCCATCATTGCGCACGAGCTCTTTGACCGGAAGCCGGAGCCGGTCTGGTCCGGGCGTTCGGCCACGCTGGTCGGCGATGCGGCCCATCCCATGCTTCCCTTCTTGGGACAAGGCGCCTGCCAGGCCTTGGAAGACGCCGTCGCGCTGGCAGATGCGTTGGCGGGCAAGGATTCCATTGCGGACGGTTTGGTGGAATACGAATCGATACGGGCGCCGCGGGCCAATGAGATAGTGGAACGCTCACGCAGCATGGCGCGTTTGGCCCAATTGGACTCCGCGCCGCTGCGGAAGGCGCGCAATACCACCATGCGGCTGCTGCCCAAGGCCCTGCGGCTCCGCCGTCTCGATGCCGTGGTCGGCTACGAGGGGCATTGACTTACCTGCGGGTCCGTACTGCAATGGCATAAAGGGCTACGCAGTTAGGAGGTCCCGGCCATGAACCTCACGGACTACGGTCAACTGCTGCTCGCAGGCCTGGCCGTCGTCGCCATTATCGCGGCGACCACTTGGGCTGCCGGGCGTGGAATCGACCGTCCGGATGACCTGGACAATACCTTCTGGTACGCCTTTGGCGGCCTCTCCTGTGCCCTGACGCTCGTCTTTCTGGCCTCGGCCCTCAGCGCCACCGCGGCATCAGTCCTGATGGCGCTGCTGCTGTTGACGCTGGTTCCGGGAGGCCTGCACCTGCGCCGCCGATGGCTCGCGGGCGGCCCGGCCGCTGGTTCGAATGCGGCAGCGCCTTTGGCCGCGCAGCACGATGCGCTGCTCAAGCGGTGGCTGCAGTACGAGCTGGATCCAGCCGCCGCGGCCGCTGCCCCGGCCCTGAGCGATGCGGCCAACCCTGCAACTGCTGCCATGCTGCGCGGGATGCGGCGCGCCGAACTGCTGCGGCCTGGCCCAGGGCAGTACCGAACGGGCGGATACAGCCGAGGCAGCGAGGAACTGGCGGCCTATGCCGGAGCCGTCACCGAATTCGGGCGGCTGCTCGCCGCCGCCGAACGGGCGGCGGGAGTGGCGGCTGACGAGGCGGCACACATGGTTGACCGCCCCGTCAGCGAACCCGGCCTTGCCGGCCGCGTCATGCCTGTGGTCAGGAGAACTGCCGGCCGGTGAGCCGCTCGTACGCCTCTACATAGCGGGCCCGGGTCTTCTCCACGATCTCCTCCGGCAGGGCCGGAGGCGGCGTATCCGATGCCTTGTCCCAGCCGGATTCCTCCGAGGTGAGCCAGTCCCGGACAAACTGCTTGTCGAAGGACGGCTGGGCCTGCCCCGGGGCATAAGTGGCCGCGTCCCAGAAGCGGGAGGAATCCGGTGTCAGGACCTCGTCGCCCAGGGTGATTTCCCCGGTTTCCGGATCCATTCCGAACTCCACCTTGGTATCGGCCAGGATGATGCCCCGTTCACGGGCGATCTCCTCGGCGCGGCGGTAGATCTCCAGCGTCTTCTTGCTCAGCTGCGCGGCGATATCGTCGCCCACCATGGACACCACGGCGTCGTACGTAATGTTCTCGTCGTGTTCGCCCACTTCGGCCTTCGCCGAGGGCGTGAAGATAGCCGGCTCCAGACGGGAACCGTCTACCAGTCCCTCGGGCAGCGGGATGGCGCACACCGTGCGGGACTCGCGGTACTCCGCCAGGCCGGAACCGGTGAGGTAGCCGCGGGCGATGCACTCCACCGGGAACATGTCCAGCTTCTTGCAGACCATCGCGCGGCCGGCAACGGCCTCGGGGACATCGGTGGACACTACGTGGTTGGCCACGCCCTGAAGCTGCTCGAACCACCACAGGCTCAGCTGGGTCAGGACCCGTCCCTTATCCGGAATCGGCGTACTCAGCACATGGTCATACGCGCTGATCCGGTCGCTCGCCACTACCAGCACCGTCTGCGCATCATCCATCGGATCCGGCAACCGGTGCCGCGCCGCAGACTTATTGTTGGACTGCGCGGAGCCCTCGGCGGGTTGCGCCGGAATATACAGGTCGCGCACCTTGCCGGAGTACACGTGCGTCCAGCCGGGCAGCTCCAGGTGTTCGGGGTTGAAATTCATGCCAGATCCTTTGCTGCTGTTTCGTTTCGCTGGCCGGGCAGGACGATCTCACCGTTGGCCGCCTTCAGCCCAATGTCGGTACGGTACTGCGAACCGTCCAGATGGATCAGTTCCACCGCGTCGTAAGCTTTTTCCCTCGCCTCCACCAGGTCTTCACCCAGGGCAACGACGGCGAGCACCCGCCCGCCGGCGCTGACTACCTTGCGGTGCTCATCCAGCGCGGTGCCTGCGTGGATTACGTGTACGTCCTCGAGGGCGTTGGCCTTCTTCAGGCCGCGGATCCGGTCACCCGTCCGGGGTTTGCCCGGGTAGTTCTCCGAAGCGACAACCACGGTCACGGCACTGCGCTTGGACCAGTTCAGCTGTTCGGACGGGTCCAGCTCGCCCTTGGCTGCGGCGAGCAGCAGCCCGCCCAGCGGAGTGCGCAGCCGCGCGAGCACTGCCTGGGTCTCGGGGTCACCGAAGCGTGCGTTGAATTCGATCACGCGCAGGCCGCGGCTGGTTACGGCCAGCCCGCAGAACAGGACGCCGACAAAGGGCGTGCCGCGGTTGGCCATCTCGGTGATCGTCGGCATCGCCACGCGCTCCATGACCTCGTCAACGAAGCCCCGCGGCAGCCACTCCAGCGGCGTGTAGGCGCCCATGCCGCCGGTGTTCGGGCCTTGGTCGCCGTCGTAAATCCGTTTGAAGTCCTGGGCCGGCACCAGCGGAACGGCCCGCTCGCCGTCGGAAATCACAAAGAGGGAGACCTCCGGGCCATCCAGGTATTCCTCGATCACCACTTCCCCGCCCGCGTCGAAGCAGGACTGGGCGTGGGCCAGCGCCTCGTCGCGGTCCTCGGTGACTACCACGCCCTTGCCTGCGGCCAGACCGTCGTCCTTAACGACATAGGGAGCGCCGAAGGTGTCCAGCGCAGCGGCGGCTTCCTCCGCATTGACGGCCACCCTGGCCATCGCCGTCGGCACGTTGGCCGCGGCCATGATCTGCTTGGCGAAGGCCTTGGAGCCTTCAAGCCGGGCCGCTTCCTTACTCGGCCCGAAGACCGCGATGCCCGCTTCGCGCAGCGGATCCGCCACGCCCGCCGCGAGCGGGGCTTCCGGCCCGATAACCACCAGGTCCGACTCCAGCCGCTGCGCGAGCGCCAGCACTGCTGCCGCGTCATTGGCGTCAATGTCGTAGGTGGGCACTATCTGCGCGATGCCCGCGTTTCCGGGCGCTGCATGCACCTCGGTCACGTAGGGGTCGGTCAGCAGGGCTCGGACAATTGCGTGCTCGCGGCCGCCGGGGCCAATCACAAGTACCTTCACAACGTCTAAGCGTACTGGGCGGGAGCGCGCTGCCCGAAGTTGTTTCAGCCAACCTATGCCGCCACCTAGACTTAGGGGCATGCCCGAAACCTTTAAAGCTGCCGACGCCGTCGAACTGGCAGTCGTGGAACGCAATGGCTTCATCGAGTCCCGCCACCTGGGCTCGGCCGTCGTGATGGCCGCGGACGGTTCCGTGGTCACCGAACTCGGCGACATCAGCGCCCCGATCTTCCCTCGCTCCGCGCTCAAGCCGTTCCAGGCCCTCGCCTCTATGCAGTCCGGGGTCCCGCTGCGCGGCGTCCAGGTAGCCTTGGCCTGCTCCAGCCACACCGGCTCGCTGGAACATATGGACGTGGTCAACGGCATGCTCAAGGCCGCCGACCTCACCGACGAAGACCTGCAGTGCCCTGCGGCCTGGCCGCAGGACGAGGCGGCGCGAGGCTGGCTGGTGCGTACCGACCGTGGCCGGCAGCGCGTGGCCTTCAACTGCTCCGGCAAGCATGCCGGGTTCCTGTGGGCCTGTGCCGAAAACGGCTGGGACACCAAGACGTACCTGGATCCGAACCATCCGCTGCAGCGCCGCGTGATGGAGATCATCGAGGAGTACACCGGCGAACGGATCTCCCATCTGGCCACGGACGGCTGCGGCGCCCCGGTGCCCGCCGTGTCGCTGACCGGGCTGGCGCGTGCCATCGGCAAGCTGGCCAAAGCCCCCTCGAACAAGAACGCGGATGCCCGCGCAGCCACGATCGCCACCGCAATGGTGGACTACCCCTGGGCGGTCCAGGGCCACGGCGAGGAAAACACCGTAGTCATGGAGGACCTGGAGATCATCGCCAAACTCGGTGCCGAAGGCGTGATGGTGATGGGTACCGACACGGGTGTCTCCGTTGCGGTAAAGATTCTCGACGGCGGCGCCCGGGCTGCGTCGCTGGTGGGACTCACGCTGCTGGCCGCCGCCGGTGCGCTCGACGCGGAGAAGGTCGGCCCGGTCCTGGAGAAAGTGGTCAAACCCGTGCTCGGCGGCGGAGAACCGGTGGGCCGGATCCGCCTCGCTGCTCCGGTGATGGCGCTGCTGGACTAAACCGGCCGGGAAGCGAAGAAAACATGGGATTACGACGGCGGATCGCAGCTGCCGACGGCCACGCCGCCCTGAGCACGTGGCTGGGCGGGGCGACGGACCGCAAAACCACCGCAACGGCCGTGCGGTTTTCGCTCGAGGAACTGGCGGAGCGCGCGCCGGGAAACAGTGTGGAAGTGCGGGTACCCCCGTTCGGCGTCACCCAGTGCATCGAAGGCCCGCGGCACACCCGCGGCACCCCGCCCAACGTGGTGGAATGCGACGGGCCCACCTGGCTGGCGCTGGTGACCGGCACCGACAACTGGAGCAACGCCGTCGAAAGTGGAAAGGTCTCCGCCTCGGGGCTGCGGGCTGAACTGGCAGACCTGCTGCCGCTCTTCGCTCCGGACCACGGCGCCACCGGCAGCCGGTAGGCTTGAAGCATGAGTTCCGAGCACGTTCCCGCTGAACCAGCCGAGCCCCTCGAGCCGGCCGGACCAGGTACCCCCAACCGTCGCGAGGTGCGGTTACGCCGCGCACCCAAATTCGGTCCGTTCATGGGCGCCGGAATTGTCCTCGGTATCATCGTGGCCGCTATCTCCGCCTACACAGGTCCCGAGAACGCAGAGTTCACCCGCAGCTCCATTTTCGGTTTCCTGGCCGTGGTCTTCGGCATCGCCGGCATGCTCCTCGGCGCCCTGGTGGTCTTGGTCGTGGACCGGATCAGCATCAAGCGCAGCGAGAAAATGATGGCCGTGGAAACCCCGGAACAGACCGACCCGCAACAAGAAGAGCGCTGAACCGGATTTAGTGGGCTGCCGGCCGCCTCCACGGTTCATCCGCAGTGCCGTTGCTCACGCTGGCCCCCTCCGGTCCCATGGACGGCACGCCCGGCTGTACTTAGTTGCCGTAATCCGTTGCCCGGGTCCGTTATTAGCGTGAGACAATACTGAGGTGGCACGCGGTGACGGAAAACTTTCCCATGATCTTCTCCCCGGCGAAAAGGGACCCCAGGATGCCTGTGGCGTCTTCGGAGTCTGGGCCCCAGGCGAAGAAGTAGCAAAACTTACCTACTACGGCCTGTATGCTCTGCAGCACCGCGGACAAGAGTCCGCGGGTATCGCCACGAGCGACGGCAAGCGCATCAATGTCTACAAGGACATGGGGCTGGTGTCCCAGGTCTTCGACGAGACGACGCTGAACACGCTGAACGGCCATATCGCCGTCGGCCATTGCCGCTACTCCACTACGGGCGGCTCAACCTGGGCAAACGCGCAGCCGACCCTCGGCGCAACCGCCACGGGCACCGTGGCCCTGGCCCACAACGGCAACCTGACCAACTCCGCCGACCTCTACGACAAGGTCATCGAGAAATTCGGCAAGCCGGACCGTGGCGAGCTGGCCCAGGGCAACACCACGGACACTGCCCTGGTGACGGCGCTGATGGCGGGCGAGCCCGGCCAGAGCCTCGAAGAGCGCTCGATGGAGCTGCTGCCGAAACTGCGCGGCGCTTTCTGCTTCACCTTCATGGACGAAGGCACCCTTTACGCGGCACGGGATGAGTCCGGTGTCCGCCCGCTCGTCCTCGGCCGGCTGGAACGTGGCTGGGTTGTCGCATCCGAAACCGCTGCCCTCGACATTGTCGGTGCCTCGTTTGTGCGCGAAGTCGAGCCCGGCGAGTTCATCGCCATCGACGAAAACGGATTGCGCTCACAGCGCTTCGCGGAGAAGAAGCCCGCTGGCTGCGTCTTCGAATACGTTTATCTGGCCCGCCCGGACACCTCCATCAACGGCCGCAGCATCCATGCCGCGCGCGTCGAGATGGGCCGGCGCCTGGCCAAAGAACACCCCGTTGACGCTGACTTGGTAATTCCGACGCCGGAATCAGGCACGCCGGCGGCCATCGGCTACGCCGAGGAATCGGGCATCCCCTACGGACAGGGCCTGGTCAAGAACGCCTACGTCGGCCGGACCTTCATCCAGCCGAGCCAGACCATCCGCCAGCTGGGCATCCGATTGAAGCTGAACCCGCTCCGCAGCGTCGTGCAGGGCAAGCGCCTGGTCGTTATCGATGACTCGATTGTCCGCGGAAACACCCAGCGTGCGCTGGTACGCATGCTCCGCGAAGCCGGCGCGGCGGAGGTCCACGTCCGGATTTCCTCGCCGCCCATCAAATGGCCGTGCTTCTACGGCATCGACTTCGCCAGCCGCGCCGAACTGATCGCCAACGGAATCGGCGTGGCGGAAGTCCGTGCCTCGCTTGGCGCCGACTCGTTAGGCTACATCTCCGAAAACGGCATGATCGAAGCCACCGAACAGCCGCGCGAGAAGCTGTGCACGGCCTGCTTCACCGGCGAATACCCGATAGAGCTGCCGGATGCCAGCCGCCGCGGCAAAAACCTGCTGGAACGACCGAATGCCGACGAACAGGAGCACGGTTCCTGCGACCCGGGGCCTGACTCGGATTTGGAAAACCTCCTGACTGACGATGACAAGAAAGAGCGAGTATGACCTCCCCTGACCTGGGCGCCAGCCAGATCACCTATGCCAGCGCCGGTGTTGACGTTGAAGCCGGAGACAAAGCCGTCGAGCTGATGAAGGGTGCTATCAAGGCCACCCACAACTCCAACGTCATCGGCGGGGTTGGCGGTTTCGCCGGGCTCTACGATGTCTCCGCGCTCCTGAAGTACCGCAAGCCTCTGCTCGCCACCTCCACCGACGGCGTCGGAACCAAGGTCGCGATCGCGCAGGCCATGGACATCCATGACACGATCGGCTTTGACCTGGTTGGCATGGTCGTCGACGACATCGTCGTAGTCGGCGCCGAGCCCCTGTTCATGACGGACTACATCGCCTGCGGCAAGGTTGTCCCCGAGCGCATCGCTGACATCGTCCGCGGCATCGCGGCAGCCTGCGAGGTCGCCGGTACCGCATTGGTTGGCGGCGAAACGGCCGAGCACCCCGGCCTGCTGGGTGAACACGAGTACGACGTCGCGGGCGCAGCCACCGGCGTAGTCGAAGCCGACAACCTGCTGGGCCCGGACCGGGTCAAGGACGGGGACGTGGTCATCGCCATGGCTTCCTCGGGCATCCATTCCAATGGCTATTCCCTGGTCCGCCGCGTGATCAACCACGCCGGCTGGGCCCTCGACCGCCAGGTCTCCGAACTGGGCCGGACCCTTGGCGAAGAGCTCCTCGAACCGACCAAGGTCTACGCAGCGGACTGCCTCGATCTGGCACGCTACGAGGCGGCCGGTGTGCACGGCTTCAGCCACGTGACCGGCGGCGGTCTCGCTGCGAATCTGGCGCGAGTGCTGCCGCAGGGTCTGATGGCCACTGTGGACCGTTCCACGTGGGAACTGCCAGCCATCTTCAAGCTTGTCGCCCAGCTCGGCAATGTCCCGCAGGCAGACCTGGAACGCACCCTGAACCTCGGCGTAGGCATGGTTGCCATCGTGGACGCCGCCGGCGCCGATGCCGCACTGGCACGGCTGAACGAGCGCGGCATGACCGCGTGGGCCATGGGCACCGTAGGTGCTGTTGATGGCTCACTGTCCGGGCCGGACTTCGTCCAGGGTGCCAAGGGTGTCGACGGCGGAGCCGTGCACCTCGTCGGCAACTACGCATAGCCTCACCCTGCCCCGGGTGCCAGACTGGGCACATGGGAGCATTCGTCGTCGTTGTTTTTGTGCAGCCGGTTGCCGCCGGTCTCACGTTCGAGCGTTCACAATGGCCGCTGCATATAACCTTGGCGCGTTTCGACACGAAAGAAAGCGCCGACGTCGTTATGGGCCGCCTCGGTCCGGCGGTGACCCGGCACCTGGGCTTCCGCGTGCGGATCGGCGGGGACGACTATTTCGGCCGCAACGGCACGGTGCACGTCTCGCTGGTGGAACCGGTGCCCCGCCTGCAGCGCCTGCATGAGGAATGTCTTGCCGCTGTTGGTCCCGGTGCTCATGTGCTGAGTCCCCACCATACCGGCAGACATTTCCGGCCACATGTCAGCCATACCGTCGGCCGGCTCCAGCCCGGCGACGAGGTCTTGGTGCGGCAGGCGGCGTTGGTGGACATGCGCCCCGATTCGGACAGCCGGTTCCGCAGGGTCCTCGGAGTTTGGGATGGCACTGCGGAGGCCGATGTCAACCTGCCGTTAAACGCCTCTTAGCGGCGTGCCAAGCACGCCGCTAAGAGATGAGATTCAATGCTGAAAGTGCCGGCAACTGCCCGGCGATGCTCAGCCGATGCGGCGAGTTTCCTCGTCCTCATCGTCGAATTGATCTGCGTATTTGTCCTCATACGCCGAATAGTCCGGCTCAGCCGGTTCCTCCGGATACCGGCTGGAGGCACTACTCTTAGACGCTGCCAGCTCACGCTGAAGCGCCGTGTAGTCAGTGTTCGGGGTGAAGTACTTCATCTCCCGAGCCTGCTTGGTTGCTTTTGCCTTTTGACGGCCGCGCCCCATGGCGTGACCCCCTTTATCGCCTCGATCCGGAGGTGGTCGCTCGGGCGACGAGCGAGGCCCCGGAATGTTTGATCAATTCTGTCGTATATCTAGGGTACATGCTTTCTTCGGGTCCCGTTGCCGCAGCACAGGCACCGAAGTTCGCAAAATCCGGTCCGTCACAGCCCGGTCCGGTCGCGATAACCTGCATCGGCGCCTGATAGTTGGCTAAAGTCAGGAGTAAAGGACATTACCGCAGAGCGCGGGGCAAGTATCAGGAAGGCAATTTTCCCCATGAGCGAACAAGGCAAAAAGCCAGACGACGCCGCCCCGGCGGCCGAACCGGAGGCTGATGCCGCGCCCGTCGCGGAGCCGGAGCTGGAAACGAACCCCGAAAAGCTGAAGTTTGCGGAGCCCAAGCTCGATCAGGCCCAGATCGGCAACGCTGCCGCGCAGGAAGCCGAGCTTGATGCCGTTGCCGCCGAAACCGCGGCTGCGGCCAAAGAAGCCGAAGCCGTCGGTCAGCAACTCGGCCGTGGCCAAAGCCCAGATGTTCCGGCAACCGCGGCAGGCACCGCACCTGCCGGCGCGGCGGCCGGCGATGCGGCGGCCGCGTCCGGCGACGAAACCAATGCCGGCCTGAGCCTGGAAGCGGCCTCGCCAGAGCCGCGATGGGCCCCGCAGGCCACCGATGACAAACAGTGGGACCGGATCTTCGACGCGGTTCAGGTTTCCGCCGCGGCGCAACACGTAAAGGGCGGTTCCGCTGCCTCCGAGGAGACAGCCGCCGATGCCTCCTCGCCCGACCCGGCAGAAGGCAACGCCGAACCGCAGCCCCGTCCAGCCACTCCCCCGCACACCGGGAATCCCGGCACCGTACCGCCGTCGCATTGGGATCCTGCTCCGGGAAATTCCGACGGCGGGACACCGCAGAACACGTGGTATTCGGTCGGTCAGCCGCCCTCCGGGAAGAAACCGGCAGCAGCCCCTGGTAGCGCCGACAGACCGCGGGGCAAAGCCCTGCTGTTCATTGGCCTCGGCATTGTGGCCGCCATCGTGATTATCGTGGTGATCATCATCAGCCTTCTCAACAGAGGCGGCGAATCGACGGGTACCGCCACGAGCTCCTCGCCGGCCGTTGCGGAGAAGTCACCGGGCGCGGACGGGATCATTGCGAAAGACGTTTCGCCGTTCGATTTCAAAGAGGGCCAGTGCTTCATCGACTTCGAAGCGGCCACGCAGAATGCCACCGTGGTCAGCTGCGAGACCCCGCATGCTGCCCAGCTCGTCGGCACGTACTTCTACGAGGAGGCCGACGAATTCCCAGGCAAGGACGAACTTAACGTACAGGCCGAGGAATTCTGTTCGGCCATCGAGCTGAACGACAATGCCGGTGAGTACGAGAACCTGCGCAACTCCTATGGCATGCCGTCGGAAGGCACCTGGCAGGAAGGTGACCGCCGCATCGACTGCTTTGTCATCTCCGACGAAGGCAACAACATCTCGGCGTCCCTCATCGGCGAATAAGCGCTTCTGCGCCGGGGCCGAAAACAACCAACAAAGAAGCAGCAGAGCCTGCCCCATAACCGGGGCAGGCTCTGCTGCTTTGCGTAGGGCGGGTGCTACTTCGCCCGGACAGTCAGGCCTGCGGCGCGGTCTTCATGAGAGACCTCGGCGACGTCCACCAGGACGGTGTCACCATCAGAGATCTCACCGGAGAGCAATCCGCGGGCCAACCGGTCGCCGATCTCCCGCTGCACCAGGCGGCGCAGTGGACGGGCGCCGTACGCCGGATCAAAGCCGGTCAATGCGAGCCACTCACGGGCGGCGTCTGTCACCTCCAGCGTAAGTCGGCGCTCGTTGAGCCGAGCCGCGAGCGACTGTACCTGCAGGTCCACGATGCGGGACAGCTCTTCGATGCTCAGCGGGTCAAACATGATCACGTCATCCAGCCGGTTCAGGAATTCCGGCTTGAAGCTCGCGTTGACCACCTGCATAACCGCTTCGCGCTTCTGCCCGTCGTCCAGCATCGGGTCAACCAGATACTGGGAACCCATGTTGGAGGTCAGCACCAGTATCACGTTGCGGAAGTCCACTGTGCGGCCTTGGCCGTCGGTGAGCCGTCCGTCGTCGAGCACTTGGAGCAGGATGTCGAACACTTCCGGATGCGCCTTTTCGACTTCGTCCAGCAGCACCACCGAGTACGGACGGCGGCGGACCGCTTCAGTCAGCTGGCCGCCTTCTTCGTAACCGACATACCCCGGAGGGGCACCCACCAGGCGGGACACGGAATGCTTCTCCGAGTACTCGCTCATGTCGATCCGGACCATCGCACGTTCGTCGTCGAACAGGAAGTCCGCCAGCGCCTTGGCCAGCTCGGTCTTGCCGACGCCCGTGGGCCCCAGGAACAGGAAGGAGCCGGTGGGCCGATCCGGATCGCTGATGCCCGCGCGGGCACGCCGGACCGCATCGGATACAGACGCTACCGCTTTGGTCTGGCCGATCAGGCGGGCTCCGATGAACTGTTCCATCTGGAGCAGCTTCTGGGACTCCCCCTGCAGCATGCGCCCGGCGGGAATTCCCGTCCACGCCGAAATGACCTCGGCGATGTCGTCCGCACCGACCTCCTCGGACACCATGAGTTCAGGTGCTTCTGTCTCGGTTTCGGCTGCCTGGGCAGCATCCAGGTCCTTCTGCACGGCAGGGATTTCGCCATAGAGAATACGGGAGGCTTCGGCCAGATCGCCGTCGCGCTGGGCCTTGTCCGCGAGGCTGCGCAGCTCGTCGAGTTTCGCCTTCAGGTCACCTACCCGGTTCAATCCGGCCTTCTCGGCTTCCCAACGTGCATTGAGGGCAGCCAGTTGCTCCTTTTTGTCGGCCATGTCCGCGCGCAAAGCCTCGAGCCGCTCCTGCGACGCCGCGTCCGTTTCATCGGCGAGGGCCAGTTCCTCCATGGTCAGCCGGTCGACGGCACGGCGGAGCTGATCAATCTCCTCGGGAGCCGAGTCGATTTCCATCCGCAGCCGGGAGGCGGCTTCATCCACCAGGTCGATCGCTTTGTCCGGCAACTGCCGGCCGGCGATGTAGCGGTTGGACAAGGTCGCCGCGGCGACCAAAGCCGAATCGGCAATGGAAACCTTGTGGTGCGCTTCGTAACGTTCCTTCAGGCCGCGGAGGATGCCGATGGTGTCATCCACGCTGGGTTCCCCTACGTACACCTGCTGGAAGCGGCGCTCCAGGGCCGGATCCTTCTCCACGTTCTCGCGGTATTCATCCAGCGTGGTGGCACCGATCATGCGCAGCTCACCACGGGCCAGCATTGGCTTGAGCATGTTGCCGGCATCCATGGATCCTTCTGACGCGCCGGCGCCGACGACGGTGTGGAGTTCGTCGATGAAGGTAACGATCTGTCCGTCCGAGTTCCTGATTTCCTCAAGCACCGCCTTGAGCCGTTCCTCGAACTCACCGCGGTATTTGGCCCCAGCCACCATGGAGCCCAAGTCGAGGCTGATCAGCGTCTTGCCCCGCAGGGACTCCGGAACATCTCCGGCAACTATGCGCTGCGCCAGGCCTTCCACAACAGCAGTCTTGCCGACACCCGGCTCACCAATCAGTACCGGGTTGTTCTTGGTCCGGCGCGAAAGCACCTGGACAACACGCCTGATCTCGGAGTCACGCCCGATCACGGGATCCAGCTTGCCGGAGCGCGCAATGGCGGTCAGGTCCACACCAAACTTCTCCAGCGCCTGGAAAGTGTTTTCCGGGTCCGCACTGTCCACCTTGCGGTCACCGCGCACGCCGGGCAGCGCCGCCCGAAGTGCTTCATGCGAGGCGCCGGCACTCTGCAGAATTTTCCCTGTGGCAGCCGAGTCAGCGGCCAGCCCCAGCAGCAGGTGTTCGGTGGAGATGTAGGAGTCGCCCAGCTTCTCGGCCTCCTGCTTCGCCACATTGATGACCTGCAGTAAGCCTCGCGAGTACTGCGCTTGGGCCACCGATGCCCCGGACGATGCCGGCAAGGCCTTGATGGCAGAACTGGCCTGGACGCTGACCGCATCAGGATCAGAGCCCGTGGCTTTTAGCAGTGCGACGGCGACACCTTCACGCTGGTCCATCAGCGCCTTGAGCAGATGTGCCGGCTCGACCTGGGGGTTCCCCGCCGTCGAGGCGTTCATGGCAGCGGAGGAGAGAGCCTCCTGGCTCTTGGTAGTGAATTTCGCGTCCAACACAAGCTCCCTTCCATCGGCTGTTAGTGCATTACCGCAACGCAACTAACTTGAGTGTACTAGGCTCAACTTTGAAAGTAAAGTTATCCACAGCCTTCCCAGCGCGGGCCACTCCTATCGTGGCATCGCAGAACAGGTCCGTGAAGGGAACCTGCTGGGTAGCGGTACGGCGCCCGGCGTGACACGACTACGCTGGTGCCATGGCAGGAATTCCGGCGAGGCCACGGCAGGCAGGCGATGGAAACAACGCTGCAGACTGAGCGCCTGATCCTCAACAGGCCGCGGGGCGAAGACGTGGACGCCATGTTCCGGATCCTCTCCGACCGGCGGACTGCCCGGCACAATACCGGCGATGCCTTGGGGTGGCGCGAAGAAGCAGAAGGCCTGTTCGCGCATTGGGAGGACCAGTGGGACCGTCACGGCGTGGGCTACTTTGCCGTCCGGTTGCCGGAACGCACCGACGCGATCGGTTTTGCCGGCGTCAAGCATGTGCTGCTCGACGACCGGCCCGTCCTTGATCTGCACTACCGGCTGGAACACCGCTCGTGGGGAAAGGGCTACGGGACGGAAGCAGTCCGCGCCGTCGTCGTGCATGTGAACGAGCTGTTGGAACTGCCGCCCATCATGGCCCGCGTCAAGCCTCGCAATGTCGCCTCGGCAAAAATTGTCACGGGTCTGGGCTTCACACGGGCACCTGGCCTGGATTTGTCGGCCGATGACGAGCATGAGGACGTCTATGTGCTGAACTGGGACAAACAGCTCTGACCGATAAAGGAAATCATGGCCATCATTGAATTCGCATCTTTGAAAGCGGAGCCCTGGCGCAATGGCGGCGGTGTTACGCGCGAGATTGCGTTGGGTGGCACAGCAATGGAACCGGCGTGGCGGCTGAGCATCGCCGACATCACGGCGGCCGGCGCTTTCTCCGCTTTCCCCGGGATGGAGCGCACCATCACCGTGATCGAGGGGGACGTTGTTGAGCTGACGGTCGACGGCGTTGTGCGCAGGCTGGAGCGGTTCCGCCCTTTGAGGTTCGACGGCGGCAGCACCACCTCATGTGCACTTCCCACCGGCGCCTGCCGTGCCCTGAACGTCATGACCCGCAAGGATTCCTTCGGGGCCGGCGTCCTCATTGCAGAGTTATCCAAGAAGCAGCCGCTGCACCTACAGCCGGACCAGTTTCTCGTGCTGCTGCAGGGGCAGGCGCAGGTTTTGAGTGGAACCGCTACGCGGACCTTGGCGCCATTCGACACCGTTGCCGGTGGCACTCCGCCGGAGGAAGCAGCCATGGGGGTACCGGGCGAGCCGCAAGTTCATGTTCCATGCCCGCCCGCAATCAGCGGCCGAGGTTTCGCTGCCCTGGTGTCGGTCTTCGCCCTGTAGCATGGCCAAGCGACCTACCCGCCGTCGTCGGCACTGTTTTCAACTTTTTACCGCGGAGACCTCGAATTCGAGCACAATCCGGTCGGACACCAGCACCCCGCCGGAGTCCATCGCGGTGTTCCATTTAACGCCGAAATCCTGTCGGTTAATCCTGCGCGTGCCTTCGAAACCGGCGCGCAGTTGTCCGCCCGGGTCCCGTTCGACGCCGACTAATTCGATGGGAATGGAAATCTGCTTGGTCATGCCGCGGATGGTGAGGTCCCCGTTGACGATGAAATTACGCTCGTCCACCTGGTCAATCTGCGTGCTGACGAAGGTGATCTCCGGGTAATTCGGTGCGTCGAAAAAGTCGTTGGTCCGCAGGTGCCCGTCCCGCTGTTCGCTGCGCGTATCAATGCTGGCTACTTTGATGGTGACCTTGACGGACGAATTGGACGGATTTTCCACATCCGCATGGATAACCCCGTCAAACTCGTTGAAGGCACCCCGTACTTTGGTGACCATAGCGTGCCGGGTGGAAAATCCGATGCGGGTATGTGCCGGATCGAACCGCCATTCCCCGGACAAGTCGGCCGTGAGCTCAGACATTGCTGCCTCCTGAATATAGGGCACAGGCACTGCCTCCCCAGGCAGATGGATGTGTCCGGCCCATGAGTAAATAGCCTCAACGGCTATGCAGGTAATTCCAGCACATCCACAGGGAGATTGCATCTGTTTTCCACGATGAATGATGCTTCCGAGGGCGCTGCTGCTGCACCCCCAGCGAGGGCTGGCAAGATGGCGCTGACCGGGGCTATCTTCCTGACCTCCAGCTCAAATAAACTGAGGTCATGACGGCACTAGAGGCATCCCAGGGCATTGAGAACCTTTCCTCCAGCCAGTGCTGGGAAATGTTCCGCAGTACCGATTTCGGCCGGCTCGCTGTGGTCGTGGAAGGGCACCCGGAGATTTTTCCCATCAACTACGTTGTCGATCATGGCTCCATCGTTTTCCGCACCGCACGGGGCACGAAACTGGATGGTTCACTCTCAGGCGTCAACGTCGCGTTTGAAACGGACGGCTACGACCCGGCGACCAATATGGCCTGGAGCGTGGTCCTCAAGGGACCCGCAGAGCGACTGAGCAGCATCGAAGATGTCTTGGCCTCGTCCATGCTGCCGCTCTTTCCTTGGCAGGGCGGCGAAAAGAACAACTTTGTCCGGGTTGTCCCCTCGGACATCACTGGGCGGCGCTTCCGTGTGCAGTCCGTCGCTCGCCGCCGTCCCGGGGTTAGCGATGCACGCCGGCTCAACGTCGAATAATCGCTCTAGCGGCCGTACCCCGGGTAATGCCGGTCGTAACCGATAACCGGGTACTGCTTGTCATAGCCGATGAACGGACGGTCCGTGGGCACAATTTCCTTGCCCAGCGGGGTCAGGGATACCGGAATCATCTTCAGGTTGGCGATCGCCATGGGAATGCCGATGATCGTCACGGCCTGCGCGATGGCCGTTGCCACGTGTCCGAGGGCGATCCAGATCCCAGCCACCAGGATCCAGATGATGTTGCCCAGCGTCGACATGACATAGGTGCGGCCGCCTTTGTCCACCACCTTCCTGCCGAACGGCCACAGCGCGTACCCGGCAATCCGGAAGGACGCGATGCCGAAGGGAATGGTGATGATCAGCGCGCAGCAAATGATGCCAGCCAGGAAATACCCCGCCGCCAACCAGATGCCGCCCAGCAGCAGCCAGATGATATTCAGTATTGCCCTCATAGCACCCATTCTGGCGGCTGCGACCAATATGCGCCATCAGGTAAGGCCCTGACCAACCCCTTGGTCGGAGTCGGTCAGGGCCTTGTGCTGCGGCCTCGTTGAGCGCCGCTGAGCGAACTAGCGGCTGCGGCGGGCGTTGCTGGCCGGTGCCGAGGCGCGGCGGTTGCCACGGCGGGGAGCGGACGACGAGGGCGCCTGACCGAGGCCGCGGCCACCCTCTTCGCGTGCACTGGATGACTGCTGTCCGCCAGCAGATCCTGCGGCCCGCTGTCCGCCGGCCCGCTGCCCTGTGGCCGGACGGCGCGAACGGCCCGGCTGAGCTACATCGGCGTCGGCGCGACGGCCACCCGGGGCAGCGGTATTGCGCGCTGCGGGTCCGCGGCCGGCGCCCTCTGCCGCAGCTGCGCGGCCCGTTCCGCCAGCGGAGACACCGGCAGTGCGGCCGCGGCCGCCCTGCGACCGGGCAGCGCGCTTGCGCTGGGCGTTGGCTCCGGTGGACTTGCCCTGCTTGGGGGCACCACCACGGTGCGCGGCCTTGGCATCCATCGCCGCGCGGCGGGCTACCGGATCCACCGTGGCCGCGACGTCTCCGACAAGTTTGGCCACCAGCGGAGAGGAAGCTGTCACGGACTCAAAGGCTACGTCAACGCCGGCAGCTTTCATCAGCTTGCCGACTTCGAGCTTCTGGTCCGGAATCACGATGGTGACAACTGTGCCGTCCGTGCCGGCACGAGCGGTACGGCCGGAACGGTGCAGGTAAGCCTTGTGCTCCGTGGGCGGGTCCACGTGAACGACGAGTTCGATTTCATCAACATGCACGCCGCGGGCTGCCACGTCGGTGGCGACCAAGACGCGGACGTCACCCGAGGAGAACTCGGCCAGGTTCCGGTCGCGCGCATTCTGCGAAAGGTTTCCGTGCAGATCCACCGCGGGAATGCCTGAATCGGTCAGGGTTTTGGCCAGCTTGCGCGCGTGGTGCTTAGTGCGGGTGAACAGGATACGGCGGCCGGTGCCGGACGCCAGCGCCTTCACGAGCTGCTTCTTCACGGTCTGGTCCGGCGATACGAGCACGTGGTGTTCCATGGTGCTTACCGCAGCCTGTGGATTGTCCACGGAGTGGGTCAGCGGGTTGGACAGGTAGCGCTTGACGAGCTTGTCCACGCCGTTGTCCAGGGTGGCGGAAAACAACATGCGCTGGCCCTGGCTCGGAGTGGTATCGAGCAGGCGCTGGACCACGGGAAGGAAGCCCAAGTCCGCCATGTGGTCCGCTTCGTCGAGGACGGTGATTTCCACCGACTCCAACGTGAGGATCTTCTGCTTCATCAGGTCCTCTAGACGCCCGGGGCAGGCGACCACAATATCGACGCCGGCGCGCAGCGCTTTTTCCTGCCGCTGCTGCGAGACGCCGCCGTAGATCACCGTGGTGTTCAGGCCCATTTCGCGGGCCAGCGGCTCGATGGTCGCGTTGATCTGAGTGGCCAGCTCGCGGGTGGGAGCGAGCACCAGGCCCAGCGGGCGGCCCGGCTTACGGCGGTACGCCGCTTCCTGCTCGGCCAACCGGGAAACCAGCGGCAGGGCAAAGGCGAGTGTCTTTCCGGATCCGGTCCGGCCGCGGCCCAGGACGTCGCGTCCGGCCAGCGTGTCCGGGAGGGTTTCCACCTGGATCGGGAACGGTTCGGTGATGCCGCTGCCGGTCAAGGAGGCGACGAGCGGCGAGGGAACTCCGAGCTGCTTAAAAGAGCGCACGGCAGTAGAGGTAGTCATGAGAGTAATCAGGTACTTTCGGTCAGTGTCCCCGACACCGGCATGGCCCAGGGTTTCGCCGAAGAAAATCATCAGACAGAGTCAACCGCTCGGCTTCTTACCTGTTGGTCAGGACTTCTGGAGAAGCG